>JAFZOL010000065.1 GCA_017550625.1 Clostridia bacterium | reverse complement strand
GTTTGCCTTTGTATAGGTCAGACGATTCTTCTCGGGGAAACCGGTATATTGTTCGATTACTTTTTTCTCTTGCTCATGCGACATAATCTCTTTCCTTCCTGATAAATCCAGATTTCGCGATATCTCGACAAACGTCGATTTGTCTATCTAATGCTTGCGCCGAGTATCCGAGCTTCTGCTTCTTTTCCTGCCCCGAATACATTGCCGAGATTCTTCCAATTAAGGAAACGGGTGAAGATAGAGAAGAAATCTTCAGTCATATCATACATATTTCCGCGAGCCGTCATGATCACAACGAATTGCTTCACTTTGGGCGATCCGAACAGCACAGCGTATAGGCGGTCAATAACGATTTTGAGCTGACCGGTGATCGTTCCCCAATACTGCGGTGAGGCAAATACCACTACATCAGCCCAGAGAAAAGCCTCGCTCACGATTTGCATATCGTCTTTCTGCACACAGGTGCCGCCATTACGCTGGCAACCCTCGCAGGCGAGGCAGCCGCCGATGTCCATACCCTGCAGGTATAGTTCTTTGACCTCATTGCCGACAGACTCCGCGCCTTCGACAAATGCGTTAACGAGCGAAGCGGTCTTGCCGTTCTTCCTCGGTGATCCGTTCAGAACTACTATTTTTGCCATAGTGGTTTCCTCCATATATTTCGATTTGTCAGTTAGATTCCTTCTTCACATATGTAATCTGAATATCGTACCCAAGCTTGTCGAGCATCTCCACGAAGGTCTTGTTCCAGATGCCGTCCTGCTTGTTGATCAGTTTCTCGTCATCAATGTCACGCACTCCACATGCGCTGTGCGCGGGAACATATCGAACGGGCAGACCTCTTTGACCCGGTAGCCGAGTCGGTCGAGCACCGCGCAGTCGCGGGCGAGGGTAGCGGGGTCGCACGAGACGTAGACGATCCGCTCCGGCCCCATGTTTGCGACCGTTCTGAGCAGCGCCTCGTCGCAGCCCTTGCGCGGCGGGTCCACGATCACCGCGTCGGGCGTCACGCCTTCGCTTTTGAGCGTTTCGGCGGCCTTGGCGGCGTCGGCGCACATAAAACGCGCGTTTGTGATGCCGTTCAGCTCGGCGTTCGTTTTCGCGTCCTCCACGGCCTCGGGCACGATCTCCACACCGATCAGGGTCTTCACGTCGTCGGCCATCGTGAGACCGATGGTGCCCGCCCCGCAATAGAGGTCCAGCACCACGTCGTGCGCCCCGGTCTTCGCGAATTCGTGCGCCTTGGCGTAAAGCCGCTCGGCGCCGTCGTGGTTGACCTGATAAAACGAGAGGGGAGAGACGCGAAAACGCTTGCCGAGCAGGACGTCTTCGATAGTCCCGTCGCCGTAAAGCACGGTGTTCGTTTTGCCGAGCACCACGTTCGTGTCTTCGGTGTTGTGGTTGAGCAGCACTGTCTCAACGCCGCAGCCGAGCTTCAAAAGCGCGTCGGTCAGCTCTTTCGCCTTGAACACCTTTTCGCCGTTTATAACAAGACAGACCATGATCTGCCCGGTGGCGAAGCCCTTGCGCAGATAAATATGCCGCAACAGCCCCTTGCCGGAGGTCTCGTCATAGACCGGGATCTTATACTTTTCCGCCCAGCGCGCGACCGTGCGCAGGATCGAAGCGAACTCCTTCGGCTGCAAGCGGCAGTCGGGGCAGTGGATCACGCGGTGCGAGAACGGTGCGTAAAAACCCGTGAACAGACGCCCGCCGGCGAGCTGCACCGGGAACTGCGCCTTGTTGCGGTAGCCGTCCGGTTCGCCGCCGACGATGGGGCTCACCGTGATGTTTAGGTGCCCGATGCGCGAGAACGCGTCCTCCACACGCTGCTGTTTATACCGCAGTTCCGCTTCGTAAGACACGTGTCTGAACACGCAGCCGCCGCATTTCGGGAACACGGGGCAGTCGGGCTCGACACGGTCCTCCGAGCGGCGCAGGACTGTGAGGAGCTTGCCTACCGCGTAGTTGCTTTTCGCCTTGATGATCACGACCTTCACGATATCGCCGGGCGCTGCGCCGGACACAAAAACGGCCAGCCCGTTATGCCGGCCGATTCCGCTGCCTTCGCTCGTGAATCCCGTGATCTCGAGCGCGATCTCATCGTTTTTTCTCAGGGTATCCATATCACAGATCGCCCGCGAGTTCTTTCAGATAAGCCCGGAACGCCTCGCCGATCTCGGGGTGCATCAGCGCGCCCTCAACGTTCGCCTGCATGATGCCGAGCTTGTCGCCCATGTCGTAGCGTTTGCCGATGAAGTCCACGGCAACGAGCTTTCCCTGTTCGGCGAGCGTGGAAAGCGCCTCGGAGAAATAGATCTCGCCCGTTCTGCCGCAAGGCTTCGTGGTTCGGATCAGGTCGAACACGTCCGGTGTGACCACGTTGCGCCCGAGAATGGAGAAATGCGAAAGGATCTCTTCTTCCCGCGGCTTCTCAACGATCTTATGCACGTCGTACACGTTGCCAGAAAGGGGCGTCACGTCGAGCGTGCAGTATTTCATCACCTGCTCGGTCGTGCATTCCTTCACGCCGCAGGCGCATTTGCCGGTCTCTTCAAAGGCGTCGATAAGCTGCCGAAGCACCGGCTTTTCGCCGGGCGCGTTGAGGATGATATCGTCGCCGTAAAGGATCGCGAAGGGCTCGTCCCCTACAAAAGCTTCAGCCGCGAGGATCGCGTGCCCGAGGCCCTTGGTCTCTTTCTGCCGGATATAATAGATGTTCGCGAGGTCCGCGACGGAATGCACCGCGTCGTAAAGGTCCTTTTTCGCGGGGTTCTTTTTGAGGTTCTCCTCAAGCTCGAACGCGTAGTCGAAATGGTCCTCGATGATGCCCTTGCCGCGGTTCGTGATGATCAGGATATCCGTGATGCCGGATCTCGCACACTCCTCCACGAGATACTGGATCGCGGGCTTGTCCACGATGTTGAGCATCTCTTTCGGCACGGATTTCGAGGCGGGCAGCACGCGCGTGCCGAGCCCCGCCGCGGGAATGATGGCTTTTGTGATCTTCATGGTCTTTCTCCTCCCGTTACAGCAAAGAAAACAGAATGTTCGCGAAAACGATATACACGACGGCGTAGCCCAATATGCCGAGCACGGCGTAACCGACGCTCGTGCCGCCGGATTTGCGGAAGCGCACCCGCCGCGCGATGGGGTCTGGCTGCGAAGCGCGGATGTTCAGGACGTCCGCCCTCACTTTCTTGCGGTAGAACCACAGCCCGAACAGGCCGCAAAGCACCGGCACCGCGACGGTCTGGATCAGCTCGATCGCCCGCATGCCGAGCAGTCTGCCTTGGCTCAAAGAAGACAGCCCGCTGTAAAGGGCGCTTTCGAGCGCAGACTGCATTTCGTTCACGATCTCGGCGTAGTTCTCGGCGGAGCCGTTGAGCGCCGCGTCTTCAGTCATATTCAGCGCGCCCCGCAGCTCGGCGATCATGGTGGGTGAAAGCATGCATAACAGCATGCTGAAGGTCAGAATGAGATGGATGAGCAGCAGCGCGACGCCCTCTTTGACCATTTTGCGGTACAGAAACCAAATCGGGCCGAACAGACATGCCGCGAAGGACCACGAGATCTTGCTCTGCCTGCGCTCGGCCTCGGTTGCCTTGCGCAATATCCTGCCCGGAAACGAGCCGCCCACGAAATCGGAATAATCGCGGCACGGTACCCCGTCGATCTCGGCGTCGGGGTCGAGCCCGCCGTATTTCTCGTAGTTTTCGAGGATCCTGTCCATATTCGGCTCGGGATCGTCGTAGCGCCTGAATTCGCCGCGCGGCACGTCGCTTTTGAGTGGATTGCCGCATTGCGGGCAGAACATGGCCTTGCGGTACACGCGGGCGCCGCAGAACTCGCACGCAACGGTATCCCCGGCGTTCGCCTCCGCGCCCGGAACGGCTGCGGTTTCGGGCGTTACGGGCGGCTCGGGAGCGGGGAAGTCCCAAACGAAACCGGACGCGTGTTTTTCTTCACACGCGCATTTGCCCTCTTTGGCCCAGCATTCGGCGTGGTGCGGCGCGCCGCAGACCGGGCAGACCACGACGGTATCCTTTTCGCCGAACGGCATATTGCATGAAACGCACGCGGCGTTCTGATATCGCATAAGCATCAGGTCCTCTCGCATATAAAAATCCATTATTATTTTATACAAAACCGCGCCCGATTTCAACATCTTTTGCGAAATATTTCCTCTTTCGCGCGCTTTCTTTTGAAAAACATTTGACAAGCACGCGAGAATTACATATAATACTAAAATGGATGATAATGGTGCGGAATGTGCGGCGGCTTTTTCGCCGGTCCTTCCGGCAACCCCGAATCACGCTGTTTTGTGAAAGGAATGCGGATATTATGCTTCAATATGAAGAACTGAGACTCAGGCTCCTTGAAAGCGAAAAGCCCCTTGCTGAGCTTGCCGACGCCATCGGGCTCAAGGACCTCGAGGCCGAGATCGAGCGGCTCACAGTCCAGACCGCCGAAGACGGTTTCTGGAACGACGTGGCGAACTCCAACAAGATCATGCAGAAGCTCTCGGGCCTCAAAAGCAAGGTCAAGAAATACACTGATCTCAGAACCGATTACGAGGATACGCTCACGCTGATCGAGATGTGCAACGAAGAGGAGGATGAGTCCGGCCTCGAGGAGTGCACCGCCTCTGTCGAGCGCATCGAAAGCGAGATCGAATCCCAGACGCTGGCGACCCTGCTGTCGGGCGAATACGACTCCAAAAACGCCATTCTCACGTTCCACGCGGGCGCGGGCGGCACCGAGGCGCAGGACTGGGCGCTGATGCTGTTCCGTATGTACCATCGCTGGGGTGAACGCCACGGCTTCAAGACCACCACCATCGACTATCTCGACGGCGAAGAAGCGGGCCTCAAGTCCGCCGTGATTTTGATCGAGGGCGAAAACGCCTTCGGTTACCTCAAGAGCGAAATGGGCATCCACCGCCTTGTGCGCGTGTCGCCCTTCGACGCCTCCGGCCGCCGCCACACGTCGTTCGCGTCGCTCGAGGTCATGCCCGAGATCGACGACACCATCGAGGTGGATATTCGCCCCGAGGATATCAAAATGGACGTCTACCGCGCGTCCGGCGCGGGCGGCCAGAAGGTCAACAAGACCTCGTCCGCTGTGCGTCTCACGCACATCCCCACCGGCATTGTCGTTTCGTGCCAGGTCGAGCGCAGCCAGTATCAGAACCGCGACGTTGCCATGACGATGCTCAAGTCGAAGCTCATCGAGATCAAAGAGCGCGAGCATCTCGACACGATCGCCGACATCAAGGGCGACCAGAAGGAGATCGGCTGGGGCAGCCAGATCCGCTCTTACGTCTTCATGCCCTATACGTTGGTCAAGGACCACCGCACGGGCTATGAAAACGGCAACATCAACGCCGTGATGGACGGCGACCTCGACGGCTTTATCAACGCCTATCTCAAGATGCAGTCGCACAAGAAGTTTGAGGAAGAAGCCTGATAAAGGGTCATTTGGACTTGCCGTTCACAGAACCCGGATAAATAATTCAAAATTTGTTCATAATCTTATGCTTTGAACGTAACAGTTCTGTAATAGAATGATAACAGGACAAATCCGTCCGTTTCATTTGCTTTCCCCTTTTTATATTTTCTCTTCCCCAAACAAAGAAGCTTCCGTTCCCCCGGGAGCTTCTTTGTTTTGCAAAGAAGCTCCCTTATTTTCGAATGATGCAGAAGAAAGAAGCAAGAGGGGAGCTTCTTTGTTTTGCAAAGGAGCTCCCTTATTTTCGAATGATGCAGAAGAAAGAAGCAAGAGGGGAGCTTCTTTGTTTTGCAAAGGAGCTCCCTTATTTTCGAATGATGCAGAAAAAAGAAGCAAGAGGGGAGCTTCTTTGTTTTGCAAAGAAGCTCCCTTATTTTCGTAATGATGCAGAAGGAAGAAGCAAGAGGGGGAGCTTCTTTGTTTTATTAGGTAACTTTTTATCATTCGTCTAATTTTAGGCAGATTTAAAAAATGGCTTGTAAAATAAAAACGCTTGCGATATAATAAACATATAGAAAACCCTACGGAAAAGGAGCGATCCAATGAACGAATATAACGCGTTATACGCATTGTGGAAAGAAAAAGCGACCGATCCCGAAGTTGCCGAAGGGCTTAAAGCCATGGAAGGCAACAAGGAGGAGATCAAAGACAGTTTCTGGACGGATCTCGCGTTCGGCACCGGCGGTCTTCGCGGTGTGCTCGGCGCGGGCACCAACCGGATGAACGTTTACACCGTCGGCAAGGCCACACAGGGCCTTGCGAACTACCTGAACGTACATTTTATCGCCCCCAGCGTTGTGATCGGCTACGATTCCCGCCTCAATTCCGACCGTTTCGCGCGCTTCGCCGCCGAGGTGCTTGCCGCCAACGGCGTGAAGGTCTATCTGTTCCCCGAGCTCATGCCGACGCCCGTCGTGGCGTGGGCGGTTCGCGAGCTCAGATGCTCGTCCGGCATCATCATCACGGCGAGCCATAACCCCTCGAAGTATAACGGCTATAAGTGCTACGACTACCGCGGCTATCAGATGACGGACGATGCCGCTGCCGAAACGCTGGGCTATATCAACGCCTGTGATATCTTCGGCGGCGTGCACAGGCTCGATTTCGAAGATGGCCAGCGGCTGGGCATTATCATGATGCTCAATGAGAACTTCCTCAACAAGTTCTTCTCTCTCGTAAAGTCCTGCACCGTCGATCCCGAGGCGGCGAAGGGCTCCGATCTTTCCGTGATCTACACGCCTCTCAACGGCACGGGCAACAAGCCGGTCCGCCGTATCCTCAAAGAGATCGGCCTGACCGACGTCACGGTGGTGCCGTCGCAGGAAAAGCCCGACGGGCATTTTCCGACCTGTCCCTATCCGAACCCCGAGATCCGCGAGGCGTTCAACGAGGCGTTGAAGCTCAGCGAGACCAAAAAGGCCGACCTGCTGCTCGCCACCGATCCCGACTGTGACCGCGTGGGCATCGCCGTGCTGCATGAGGGCGAATATCAGCTTCTCACCGGCAACGAGGTCGGGTGCCTTTTGACCGAATACATCCTCTCTCGCCGCAAGGCCGCCGGCACGCTGCCCGAGCGCCCCATGATCGTGAAAAGCATCGTGAGCTCCGATCTCGCGTCTGCCATCGCCGAGAGCTACGGCGCCGAGGTCGTGAACGTGCTCACCGGCTTCAAGTATATCGGCGAAAAGATGGTCGAGCTCGAGCAGGCGGGTGAGCCCGAACGCTTCCAGCTCGGCTTTGAAGAGAGCTACGGTTACCTTTCCGGCATGCACGCCAAGGATAAGGACGCAGTCAACGCCTCGATGCTCATCTGCGAGATGGCTGCCTATTACAAGAAACAGGGCAAAGATCTCGTCACCGTGCTCGCCGACGTTTACGCCCGCTACGGCTGCTGGAAGAACTCGCTGTTCAACTTCTATTTCGAGGGCGCCGACGGCATGGCCAAAATGGCGGCAATGATGGACGCCCTGCGCGGGAATTATCCCACCGAGCTCGGCGGCAAAAAGATCGTCCGCGTGACGGATTATAAGACCCGCAAAGAATACGATCTCGTTTCGGGCGCAGAAACGGACGTCACCCTGCCGAAGTCGAACGTGATCGTGCTGCAGGCGGAGAACAAAGACAAGATCGTCGTCCGCCCCGCCGGCACCGAGCCGAAGATCAAGATCTACACGATGGTGCAGGGCAGATGCATGAACTGCGCCGGCCGCCAGACCGAAGAATACAGAAAGGAAATGACCCGCCTGCTCGGGATCGAGGAATGATATGAACAAGAAATTTACGAAGATCGTCGCGATCGCGCTTGCGGTGCTGCTGGGCTTGTCCGTCGTCACCGTCGCGATCATCGCGCTGCTGTGAAATCAATCGCAAAAAAGAACGGCCGTCCCCGCGGAGGGGACGGCCGGTTTTCTATGCCTTGGGATCAGTAGACGAGCTTTGGATCGAAGATATAGATCGTCTTGGTGTGGGAGTCGGCGGAGATGGAGGCGCCGGCGTTCAGGGTGCTCAGCGCGATCTTCACGTCGAGGGTGAAGGAGTTGACCGTGTCGATCTCGGTGTCGTAGGTCGCGGCAAGGGGCTTGCCGGTCTCGGCGTCGAAATAATAGGTCACGGTGCCGTGCGTTTTGATCGTGTTGCTCTGCGAGGCCTTGAAATCGCCGATGGATTCCATGCCGTCGAAAGCGGAAGAGATATCCTCCATCTCGAAATCGCCCTTGTTGAAATCGATGATGCGCTCAAGGTTGGGGCTATCGGTGAAGGCTTCCATGCTGTTGTAATTGCCGTCCTTGAGCTTCATCGTGATCTTGATGATGTTCGCGGAATCCTGAAGCCTCGCAAGGAACATCGTTTTCAGGTTATAATCGGAGGGCTTGCCCACGACCCAATAGCTGCCGTCGTTCTTCATGCTGAGCGTGCGGGTATCGGGCAGAACGTCGGGTAAGAAGCCTTCGATATCATATTCCGTTACTGCGGTCACGGTCAGCGTGCTGAGATCGCTCGCCAGCAGCGCCGAAACGATGGGCTGACCTTTGAGCACGAAGTTCTCGTTCGTGAGCACAACGGGCCAGATCGTGGTGTTCTGGATCTCGTTGGTGCCGACCATCATGTCGTTGAGCATCGCGTCGAATTCTTCTTTTTTCACAGGGATCTTTTCGTCGTCGCCGAGCATGGCGTTGATCGCCTGGATCTTGGACCTCATCAGAGCGTTCATATCGTATTTGGAGTTAAGGATCTTGCCGGCGGAAACGCTGTTTTCGGTAGCGGCGAACTTGACGCCCTCTTCCTGCAGATCGCCCTTGAGGCGGTTGATGAAATGGTTCACGATGAGCATATTGTCGTCGGTGGGCTCGCTCGTGAGCTTCACCACGTGCACGAGTGTGGGATCGGTGGTGCCGTCCAGCCCGCAGCGCGAGCATTCATACACCAGACGGTTATCGCCCGTAAGCGAGAATTCGCTCTTCTTTTCAGAGAACACGATGTCATGACCGAGTTTGTTCAGAACGACGGTTTCTCTTGAAAGCTCTTCATTGCAGTCCTTGCAGCGCACCACGGTGTCGTAAGAGCCGTCTTCGGTGCAGGTGGCGGGCTTTTCGTTTTCGCGCACGGCCTCGGCGGGCTCATGCACGTGGATGGTGCCCGTCAGCTCTTCAAGCGATACGGCAGCGCGCAGGATCAGGCGTGCGTCGGACGCGGTGATCTTGTCGTCGCCGTCCACGTTCGCGGCCTGTTTCGCGATATCGGTCAGATGGTCGTCGAGCTGAACGGCTGCGCGCAGGGCAAGTCTCGCGTCGCTGGCGGTGACTTTATCGTCGCCGTCCACGTCGCCGAAGATCCTGCTCGCGGCGTTCGCCGCGGCGGTAAGCGCAAACAGAAGCGCAAGCGTGAGTATGATGGCAAGCAGCAGTCTACTCTTTTTCATATAAGCGTCTCCTTTGGGTTGAGGATTTCGGGATCTATCACAAATGTGCGCGATCTCTCTTTTATACTATAACCTATTTCTGCAAAAAACGCAAGAGGCAAATCGAAAAACCTGCGGACGTGCGTCATATAAAAAATGGAAGGGTTCATAAATTTCCTCTTGCAAAACTTCCTCTTCCATTATATAATAATTACAACTCGAAGAGTATCTTCTTTTAGGAGGAAGAGATATGAAGCATTCCGTTCTGAAAAAGACGATCGCCGTTCTCACCGCGATCCTGCTGTTTGCGGCAGCCGCCGTGCCGGCGATCGCCGCCGGCGGCAAAGACGCGCCCGTGATCGTGATCCCGGATATGGTTGAGGTCCGTTATTATCAGAATCCCAACACCCCCGGCGACACGACCAGAGAGATCTTTTCGGTGCAGTCCGATAAGATGACCACCACGCTCACCACGATCCTGATGGGGCTTTCCTCCGCGGCCACCGACACCGCGAAGGGCAGCGCGCAGATCGCCTCCGCAATCGACGACATCTTCGCGAATATCCAGTGCGACAGCACCGGCGAGCCCGTGAACCCGAAGATCGGCATCATCAACTTCAACCGTCCCGTCGCGCATAACGTCGAAGAATATATCTACGACGAGAATATGCAGGCGTTTGTGACAGCTGCGGCCAACAACGTCAGCGGCGAAGAGATCTTCTATTTCAATTACGACTGGCGCCTCGACCCGAAAGAAAACGGTCTCGCGCTGAAGACCTTTATCGATAACGTCAAGCGCGATACCGGCAAGTCCCGCGTGTCGATCGTGGCGCGCGGCTACGGCGGCGTCGTTGCCAACGCCTACGCTCATTATGAGACGGAGCACGCGAAGCAGAGCCTTGCCTCGTTCGTGCTGCTCGATTCGCTCGTCATGGGCAGTTCGCTGATCGGCGCCGTGATGAGCTACCGCCTCGTACGTACCGTTCAGGATACCATCGACGACCTCAGTTCTTTCCTTGAGATCGGCGAGATCTACGACAATATCAAGGGCGAAGACATCGGCGCGGCGCTCGCGCGGTATATCGGCGAGGATCCGTCGGGCCTGTTCTCCGGCGTGTTCCGCAACATGCTCGGCACGTCCAATTACTCTGACCTGATCGCTCAGCTGATCCTCAAAGGCACCGCCCTCATCATCCAGAATGAAGGCCTGTTCACGAAGATCGGCTCCGGCTACCGCGAGATCCTGCTCTCCGCGGATGAATACATCTATTCCAAGGGCCTGCGCGAGTATATGCGCAACATGCCCGGCCTCTGGGCGGCCGTGCCGGAGGAGTATTACGACACCGCCGTTTCGTTCATGTTCGGCGACGAGGAGATAGACCCCGCGCTCAAAGAGAAGATGGATCACGGCAGGGAAGTGATGTACGCCACCGAGCTTACGCTCAACGCCCTGCAGACTTCCGGCGTGAACCTGAACATCGTGGCCGGCTATAACCACCAGATGATTCCAATCACCGCGCAGATCAACGAGCAGTCCGACGGCTATCAGGCCACCCGCTATGCCGGCATCGGCGCCAAGACCGGCGATATCGACAAGAGCCTCTCCACGCAGGAGCGCTGCACCAACGGCAACCACAACCACATGGAGCCCGGCCGCGCGGTGGACGCCTCCACCTGCTTCTTCCCCGAGAACACGTGGTTCATCAAGAACCATAAACACAACATCTATTCGGCGCCTTCGGTCGCGGAATTCGTGGCGTGGCTCGTGTTCTCCGACACGCAGCGGTCTGTCTGGCAGCACGAGCTGTATCCCCAGTATCTGCAGGAGTCACTCGTGGACGGCTCTCTTTCTCCGTATTCCACCTATAAGGCCGGCGACGAGCAGAATTTCTCTTACGGCGACCTCGATTTCGACGGCGTCGTGTCCGCGTCCGACGCGAGACTTGCGCTGCGCTATGCGGTCGGCCTCGATAAGGTTTCGTCCCGTATCGTCGAAATGATCGGCAACGTGGACGGCAAGGCCGGCATTACCGCCGAGGACGCGCGCCTGATCCTGCGCTACGCCGTGGGGCTTGAGAAAAAGTTCCCGGTCGAGAAATGATTTGATAAACAAACGAAAAGCCGCCCGTTCGGGCGGCTTTTTTGATGGGAATTGGTCGTTATTCTTCTGTCTGGAACTTTTTCCACGGGCGAATGGCCGCGAAGCACATCGCAACGCCCAGTGCCGCGATCATGGCCCACGCACCGATCACGATGCGCCAGTTGTTGCCGGTTGTTTCGGAGATGAACCCGAAGCCGTAGAGCGCGGCGGCGGAACCGACGTAGGTGAGCGAATTGATGACGCCGGACATCGTGGATACTACGCCGAATTTCTCGAATTTGAGCGGCACGATGCAGATGAGGAAGAAGTTGATCGCGTGCATCAGACCGACCGAAACGGCGGAGAGCGCCAGGGTGAGATATTCGTTTTTGTCATGGAAGAAGAACAGCGTGGTCAGGCAAGCGAGCGCCATCACGAAGGTGAGCCCCGCGGCCCGCACCTCGTCCTTGACGAAGCGCTCGTTGATAAAGCCCACGAGCTTGAGGCTGACAACGCCGATCACGGGCAGGATCACGGCCTTGAGGATCGCCTTGTCGGCGGTGATGCCGAAGGTGTCGGAGATCATCTTGGGGTCCCAGTCAGTGATGCCGTCGCGCAGCATACCCTGCAGAATGATGCCCAAAGCGATCAGCACGAAGCCCGAACCGAGAATGAGCCGCAGCGACAGCTTTTTGCCGCCGGCTTCGTTTGCCGCCTCTTCGCGTTTGCGTTTATTGAAAGAAATCCTCTCGTCGGACCGGATAGCGCGCAGGCCGAAAAGCCAAACCGTGAGCACAACGCCGCACAGCACGGCGGAGCTGAAAAATGTGGCGCGCCAGCCGTTGACGCCGAACAGCTTCTGCCAGATCAGCGGATAGGAAAGATACAAAAAGATCGTTCCGCCGATGCCCGCCACGTTCACGTTCGCGCACACTCTGCTGTAAGTCCTCGAATCCATGGTCTCTGCCATGATGCGCACCAGCGGCGGCCACAGCATGCTCTGTGCGAAGCCGTTTATGAACCACACGATCTCGCGCAGGTAATTATACGGGCATAGCGGCATCAGCAGGTTGCATGCGATGGTGGTCGAAAGCCCGCACACAATGATGTTCTGCGGCTTGAATTTGTCGCCGAGAATGCCGCTGATCACCTGTCCCGCGCCGTAAGAGATGAGCGCGAGTGTCTCGATGAACCCGGCCACGTCGTCGGCCATTCCCTCGTTTTCGATGATGGCCGTCATGATCACGCCGTAGTTTTTCCGCGTCAGGTAGCTTGCGAAATAGATGAGCGGACATAATATGCTCAAAAGCTTCACGGTCGTGTCGACCGCGGCGCTCGTTTTCTGCAGTTTCGATCCCATGCCTTATTTTCTCCCGGTGGAGCCGAAGCCGCCCTCGCCGCGGTCCGTTTCAGACAGTTCGTCCGCCTCGTGGAAGGCGGCGCGCACGAGCGGCACAAGCACGAGCTGCGCGATGCGCTCAAACGCCTCGAGCGTCTGCGGCTCGTCAGTGTGGTTGTGCAGCGACACCATGATTTGCCCGCGGTAGTCGGCGTCGATCACGCCCACCTTGTTGGCGGGGGCAAGGCCGCGCTTCGTGCCGAGGCTGCTGCGCGCGAAAATGAGCCCCACGTGCCCCTGCGGGATCTCCACCGACAGCCCGGTGGGGATCAGCTCGGTGCCGTGCGGCGGGATCGTGAGCGCCTCGTCGATCAGGGCGTAAAGGTCCGCGCCCGCGGCGTCTGCGGAGCCGTAGGTCGGTATCTTGGCGCGGGGGTCGAGTTTTTTGATCTTAACGTCCATTCTCTTCTCCTTATTTCACGAATTCATCGTAGATCGCGCGGATCGCGTCTTCATATTTCTTTTCGTCCACGCCGATGATCACGCTGATCTGGCTGGAGCCCTGGTCGATCATCTTCACGTCCACGCCGTGGCGGCTCAGGGCGGTGAATACGCGGGCAGCGGAGCCGACGGTCCCGATCAGGCCGCGCCCGACCACCGCGATCAGCGCGAGGTTTTCCGCCACCGTAATGGAATCGGGGTTCACCTTTTTCACGATTTCGGCGGTCACGGCGCCCTTGCACTCAATGAGCGCCGCCGAATTGATGATCACGGTCATGGTGTCGATGCCGGAGGGCAGATGCTCGAACGAAAGGTCGTGCTGTTCAAGCACCTCAAGTACCTTTTTGCCGAAGCCGATCTCGGCGTTCATCATGTCCTTTTCGATGTTAACGGCGGTCATGCCGCATTTGCCCGCCACGCCCGTGATCACAGTGTCCACCACGTTCGACTGGGCTTTCGGCACGATCATCGTGCCGGGGTCCTGGGGGCGGTTGGTGTTGCGGATGTTGATCGGGATGTGCGCCTTTCTGACCGGGAAGATCGCCTCGTCGTGCAGCACGGTCGCGCCCATATACGAAAGCTCCCTGAGTTCCCGGTAGGTGATCTCTTCAATGGTCTTCGGGTTCTCAACGATGCGCGGGTCCGCCATCAGCATGCCCGAAACGTCGGTCCAGTTTTCATAAACGTCCGCGCCCGCGGCTGCGGCCACGATCGAGCCCGTGATATCCGATCCGCCGCGCGAGAACGTCTCGATCGAGCCGTCGGCATACTGGCCGTAAAAGCCCGGGATCACGGCGTGGTCGTACATCGTGAACAGGTTCTTAAGCACGCGCGTGGTCTCTTCCATGTCCACGGTGCCGTTCTCCTTGAAAAAGATGCAGTCTTCGGCGTCGATGAAGGGGAAGTCGAGATACTGCGCCATCAGCCGCGCGCTCAGGTATTCGCCGCGGCTCGTGATGTATTCGGGGTCCGCGTGGTGCATGATCGCGGCATAGATGTTGTCATATTGCTCCTTGAGCGAGCAGTCGAGCCCGAGGCCCTCCACGATCTCGTCGTAGCGGGACGTGATCTTAGCGAAGGTCTCGTCGATGCTCCTGCGGTCGCGCACCAGACGGAAGCACTGCAGAAGCAGGTCGGTGATCTTTTCGTCGTGCGGGCCGCGTTTGCCGGGCGCCGACACCACGATATACCTGCGCGACGGATCGCTTTTGATGATGTCCGCCACCTTTTTGAACTGCCCGGCGTCCGAAAGGGACGAGCCGCCGAATTTCAGGACCTTTAACATCGCAACCACTCCATATCCATACTTACTCCAGTATATTATAACGGGAATGAAACGTGATTACAAGACTGAATCCGCGTTTTTTGGATAGAAAAAAAACAAAAACGGACCTGCCGGATGTCTCCGTCAGGTCCGCATACGGACTTTCTGTCAGCCGACCGTCACGCGCATGTGCCCGTCCCGGTCGAAGGTAAGGACCGCGCCGCACGTCTCCGTGGCGCCGTCGTTGAACTGTGCCGTGAAGGTGATCGAATCCGAAAGGGAAGAATAATCCGGCTCGCCGCCGTCCTGCCCGACGAGCGATCTGATAAGCGCCTCGGACGGGAACCATAAAACCTTGATGCAGCCGTCCGCCGCCTTGTAAAAGCTTCCTTCTACGGTCATATTGCGGTTGCCGTCTGAAAACACGGCGCTTTCGGTATTGGTGACGACAAGATTTCCGTTTTCGTCATAAGCTCTTTCTTCGCTGCCGGCGCTCCAACCGGAATCAAGCCCTTCACACTGAAGCGTGTTGAAGGCACGAAACACACAATTCTCTTTACAGGTCTCAAACCACAGGAACATGCCGCTGCCGCAGTTTGCCGTCACATTGACAAGCTTTGTCGCCTCCGGCACGCGGATCGTGAAAGCGTCGCCTGCCTCTATCACGACGTAAACGTCGTCGAAAAGCATTTCCGTCGCGAAGGGAAGCACATAGAGCGGTTCCTCTGACTCGCTTTCATGGATCTCATGGGATTCGGCTTCGTCCTCATCGAAGGAAACAGGCTCCGATACGAGAACGCTGAATTCAGCCCGTTTTTCTTCGATCAGCGCCTGCCGTTCGGATTCGCTCAACCCATTCAGGGAGAAAACCCTGAGCTTGTAGTTAATCGGAGCAGAGAAGGTCCGGATGTCCGCTTCTTTTTCTGCGACCGGCAGTTCTTCGGCGCCCGCGTACAGCAGCATCCTGCTATGCCCCGCAGTGTTCCGGACGTTTTCCTGTCCGTTTTGTGTCGTTTCGGTCGTGGGATGCAGAGGCCCGTTATACAGCAGGATCCCGCACACGAGAGCCGCTGCCAGCATCAGCGCCACGGCGGGCTTGAGCAGTCTTTTACGGGACGGTTTTTTCTCCAGCCCCTCCAGCAGAACTTCGTCCGGCGTGACAGAATCAAAAATGTTTTTATATTCTTCTTTCATATCGCATTCTCCTTTTCGAGTATGGTCTTGAGCGCTCGTCTTGCCCGGGTCAGCAGCATGCGGACGTTGCTTTTCCTGAGCCTCAGCGCGTCGGCGATCTCGCGCGCCGACAGTTCCTCATAATAAAACAGATGCAGCACGACGCGGTAACGCCTGTCGAGCTTTTCGAGGGCGGACCGCAGATCGTCCGCGTCGACGGGAAGGTCGTCGAAGTCCTCTGCAAGATCTTCGCTCAGTTCCTCCGTCCGGTTTTTCCAAAAGGAGGCCATCAGGGTATGCGTGCAGTTGACGGTCACGCGAAGGAACCAGTTCCTCTCGTGCTCCGGCGACTCGAAGACGGGCTTTTTGCGGATGTATCGCAGAAACACTTCCTGAAACACGTCGTCCGCGTCGTGGCGGTTCCCGGTCCCGGCGCGCGCAAGCCGGTAAACCATGTTTTGATTGCGCTCGATCACGAGCGTCTGGTCGTCTCGGATCCGATCCATACTGTTGTTTGACCTCCTTTCACTGAGAATACTTTCGAGGGGCGCAAAAAGCAACGGATGATTTTCGTTTTTTTGCGCAAACTGAAAAAAAGGAGTGTTGTTCATGCGGGAAAGACGAAACGAAGCCCCTATCGCGCTGATCACGGGCTCGCTCGGCGGGCTCGGCAGCGAATTCGCGCGTATCCACGCTTCGCGCGGCGGCGACCTGATCCTCGTAGATATTGACAGGGTACGCCTCGAGGCGCAGAAGCGTGGGCTCGAATCGATCTACGGCGTCACGGCGCATACCATAGCGGCGGATCTGTCATCTTATGAAGAGATCGTGCGCGTGCACCGCGCGTGCCGCGACCGTGCGCTCGTGCCGGATTTCCTGATCCTGAACGCGGGCTTTGGCGGACAGGGGGATTTCTCGCGCCGCAGCGCTGAAAAGGACCTCGCCATGCTGCGCGTAGACGCCGAAGCGCCAACGCTTCTCATGAAGCTCTTTCTGCCGGACCTCCTCAAACGAAGCGCGGGACGCATCCTTCTCGTGTCTTCCGTCGCGGCAAAAATGCCGGGCCCGCTGCAGGCGGTGTATTTCGCGTCGAAAGCTTATCTGTATTCCCTCGGAAGTGCGCTGTGGCGCGAGCTCAAGGGCACTGGTGTGACCTGCACCACGCTGCTGCCCGGCGTGCTCGACACGGATTTTGCTGACAAGGCGCACGCGCAGGATACCGCGCTGTTCAAAAACCGCGCGTCCCCGCGCCTCGCAGCCGAAAAGGGGTACGACGGCATGCTGCGCGGTGCGCTGACCGTCACGGCGGCGGTGCCCGGCGCGCAGAAGCTGCTGATCCCGCTGCTGCCGTTCCTGCCGCGAAGGCTCGTGCTCGAATTTGTTTACCGCAGGCAGCAGAAGGAGAGCACCGTCGGCTGGGGACGCGTCTGATATGCCGCGTTTTTCCTCTTTTTCAAAAAACCGTTTGCATTTTTCCCCTCTTTATGATACCATAAAACCGTGGGGACGTCCACGCCCCCCAACAAAATAAAAGGAGTCGGTTTTATGGTCATCTCCCTACCGCTTGTCGGCAAGATCCTCTATTTCGCCACCCTCGCTCTCGGGCTTGTGTTTCTCTGCCTGTTCCTGAAAACCCGCGTCAAACAGTGCTCCGCCAAGGCAACGGTGATCAAAGCGAGCGTCAGCGTGTGCTTCATTCTCTCGTGGATCGCCGCGTCCTATTTCGCGCAGTTCCCGCCCTTTGCCGCCCTGCTCGGCGGCGGCCTCGTGATGGGGCTGCTCGGCGATATCTGGCTCGACCTCAAGTTCTGCTATGAGAAGGACAGCGATTTCTATACCAAAATGGGCTTCCTCGCGTTCGGCATCGGCCACGTTTTCTATGTCGCGGCCGTCGTGCTCGGCGCCAAAGGCGCGGGCTTCAAGCCCATCGCCATCCTGCCCGCCTGCGGCGTCGCCCTGCTTGCAGCCGCCGTGGTGTTCTTCGGCGAAAAGCCTATGAAGCTCAAATACGGTGACTACAAGATCATCTCCACCGTTTACGGCGCGGTGCTATTCTTCATGGCGGCGTTCGCGTTCTTCGTGGCGCTGTTCGGCGGCATCAAAGAAAACGTCCACCTCGTCGTCATGGCGATCGGCGGCGTGCTGTTCGTGCTCTCGGACCTCATCCTCTCCGGCACCTATTTCGGCGAGGGCAAGAACCGCCCCGTGGATATTATCACGAACCACGTCCTCTATTACGCGGCCCAGTTCGTCATCGCCGCATCCGTGCTCTTCCTGAAGGGCTGATTCTCTCCCTATAAACCACGAACCCGGCGGATCTCCCGCTGGGTTCTTTTCCGTTTATAGTAAAAAAACGCCCATCCGGACGGTAGTAATCAGTGTTTTGTGTGTCAAAAAATCTGACCGTGGTGGTTGGGCGGTGCAGATAAGGGATAATACAGGTTTTTCGCCGCTCTTTCCCGCCCGAACTGCCCGCCCGGCAGGGGATATCCGCCAGGATTATCCCCTGTCGTTCAGATTGTTCGGACGATAAATAGCCTGCGAAAAACTGCTTCGCACCGCAGAGGATGCAATTTTTGCGAAAGACAAGACGCAGGGGACGGATAAACCTGACGGTTATCCGTCCCCTGCAACGCAGTATTTCACAAACAAGTGCGCCGCTGCGGCTATATTATCCCTTATCTG
>JAFZOL010000064.1 GCA_017550625.1 Clostridia bacterium | reverse complement strand
GAATTTGGTGTCACTTTTGGTGTCACCAGCCGGAAAAAGTTTTAAAAACAGGCGTTTTAGCGGTCAATCTTGAACAAAACAGATGCGATATGTTTAGAATTTGTCTCTATTTTCTGCAATTCGCATGAGTTTTTAAGTCCCGGGCGTCTGCCAGTTCCGCCACGCCGGCGTTTTGCGGTGCGCCACGGTGCTTATTATAGCCCCCGGAGGCGAAAATGTCAAGAGCTTTCCGTCCTCCCCGCGCCTAACGCAATCCATAAAAAAGAATCATCACGCTTTATTCGAAATATTCAACGATGAAAGCCCCTCCCGGCAAAATTTAAAGTTGCCACGGGCACGTCCGCGTGCTATCATCTTTCGCGTAAATGAAAAGGAGGGGATCGTATGCGGGCAAAACGGCTGATCGCGGCAATATTAACGGCGCTGACGCTTTTCACGTCCGCGTGCGGGTCTTCTTCCGCGCCCGCCGAGGACGCCTCCGCCGCCGAAAGCGTTTCCGAACCCGCGGTGAGTGCCGCCGCCGACGCGCGCACCGAACCCGCCTCCGAAGCCGAACCCGATGCCGAACCCGACGCCCTGCCGGACCGCACGGGCGCCGAGCACGTCTATTCCGGCTTTTCCGATTCCGCGGGCGAGGCGCTCGCCGCGATCGCGGACCGATACGGCGCCGTGGCAGTCGAGGCGGCGTATTACGGCGGGGGCGACGAGATCCTGTCGTTCTCGTGGGGCTACGCGGACCTTTATGCGCGGCGAAGCGCGACCACCGACACGAAATACCGCGTCGCGTCGCTCTCGAAGCTCGTCACGGCCGTCGTGTTCATGGCGGCCGAAGACCGCGGCCTCGTGGACGAAAACGAAGATATTTCAACTTATTTCGGCGAGACCTGCCGCAACCCCTATTTCCCCGACGCGGTCATCACGCCCGCGATGCTGCTCTCGCACACGTCCTCGCTCGAGCCCGACGGCGAAACGACCTATTACAGGAGGCTTCTGTCGTCGTACTCGTCCTATCAGTATCTGAAACCCGGCACGGAATACTCTTATTCCAACCTCGGCTACGGCGTGGTCGCCTGCCTGCTCGAACGGGCTACGGACCGGCCGTTCAACGACCTCGCGAAGGAGTTCCTCTTCGACCCGCTCGGCATCGACGCCTCTTACGTCTACGACGAGCTTGAGGACGCCTCCGACGTCGGCGCGCTCTACGGCGAGGGCGGCCTGAGCGTTTCTTCGCTCGCGGACATCAAGGCGAAGGAGATAGGGCAGGGCACGGGCCTTGCCTACGGCAACCTCATCATTTCGGCGAAGGACTACGTGAAGATTTTGTCGATGCTGATCCACCGGGGCGTGAGCGTGGACGGCAAAACGGTGCTCTCGGCCGAGAGCGTCGAAAAGCTGCTGCAATTGCGCATCGAGACCGACGACTACGGCGTCGCCTTCGGCAGCCAGATCCAGACCGGCGTGATCGGCGACGACGTGGTCTACGTGCACACGGGCTCCGCCTGCGGCATGTTCTCGGCGTTTCTCTTCGACCCGCAGTCGGACCGCGCGGTGGTCATCCTCACGGTGGGCGAGCCGCGCTGGCTCGACCCCGAGACCGAGGTCTATCGCCTGTGCCTCGATCTCATCCGCCGCATCTGGGAAGAAACGGGCGGCGAGATGCCCAACTTCGACATCAAACCGGGCGTCCCGGCGTTCTGGTTTGAATGATTTATTAAAAAAACAGGAAAAATAATTCTTGACTTCTATATTTTTGTATGATATAGTATCACCGTAACTAAAGTAGGCTATTGACAATGAGTGGGGCGACCCGCTCATTTTTGTTGAAGAGAGGTGCTGCTATGGAAGAAAAACGCAAACCCGGCAAGGTGGCGGATCTCGTCTGGGACCTTGCCGAGCCCCTCGTGAAGGATCTCGGTCTGATCCTTTGGGACGTCAAATACGTCAAAGAGGGCGTGAACCGGTATCTCCGGATCGTGATCGACAAAGAAGGCGGCGTGAACATCACCGACTGCGTCGCGGTCAACGACGCGCTCGACGTTCCGCTCGACGAGCTCGATCCCATCCCCGAGAGCTACAACCTGCAGGTGCAGTCCGCCGGCATCGAGCGCGAGCTCACCCGCGATTTCCACTTCGAGAAATACCGCGGCGAAAAGGTCATCCTCAAGCTCCGTTCGGGCTTCGAGGGCAAAAAGATCTGGCGCTGCGTGCTCGAGGATTACAAAGACGGCGCCGTCACCGTCCGCTTCCCGGACGGCGAAGCCCACACGTTTGAAAAGAACGCTTTCGTCAGCGTCAAGGCCGACGATTTCAACGACATCATCTGAGAAAGGAAGATCTGAAAAAAATGAACGAACTGTTACGCGATGCGATAAAACTGTTTGAAACCGAACGCGGCATCCCCGCGGAGCTGCTGATCGAAAAGCTCAACAACGCGGTCGCCACGGCGGCGCGCAAGGAATTCGGCGTCAAGGGCGGCATTTTCTGCGAGCTCGACGACGAATACGAGTTCCACCTCAGCCGCCGCCTCGACGTGGTCGAAGAGGTCGAAGAGCCCGATTCGCAGGTCACGCTCGAAGAGGCCCGCGAAGAAAAGCCCGACGCCGAGCTCGGCGACGTCCTCGTCTATCCCCTTGAGTTCAAAAACCTCGGCCGAATCGCCGCCCAGAGCGTGAAGCACATCATGCGCCAGGGCATCCGCGACATCGAGCAGGAGCGCGTGCTCAAAGAGATGCAGGGCAAGAACAAAGACATCGTTTCCGCCAAGATCGTGTCGGTGAACCCGCAGACGGGCGACGCCACGGTCGAGATCAACGGCCGCGAGTGCCTGCTGCCGAAGAAGGACCAGATCCCGAACGAGCGGCTGCTGCCCGGCTCCTACACCAAGGTCTACATCGCCGACGTCAAGTCCACCGAAAAGGGCCCCAAGGTCATGCTCTCGCGCGTGAACCCCGGCATCGTGCGCCGCCTGTTCGAGCAGGAGGTTCCCGAGGTCTACGACGGCAGCGTCGAGATCCGCTCGATCGCAAGAGAGGCGGGCTCCCGCACCAAGATCGCCGTCTCGTCGAAGGATGAAAACGTCGAGCCCATCGGCTCGTGCATCGGCCCCAAGGGCTCGCGCATCAACCAGATCATCGACCTCATGGGCGGCGAGAAGATCGACGTGGTGAAATACAGCGACAACCCCGTCGAGTTCATCAGCGCCGCGCTTTCGCCCGCGCAGATTGTCAGCGTCGAGATCCTCGACGAAGAGACCCGCTCCGCCCGCGTCACGGTGCCCGAAAACCAGCTTTCGCTCGCGATCGGCAACAAGGGCCAGAACGCCCGCCTCGCCGCGCGCCTCACGGGCTGGAAGATCGACATCAAACCCTATTACGGCAACTATCAGCCGATGATCCAGCTGTAAGGGAGAACCGCCATGCAGCAAAAAAAGATCCCCTTGCGCAAATGCGTAGGCTGCGGGGAAATGAAACCGAAAAAAGAGCTGGTCCGCGTCGTGCGCAGCCCCGAAGGCGAGATCGGCGTCGACCTCACCGGCAAGAAAAACGGCAGGGGCGCATATCTGTGCAAAGAGGCCGAATGCCTCAAAAAAGCGCAGAAGGCCGGGCGGCTCGAAAAAGCGTTCGAGTGCAAGATCGATCCCGCGGTTTACGAGACCCTGCTCCGGGAGATCGAAAATGGATAAATTCACTTCCATGCTCGGGCTTTGCCGCAAGGCGGGCAAGCTCGCGGCCGGCCGCGACGCCGTGGCGGCAGCCCTTCGAAAAGGGCAGGCGCGCCTCGTGTTCCTCACGTCCGACGCCTCTCCCCGCCACCGGCGCGAGATCGGAGCCGCCGACCCCGACGCTCCCTGCGTCGCCCTCGGCTGCGATATGAAAGATCTCTCGCCCGTATTCGGCAAAGCGTGCTGCGTCTTCGCCGTCACCGACGAACATTTCGCTTCGCGGCTCGGCGAACTCGCGACGGAATACACCGACAACAAGACAGAATAGGAGGAAACTTATTTGGCTACTATCCTGAAATACAAGATCCACGAATTCGCGAAGGATCTGAATCTGAAGAGCAACAAGCTCATCGACCTGCTGGCGCAGTTCTCCGAGGCCGCGCGCAAGAGCCAGACGTCTCTGACCGCCGAAGAGCTCGACTACGCCTTCGACGCCCTCACCGACGAATACGCCGTCGACAGCTTCGACGCGTATTTCGCCCGCGTGAAGCCCGTTGAGGAGGTCAAGGAGCCCGCCGCCGCGCCCGCGCCCGAAGAGGCGCCCGCCGCCCCCGAAGCGCCGGCTCCCGCCGAAGCGCCCGCGAAGGCCGAGCCCGCCGCCAAGAAGCAGGGCGAAGCGAAGCCCGAAGCGAGAAAGGACGCCCAGCGTCCCGCCGCGCAGCCGGCCAAAAAGCCCGCCGGCCGTCCCGACGGCCGCCCCGCCGCCCCCGGCCAGAGGCCCGCGGGTCCCGCCCCCTTCAAGAAGAAGGAGAAGGACAACAAGAACGACGCCTCCATCCAGGCGCGCACCAAGGGCGAGCGCAAGACCGTCAACACCCGCACCGAAGAAGTGGAGCTCGACAAATATAACGAGCGCTACGAGAACATGTCCTCGTATTCGGTGCGCGACCGCGACGGCAACGCCAACAAGCAGAAGATCAAGCAAAAGAGCCAGCAGTATAACAAGAAGGGCGCCGCGAAGGCCAAAAAGCGCGAGACCGAGGCCGAGCGCCTGAAGCGCATCGCCGCCGAGCGCGCCTCGCGCAAGCTCGTGATCAAGGTCGGCGACGAGATCACCGTGGGCGAACTCGCGTCCATGATGAAGATGACGGCCGCCGAGGTCATCAAAAAGCTGTTCTCCTACGGCATCATGGCGGGCATCAACGAAACGATCGACTTCGACACCGCCGCCCTCGTGGCCGAGGAGCTCGGCGTGAAGGTCGAAAAAGAGGTCGTCGTCACGATCGAAGACCGCATCATCGACGCCACCGAGGATACCGAAGAGACCCTCGAGGCCCGCAGCCCCGTCGTCGTGGTCATGGGCCACGTCGACCACGGCAAGACCTCGATCCTCGACGCCATCCGCCACACCAGCGTCACGTCCACCGAGTCCGGCGGCATCACGCAGCACATCGGCGCCTACCGTGTCGCGCTGCCCGGCGGCGACATCACGTTCCTCGACACGCCCGGCCACGCCGCGTTCACCGAAATGCGCGCCCGCGGCGCCAAGGCGACGGATATCGCGGTGCTCGTGGTCGCGGCGGACGACGGCATCATGCCGCAGACCATCGAAGCCATCAACCACGCCAAGGCCGCCGAGGTCTCGATCATCGTGGCGATCAATAAGATGGATAAGCCCGGCGCGAACCCCGACCGCATCATGCAGCAGCTCACCGACTACGAGCTCGTGCCCGAAGAGTGGGGCGGCGACACCATCTGCGTGCCCGTTTCCGCGAAGACCGGCCTCAACATCGACAAGCTCCTCGAGTCCATCCTGCTCGTCGCCGAGATGAAAGAGCTCAAGGCGAACCCGAACCGCGCCGCCAAGGGCGTCGTGATCGAAGCCCGCCTCGACAAGGGCAAGGGCCCGGTCGCCACGCTTCTCGTGCAGAACGGCACGCTGAAAAACGGCGACATCGTGGTCGCCGGCACGGCTGTCGGCCGTATCCGCGTGATGACGGACTACAAGGGCAAAAAGGTCAAGGACGCCGGTCCCAGCGTGCCCGTTGAGGTTATGGGCCTCGACGAGGTGCCGATGGCGGGCGACGCCTTCGACGCCGTCACCGACGAAAAGCTCGCGCGCGCTCTCGTCGAGCAGCGCAAGCAGAAGCTCAAAGACGAACAGTTCAACGCGTTCAAGAAGGTCACGCTCGACACCCTGTTTTCCACGATCGAGGCGGGCGAGCTCAAGGACCTCAACATCATCGTCAAGGCCGACGTCCAGGGCAGCGTCGAGGCGCTCAAGCAGAACCTCGAAAAGCTGTCGAACGACGAGGTGCGCGTGCGCGTGATCCACGGGGGCGTGGGCGCCATCGTGGAATCCGACGTCATGCTGGCCAACGCCTCCAACGCGATCATCATCGGCTTCCACGTCCGTCCCGACGCCACCGCGCAGGCGCACGCCGAGCGCGACCACGTCGAAATGCGCATGTATTCGGTCATTTACGACTGCATCGAAGACGTGCAGGCCGCCATCAAGGGCATGCTCGCGCCGAAGTTCCGCGACGTCGAGCTCGGCAAGGCCGAGATCCGCCGCGTGTTCCGGCTCTCCTCCGCCGGCACCATCGCCGGTTCCTATATCCTCAAGGGCAAGGTCACCCGCAACGCGAAGGTCCGCGTCGTGCGCGACGGCATCGTCATCGCCGAGGACGTCATCGCGTCCCTCAAGCGTGAAAAGGACGACGCCAGAGAGGTCATGGAGGGCTACGAGTGCGGCATCGGCCTCGACAAATACAACGACATCAAAGAGGGCGACATCCTCGAAGCCTACCTCACCGAAGAGGTCAAGGACTGATCAAGCCCCGAAAAGGAGTCCGTTATGTCGTATAAACAGAACCGCAGCGCCGAGGATATCAAGCGCGAGCTGACGCTCCTCATCGGCAGCCTCAAGGACCCGCGCGTCTCCGAAGCCATGCTCACGGTGGTGCGCACCGAGGTGGCGCACGATTTGTCCTTCTGCAAGGTGTATATAAGCTCCCTCAACGGCATCGCCGCCGCCACCGAGGCGGTGAAGGTGCTCGAAAAGCAGGCGAAGGGACACCTTCGCACCGAGCTCGGCAAGCGCCTCACCATCCGCAAGGTGCCCGAACTCAAATTCATCCCCGACGACAGCGTGGAGCAGAGCATCAACCTCTTTAAGCTCCTCGACGAAGAAAACAAAAGGATCGGCGAACATGAGCATCTCGATTGAACGCGCGTGGGCGGCGCTGTCCGAAATGGATAACGTCCTCGTCCTCACGCACGCCGTGCCCGACGGCGACGCCATCGGCAGCCTTTTCGCGCTGTATCTGGCGCTGAAAAAAATGGGCAAGCGCGTATTCGTGCACACCGACCGCGTGCCCGCCCTCATGGGCTACGCCGTCGTGCCCGAAGCCTACGGTAACGGCGAGCCCGACTACGTGGTCACGGTGGACGTGGGCGATAAAAAGCTGCTGCAGAAAGAAGACCGCGAGCGCTACGGCGACCGCGTGGACCTCAACATCGACCATCACGGCACCAACGTGATGTTCGCCAAAGAGACCTACGTGGACCCGTCCGCCAGCGCCGCGAGCGAGGCGCTGTTCGACATCTTCACCTACGGCGGCCTCGAGCTCGACGCCTCCATCGCCGCCTGCCTTTACACCGGCGTCTCCACCGACACCGGCTGCTTCCGCTACGCCAACGTCACCCCGAAGACCCTGCGCGTTACCGCGTGCCTGCTCGAAACGGGCATCGACGCGGCGGGGCTCAACACCCTGCTCTTCGAGACCAAAACGAGGCCCTACGTGCGCTTCGAGCGCGCGGCCATGAACGCGCTCAAGGTCTCCGCCGACGGCAAGATCGCGCTGATGGTGATCACGCAGGATATGTACCGCGACGCCGGCATCGACGAGGCCGATACCCAGGGCATCAACGCCCTGCCGCGCACCATCGAGGGCGTTCTGGCGGGGCTCACGCTCAAAGAAAAAGAGAACGGCGTCTTCCACGCCAGCGTTCGCACCAAGCCGCCGCTCATCGCGTCGGATATCTGCGCCGTCTTCGGCGGCGGCGGGCACCGCTACGCCGCGGGCTGCGAGTTCGGCACCGACCTCGAAGAAGCGAAAACGAAGCTGCTGTGCGAGGTCCGAAAAGCGATCGACGCCATCCCCGAACAGTAACCGAAGGAGTTTTATGGACGGATTCGTCGTGCTCGACAAGGCCGCCGGCGTCACCTCATTCAAGGCCGCCGCGTGCCTCAGAGCGCTCTACCATGAAAAAAAGACCGGCCATACCGGCACGCTGGACCCCATGGCCACCGGCGTGCTGCCCGTGGCGCTGGGCAGGGCTACCCGTTTCATCGACTTTCTGCCTTCGCTCGAAAAGGCCTATGTCGCCGCCATGCGCTTCGGACTTACCACCGACACGCTCGATATCACGGGCAAGGTCCTCTCCGAGACTCCCTGCCGCGTGACAGCGGAGGAGCTCACTGCTGTCCTTCCCGCCTTTACCGGCGGGATCACGCAGCTCCCGCCCATGTATTCCGCCGTTTCGGTCGGCGGCCGGCGGCTCTACGAGCTCGCCCGCAAGGGGCTCGACGTGGAGCGCGCGCCCCGCGCCGTCACGGTCTATGAGCTGACTCTGACGCGCCCGCTCGGCGAAAACGAATTTGAAATTTACGTCTCCTGCTCCAAGGGGACCTATGTCCGCACCCTGATCGACGATATCGGCCGAACGCTCGGCCCCGGCGCCGTGATGACTGCGCTCAGGCGCGTGAAGTCCAACGGCTTCTCGATCGACGACGCGCACACCGAAGAGGCGCTTCTCGCCGATCCCGCCGCGGCTCTGCTGCCGACCGAGCACCCGTTTTTATGTTTCCCCGAAGCGATCGTTACCGAAAAACAGGCCGCCCGCTTTCAAAACGGCGGCGAGCTCTCGCTCGACCGGCTGCCGGCCTTCTCCGGCGAAGGCCTTACGCGCGTCAAGGGGCCCGACGGAGCCTTTCTCGGCCTCGGCGAGGCCGACCGCGAAACAGGCGTCCTGCGCGTCCGGCGCGTATTCCCGAAAGAACCATGACGAAAAAAAGAAAAGCGGCCGTCGCCCTCGGGTATTTCGACGGCATCCATATCGCGCACCGCGCCGTCCTCGGCGCGGCGCTCGCCCAAAACGAAAACGGCCTCGTCCCGACCGTGCTGCTGTTCGACGAACCGCCCGCCGAGGCGCTTACGGGCGTTCCCGTGCCGCGCCTGATGACCGACGCCGACCGCGACCGCCTGCTCAAAGAGCGGGGCTTCACGCTCAAACAAGCGTGCTTCCGCGAGATCAAAGATCTCCCGCCGGAGCGCTTCGTCGACGAGATCCTCGCCCGGGACCTCAAAGCCGCCTTCGTTTCGTGCGGCTATAACTACCGCTTCGGCAAAAACGGGGCGGGCGACGCGTCCGTTCTCAAAACGCTCTGTGAAAAGCAGGGCATCGAAGTCTCGGTCCTGCCCGAAACGGACCTCGACGGTTCTCCCGTCAGCTCGTCGCGCATCCGCCGCCTCGTGGAGGACGGCGACATGGACGCGGCAGTCCGCCTGCTCGGCAGGCCCCTCACGTTCACGTCCCCGGTGTTCACGGGCGACCGCCGCGGCAGGCTGCTCGGCGCGCCCACCATCAACCAGTATCTGCCCGCCCGCTTCGTGCGCCCGAAACGCGGCGTCTACGTCTCCGACGTGCTTTTGGACGGCGTCTGGAAGCGCGGCGTCACGAATATCGGCTCGCGCCCCACGTTCGACGGCCTTAGCTTCCGCGCCGAGACCTTCATCCTCGGCTTCGAGGGCGACCTCTACGGCAAAGCCGTCACGGTCGGTCTCCTGCATTTCCTGCGTCCCGAGATGAAGTTCCCCGACGCCGACGCCCTCAAAGCGCAGATCGCCGAAGACGCCCGCCTCGCCGCGGAATATGACCCCGATAACGAATAAGACCCGCTCCGGAAAGCGGGTCTTATTTATTTCATAACCGATTTAACTGTCCGCGCGGTCGTAGCCGTTCTTCATGAGGCGGCTTGCCTCATACAGCACCTTGTTGAGGGTGTCGGCTGTCAGGCGCTTCGCGGCGGCGGCGAGCTCTTCGTTGGCCTTCTCCGTAAGGCCGAAGTCGCCGCTCTCTTCCATTTTGCGGTCATATTCGGCTACGATCCTGCGTCCCTCGGTCATCATCGCAAGGTGATAGCGCTCGATGTGCGTGATCGCGGCGGGGTAGTGGGGGTCGGCCAGCGCCCCGATCAGGCGGCTGTTCCAATAAAAGTTTTCGGTCGACGCGTCGAGCGTCACGTCCGACAGGTATTTCGGCATTTTCGCCACGTTCGGATACACCGGCAGCAGGGCGCTGAACGCCGTGGAGCCGAAGCAGATCCACTCGAGCCCCTTGATGGGGTCGGGTTTGTCGGGCCGTATCTGGCACACGCTCGTCACGCCCGTGCGGTTGATGCCGATCGAGCGATACATCCCGCGCTTGCCGGTGTCCTGTGAGGTGTAGGGATTATAGGGCGTGCCCTGATAATAGCCCGAAACGAGGTATTTCACGTCCTCGACCGATATTTTTCTGTCCGGCACGATCGCCCACGGAATGTTGTCGCTCTCGGGGCCGAAATCGGCGTCCGGGCCGTCCCATTTGAAGCTCATCGGGGCGAGGTACCTGCCCATGAACCACGCGCGCGGCGTGTTGTAGACGTGGTCCCTGTCGAGCCGCGAACCGAAAATGTCGCGCGGGTTCATCCTGCCGCCCTGATTGAGATCAAGGTGATTCTTCTCAATGAATTCGCGCATGTCGGCGGAGCAGAGATTGTCTTTCTTCGCGCCGAACGCGTCCTCAAAATCGAAGCCGTCCATGCCGAACTGGTTCGGCATGATCACGCACGTGTCGTCCGGCACGCGGCGGGCGAGCCAGTGATGGCCGCCCACGGTCTCGAGCCACCACACCTCGTTCTCGTCGTTGAAGGCGATGCCGTTCATCTCGTAGGTGCCGTATTTCTCGAGAAGCGAAGCGAGCCGCTCCACGCCCTCGCGCGCCGTGCGGATATAGGGCAGCACGAGCACCACGATATCCTCTTCGCCGATGCCGCCGGGCGTCTCTTTCTCCCCGCGCTTTTCGGCTTTTTTCAGGCGCACGAGCGGGTCGGCGGCGAGCACGCGCGGATTCGAGGTGATGGTCTCGGTGGCGGTCATGCCGACGTTGTGGGCGTTGATGCCGGTGGCGGCCCACACCCCGTGCGAGGGGTCCACGCTCGGGCAGAAGGTATAGCGCGCGGGCTCGTCCGGCAGGTCGATCTCCGCGTGCGAGATCACGCTTTTATAGTGCCGCGGCTGTTTTTCGGGCGGCATCACGGTCAGTCTTTTTACGTCAAAATGCCCGTCGTCGGTGCGGGCGATCATGGTGGAACCGTCGTTTGAGGCGCGTTTTCCGACCAGAACGGTAGTACAGGACATAAGTTGCTCCTTTCGTGCGGCGGGTTTCTCCCCGCGTCGCCCCCATTCTACGCCGCCCGGCGCGAAAAATCAAGAGAAAAGTCGGTCCCCGCGCGCCCCGGCGCATACAATATACAGTTTCGGCAAAAACCGTCCGACTTTTTGAAAAGGCTTGCAAAAAAAGGCGGACGGGGCTATAATATGAAGGATGTGTGAACGGCTCCGGCCGTTTCAAACGGAGGCGTGTATCTTGAACGCGAAAACCAACAAATCCTATCGGATCATCAGTCTTGTTTTCCTGCTCGCGGCGTTCGTCTACGGGTGGGTACTGCCGTTCTGCTGGGGCAACGACCCCTCCGAGACCCTCGGCACGCTGAGCATCCTGTGCGAGAACCATATCCCGTATTTCTGGCTCTGGTCGGTCCTCACCGGCGGGGCGTTCGCGCTCAACCTCATCCTGCTTTACAAAACCTACGGCGAAAAGAATCCCGTTCTGTATCTCGCGGTCGGCTTCGCCTTGCTCGGCATGGTCCTCACCGCCGCCACGCTCAACCATTCGATCGCCGACTGGAATCCCAAGCGCGTGTTCCATTGGATCGGCGCGATCTGCTACGCCGCGGGGCTCACGGCTGCCTTCCTGCTTTTCTATCTCAAGAACCTGAAGAAGAACAAATACATCCTCTGGCTCCTGCTCGTCACGTTCGTGTGCGCCGTCGGCGTGCTCGTGCGCCTTCTCGTGTTCGGGCGCAACGGCTATATGGAGATCATCCCCCTCGCCGTCCTCGAGCTTGAGCTCTTCGTGCTGAACTTCACGCCCCTCGGCAGGCCCGGGGCCAGCGAAGCGTGACGGCGCGCGACCAAAAAAAAGAATACCGCGCCCGGCTCGCCGAACTTATGTCGGCGACTTCTCCTCAGGCGCGTGCGGCCGAAAGCGCCGCGATCACCGATACCGTTCTGCGTTCATTTGCCTTCCGGCAGGCGCGAACGGTGTTTTGTTTCGTCTCCCTCCCGTCCGAGCCCGACACCCGCCCGATCCTTGAAGCGGCGCTCAAGTCCGGCAAGACCCTGCTCGTTCCGAAATGCGTCGGCAAAAAGATGTACGCCGTGCCGGTCGCCGATCTGTCCGCCCTCACGCCGGGCGCCTACGGCATCCCCGAACCCGCATCTCTGCCGGACGGCCCCTGTCCCGCGCCCGATCTCGTTCTCGTCCCCTGCGTCGCCGCTTCAAAAACCGGCGCCCGCCTCGGGCACGGCGCCGGATATTACGACGCGTATCTCGCCGCCTGTCCCGCCCCGAAGCTCTGCCTGTGCTTCGACGCTTTCCTTCTGCCGGACCTCCCCGCCGAACCCCACGACGTGCCGATGGACGCCGTCGTGACCGCCTCGGGCGTTTACGGCCCCCGCGCCGATCTCTTCTGACTTTCGCGCCTCCCCAAAGGCGCCCTCACTTTGGGATTTATATGCCGCAGCGGCGCACTTATTTGCGAAATACTGTGTTGCAGGGGTCGGATATCCGTCAGGATTATCCGACCCCTGCGCCTTGTCTTTCACAAAAATTGCATCCGCTGCGGTGCGAAGCAGTTTT
>JAFZOL010000063.1 GCA_017550625.1 Clostridia bacterium | reverse complement strand
TCCACTTCTACAACTACCAGCGCATCCAACTCAAAACAAAACTGACACCGATGGAATATCGATGCCAGTTCGTTGCTTGAAAACTTAATATTGTGTCATAGGGGCCTTTTTTGTGCTGTCCGTACAAATTGGGGCAGTTCACAAAACCGGAGGCTTTTTTTGCTTATCTTCGTGCAGCGGTCATTTTTTGCGTCTGAGCGCGTTTTTCACCCTGCCGTCGGGGTCAGTGATCAGCAGCACCACGACCCACACGATGAGGGCGAGCGCCACGACCGACAGCCCCAAAAAGGCGTCGTTGAGCATATCGGCGGGTTCGGGCGTGAAGTATTCGGCCTTCAGCTCCGCATACTCAAAGATCGCGTCCACGAGCCACATCAGGCCCGCGCCCCAGAACATCCACACGAGCAAACCGACCTTCAGCCGGCTCGCGTTCGGGCGGACGTACCACACGACGGTGGCGATGACCGCTGCGAATACGGTGATCAGCAGCGTCATTTTTTACAGCTCCTTATACGTTCTCTTCGGCGGAACGGGGCTGCAGCTTGACTGCGCGTTTTTCGATCGCGTTCGTTACGAGGACCATGCCGACCCACACGGCGGTGATGAGCACCGCCATGGTGACGCCGACGGTCGCCATTTCATGCAGCATATCTGCGGCTTCTCCGTTCTCGACTGCCGTCAGGAACGGGAACCAGGGTACGATCTCTCCGTGCCAGACGTGCTCGAACGCCAGCAGCAGCGAGCCGCCGAACAGCAGATTTCTGAGCCACTTGAGCTTTCTCGAGAACGGCGTTTTCGTCTCTTCGGAAACGTCGGTCGTTTTCACGGCCTGCACGCGCGCCATCTCTCTCTTCTGCAGAATGAAAGCCACGGCGGTCACGGCGATCGCCTCAACGGCGGGAACAGTGAAACATGCCATTGAATCTTCCTCCTTCCATCAGGATCGCCCTTCGGGCGTCGGCGGACGCTTGGCGCCCGCGGCCGGGCTTTGCCCGGACCTTCTCATTCCCATTATAAACGCTTCTTGTGCGCCTGTCAAGGGGGCTTGCATTTTTCGGCGGCGCGTGATAATATGAATTGAATGCATCTGAAAAGGAGGCGCGCCGATGGAAAAACTGCTGGAGCTTCAGCTCACGGTCTTCGTGCTCACGGCGCTGGGCTTCCTTTTTAAGCGCCTGAGAATTTTCGGCGCCGAGGGGCAGAAAAACCTCACCGACCTTGTGATTGACCTCGTGATGCCCTGCAACATCGTCACGGGCTTTTTGAGCGGCGCGACGAAGGATTCGCTCGCCGACTGTTTGCAGATCTTTCTTCTCTCGATCGGCCTGCAGGCGTTCTGCATCCTTTACGGGAAACTGAGGACCCTCAAAACGCCCGAGGACCGCGCGGCGAGCCTGCGCTTCGGCATTCTGAGCCCGAACGCCGGCTTTCTCGGCAACCCCATCGCCGAGGGGCTCTACGGCGGCGTCGGCCTCATGTACGCAAGCGTGTATCTCATCCCGCAGCGCATCATGATGTGGAGCGAGGGCCTCGCGATGTTCTCGGGCGAAAAGAGCCTCAAGCGCACGGCCTTTAAGGTCGTCACGCACCCGTGCATCATCGCCTGCGCCGTCGGCGTCGTGCTGCTGCTCACGGGCTGGGTCCCGCCCGACTGGCTCATGACCCCCGTCAACGTGATCGGGCGCTGCAACACGGCGCTGTCGATGCTCGTGATCGGCATGATCCTCGGCGACATGGACCTCAAAAAATGCCTCAACAAGACCGTGATCATTTTTACGCTCGAGCGCCTCATCCTGATCCCCGCCCTCGTGCTCGGCGCGTGCCTGCTGCTGCCGGTCGACCAAACGGTGCGCGACCTCTCGGTCCTGCTCACCGCCATGCCGGCGGGCGCCACCACCGGCATGCTCGCCGCGAAATACGACCGCGACCCGGCCTTCGCCACCTCGATCGTGGTGTTCTCCACGCTCTGGTCGGTCCCGGCCCTGCCCGCGTGGGCGTTCCTGCTCACGAAGCTCCCCGTTTGACGGAATCATAAAAAACGAGCCGGAGACCCGTTCGGATCTCCGGCGTCTTTTTATATTCATCAGACCGGGCGCGTCGCGTCTTTGAGCCATGCTTTCTCGTCGTCGGTCAGCAGGGGAGAGAGCGTCTCGTAAACGGTCGCGTGATAGGCGTTGAGGATCGCTTTCTCTTCCGCGGTCATCTCGTCGGGCAGCAGGGCGTCGAGGTCGAAGGGGCACATCGTGAGCGCCCTGAAGCGCAGAAACGTGCCGTATTCGTTCTCCTCGTCCTTTTCGCAGAGCAGCAGGCTCTCGTGGCGGATGCCGTATTTCCCCGCGAGGTAAAAGCCCGGCTCGTCGGAGGTGATCATGCCCTCCTCAAGCGGCTGGGGTTTGCGGAACGAATAGTAGTTGATGCTCTGCGGCCCCTCGTGGACGTTCAAAAGCGAGCCCACGCCGTGGCCCGTGCCGTGGTTGTAGTCGAGGCCGCGCTCCCACAGCGGGCCGCGCGCCAGCACGTCGAGGCTCACGCCGGAGCAGCCCTTCTTGAAGCGGACGCCCAAAAGTCTGAGGTGCCCGCGCAGGACGGTCGTGAAGTCGCGCTTCATTTCGTCCGTCACGGGGCCGACGGCGATCGTGCGCGTCACGTCGGTGGTGCCCTCCAAAAACTGCGAGCCGGTGTCGAACAGCAACAGGCCTTCGGGCAGGATATCCGCGTTCGTCTCTTCGGTCGCGGAATAGTGGATGATCGCCCCGTGCGGGCCGTAGCCGAAGATCGGCTCAAAGCTCGGCCCCAAATACCCGGGCCGGGCTTTGCGGAAGCTCTCGAGCTTCTCCGCGCCCGAGATCTCGGTGATGGGCTCTTTGCCGACGTTCTCCTTGATCCACTTGATGAATCTCACGAGCGCGGCGCCGTCCTTCACGTGTGCTTCGATCGCGTTTTTGCGCTCGGTTTCGTTCTTCATGGATTTCGGCAGCAACGTCGGGTCGTCCCGCTCGATCTTTTCGCCCTTCACGCAGTTCAATAGTGCGAAACTGACGGAGTTGGGGTCCAGCATCACTTTTCGGTCTTCACTCAGCGCCGCCGCGTCCGCGAACACCGAGAGATAGGGCCTCAGCTCCACGCCGTCGGCGGCGAGCGAGGCTTTGATCTCTTCCGACAGCTTGTTTTCGTCGATATACAGCACGCTCTTTTCGCCGTCGAGCATGAAAAAGCTCAGAAACACGGGGCTGCATTTCACGTCGTCGCCGCGCAGGTTCATGAGCCACGCGACGTCGGCGAGCGAGGCTAAGATATGGCAGTCCGCGCCTGCGTCCTTCACCGCTTTTCTGAGGTCGCCGAGCTTCTCTTTCCGGCTTTTCCCGCTCAATTCCCCGCCGAGCGCCCACACCGGCGCGTCGGACGGGGCGGGGCGGCCCTCCCAGATCTCGCCCACGAGGTCGATGTCGAAGCGCACCTTCGCATCCCGCTTTTTCGCGGCTTCTTCGTAACGCTTGCCGAGAAAGGCGGTCATCGTCCTGCCGTCGAAGCCGAGCGTCTGCCCGGCTTTGAGCGTCTCGCCGAGCCATTCTTCAATGCTCGGCACGCCGGGCTCGCGCGCTTTCATCAGCGTGATGCCGCTGCCCGCGAGCTGGTCCGCCGCCTGCAGAAAATAGCGCCCGTCGGTCCACAGCCGCGCGTCGTCGGCGGTCACCGCCAGCGTACCGGCGGAGCCCGTGAAGCCAGAAACGTAGCTGCGGCACTTGAAATAACCGCCCACGTATTCCGACCCGTGGAAATCCCCGGTGGGGATGATATATACGTCCACGCCCGCCGCTTGCATGCGTTCTCTCAGGCTCGTGATCTCTGTCTTCATATGTAAAACCCTCTTTCGGCTTTTTTCTTATTCTACCCCCGCGAGCCGGGTTTGTCAATTTCTCAAAACGATTTTTTGTTTATAACACGCTCCGCACAAAGGGAAAAAGCCCCCGAAAGGGGGCTTTTCTCGTCAAATCAATATATTGTTACCGTAAAAGGAGATTTGCTGAGGATATTTGCTGATCGGTTCAAGCTCTTGACTTGGCAAAGCATTCGCTGCAGAGAACGGCGCGGTCCTCACGCGGCTTGAAGGGTACTCTGGCTTCTTTCCCGCACTGACTGCATACGGTCACAAAGTACTCTCTCTCACCCTTTGCAGCCTGCTTACGGGCGGTGCGGCATTCCTTGCAGCGCTGGGGCTCGTTTTCAAAGCCCTTTTCGGCATAGAACTCCTGCTCGCCTGCGGTGAATACGAATTCTTTTCCGCATTCCTTGCAAATAAGTGTTTTGTCTTCGTACATGGATTTTTTACCTCGCTGTTTATTGTTTTACGGGGGATATATCTTTTCAGTCGGGCGACTGTTAAGATCAAACGGATTTGTTTTATTCCGCCGGTTTGCCGTCGGGCTCCGCGGCGAGGGCGGCCTTCAGCTTCGCGCGGGCGCGGGCGCAGGCGTTTTCGGCGCTTTTTTTCGACACGCCGAGCGCTTCGGCGGTCTCGTCCGCCGAAAGGCCCAATAGGCGCTTATAGAACGCGTTTTTTTCAAGGCCCGACAGCACGGTCTCGGTCAGCAGAAAGATCCGGTCGCGCCCCTCGTCCGACAACAGCACCTGTTCGGGCTCCACGCCGCCCGGCACCTCAAGGGTGTCGATCGGCACGCAGTTGCCGTTCGCCGAAGAGCGGTCGGTCTTTTCGCGCCGCTTGACCGAGCGCAGACGGTTCGCCACGCACACCGAAACGAACGCCCCGAAGGGGACATTTTTTTCGGGGTCGAAGCTCTTCGCCGCGCCGAGCAGCGCCAGAAGCCCCTCCTGCGTGAGGTCCTTCGCGTCCTCGGCCGAACCCGAATAGGCGGCGGCGATGGCGCCGACCTGCGGCTGGTAGCGGCGGATCAGGGCGTCGGCCGCGCCGGGCTCGTCCGCTTTGACGGCGAGAAGAAGCAGCTTGTCGGCGGTCTCGTCGAAAGGATTGCCGTTGTTTTTCGTCGTCATACGCTTCCTCGAAGATAGAATAAAACAATTGTATATTATATGTTTTTGATTGCTTTGTCAATAGCCTGTTCTATTAATCGTTGTAAAAATTCATAATAATTTCATAAATAAGCAACGAATATTCATTTTTCGGCGGAATATTCACGTCACCGAGCGGAAAAACCGCGCGATGACCTTCATCCAGCGATTGATTTCGGCCAGCAGAAAGTCCAGAAATCCCAGCTCCCGCACGCCTTTCACCACGTCCGCGCTGCCGGCGTGCGCTTCGGCGTTGAGCAAAAACGCCTGTGTATACAGGATGCCGCCGTCGCCGAACACCTCGGCGCGCACGTAATCGCCGATGAGATCGCCGTAGTCGTCGAGGTCGAGCACGGCGTCGTCCGCGGGCAGCACGGCCACCGTTCTGCCGTTCGAAACGAAGCGCACAATGAGCGCGTCCCCGGTCTCGATCCCGATCGTGTTCTCATTGTCGTCCACCCTGATCGCCTTCACGGACGGGAAAGAATCCACTGTCGTGAAGCCGTTTCCGTCCAGCACCGTATACTCCGCGCCGATCGAGTCGTCGCGGTCGTATCTGCCCGCTTCGATCCCGTCGATGCGCTCCCGCATCGCGGCGAGCGCTGCGTCCACGCGGATGAGGGTTCGGTTCCCCTCGCCGTAAAAAGCCCTCAGCGCGGCGGAATATTCCTCCAGCTCCTCGGGGTTGCCGATGCAGTGCGAGGCGGCGAAGAACTCGCCTTTTTCAAGGGCGCGGCGCGCCGCGGCGGACGAAAGGGCGGGTGTCAGCAGCAGCGAAAAGCCCGTGTCGATCTTGTTGAGCTGGTGGGCGTCGGAGCTCGCGATCGCGAACACGTTTCTGCCGTTGGCCGAAAAGCGCGTCAGCAGAATATCCCACAGCACGCGCTCGAAGCGGGTGCGGTCGTCGCCCTTCGAGTTAATATCGATCCCGATGCACGACGGATATTTATCCAGCAGATAAGCATATTTATTGATGTAATAGGCGTAAGCGGCGTTCTCCTCGTCATAGGCGTCGGCGCTTGTGAGCTCATAGCGCGCCTTCGTGTATTCGCCGGGGTGGTTGATCACCGACACCCCGCCCTCACGCTCGATGCGGCGCACCGCGTCCTCGTAGGTGGTCACGGAGTTGTCGGTACTGTTTACGAACCACGAATTGACGTGGGCGTTCACCGACACCGCGTTGTTCTCCACGCCGTAGGGGAGCCGGAGGATCGTGCGTTCGCCCGCGTATAAATAGTCGTCGCCGCTCAGGGTCTTCGTGAGGCGGTAATTCGTGCCGTCCGCGAACGTGCCCTCGTCGCCGAGGTATTCGAGGTCGCCCTCGCTCCTGCCCAGCACCCCGAGCAGGGTCTTGATCATGTTCTGCTTCGCGCCGTCGTCCCAGCCCTGGTCCACCACGCCGTGGTCGGTTACGGCCACGATATCGAAGCCGGTCTCCACGTGCCGCTCGATGCTTTGCCTCAGCGTCGCGCTGCCGTCGGAGGCGTTGGTGTGGGTATGCAGGGCGGTCTTATATTGTCCCGCGCTCTCCCAGTCCACGTCCGCGTAGGGGTTCGTGATCGTATATCTGTCCGGCGCCGCCGCGAGGGCGGACGAACAGCATATAAGCGTCAATACGGCGGCGAGCAATAAGGCGACGGTTCTTTTCATGGGGATACTCCTTTCAAGGGATCAGGGCGCACATGGCGCACATGGCGCACAGGGCCGAGGGGGAAAATGCAAAATGCAGAATACAAAATGATGTTGGATGTGAGATGTCGGATGTCGGATGAAGGGGCCTGCGGCCGGCATTATAACGGGGTACGGGGTGAAACCCCGTCCTTCATCTCACATCTCACATCCCACATCTCACATTTTAGCACGAACCCTCGTGTGAATAAACCTTAATTTGTGAACTTTTTCAATTTCTTCAACACTTGTTGGATTTCCACAGTTTTATAGGCGGCTTTTTATCTATTTTTGCGCTCGACAAGCAAAACGAATTGTGTTATAATTGTTACGCATTTTTATTCGAGGAGGTCGTTTCGCATGAAAGCCAGCGAAAGCGTGGAGCGTTATAAGCCGACGCTCAGAATGTATACGAATTTTGCGGTGCGTACGGTCAAGAAAGTCTGCAAAGAGATCGGGCCCCGCGAATCCGCTTCCGAGGCGGAGCTCCGGGCACAGGAGATGATGGCCGAGGCCGTGGGCAACGCCGCCGACGAGGTGAGGCGCGATACGTTCCGCTGCGCGCCGCACGCCCTGCTGTCTTGGATCCGCATCGACGGCGCGATCCTTCTGCTCGCGTTCGCCTGCGGGCTCGTGAACCTGATCCTGAACTATACCGTGTGGAAAGACGCGCCCAAAAACTTCGCGGTCTGGCCCATGTTCATCATTCCGATCATCGGTCTCATCCTGATGGTGGTGGAGTTCTTCTTCTATAAGCCCCTCATCGACGTGTTCCAGAAAAAGCGCGAATCCCACAACTTCTACTGCGTACGCAAGCCCAAGGGCGAGGTCAAGCGCCGCCTGATCCTGGCCGGCCATGCCGACTCCTCGATGGAATGGCGCCTCACGCACCTCGGCGGCAGACCGCTGCTCTACGGCGGCTGCATCTACGCTCTGGTCGGCATGGGCTACACCTTCGCCGCCGCCATCATCATGCTGGCGCTCGGCAGGTTCATCCCGCTGCTCGTCCTGCTCGACATCGCCTTCATCCCGGGCTATCTGTGCGCGTTCTTCTTCATGAATTACAAGGTCTGCGTCGAGGGCGCCAACGACAACCTCACCGGCTGCATGGTCGCGGGCGGCGTGCTCAAATTCATGGGCGACAACGATATCCGCTTCGAGAACACCGAGGTCATCGCCATGTTCTCGGGCTGTGAGGAATCGGGCCTGCGCGGCGCGAAGGCGGCCGTCAAGCTCCACCCCGAATGGAAGGACCCGAACGTCGAGACCGCCTTCATCTCGGTCGACACGTTCAAGGATTACGATGATTTCGCGATCTACACGCGCGACATGACGGGCCTTGCCCCGCACGACAAGCGCGTGTGCGAGCTGCTGCACGACGCGGGCCTCGAGGCCGAGATCGACATCGAGCGCATCGCCGTGTTCTTCGGCGCGTCCGACGCCTGCGCCGCGAGCCAGGCCAAGGTGCCGTCGGCGCTGCTCGCCGCCATGAACCCCGGCCCGCCGCGCTATTACCACACACGCGGCGACGTGGCTGAGATCATGGAGCCCAAGACCATCGAAAAGGGCCTCGAGGTGGCTCTCAACACCGCCTTCCTGTTCGACGAGAGAGGTCTCGGCGGCAAATGACCGAAGAAGAAAAGATCTTCGCCGGCAAGCTCTTTTTTCCGGGCGACCCCGCCCTCAAGGCGAAAAAGCTGAAGGCGCACAACCTGAATATCGATTTCAACCGCCTGCATGAGGACGAAGTTGAGGCGCGAAATGCGATCCTCAAAGACCTGCTCGGCGCCCTCGGCGAGGGCTCGTTCCTGCAGGGGCCGATCACGTTCCACTACGGCTGCCACACCTTCATCGGCGCGCACACGTTCATCAACTTCAACTTCACGGTGCAGGACGACGCGCTTGTTACGATCGGCGACCACTGCGATTTCGGCCCGAACGTCACGATCGTGACCCCCGTGCACCCGATGCTCGCCGACGAGCGCGTTGCTTACCCGGACGAAAACGGCACGCCCCGGCGCCTGTGCTGGGCCAAGCCCGTCACGATCGGAAACGGCTGCTGGTTCGGCGCGAACGCGGTGATCTGCTCGGGCGTGACGATCGGCGACAACTGCGTCATCGGCGCGGGCAGCGTCGTCACGCGCGACGTGCCGCCCGGCGTGTTCGCGGCGGGCAACCCCTGCCGCGTGATCCGCCCGATCACCGAAGAAGACAGCCTCAGATACAAAACCTTCTGACATACCGCATCCTTTCACAAACCTTGCCCGGACCCGCTCCGGGCTCGGTTTTTTTTGTATGCGTTACCGCCTGACAGGGTAGCGGATACCACCGGAAATGACACAGCCGTAACTTGAGTTCACGTGAACTCCGTGGTATCATATTGGACAAGGAAACGATTGACAAGCATAAGGCGGTATGTTATATTTATTATAATGACCAAAGGCTTCGCGGTTTCCTGAAACGACCGTGAGGGGAGGTGCCGGAATGTCGCAGAAAATCAAGATCTTATTACTGAATCTCGGGATCGTCGTCACGGCGGTCGTGACGTATTCCGAGGGGCTTCTCGGTCTGCGGCCCACCGACCCGTCGCTGCTCAAGGCGGGCCTCTCGATCCTGATCGGGCTCGGGCTCGGCGCCGGGCTCGTGGGCGGCAACTACAAGCTCCTCGGCGGCCCGAAGCCGGTGAAAAACGTCCAGCTCGAAAGCGCCTCGCAGATCGAAAACACACTGAAGTCCTTCACGGGCTCGCGCTTCTTCGGGGAGCTCGCGCGCACGGGGCTCGACCAGTACCAGCGCCTCAGGCTCTCGTCCTCGCGCGCCGAAACGGCGATCCACCTCAAGTTCCAGAAGGGCAGCATGACGGCGTCGCGCTATCTCGGCGCCGTGGCGGCGGCCGAAAACGCGATGCTCGACAACATGAAGACCATGGCGCTGCGCCTGTCGGTGTTCAGCGACGACGAATACGAGCGGCTGCTCAACTACCGCTACGATGATATCCCCGACGATATCCAGGAGCAGCAGCTGGCGCTCTACGACAAGAGCCTCAGCTTCATCCGCGGCTCGGTCGCCGTGAACGAGAACCTGATCTTAAAGCTCGACACCCTCGCCTTCGACATGTCCGACTCCGCGGCGAAGGATACGGGCGAGACCGACGCCCTGCTTGAGGAGATCACGGCCCTGACCAACGAACTGAAATACTACCGCTGAGCGCCGGATTTCCGCGCGCTCTCTCCATGTGGGGAAAAGGAGGAAGAAACTATGAAGAATACCAACGCACGCCTTGTCGTGATCATTATTATCGTCGTGTCGCTCGTGTTCGGCGGGCTGTTCCTGTTCCGCAACTGCGGCAAGTCCGCCCGCGAGATCGACCGCGAAAGCGCCGTCAAGCAGCTCAATAAGCTTGTACGCGATATCCGTCCCACCGAGGGCACGCCCGTGAAGGGGCAGGTAAACTACGTGTCGGGCGACACCACGTTCCAGGAGCTGCCCGATTTAACGGACGACAGCATCGTCGTGCGCGAGACCACCGCGCTCTATGCCGAGATCTTCGCCTCGTCCGAGAAGACCGGCAGCGGGGCTGACGGGTACCTGCGCGAGATGGCCGAGGCCTTCAACCGCAGCGGCGCCGAGATCGACGGCCGCCAGGTCTCGATCCGGCTGCGCACCGTGGCGTCCGGCCAGCAGGTGGACTACGTGGCGTCGGGCAAATACGTACCCTCCGCCATCTCGCCCTCGAGCAGCCTTTCCGTGAAAATGCTCAACTATAAAGGTGTCGCCACCGAATACGCGGCCGACAGCCTCGTGATGAACTACGCCGGCATCGTGGTGTCGAAGGCCGTGTATTCCACCCTCGTCGAGGAATACGGCGAGGCGAGCGTCCAGTCGCTCGCGAAGGCCACGGCGGACGACAAGGTGATCATGGGCTACACGAACCCCTTCACCAGCGCCACGGGCCTCAACTTCCTCATCACCCTGCTCGACAGCTATTCGCCCGGGAACCTCACGTCCAAGAGCGCGAAAGAGGGCTTCACGGCCTTCCAGAAGAACATCCCGTTCGTCGCCATGACCACGCAGCAGATGCGCACGGCTGCCGAAAAGGGCACCTTCGGCGCCTTCGTGCTCGAATACCAGACCTTCGTCAACGACCGCACGCTTTCGAAGAACTATCAGTTCATCCCCTTCGGCTTCGCGCACGAGAACCCGCTCGCGACGATCTCGACCGCCCCCGAAAACGAAAAGGCGATCCTCAAGCTCTTCGCGAACTACTGCGAGAAGAACGGCAAGACCCTCGCGAAGAACAACGGCTTCAACACCGCGCCCGACGGCTACGCGCCCCTCAGCGCCGATTATTCCGGCGCGGAGCTCGTGGCGGCGCAGGAGCTCTATAAAGAGAACAAGGACGCGAAGCCCATCATCGCCGTGTTCGTGGCGGACGTGTCCGGCAGCATGGAGGGCAGCCCCCTGAGGGCCCTGCAGAGCTCGCTCGAGAACTCCATCCAGTATATCAACCCCGAAAACTACATCGGCCTCGTGTCGTATAACCAGAACGTCTGCGTCGAGCTGCCGATCGCCGAGTTCGACCTGACGCAGCAGTCGTATTTCATCGGCACGGTCAAGTCGCTGCAGGCCGCGGGCCAGACCGCCACCTTCGACGCGATCTGCGTGGCGATGCAGCTGGTGCTCGACAAGATGGAAGAGATCCCCGACGCCAAGCCCATGATCTTCGTGCTGTCCGACGGCGCCACGAACCGCGGCAACGACCTCGGCGACATCCGCGACGTCGTGTCGGCGCTCAACATGCCCATCTACACCATCGGCTACAACGCCGATATCGACGCCCTCAAAGAGATCAGCGAGATCAACGAGGCCGTGTGCATCAACGCCGGCACCGAAGACATCTCGTATCAGTTAAGACAACTGTTCAACGCAAATATGTAAGGTGAGAGAAAGGAGCTTGCAATATGTCTGATTTCATTCTGGAACTGCCCAACGAAGAAGAGATCCGCGCCAAGGTCGCGGAGGAGACGAAGCCGACCGACGAAAAAGAGGCGCAGATCACCGCCCTCGTGGAGTCCACCGGCGCGAACATCGTGAACGTGGACCTCATGTCCACCGAGTCCCGGCACGACTGCGTGGCCGCCATCGACGCGTTCGGCGTCGAAACGCTCAAAAAGAGCGAGAGCAAAAACGCCATCCTGCAAAAGCGGATGTACCAGTTCAGCGAGGCGGGCGGCGAGACCGGCGACGTGTCGAGGGGCCTTGAGGACCTCACGATCAAAATGCGCGACCTCGACCCCTCCAAGGTCGATTTCCTCAAAAAGGGCAAGGTCGGCAAGCTCTTCAATCCCGTGCGCCGCTATTTCGAGCGCTATAAGACCGCCGATCAGGAGATCTCCGATATCATCAAGACCCTCGACAACGGCAAAAAGAGCCTGCAGAACGACAACGTCACCCTCGAGCTCGAGCAGAACGGCATGCGCGACCTCACCGTGCAGATCGCCCAAAACCTCGAGATCGCCGAGCGCATGGACGCCTACGTCGAAAACGGCATCGCCGAGCTCGAGCTGCAGGACGGCCAGCAGGACAAGGTCACCTTTTTGCAGGAAGAGGTCCTCTATCCGCTGCGCCAAAAGATCCAGGATTTCCGCCAGCTGCAGGTCGTGAACCAGCAGGGCATCATCGCGATGGAGATCATCCGCCGCAACAACAAGGAGCTCATCCGCTCCGTCGACCGCGCGAAGCTCGTCACCGTGGCGGCGCTGCGCACGGCCGTGACCGTCGCGGGCGCCCTCTACGACCAGAAGATCGTGCTCGAAAAGGTCAACGCCCTGAACGAGGAGACCAACCGCATGATCTCCGCCACCTCGAAGATGCTCAAAGAGCAGGGCGCCGAGATCCACAAGCAGGCCGAAGAGGCCGGCGTGTCGGTCGAGACCCTCAAGGGCTCGTTCAGCGACTGCATGCAGGCGCTCGAGGATATCAGCACCTACAAGCAGCAGGCGCTGCCGCGGCTCAAGAAGAACATCGAAGATTTCCGCGCCCTCGCCGAAGAAGGCGAAAAGCGCATCCTCCGTCTCGAGAACGGCGTCTGATCACGTATTCAGCAACAAAAAAAGGGGAGCCCTCGCGAGGGCTCCCCAATTTTTATTGTTTCGGCTCAGCGGTACAGCGTATAGGTCGTGCTGTTTTTGTAAGAATAGATCTCGATCCGGTCCTCTTTCACGAGCGTGAAGCGGAACACCTCGGCGAGGTGCTCGTTGTTCTCGTTGTCGTGATAGTAGACGTAATCGTCGACGCAGAAAAACTTGGTGCCCTCGGGCTTTTCCACCCACGGCACGTTATACGACGACGTGAACGAATCGCCGCCGTTGCATACCATGTTGAAATAATAGTCGCCGCTGTAGGTGCTCCAGTTGCCCGTCAGAAAACCGAGCAGGGCCCAGCCGTCGCTGAACAGGCCCTTGATCCAATCCGTGTTCCAGAGGGCGGATACGGCGTCGGTGTTGTTTTCATAGAAGGTCGCGTTCGCCCCGCCGCCGGTCATCCACGTCAGAATGTCGCGCACGTATTCCGTTTTGCCGTAGTCCTCCGGCAGCTTGTTGACCACGGCGAGGGCGTTGGCGGCGAGATAATAGCGCCACTGGTCCATCGTCAGGTCGCTGTTGTCGTCGATATAGTCCGTCACCAGCGTGTAAACGGTTTCGATCTGCTCGTCGTCCAGCTCCACGTACTCTTCATAGAGCTCCGCGTCGGCGCCGGATGCGAGCACGGCTTCGGTCCACGCCTCCAGCGTTTCTTCGAGCTTTTCGTCCGCCCCGGCATAGCCCGGCAGCTTTTTGAAGAGCTGATACGCCGTCGCGTAGTTTTCGTCGTCCAGCGCCCCGCACGCCTTGAGGTAGGTCACCTCTTTGAGCATCTTTCTGCTGTCGGCGTAGCTCCCGAGGGCGTCGAACGCGTCGTAGGCCTTGTCGTACTGCTTCGCCCTGAGATAGTCCTTCGCCTGACGGTAGCGCACTTCGTCCAGCATGTCGGCGCTGTCCTTATAGTCGCCGAGGGCCTCGAACGCGTCGTACGCCGCGTCATAGTCGCCGGCGTTGAGCAGGTCTTTTGCCTTGTTGTATTTTTGCTGCGGCATGACGACGAGCAGCACCACGGCGACTGCCGCGCCGACGGCAACGAGGCCTGCGATCAGCCCGACGATCAGCCCCGTCTTTTTCTTTTTCTTTGGCGCTTCGGGGGCAGGCCGGGCCGCCTGCGCGTCGGCGGGCACGTAGCCCTGCGGCTGATAGGTGTTCGGATAGGCCGTCTGCTGCGGCTGATACGCGGCGCCCTGATAGCCCTGCTGGCCGTACGCCGGTTCCGCTGCCTGATACTGCTGCTGCGGGTACGCGGGCGTCTCGGCCTGATACTGCGGCTGCTGCGGGTATGCCGGCGCCTCGGCCTGATACTGCGGCTGCTGCCCGTACACCGGCGCCTCGGTCTGATACTGCGGCTGCTGCGGGTACGCGGGATACTCCGGATACGCCGGGGCTTCCTGCCGCGGCGGTGCGTAGTCCGTGTCATACGCGGGGGCGGCGGGCTGCGCCGGGGGCGCGGGCTGCTGGTAGGGCGGATAAGTCTGCTGCCCGTAAGCGGGGGCCTGCTGATAAGGCTGATAGGGCGGATAGGCCGCGTTCGGCTGCGCGCCCTCGCCGGGATACGGTGTGCCGTTCATGTTCGTGGGGTCCATCTGTGTTCGCTCCTTTCGGTATTCCTGTTACCAGTATAGCATAACGCCCCGCCCGATGTCAAAGAAAATCTCTGTTTGCCGAAAAAGACTGTTTTTCCGCGCGGACTGTCGTCCCGGCGCGGAAATTCCGCAACAGTACTGAGATTTATGTTGATTAAAATGAAAAAAAGTTTGAAAAATTAGCACTCAACTATTGACAGTGCTAAAAATTTGTGCTACTATATAGACGAACAAAGGAACAGAGCCGGCCGGGGCGCCCGATCGAAAAGGCAGCCTTCGGCCAGACCCACCGGTCCCTTGCTCGGTAACACAGGTTGTTAAAGAGTAAAGGAGGTTTTGACCTATGTTAGTACCCGCATTGTTCAGAGACAGCTTCTTCGACGACTGGATGCTTCCGGCGCTCAGAGAAACGGAAGACGTTGACCGCAAGCTCTACGGCAAGCACGCCGCCAGAGTCATGAAGACCGACGTGCAGGAGAAGGACGACGGCTATATCGTCGATATCGACCTGCCGGGCTTCAAGAAGGACGAAGTCGAGCTCAAACTCGAGCACGGTTATCTCACCGTCACGGCCGAGAAAGGCCTCAAAAAGGACGAGAAGGACGACAAGGGCAGAATGATCTGCCGCGAGCGTTACGTCGGCAGCCGCCAGCGCAGCTTCTACGTCGGCGAGGACGTGACCGAAGAAGACGTCAAGGCGAAATTCGAAGACGGCGTATTGCAGCTTTCGATCCCGAAGAAAGAAAAGAAGCTGCCCGAGCCGAAACGCATCATGATCGAATAACCCCGCAACAAAACGGATCCCCCGCGCCGCAAGGTACGGGGGATTCTTCTTTTTATTCGCGAAAAAACTACAAAGAAGGGGAGCCGGTTTTTCAACCGGCCCCCGTTTACATATTCCGGATTCAGCGGATGCTGAGCCTCGAGAAGATCGTGCGGAACCAGTTGCGGATCCGGATGAAGAACCGCATGATGATCTCCCAGAGGTTGTTGTTTGTCTTCGTGTATTTGCCGCAGACGTCGCACAGATCGTCGCCGTCGGCATCCACGTGGCCCGTGGCGGGGCCGAGCACCTCCACGGCGGTCTCGCCGCACTTGGTGCACTTATAAACGTTCTGCTCCTCGTCCACGCACGAGGCGTCCTGATGGTGGTCGAACGTGAACTCGTGGTCGCCCTCGTGCAGGAAGGCGCCCTTATCGGAGAACATATACGCCGTGCCGTCGATCGTGGTCATGCCCGTTGCCATGTAGCCCGTCGCGGGATCGAAGTAATAGGTCGTGCCCTTGATCTCCTGCCAGCCGAGCAGTCTGTCCTGGCCCCAGAAATAGCAGGTGCCGTTCTCTTCGGTCACGAACGCGCCCTCAAGCAGGTGGCCGTCGCTCGCGAACTTGAAGGTGATCTGCTGGCCGGTATAGATCCTGATCGTGGCGGTGCCGGTGTACATGCGGCCCTCCTGCTGGGCGTTGGAGCTGAAGAAGTAGAGCTTGCCCTCGATCTCGTTCCAGCCCACAAGATAGTGGCCGCCGCGGTAGGCGCGGGTATAGCCGTCGGCGCCCTTCACGAAGGTCGCGCCGATCTGGCGGCCCTCGTTGTCGAAGCGATAGCTGATGCCGTCGATCGTCTGGTTGCCGGTCACGGCGATGCCGTCGGCGTCGAAGTAATAGCAGTCCTCTTCATAGTTGAGCCAGCCGGTCTGCGAAACGCCGTTCAGGAAATAGCGCGTGCCGCCGGTCGCGGCGTCCTCGGCAAAGCCGGTGTAGCCGTCGACGGGCTTGGTGTAGCCGCACACCTTGCAGGTCAGCGCGCCGTCGGCATAGGCGAAATCGTGCTTGCCGCTTTCGGTGCAGGTCACGGCTCTGGTCATCGTATAGGTGTCGATGATCACGTCGTTATACGTGCCGTCGCCTGTCACGGTAACTTCGTGCGTGTCCACGGTGAAGGCCGTGTCGGTGGCGGTGGCGGTCAGATACACGGCCTCGTATTCGCCGTCAACGGCGCCGGAGCCGCGCACCATGGCGTAGGGGAAGTCGGGGTTCTCGATGACCTGATACGACTTTTCGCCGGTGGAGCCGCAGATGTAATACACCGCGCCGTTCTCGTCGTCGCGCACGCCGTTCGTAACGGGATAGGTGCGCATGTAAGAGTGGTCGTGGCCGGAGAAGACGAACGAGAAGCCGTTTTCGTCAACGAACGCCGGGATGAGGCGGTTGACCACGTCGTTGCTGCCGCCGGGATTGGTGTAGTAGGCGGGCTGATGGATGGCGAGCACCTTCCACAGCGCGTTCGACGCGGCGGCGTCCTCACGGACCCATTCGAGCGCCCTGACGTAATTCTCTTCCGAAGCGTCGGCGTAGTTGATCACGGCGGTGTACACGTTGCCGTTCACGGAGCTGTAGGCAAGCGGGGCGGAGCCGTCCGCGAGCGTTTCCATGCCGAAATAGTCCGCCGAATTCTCACCTGAGAAGTCGCCGTAGTATTCGTGATTGCCGAGCACGTGCAGGATGGGCAGCGAGCCGAGATAGCCGTTCGAGAAGGTCTCGCCCACGTTCTGCCACCAGCGGTACTGGCCGCCGTTGTCAACGGCGTCGCCGGTCTGTACGCCGAAACGGTAGTCCGTGCCGTCGCCCGCCAGCGCGTCGAGGATCGCGTTGATGTTGGCGGAATCCTCGCTCTGCATATCGCCGATGATGAAGAAGCTCGTGTCGGCGTTGTTCCTGCCGGTTTTGAACGTTCTGAGCTCGCTCATCTTTTCGCCGTCGCCGACGACGTAAACGTATTCGGTGTTCTCTTTGAGGCCGGTGACGCAAGCCTTGTTGAAGAGCAGGGCGAAGTTGGTTTCGAGGTTGCTCGTGGAATCGAGCTCTTCGAGCCTGCTCACGCCCGTAAACGTTGTGAACGCTTCTTCGCCTTCGGCTTCATAAGCGGCCTTCTCGGCGTATTTCACCACCGCGTTCTGCGCGGCGGCCGTGGGGGAGGCGAACCACGAGACGTTGAGCATCGTGCCGCCGTTCTTCGCGCCGTTGAGCGTCACGTCCATCGGCAGACCCGTTTCGTCGCCGCCGGCAGTGAAGCTCTGGCCCTCGTAATAGAAGGAGATGAGATCGTCCTTTTCGGCGCGGACCTTGAACGCGGTGATCGCGTCCTTGTACGCCTCGGTGTAATACTTGCCTTCGGCGTCGGTCGCGCCTTCGCCCACGGGCGTGCCGTCCTCGTTCTTCAGCACCGCGCCCTCCACGGGCTCGCCCGCGAGGTCGGTGACGTAGAAGTAACCGCCGCGGCCGACAAGGAAGGTGTCGGAGGTCAGGGTCAGCGGGGCGATGCACGAGGCGCTCACCGTTCCGCCGAAGGAGCCGAGATACTTCTCTCCGTGAGTGGTCGCGAACGTCAGGCCGCCCTTATCCACACGGAAGGATACGTCGATGCTGTCGGAACGGACAATGGACGGAACGTTATACACGATCCTCGCGATGACGCCGTCCGCGGGGACCGTCCTGCCGTCCCGTTCGAGCTTGAAGCTGATGATGGCGTTCGTCGCGTCGTATTTGGGCTCGCCCGCGAGCGCGAAGCCCTCGGCGGGCTCGACGTGGACGTCGTCATAGAAATAGGTGAACGCGGCGAAGGTGTGCACCGCGATGTCCGCGCCGACGATATCTGCGGGATCGGCGGCCTTCACGTCAAGCGTATACGGCAGGCCGAGCACGGGGCTTTCCTGTTCGGCGACAAGCTCGGCGGCGGCCGGGGAATCGGCGTCCACCGTGAAGAATCTCGTCTCGGTGGTCTTGTTGCCGAAGTTGTCGTAAACCGTCACGCTCACGCTGTGCGTGCCGTTGTTGAGCTCGGCGTCGTAGAAATAGATCTGGCCGTCGCCGGCGTTCACGTAGCACTTGTCGGTCACGTCCACACCGTCGATGCTCATCGACACCTTGGTGTCATCGATGCCGGTCATGTATTTGTCTTCGGCGTCTCTGAACGAGGCGCGGATGGTGACCGTGGGATCGGAGAGAACGGTCTCGTAGTTAACGAATTCCTCGGGCGCGCCGAGCGTATCGTAGGTGATCGAGGTGATCTCGGGGTTCTTGGTATCGTCCGTATTCGAGCTGTAAATGAGCTGGATGTTGTCGATATACACCGTGCTCGCGGAGCGCGTGCCGTTCGGGATGCCGGGCTGGAAGGACACCCAGAAGATGCCGCAGCCCTGATAGAAGCCGTAGGGATAGCTGGTGGGCGAGATGTTGGTGCTGCCGGTAACGGGCGTCGTGAGGTCGATCTCCACGTATTTCCAGCCGACCCAGTTTTCGGCCACCGAGCCGTTCATGGTCGAGACCGGCGCATAGGTGATGCTGCCGTCCTTATTGCAGAGGTTCAGATACAGGGCGAAGTTCGCCATGCCCTCGGGGCAGTAGACCCACGCGGACATCTTCTTGGGCGAGCCCTCGAACCGGTAATCGGGGCTCGTCACGCGGATGTAGTTGTTGGAGTTGCCGGTCTTGTTGTAGGACGAGAAGTCGACGTCCATGCGCAGGGCGTGGTCGCCGAAGCGGACGGGCTCGCCGTCGGCGGCGTCCACGACCGTGGCGTGCATCGCGGTCACGTCGAGCGAGGCGTTCGGCCAGCCGTAAAGCGGATAGCCCTCCTCATACCATTCGGCGGCCTTCTGCGTGTGCGTTTTGCCGTCGGGCTTGTTTTTGTTGTCGTAAACGGGAAGATCGTAGGAGGGGATCCACTGCAGCCTGCCTTCGCTGGCCGCGGCCTCCTCCTGATCGGTGGTGTATTCGAAGTCGTACAGCATCACGGGTTCTGCGCCGATGACGACCCTTGTGGCGGCCGTCACGGACTGGTCGTACGCGGAGGCCGCGGTCACGTCCGCCTCCATGCTGCCTTCGCTCCGCGTCGTCAGGGTCAGGCCGTCGAACGTGCCGATCCCGGCCGTCACGTCCGCGCCGTCTGCCGTTGCCGACCATACGATGTCGCCGGCCTTGAGCAGGATCTCCCTGCCGGCGTTCTTCGCCACGAGGCCGAAGTCCGTCGTTTCATCATAATCGAGCGAATACTCGTCGCTGGGGATATACAGCTCGTCGGGCGTGGCGATCTCGATGAAGGTCGTGCCGACGACCTCGCCGCCGGAGACATAATTCACGGTCACTCTGCCTTCGGTAGCGCCCGCGGTGAACACGCCGTCGTCCGTGATCGTGCCGAGGGCGGCGCTGTCGGCCGCAAGGGCGAACACGCCCGCGGGCAGCGTGGCCGAGCCGCCGGCGGAGTCGACGCCGGTCGCCGTGAAGGTCACGGTCGAGCCGGGCGTATAGAGCCTGTTGTTGGGCTCAAGGGCGGCGTGGTCGAACTCGCCGCTGGGACGCGCGGTGGAATAGACGAAGAGCGAAGAAGAGACCTTGCGCTCGACCGCGTCGGAGGGGTTGTTCGCGAGCTCGAGATAATTCTTGCCCTCGTATTTCGCGAGATAGGTCGAAGAGCCGCCGCCGTCGAGGTTCAGCACGTCCACGCATCCGAGGCCGAGCATGATGGTGGCAAGATCGTAGTCGCCCAGCGAATTGGACACCGGGAAGTTCCGGCCGTCAATGGTCACGATGACCACGGTGCCGTCCGCCTTGAGGCCGACGCAGGTCTTCGGGGCGACGTTCGAATCGGGATTCGTGCCGGGGCCGGTACGCTGCCCGTCCTTGACGATCATATAGAAGCCCGAGATCGCCTCTTTGAGCGTGGCAAGCACTTCGCTCGTCAGGGATTCGCCGATCACGATCCGCCCGTCGGTCGTCACGCCGAAATAGGGTCTGCCGAGGCCGGCCTTGTAAACGTTGCCGTTCATGACCAGCACGCCCGCGGGCTCGCCGGTCTGCATGTTGAAGATGTCGGCGTTCACGGCGGCCACGATGTTGCGCCCGGTCGCCTGCGAGGCCTTCGCGGCCTGCTCGCGCACGGTCTGCATCTTCCAGGTCGAGCCGTTATAGTCGGCGTAACCGGCCATCAGGCCGACCTGCGCGGTCGGATCGACGGACACGGCGTAGATCATCTCCTGCTGCATGCCGGTGGAGTTGTTGGTCACGATACGGTTTTCCTTCACGCCGGGGGCGATGCGCCGCTCGGTGTCGGAAATGAGATAGGTGTCTTCCAGCGCCACGTAGCCGTAGTCGGCAAACGCGATGAGGGAGACGGTCGTCAGCAGCATGACCGCCGTAAGCACGACGGACAGCGCTTTCTTGAGCAAACTGTGTTTCATTCACGTCATCCTTTCGTATATGGGATCTGTGCAAACAGGGTTTTTCGTACATTTGCATAAAAATATTATAGCACGCCTATCCCGTTTCGTCAATTTTATCTTTTTCTGTCTTTGGGCATCTTATATTCGATTCTTTAATCAATAAACTAAATTATCTTTTATTAAGAAACCATCCGACAAAAAACCGGAAGCCTCGCGGCTTCCGGCCCTTTTATAAAAGATGTTTCGTCGATCAGCCGATCGCGGGGGTCCAGTGCTCGATGTTGTAGATGTCGAACAGCACGTACGAAGCGACCGCCGTGCCGGATTCCGCCGTCAGCGTCACGTCCGAGACCTCGATGCCTTCGTGATAGGTGATCGGGTCGCCGAGCTTATAGCTGTCTTCATACGTTCCGTCGTAAGAATAGCGGTCGCAGATGGGCTGGATCACGTCGCCTTCGGTCAGCGTTCCCACGGCCTTCGCCACGGTCTCGGTCTCGCCGTTCTTGTAAACGTAGCGCGCGCCCGAGATGGAGGCGCTTTCATCGTCGAAGGCGATCAGCAGCTCGGCGCGCTCGCCGTTGAGCAGCACCGGCACGTAGCCCTGCGACACGAACTTGCCGTTCTCGGTCAGCGAGCTCTCGAAATAATACGCCACGGGCTGCTTGTCGATCGCCACCCACTTGCCGTCGTATTCGCCGATCAGCGCGCCGTCGTCCGTGAAGTCGAAGATGTTGTCAAGGCCGAGATCGATATAGCCTTTTCCGTCGTCAAGGAAGACGTTGAGCAGCAGGTTGTTCACGAGGCCCCATTCGGCTTCGGTGAGGCGCAGCACCTGCTTGCGGCCTTCTTTCTCCCATTCGAGCGCGGGCAGGGTGTTGCCGGCCACGAGGGTCGTGAGCTCCTTCTGGTCGATGCTCTTGTCAAAGAAGCCGAAGCCGCCGAGCATGCTCGCGAAGTCCGCAAGGCCTCCGGATGCCGACGACGACGTGCCGCCGCCGAGCAGGGCGCCGATGATGTCGGTCGCGGACGAAGCAGAAGACGAAGACGACGACGAGGACGAGCCGAACAGCGACCCGAAGGGCGACGCCGTGCCGCCCTGCACCGCCTGGCCGGTGACCTCAAGGCTCGCGAATTTGCGCACGCACGCGATATATTCGTCGTCCATGTCAAGGGCGTTGAGCTGCGACACCGCGGCGTTCACCTTCGAAGCGTTGCGGTAGGGGAAATAAGCCGAAATGCCGTAGGCGTCGGTCACGTTGGACGACGTGCGGTTATATTTCACCGCGTGGCGCAGCGTCTGGGCCAGCGCCTTGCTCTCGGCCGTGTTGATGTTCAGGGCGAGGTGCACGAGGTCCACCTGGTCGATCTTGCTCGACACGCCGAACTCGCGCGTGTTCGCGCGGGCGTTCGACACGGTCTTGTAGCCGCTGCCCGAGATCATCGCGGCGGTCGAATCCGAAAACGCCGAGAGGTCCGCGCCCACGGTCTGCGACAGCTCCGAAACGTCGATCACCGAAAGCGTGGTCTTCTGGCCGCGGCATTTCTGCGCGCACACGGTCACGAAGTCGTCCACGATCTTCGTGCCGAGGGTCACGGTGTCGGTCGAGGTGTTTTTGCTCAGGTCCGTGAGCCAGTTGGTGTAATACCAGCCCACGCCGGGCTCGGTCTCCTCGCTCGCGATCATATAGTCGGTATAGGGGTCAAGGGTCAGGGCGGTCTCGAGCGTGGCCATCAGGCACGCGTCGAAGCCGATGAAGTCGAACTGCACGCCGCCGGCCTTCAGGGCGCTCGCGATCTTGGGCAGGGTCATCGAGCCGGACGAAACGTTCTTCTCATCGTAGCCGTAGCCCGAGATCGTGCCGCCGCCGTGGTCCCACAGGATCAGCATATAGCGGTCGGCAGGGAAGTCCCTTCTGCAGTATTTGATGAAATCCGACAGGTTGTTCGGGTCGGTCATCGCCTTGTTGCCGGCGTTGTTCTCAAGGCGGATGATCTGCGTCTGTCCGCTCTGACTGTCCTTCCCGATCTTATAGATCTGGTTCTGCGTGTTCGAGATGCCGTTGGTCTTCCACGCCTTGCACCCGCCGGTCATCACGATCAGGTTCACGTTGTCGGCGATCGTGGCGTTCTTCATCTCGAAGAGGTCGGCGGTGGCCATGCCGTTCTTCGACTCAAGGTCGGTGCCGCACATATACACCATCAGCGTCACGGTGTCCTGCCCGTTGCCCTTGAGCACGGTATACTTCGCGCGCGCCTCGTTCGAGGTCTCGGTCACGGCGGTGCCGGTGCTCGCGGTGCTCGCGGCGCTCGTGTCCGCCCAGCCCGTGTAAGAGCCGTTGTTGCCGGTGAAGCCCGCGCCGGAGTCGATCAGGTTCGCCCCGCCTTCGCTGCCCGAGCCGCCGAAGAGCTTCGGCAGAATGATCACGGCGAGCACGATCAGAATCAGGATGATCACGATCTTGCCCTTGCCGCCGCCCCCGAGAAGGCCGCTGAGCAGCGACGTGCCGATGCCGCGGTCACCGCCGCCTGCCGCGCCGCCCTCGTTATACCCCTCGCGCTGCGCGCCGCCGGGGCCGGGTCTGCTCTGATAGCCGTCCTTTTTGCCGACGGGCCCGGTGCCGAGGCCGGGGCCCTGGGTGCCCACGGTCTTGCCCTGACCGCCGTCGATGCGTTTTCTTCCGGTAGGTCTGTTTTCCATAGTGTATATACCTCCTTGCGCTTGTCAAGCGAAATCCGATGTCATTCTGCCGCGCGGCTGATGAGCGCCCGCACGATGAGCGACGCCATCGCGAAGCCCGCGGCGGGCGGCACGAAGGGGGAACTGCCGGGCGCCGGCCTGTGCGTGGCACCCTTGGTCTCCGGCGGCTCGCTGAGGTCGGCCGCCGGGCCGAGCGGCGGCTCGTCGGAGCACACCACCGTGAGGCTGCCCACCCCGCGTTTTCTCAGCTCCTGCCGCATGATCCGCGCCAGCGGGTCGCCCTGCGTTTCATATATATCCTTAACCGTCAGGCCCAGCGGGTCCATCCGGTTGCCCGTGCCCATGCACGAAACGATCGGCACGTCCGCCGCCTTCGCGCGCGTGATGAGCTCCAGCTTCGCTGCCACCGTGTCGATCGCGTCGCCGATGTAATCGAAAACCGAAAGGTCGATCTCTCCGGCGGTCTCCGGCAGATAAAAGAGCCTGTGCTCCGTCACCTCGCACGCGGGGTCGATCTCTCTCAGCCGCGCCGCGGCGGCGGTCACCTTGTCCTCGCCCAGCGTCTTCGTCGTGGCGAAGAGCTGCCGGTTCAGGTTCGTGAGGCTGTAAGCGTCGTCGTCCACGAGGTCCACGTGGCCCACGCCCGCGCGCGCCAGCGCCTCGGCAAGGGCGCACCCGACGCCCCCGAGGCCGAACACCGCCACCCGCGCACGCCGGAGTTTGGCAAGGGCTTCGGCCCCCACCAGCATCTCGAACCTCGATCGCGCGTGCGCCACGGCAAAGCCCCCTTCCGGCTGCACTGTTTCTGATTCCAGTATAGCAGATTCACGCCGATTTGCAAGAGAAAAGTTACGCCCGGGCGCGCCCGGGCGTATATTTCGCATGTTTTTTATAAAAAACCATATAAAAAAGAAAAAATCAAAGAAAAAAGGCTTGACAAGCCCAAAATTCTTTGATAATATACTATACTGCATTATAATGGAATCGAATACCCCTCAGAACAGCTTCTTTATTAACATTATAGCAAAAATAAGAGCTTTGTCAAGAGGGATTTTCGTGAAAAATCATGTATTCCACCGCGGTCCCGTTTGCGGCGGGGCGTGGTCAGCGGATAAAGAAAGATCGGAGTGAAATGTTTTTATGGTAAAAACGAAACCCGTAAAAGTCGGCAGAAAAACCAGACTGAGTTTTTCGAAGATCAATGAGGTCATGCAGATGCCGAACCTCATCGAGGTCCAGAAGAACTCGTATCAGTGGTTTATGGACGTGGGCCTGAGAGAGGTACTCAGGGACGTGGACGAGATCACCGATTACACCGGGAACCTGGTGCTGGATTTCATCGACTACAGGATCGATCCCACGCCGAAGTATACCGTGAAGGAGTGCAAGGAGCGGGATACCACCTTCTCCGCCACGCTTCGCGTCACGGCGCGTCTGCTCAACAAAGAGACGGGTGAGATCAAGATCAACGAGATCTACATGGGCGATTTCCCGCTCATGACCGATTCGGGCACGTTCATCATCAACGGCGCCGAGCGCGTGATCATCTCGCAGCTCGTGCGTTCCCCCGGCGTGTATTACGAAATGAGCCGCGACAAGATCGGCAAAAAGCTCTACGCCACCACGGTCATCCCGAACCGCGGCGCCTGGCTCGAGTATGAGACCGATCCGGCCAACGTCTTCTACGTACGCATCGATAAGAACAGAAAGCTCCCCGTCACCACGCTGATCCGCGCGCTGGGCCTTTCTTCGAACGCCGAGATCACCGATTTCTTCGGCGACGACGAAAGAATGCTTGCCACCCTCGAAAAGGATTCCTCCCACAACACCGAAGAGGCCCTCATCGAGGTCTACAAAAAGCTGCGTCCCGGCGAGCCCCCCACGCTCGATACCGCAAAAACGCATCTCTACGGTCTGTTCTTCGACGACAGGCGCTACGACCTGTCGCGCGTGGGCAGATATAAATACAACAAAAAGCTCGGCATCTCCGACCGCCTCCGCAACCAGATCCTCGACGAGGACGTGGTCGCGCTCCTCACCGGCGAAGTGCTCGCCGAAAAGGGCGAAAAGGTCACGAAGGAGCTTGCGAAAAAGATCGAGCAGGCCGGCGTTTCCGTCGCGTTCGTCCAGAGCGAAGGCGCGCGCGTCAAGATCGTGTCCAACGGCATGGTCGAGGCGGGCGAATACCTGCCCGAGTTCACCGCCGAAGAGCTCGAAAAGCTCGGCGTGAACGAAAAGGTCTGCTTCGCCGTCCTCAACGAGATCACCGAAGCCGCCGCCGGCAATAAAGACGCCCTCACCGAGCTCATCACCAACCGCCTCGGCGACCTCATCCCGAAGCACATCACGAAGGACGATATCTTCGCCACCATCAACTACCTCAACTGCGTGGCGCACGGCGTGGGCAGCCTCGACGATATCGACCATCTCGGCAACCGGCGCGTGCGCAGCGTCGGCGAGCTGCTGCAGAACCAGTTCCGCATCGGCTTCACGCGCATGGAGCGCGTCGTGCGCGAGCGCATGAGCATCCACACGCAGGAGACCGACAAGCTCACCCCCCAGCAGCTCATCAACATCCGCCCGGTCATCGCCGTGATCCGCGAGTTCTTCGGCTCTTCGCCGCTGTCGCAGTTCATGGACCAGACCAACCCCCTCGCCGAGCTCACCAACAAGCGCCGTCTGTCGGCCCTGGGCCCCGGCGGCCTGTCGCGTGACCGCGCCGGGTTCGAGGTCCGTGACGTGCACTACACCCACTACGGTCGCATGTGCCCCATCGAGTCCCCCGAAGGTCCCAACATCGGCCTGATCTCTTACCTCGCCACCTTCGCGCGCATCAATAAATACGGCTTCATCGAGGCGCCCTTCCGCAGGGTCGACCCCGAGACCGGCCGCGTGACCGACGAGGTCGAATACATGACCGCCGACGTGGAAGACGAATACCGCGTCGCGCAGGCCAACGAACCGCTGGATGAGAACGGCTATTTCAAGAACAGCCGCATCATCTGCCGCTACAAGGACGAGTTCCTCGAGCTGCAGCCCAAGTTCGCCGATTACATGGACGTCTCGCCGAGAATGGTCGTCTCCGTCGCCACCGCGATGATCCCCTTCCTCGAGAACGACGACGCCAACCGCGCGCTGATGGGCGCGAACATGCAGCGCCAGGCCGTGCCGCTCCTCAAGACCGAGGCGCCGTACGTCGGCACCGGCATGGAATTCAAGTCCGCCTGCGATTCCGGCGTGTGCGTGCTGTGCAACAACGCCGGCACCGTGTCCTACGTCTCCGCCGACCGTGTCGAGGTCGCGTGCGACGACGGCGGCGTCGAGACCTATGAGCTGCTCAAGTTCATGCGCTCGAACCAGGGCACCTGCATCAATCAGCGTCCCATCGTCTCGGTGGGCGAGCGGGTCGAAAAGGGCGACGTGATCGCCGACGGCCCCGCCACCAGCGAAGGCGAGATCTCCCTCGGCAAGAACGCCCTGATCGGCTTCATGACGTGGGAAGGCTATAACTACGAAGACGCCGTGCTCATCAACGAAAAGCTGGTGCGCAACGACATCTACACCTCCATCCATATCGAAAAGTACGAGATCGAGGCCAGAGAGACCAAGCTCGGCACCGAAGAGATCACGCGCGACATCCCGAACGTGGGCGAAGACGCCCTCAAGGATCTCGACGAAAACGGCGTCATCCGCATCGGCGCCGAGGTCCACTCGGGCGACATCCTGGTCGGCAAGGTCACCCCGAAGGGCGAGACCGAGCTCACCGCCGAAGAGCGGCTGCTGCGCGCCATCTTCGGTGAGAAGGCGCGCGAGGTGCGCGATACCTCCCTCAAGGTCCCGCACGGCGAATACGGCATCATCGTGGACGTCGAGACCTACACGAAAGAGAACTCCGACGAGCTCTCTCCCGGCGTCGACAAGGTCGTGCGCGTGTATATCGCGCAGAAGCGCAAAATAAGCGTGGGCGACAAGATGGCCGGCCGCCACGGCAACAAGGGCGTCGTGTCCCGCATCCTCCCGCAGGAAGACATGCCCTTCCTTGAGGACGGCACCCCGCTCGACATCGTGCTCAATCCCCTCGGCGTTCCGTCCCGAATGAACATCGGGCAGGTGCTCGAGGTGCACCTCGGCCGCGCCTGCCGCGAAATGGGCTGGCACATCATGACCCCCGTGTTCGACGGCGCGCACGAGTCCGACATCATCGAGGCCTTCAAAGAAGCGGGCCTCAACCCCTCCGGCAAGGTCACGCTTTACGACGGCCGCACCGGCAGAAAGTTCGACAACCCCGTCACCGTGGGCGTGATGTACTTCCTCAAGCTCCACCATCTGGTCGACGATAAGATCCACGCCCGTTCCACCGGCCCGTACTCCCTCGTCACCCAGCAGCCTCTGGGCGGCAAGGCGCAGTTCGGCGGCCAGCGCTTCGGCGAAATGGAAGTCTGGGCGCTCGAGGCCTACGGCGCGGCTTACACGCTGCAGGAGATCCTCACCGTCAAGTCCGACGACGTGGTGGGCCGCGTGAAGACCTACGAAGCCATCGTCAAGGGCCTCAACGTGCCGAAATCCGGCGTGCCCGAGTCCTTCAAGGTGCTCGTCAAAGAGCTGCAGGCGCTCGCGCTCGACGTCACCGTCTTCGATGAGGACGGCGTGATGATCGACCTCAAGCAGGATTACGACGACGGCGAGGAAGAGGGCTTCGTCAATGAGGACGAAGCCGGCGTGATCGTCAACGACGTTGAAGGCGCCGACGGCTATTCCGTGGGCGAAAGAGACCTTGACGACGACGAGGACTTCTACAAGGGCGCCGCGACCGCCGACTTCAATTCCGGCTTCGAGCTCGACGCCGCCGACGATACCTTCGTGACCGATAACTTCGGCGCCGGCCTCTTCGACGACGATTTCAGCTACGACGAGTGACGTACACATTACATTTATATATAATGGAAGGAGAGCCTGCCGAATGAATGACGGTGCTGTGACCGTAAAAAGATATACGGAAGATAATTACAACGAACTCAATTTCGAGTCCATTAAAATAGGTCTTGCTTCCCCAGAATCGATCCGTTCGTGGTCCTACGGCGAAGTCAAGAAGCCCGAAACCATCAACTACCGCACCCTGAAGCCCGAGCGCGACGGCCTGTTCTGCGAGCGCATCTTCGGGCCCACGAAGGACTGGGAGTGCCACTGCGGCAAATATAAGCGCGTCCGCTTCAAGGGCAAGATCTGCGAGCGCTGCGGCGTCAAGATCACCAAGGCCAAGGTCCGCCGCGAGCGCATGGGCCACATCGAGCTCGCGTGCCCCGTGTCGCACATCTGGTATTTCAAGGGCATCCCGTCCAGGATCGCCACGATCCTCAACGTCTCGCCGAGAGACCTCGACAAGGTGCTGTATTTCGCGAAATACATCGTGATCGATCCCGGCGACACGCCGCTGATGAAGTATCAGGTCATTTCCGACAAGGAATACGAGGATATGGCCGAAAAGTACGACGCCGAGTCCTTCGTCGCCAAGATGGGCGCCGAGGCGGTCAAAGAGCTGCTCATGGAGATCGACGTCGAAGAGCTCGCCGCCGAGCTGCGCGCTGAACTCGAGGGCGCGGGCGGCCAGAAGAAAGAGCGCATCCTCAAGCGCCTCGAGGTCGTCGACGCGTTCCGCATCTCGGGCAACCGCCCCGAGTGGATGATCCTCGACGTGATCCCCGTGATCCCGCCGGATATCCGCCCCATGGTCCAGCTGGACGGCGGCCGCTTCGCGACCTCCGACCTCAACGACCTTTACAGAAGAGTCATCAACCGCAACAACCGCCTCAAAAAGCTGCTTGAACTCGGCTCGCCCGAGATCATCGTGCGCAACGAAAAGCGCATGCTGCAGGAGGCGGTGGACGCCCTGATCGACAACGGCCGCCGCGGCAGACCCGTCACCGGCCCCAACAACCGTCCCCTCAAGAGCCTGTCCGACATGCTCAAGGGCAAGCAGGGCCGTTTCCGCCAGAACCTGCTCGGCAAACGCGTCGACTATTCCGGCCGTTCGGTCATCGTGGTCGGCCCCGAGCTCAAGATCTATCAGTGCGGCCTGCCCAAAGAGATGGCGCTCGAGCTCTTCAAGCCCTTCGTCATGAAGCGCCTTGTTGAGAAAGAGGACGCCAAGAACATCAAAAACGCCAGAAAGCTCGTCGATAAGGCGGGTCCCGAAGTCTGGGACGCGCTCGAGATCGTGATCAAGGACCACCCTGTCATGCTGAACCGCGCGCCCACGCTGCACCGTCTCGGCATCCAGGCGTTCGAGCCGATCCTCGTCGAGGGCCGCGCCATCAAGCTCCACCCGCTGGTGTGCACCGCCTTCAACGCCGACTTCGACGGCGACCAGATGGCAGTCCACGTCCCGCTGTCCGCGGAGGCGCAGGCGGAAGCGCGCTTCCTCATGCTCGCCGCGAACAACCTCTTAAAGCCCTCCGACGGCAAGCCCGTCACGGTCCCCACGCAGGACATGGTGCTCGGCTCCTATTACCTCACTACGGTCAAGGACCACGAGCCCGGCGCCGGCAAGGTGTTCCGCGACGAAAACGAGGCCGTCATGGCGTATGACGAGGGCTCGCTCGGCCTGCACGCGCCCGTCAAGATCCGCTTCACCAAAGAGATCGGGGGCACGGTCTATTCCGCTCTGATCCCCACCACCCTCGGCAAGGTGATCTTCAACCATCCCGTGCCGCAGGATCTCGGCTTCGTCACGCGCGACCCCAAGGACCCGGCGTCCATGCTCGCGCTTGAGGTCGACTTCCTCGTCGACAAAAAGAACCTCGGCAAGATCATCGAGCGCTGCATCGCCGTCCACGGCACCAACATCGCCGCCGACGTGCTCGACCGCATCAAGAACCAGGGGTACAAATATTCCACCATCAGCGGCATCACGGTGTCCGTCTTCGACGCGATCATCCCCGAAACGAAGAATAAGTATATCGAGGACGCGCAGGCGAAGGTCGACGACGTCATGAAGCATTACCGCCGCGGCCTTCTGTCCGACGGCGAGCGCAGCCAGCAGGTCATCCGCATCTGGACCGAGTGCACGAACAAGGTCTCGAAGGAGCTCAAGGATAACCTCGATATCATGAACAACCCGATCCACATGATGATCGACTCCGGCGCCCGCGGCTCGGCTTCGCAGCTGAACCAGCTCGCCGGCATGCGCGGTCTGATCGCGAACACCGCCGGTCAGACGATCGAGATCCCGATCCGCTCCAACTACCGCGAAGGCCTGTCCGTCGTTGAGTACTTCATCTCCTCCCGCGGCGCCAGAAAGGGCCTTGCCGACACCGCTCTGCGTACTGCCGACTCCGGTTACCTGACCCGCCGTCTCGTCGACGTCTCGCAGGAGGTCATCATCCGCGAAAACGACTGCCACTGCACGCAGGGGCTTGAAGTCAGCAACATCATCGGCGCCGGCAACGACGACGACAACGTCATCGAAAGCCTCGTCGAGCGTCTCACCGGCCGCTACCTGCTCGACAACCTCGTCGACGAAAACGGCGAGCTCGTGATGGATAACGACCACATGCTCACCGAGGCCGACGCCAAGAAGATCGTCGCCGCGGGCTTCAAGAAGGTCAAGATCCGTTCGCTTCTCACCTGCGAAGCGCGCCAGGGCGTGTGCAAGCGCTGCTACGGCCGCAACCTCGCCACGGGCAGAAGCGTGTCCATCGGCGAAGCGGTCGGCATCATCGCCGCCCAGTCCATCGGCGAACCCGGCACGCAGCTCACGATGCGTACGTTCCACACCGGCGGCGTTACCACCACCGCCGACATCACGCAGGGTCTTCCCCGCGTCGAAGAGCTCTTTGAGGCGAGAAAGCCCAAGACCCTTGCCATCCTTGCCCGCATCGGCGGCACCGTGTCGTTCAACGAGGGCAAGAAGGGCTCCGAAAACATCGTGATCACCGGCGAAGAAGGCCGCGAGGAATACACGATCCCCTACGGCTACCGCAAAACGGTCGAAGAGGGCGACGTCGTCGAAAAGGGCGCCGAGCTCACCGAAGGCTCGGTCAACCCGCACGACATCCTCGAGGTCCTCGGCGTCGAGGCCGTGCATAACTACCTGATCCGCGAAGTGCAGCGCACCTACCGCGGGCAGGGCGTTGACGTCAACGACAAGCACATCGAGGTCATCGTGCGCCAGATGATGCGCAAGGTGCGCGTCACCGATCCCGGCGATACCTGCCTGCTGCCCGGCTCCACCATCGAAAAGAACGAGTTCCGCCGCGCCAACGAAGACGCCCAGAAGGCCGCCGAGGCCGAGGGCCGCGAATGCATCCTTGCCACCGCCGAGCCCGTGCTCCTCGGTATCACCAAGGCGTCGCTCGCCACCGATTCGTTCCTGTCTGCCGCCTCGTTCCAGGAGACCACGCGCGTGCTCACCGACGCCGCCATCAAGGGCAAGATCGATCCGCTGCTCGGCCTCAAAGAGAACGTCATCATCGGCAAGCTCCTGCCCTCCGGCACCGGCATGAAGTGCTATTCCGACGTCGAGATCGAGTGCACCGAGCCCGTCGATCCGGCGATGGAAGCCTATTCGTTGGACAATTTAGACGAAACTTTCGTAAAAACTTTGTAAAATCGTACGAAAGTTTTTCCAAAAGGTGTTGACAAAACGCCGGCGGAAATGATAAAATAATCAAGTGTGCAAAGTTTTCCAAGGTCATTGAGGGAGCGTTTGCACAGCGCTCCCTTTTATGATACATATACTATATGCAAGGAGGTGCTATGATTTGCCAACCTTTAACCAGCTCGTTCACAACTCGAGAAAGTCTCTGGAAAAGAAGTCCAAGGCTCCCGCGCTCGGCAAGGGTCTCAACTCCAAGAAGAACGTGGTCACGAACCACAATTCTCCGCAGAAGCGGGGCGTTTGCACCGTCGTGAAGACCGACACGCCGAAGAAGCCGAACTCCGCCCTGAGAAAGCTCGCCAGAGTCAGGCTGACCAACGGGATCGAGGTCTCCGCTTACATCCCCGGCGTCGGTCACAACCTGCAGGAGCACTCCGTGGTTCTGATCAGAGGCGGCCGTGTAAAGGACCTTCCCGGTGTGCGTTACCACATCATCAGAGGGACCCTCGACGCGCAGGGCGTCAACGGCAGAATGCAGGCCCGTTCGAAATACGGCGCCAAGAAGGCGAAAGCCAAGAAAAAGTAATTCTTCTGGAATTACAAAAAATCCGACCGTCAGGTCGACTATCGATTGAGACAAATTCTTCTTGCATCCCAATATCCAATGTGAGATTTATAGTATATATAAGTCCTCCCATTGGCGCAGCGAGAGCTTTGTCACTCGAGTACCTATGATATCATTTTAATTATGAAGGAGGGAAGCGAAGTGCCAAGAAGAGGCAATATCGCAAAACGTGACGTTTTGCCTGATCCGCTTTACAACTCAAAACTCGTGACGCGTCTTATCAACTCCGTGATGTATGACGGTAAAAAGGGCGTCGCTCAGAAAATCGTTTATGATGCTTTCGGCATCATCGAGGCAAAAACCGGCAAAGACCCGCTCGAGGTCTTTGAGGCCGCCATGGAAAATGTCATGCCGATCCTTGAGGTCAAGGCGCGCAGAGTCGGCGGTTCCACCTATCAGGTGCCGGTCGAGGTCCGTCCCGAAAGACGGCAGACCCTCGGTCTCAGATGGATCACTCTCTATGCGAGAAACCGCTCCGAGAGAACCATGAAGGAAAGACTTGCCAACGAGATCATGGACGCCATGAACCAGACCGGTTCCGCGTTCAAGAAGCGTGAGGATACGCACAAGATGGCGGAAGCCAACAAGGCTTTCTCCCACTTCCGTTGGTAAAAGACTTCCAATCGAAACAATCAGTTCGTTTTTGGGAGGGATATTATGCCTAGGAAGGTATCGCTCGAATACACCAGAAATATCGGTATTATGGCGCATATCGACGCCGGTAAGACCACCACGACCGAACGCATCCTCTTTTACACGGGCATCAACCACAAGCTCGGCGAAACGCACGACGGCGACGCGACGATGGACTGGATGGCGCAGGAACAGGAGCGGGGTATCACCATTACCTCCGCCGCCACCACCTGCTTCTGGAAGGACCACCGCATCAACATCATCGACACGCCCGGGCACGTGGATTTCACCGTGGAGGTGGAGCGCTCGCTCCGCGTGCTCGACGGCAGCGTGACCGTGCTGTGCGCGAAGGGCGGCGTTGAGCCCCAGAGTGAAACGGTGTGGCGTCAGGCGGACAAATACCACGTCCCGCGTATGGTATACATCAACAAGATGGATATCATGGGCGCGGATTTCTATCGCGTGGTGGAGATGATGAAGGACAGGCTCAAGTGCAACGCCGTGCCCATTCAGCTCCCCATCGGCGCCGAAAGCGATTTCAAAGGCATCATCGACCTCGTCGAAATGAACGCCACCCTCTACGACGACAAAGAAGGTCTCAAGACCGAGGTCGTGGAGATCCCCGAAGACATGCGCGAGCTCGCGGAGCAGTACCGCGCCGAGCTTATCGAGCATGTCGCGGAGCAGGATGAAGCGCTGATGGAGAAATACTTCGAAGGCGAAGAGCTCACGATCGACGAGATCAAGTCCTGCATCCGCAAGGCGACCATCGCGAACGAGATGGTCCCCGTCACCTGCGGCACCTCATACCGCAACAAAGGCGTGCAGAAGCTGCTCGACGCCGTGGTGGACTATATGCCCTCGCCCCTTGACATCGGGGCGGTCAAGGGCATCGACCCCAAGACCGGCAACGAGATCGAGCGCGAAGTTTCCGACAACGCGCCTTTGGCCGCGCTGGCGTTTAAGATCGCCGCCGACCCCTACGTCGGCAAGCTCTGCTTCACCCGCGTCTACTCCGGTATCGCGGCTGCGGGCTCCACGGTCTATAACTCCACCAAGGACAAAAACGAGCGGCTGGGGCGCATCCTGCAGATGCACGCCAACCACAGACAGGATCTGGAGCAGTGCTACTGCGGCGATATCTGCGCCGTCGTGGGCGTCAAGAACACCACCACGGGCGATACGCTGTGCGATGAGCGCCACCCCATCATCCTCGAACAGATGGAATTCCCCGAGCCCGTCATCCGCGTGGCCATCGAACCCAAGACCAAAGCCGGTCAGGAGAAGATGGGCATCGCGCTGATGAAGCTCAGTGAGGAAGATCCCACGTTCAAATACTACACCGATGAAGAGACCGGGCAGACCATCATCGCCGGCATGGGCGAGCTGCACCTCGAGATCATCGTGGACAGAATGCTGCGCGAATACAGGGTCGAAGCGAACGTCGGCGCCCCGCAGGTCGCCTACCGCGAGACCATCACGAAGCCCGCCGAAACGGACACCAAATACGCCCGTCAGTCCGGCGGCCACGGTCAGTACGGTCACGTCAAGATGCGCATCGAGCCGAACCCCGAAAAGGGCTTCGAGTTCGTCAACGAAGTCGTCGGCGGCGCGATCCCCAAGGAGTTCATCCCGGCGGTCGAGGCCGGCGTCAGAGGCGCCATGCAGACCGGCGTGCTCGCGGGCTATCCCGTGGTGGACGTCAAATGCACGCTTTACGACGGCTCGTATCACGAGGTCGACTCCTCCGAGCTCGCGTTCAAGCTGGCCGGCAGCATGGCGTTCAAGGACGCCATGGCGAAGGCCGCGCCCGTGCTCATGGAGCCCATCATGAAGATCGCCGTCACCGTGCCCGACGATTATCTCGGCACCGTGATCGGCGACATCAACGCGCGCCGCGGCATGATCCGCGATCAGGAGAACCGCAACGGCGCCACGCAGGTGAACGCCCACGTGCCGCTTGCCTCGATGTTCGGCTACGCCACGGATCTGAGAAGCAAGACCCAGGGCCGCGGGCAGTACGTCATGGAGCCCAGCCACTACGCGCAGGTGCCCAGAAACATCGCGGATTCCATCGGTAAGAAGTAAAAGAATTTCGGGTATATTTTCGTAATTTATACTTGAAATGCACGAAGTTATTTGTTATAATGGCTTCGGTTTATGTAAAACTAAATTAAGAAGAGACCATAAGGAGGAAAAAATTCTCATGGCAAAAGCGAAATTCGAAAGAACCAAACCCCACGTCAACATCGGCACCATCGGTCACGTTGACCATGGCAAGACCACTCTGACCGCTGCCATCACCAAGACCCTCGCTATGAAGGGCGGCGCCGCGTTCGTCGATTACGCGAGCATCGACAAGGCCCCCGAAGAGAGAGCCCGTGGTATCAAGATCAACACCGCGCACGTGGTGTATGAGACCGTGACTCGTCAATATGCGCACGTCGACTGCCCCGGCCAC
>JAFZOL010000062.1 GCA_017550625.1 Clostridia bacterium | reverse complement strand
GGTGACCTCCACCTCATATCGTTTTCCGTTCAGGGTGACGGTATATTTCATTCGGATCCCTCCAGACATTTGATCGAGCGGAACTCAAGGCGGTTGAGCGGAATGCCCGATTCGTGCGCCACGATCGCCATGATCATCGCGGCCTCTTCCTCGCTCACGTCAATGAGCGTCAGCGACCCCTGCGACACGGACTCGGGCAGGGGCTCGCCCGCGGGGGCGGCGGGCCCCTCGGGGGCGGGCGCGGGGGCTGCGGCCAGGGCCGCGGCCTGTTTTTTCTTTTTCTTCGCCTCGGCCGAATCGAAAAGCCACCCCTGTCCCTTCACGAACAGGGCGATCACGCCGAGGATCGCGAACACGAGCAAGAAACCGACGACGGCGATGAGCAGCGCCCTGCCGATCGTCATCTCGTCGCCGTAAAGCTCGCTGAATACGCCGAGCGGGAGCGCCATATCACTCATCCGTCCTTTCAATGGTATAGGGGAGCACCTTTTTGCGGGCTTCGAGCCGCCGCGTCAGAAACGCCTCGGCCTGCGTCGGGAACGCGATATACGACAGCACGTCCTCGTCGCAGCGCGCCAGCTCCCCGAGATGCGCCCTCGCCTCGTCCACGGCGGGGGAGAGGGTGTCGGCGAAGCGGCAGGTGAGCACCGGCTCGTCGCCGAGCACCTGTTTTCTCAGGTCCTCGTTCACCTGACCCGGCGCGCGGCCGTATTCGCCTCTGAGATACGCCTTGATCTCCTTCGACACGGTCTTATATTTGCCGAACAGCACGTTCGAGGTCGCCTGCACGCCCACCATCTGGCTCATCGGGGTCACGAGGGGCGGATAGCCGAGGTCCTTGCGGACGTTGGGCACCTCGGCGAGCACGTCGTCGAGGCGGTTCAGCTTTTTCTGCGCGGTGAGCTGCGACACGAGGTTCGACAGCATCCCGCCCGGGATCTGATAGGTCAGGGCGTCGGTGGCGGTGGCCATCACCACGGGGTTCAGAAGCCCCGACTGCAGGCAGTCCGCGCGGTAGGGCTTGAAAAAGGCGTTGATGTCGCGCAGGGCGTTTTGGTCAAGGCCCGTCTCGTAGCCGTATTCCCTGAGCGCGTAGTCGAGCGTCTCGGTCGCTGGCTGGGCGGTGCCGCCCGAGAAGCACGAGATCGCGGTGTCGATCACGTCCGCTCCGGCCTCCACGGCCTTGAGGTAGGTCATGAACGCGAGGCCCGTGGTGGCGTGGGTGTGCACCGCGAGGGGCAGCCCCACCTCTTTTTTGAGCGCCTCCACGAGCTCGAAGGCCTGCTTCGGGCTCATGATGCCCGCCATGTCCTTCACGCACAGCATCTGCACGCCCATCTTTTTGAGCGCGATGCCAGTCTCGACATAGGATTTCAGGTCGTGGATCGGCGACAGCGTATAGCAGATCGTGCCCTGCACCTCTGCGCCGGCCTCCAGCGCCGCGTCCACGGCCACCTCCACGTTTCGCACGTCGTTGAGGGCGTCGAAGATCCTCAGTACGTCGATGCCGTTCTCCACGCTCTTTTTCACGAACAGGCGCACGGCGTCGTCCGGATAATGCTTATACCCCAACAGGTTCTGCCCGCGCAGCAGCATCTGCAGCTTCGTGTTCGGGCACGCCTCGTTGATCTTTCTGAGCCGCTCCCACGGGTCCTCGTCGAGATACCTCAGGCACGAGTCAAAGGTCGCCCCGCCCCAGCACTCGAGGGAATAATAGCCCGCCCGGTCGAGGGTGGACAAGATCCCCTTGAACGCCGAAAACGGCATGCGCGTCGCGATCAGGGACTGGTTTGCGTCCCTGAGCACGGTCTCGGTAAATCTTATCTGCATGCACATCACTCCAAAGCTTCAAAATTTCCGAAATCCGATCCTAATTTTCTCCATAATATATCATATCAAATAAAGGATATAAAGTCAAGGAGAATGGACTGTTCCGCACGCTTTTTTCGCCGAAAACCGACACCCCCGCGCCGGGGGTCGGATATGAATGATAAAGGATTTGACAAAGAATCGGTCTTATGTTATATTAGTAATGTTGAACAGAATTGTTTGCGCGCGCCCGCGGCCGGTTGAACAAAATGAATAATCCGCGCCGGGTGTCGGAGCTGTTCACAGAAAAACGGAAATGAGGAATGAACATGGCAAACATCAGCGCGATCTCGCGTGACGAGTGGATGCTGCGCGGCCCGCTCGCGAAAAAAGGCTACGACTGGTGGTGGCATTCGCTGACCGCCGAAAACGCCGAGACCGGCGAAAAAAAGCCCTTCTACGTCGAATTCTTTACCTGCAACCCCGCCCTTGCCGAGGATGAGCCCGTGATCGTGTGGAACGACCCCGAGGCGCAGAAGGCCGGCAAGCGCCCCTCGTATCTGATGGTCAACGTCGGCTTCTGGGGCGAAGAGCACGGGCAGCTGCACCGCTTCTTCTCGCTGAAAAAAACCGAGATCCACGCCGACCCGCCCTTCTCGGTGCGCGCGGGCGACTGCTTCTGCAACGAGACCCGCACCTTCGGCAGCGTGAAGATCAGCCCCGAAGAGCGCGACGCCCATCCCGAATGGATGTGCGACGCGGGCGAGATGACCTGGAACCTCAAGATCGACAAGCAAATAGCCTTCCACGTGGGCTACGGCGCGTCGCGCTTTTTCCGCAAGATCAACGCGTTTGAAATGTTCTGGCACGCCGAGGGCATCAAGACCGCCTACGAGGGCGAGATCACGCTTAACGGCGTGAAATACATCGTGCGCCCCGAGACCTGCAACGGCTACGCCGACAAGAACTGGGGCGGCGACTTCACTTCGCCCTGGGTGTGGCTGAGTTCGAATGAGCTCACGAGCGAAGTCACGGGCAAAAAGCTCATGAACTCCGTGTTCGAGATCGGCGGCGGCCGCCCGAAGATCTATTTCCTCGCGCTCGACCGCAAGCTGCTCGGCACCTTCTTCTACGAGGGCAAGGACTACGAGTTCAACTTCTCGAAGTTCTGGACCGGCTCGAAGACCCAGTTCGACTGCTGGGAGACCGACGACGAGATCAACTGGCACGTCGTGCAGACCACGTTCAAATATAAGCTCGACACCCTTCTCCACTGCAAGAAGAGCGAGATGCTCAACATCAATTACGAAGCCCCGAACGGCACGAAACGCCACAACCGCCTGTGGAACGGCGGCACCGGCTACGGCACGCTCCGTCTTTACGAAAAGAAGCGCGGCGACTGGGCGCTCGTGGACGAAGTCCGCACCGAGGGCGTGGGCTGCGAGTTCGGCGAATACGACAGATAACGTCCCGTCACGAAGACAGAAAGGATAAAGCCATGATCAAAAACAAAACCATCGTTCTCACCGGCGCGTCCTCGGGCATCGGCCTCGAGGTGCTCAAGCTCCTCTACGCGGAGCCCACCAACAAGATCCTCGCGGTGTCTCGCCGCGCCGAAGAAAAGCTCGGCTTCGTGGCGGACAACGTCTACGTCTACAACGCCGACGTCTCCACGCGCGAGGGCGTGGACAAGATCTTCGAGAAGGCCAACGAAGTATTCGAGGGCAGAAAGATCGATATCTTCTACGCGAACGCCGGCTTCCCGTATTACGAGGAATACAATTACACGAACTGGGAGCGCATCCTCAAGATCTTCGAGACCAACGCGATCTCGCCGATGTATACCTACGGCAAATACCTGCACCATCTCGACGGGCGCGAGGGGCATCTGTGCTACACCGTGTCCGCGATCGGCCAGATGGCGGTGCCGGGCTACGCCCTCTATTCCGCCACCAAGTTCGCCCTCAACGGCTTCCAGCAGGCCATGCGCTGGGAGAAGCCCGGCAACATCAAAATGACCTGCCTTTACCCGATCGCCACGAACACCAACTTCTTCAAGGTGGCGAACCCCGTGGAGTTCGAGTGGCCCTTCCCGGTGCAGCAGCCCAACGTCGTCGCGCGCAAGATGGTCGCCGCCATGGAGGCCGGCAAGAAATACGTCTTCCCGTCCACCCTCTATTCGTTCTCCAAGGTGCTCATGGGCGTGTGCCCGCCGGTGCGCACCGTGTATCTGAAGCTCGAAAACGACAAGCTCGAGCGCTTCAAGAAAAAGCTCAAAGAGATGCACAAATAAGCGGTCGGCTCCCTGCGGGGAGCCGATCGAACGTTGATTTCACATCCATCACCGTAACAGAAAGGGAACGATATGGAATATAAATACCTGTTCACGCCGATGAAGATCGGCACGATGGAACTGAAAAACCGCGTCGTGATGAACGCCGCCGAGTTCTCGCTCGGCCAGACCAACGGCTGTCCCACCGAGCGCATGACGGATTACTACGTCGAGCGTGCGAAGGGCGGCGTCGGCCTCATCATTCCTGGCATCTGCCGCGTCAACGACATGGGCGCCGCGTCCACGTTCACGCAGCTCTCGATGGCGAACGACTACAACATCGGGCCCATGCGCGAAATGGCGCGCCGCATCCACGAAAACGGCGCGAAGCTCTGCATCCAGCTTCACCATCCGGGGCGGCAGGGCTACGCCTCGTCCATCAACTCGCTGCCGCTCGTGATCCCGCTCGTCGAGCGCTTCCCCAAGCTCCCGAACCTGCTGTTCAAGGCCACGCCCCTGCTTCTGGGGCTCGAGGCGAAACGCATCTGCTTCTCGGTGCAGTCGCCCTCGGGCGGCGAGCTCTCGGCGCACGGCGCCACGCGCATCCACGAGATGAGCAACAAGGCGGTCAAAAAGCTCATCCGCGATTATATCGACGCCGCCGAGCGCTGCAAAAAGGCCGATGTTGACGCCGTGGAGCTGCACGGCACGCACGGCTACATGATCCAGCAGTTTCTGAGCCCCAACACCAACCGCCGCACCGACGAATACGGCGGCAGCTTCGAGAACCGCCTGCGTTTTTTGAGCGAGATCGTCACCGGCATCAAAGAGCGCTGCGGCAAAGAGTATCCGCTCATCGTGCGCCTCACGGCGGACGAGATGTACGACCGCGTCGGCCAGCCCGGCAAGGGCTACGGCCTCGAGGAGGGCAAAAAGATCGCGGGGCGCCTCGAGGAGCTCGGCGTCGACGCCATCGACGTGTCCTCCGCCTGCTACGACGCCTACAACTTCTGGCTCGAGCCCACGTCCTTCGAGCTCGGCTGGCGCAAGCACCTCGCCAAGGCGATCAAAGAGACCGTCTCGGTGCCCGTCATCGCGGCGAACTTCATCCGCACGCCCGAGCAGGCCGAGCGCCAGATCGCCGAGGGGTATCAGGATTTCGTCGGCTCCGCCAGGGCCTTCATCTGCGACCCGCACTGGGCGATCAAGGCGATGGAGGGCAGGGAGAACGAGATCCACCGTTGCATCGGCTGCCTCCACTGCATCGAGTCGTTCATCAACAACGCCATGGTCGGCAAGCCCGGCGAGTGCGCGCTGAACCCCGGCGTCGGCCGCGAAAAGGAATTCTACCATCCCGCAAACGTCGGGCAGGGCAGGCGCGCCGTCGTCGTCGGCGCGGGCCCCGCGGGCCTCGTTGCCGCCGTCACCCTGCAAAAGCGCGGCTTCAAGGTCACCGTGCTCGAACAGAAAGAAAAGGCCGGCGGGCAGGTCATCACCGCCGCCTCCGGCCACCTCAAAGAAAAGCTCTACTGGGCGATCGAGGACTACATGACCGAGGCAAACAAGCTCGGCGTGGAGTTCCGTTTCGGCGTGAAGGCGGACGAAGAGACCGTGCGCGCCCTCGAGCCCGCCGCCGTGCTCCTTGCCACCGGCGCCCTGCCCGTGGTGCCGCGCTCCATTCCCGGTGTCGGGCGTGAGAACGTTTGCACCGCCGAAAGCGTGCTGCTCGGCGAAACGAAGGTCGAACACAAAAACGTCGTGGTCGTCGGCTCGGGCCTCACGGGCCTCGAGGTCTCCGAGGTCCTCGCGCTGGGCGACAACAAGGTCACTGTCGTCGAAATGGCGGATAAGATCGCCCCGAAGGCGTGGTTCCAGCACGTGGACGACGCGCTCAGCCGCCTTGAGCCCGCGGGCGTCACGTTCCTGACCTCCACGAAGCTTGTGAGCGTCAACGACGGCAGCGTCACGGTCGACGAAAAGGGCATTAAGCGCGATATCCCCGCCGACGCCGTGGTGCTCGCCATGGGCGTGCGCCCCGATAAGCGCCTGCTCGACGATATGCAGAACCTCAACGTCCCCGTTTATCTCATTGGCGACGCCGGTTCCGGCGGCTCCATCGGCAAGGCGACGAAGGACGCCTACCTCACCGCCGCCGCGCTCGACTGAGCAACAACAAAAATCCGCCGCGTTCTGAGAATGCGGCGGCTTTTTGTTAATGTGAAATGTGAAATGTGGAATGTGAAATGTCGGCGGCGCGGTTTCACCGCGCATTTAAAATGGGGTGCGGGGCGCAGCCCCGTCCTCCACTCCACACTCCACACTCCACACTTTTCCTTTGCGCCCTGTGCGCCCCCGGCCCTGTGCACCCGCGCGGCGCAGCCGCGCCTTATCTTTTCACGCCTCCGAAACGCCCTTTCACGCCGTTTTCGCCGCAAATCGGACGGCGCGTGCTATGATGAAAGCGCCCGGTGACAAAAGAAACGTGCTTGCGTCCCCGGAGAAAACGTGCTATACTTAAAACAGGATAGCCCGACGGGAGGAATCGTTTTTGAAAACGACGTTTACCGATAGCCCCGCGGCAAAGACCTGCGGTTCGGAGGTGACGGCATGAGAATCGCGATCTGTGACGACGAAGCGCGCGAGACCGAGAATCTGGCGCGTATGATCGAGCAATACGCGTTTGACCGCGACGTGGAACTCACGTGCGACCGCTACACGGACGGGCGCGCCCTGCTCGGGCAGGACAAATACGACCTGTATTTCCTCGATTACCGCATGGACGGCATGGACGGCATCGAGGTCGCGAAGGCCCTCAAAGAGAGATTCAGCCATGCGGTCACGATCTGTTACCTCACGAACTACGACGCCGCCGCGGCCGAGATCATCAATCAGGGCATCCACGCCGACGGCTTTCTCAAAAAGCCGCTCGACGCGCGTCAGCTCGCCGACAAGCTGGACCAGTTCTACCGGCTCTCGTTTTTCCACCGCTTCGAGCTCAAAAAGGGCAAGCGCTTCCAGACCGTCTACACGCAGGATATCCTGTATGCCGAGGCGGACGACAAGCAGGTGATTCTGCACATGTGGAGCGGGAACGAGACGTTCCATTATCTGCTCCGGGACCTCGAGGCGCTGCTGCCGCAGGGGCTTTTCTTCCGGGTCCAGCGCTCGTACCTCGTCAATCTGCAGTACGTCGACTCCTACGACGCGAAAAGCGTGCGCCTCGTGAACGGCGACGAACTGCCCCTGAAGGCGAAGGATTTTCAGCAGGCGTACCACCGGTACATGTTCCTGCTCAACCGCTGAAAGGGGGACGCCTATGTTTACGACTGTGACCGACGTCCTCCGGCAGACCCCGGCGATATATTTTCTGCTCTCTCTTCTCGATCTCACGCTCGCGATCGCGGGCTGCGCGATGCTCGCCGTCGCCGTGTTCCGCGCGGAACTCAGGCGCCACCCGGTTCCCTATATCCTGTGCGGCGCGCTGATGTGCGCGTTCACCGCGGCCGAGGTCTTCGCCCCGCGCGTGCCGGATGAAGATACCTTCGAGCTTATTCTGTCTACGGTCGGCGTGCTGCTCCCGTTTCTCTGCATGACGCTTCTGTTCCGCAAGAAGGCGGTCCGCAAGGCCGCGCTCACCGCCCTCAGCTACGCTTTCGTCGAGGCCGCGCGCTTTCTCGTGCTGCTGCTCGCGTTCGGGTTCGACGCCTCCGCGCGCGACGCCGCAGCCGAGCTGCCCGTCGCCCTCATTGTGGACCTCGTCTTCTTCGCGGCCGCGTTTTTCCTGCTCATACGCCGGGCGAACAAGAGCGCCCTCATCCCCGACGTCACGCGCGACGGCGTCATCCTGTTCGTGCTGATCGTCCTGTCGATGGCGATCTTCGTCGTCACGCTCCTGCTCATCGGCTCGCCGGGCGTACAAAACGGGCGCACGCAATTCCTGCTCATGCTGCTCAACATCCCGTTCCTCACCGCTGCCGTCACGTTCGCGCTGGTCCGGTTCTTCCGTGTGAAAACCGAGTCCGAGAACTATAAGCGGCAGCTCGAGATGCAGATCAGCCGCTTCGCCTGGATGGAGCAGATGGTCGAGGACGTGCGCGCGTTCCGGCACGACCTGCCGAAAAAGATGCGCCCGCTGATCGCCTATCTCGACGAAAACCGCACCGACGACGCCCGCACGGTCGCGGCTTCGTTCAGCGACTTCGAAAACGTGCCGGGCGAGCGCTTCCACACGGGCAATTACCGGCTCGACACGGTGCTGTTCTGCGAAAACCAGCTGGCCGAGCGCGCAGGCGTCACGCTCGACGTCCCCTTCGACACGGTCTTTCCGAAAGAGGGGATCGACCCCGACGATATCTATACCATCTTCCCCAACGCCCTCGACAACGCCATCGAGGCCTCGGCCGCCGTGCAGGGCGACAAGACCGTGACCTTCCGCTCCCGCTGCACGAAGGACACCGTATACGTCACGGTGCGAAATCCCTTCGCGGGCGCCGTCAAAACGAAAAACGGCCTGCCGCAGACGACGAAGACCGACGCGGGAGCGCACGGCTACGGCTTCAAGAGCATTAAAAAAGCGGCGGCGCGCTACGGCAGCGACAACGTCTCTTACACCGCCGAAAACGGCGTGTTCGAGCTCAATATCTTCCTGCGGTTCGCCGAATAACGTATTTTCACTCCTCTGAAACGCCTTTTCACGCCGAAACGGCAAAAAACCGGGGCGTATATGATATGCTGAAACCGAAATCAACCGGAGCAAAGGAGATGCCTAAGATGAAAAAGAATAAACTCTGGCTAAGCCTTTTATTGGCCGTTCTGCTGACGGCTCTGTTCTCATTGGGCCCGGCCGCCTTCGCCGAAGATCCGCCCGAGATCGCGGCGGAAGGCTATTGCGGCGCCGAGGGCGACGGCACGAACCTCGTCTGGACGCTCGATACCGCCGGCACGCTGACGATCGGCGGGGCCGGCAAAATGGCGGATTATCCGAACGCCTATTCCGCCCCGTGGATCGTCGACGGCGTGGAGGTCAAAACCCTCACGCTCGAAGAGGGCGTCACGACCATCGGCGCAAACGCTTTCAATAACCGCAGACAGCTGAGAACCGTCTCTCTGCCAAACACCCTGACTGAGGTTGGCAGATACGCGTTCATGAACTGCCGCGCGCTCGGCACGGTCGTGCTGCCCGACAGCGTTGAAACGCTCGGCGAGGGCGTCTTCGAATACTGCACGGCCCTCTCGTGGGTCACGCTGCCTCGGTATCTGACGCGCATCGAGACCGGCACGTTCGCCGACTGCTGCATCGGCACCATCACGATCCCCGACACCGTGACCTACATCGGCAACGCCGCGTTTTACGGCCTGCACAATTTGAGAACGATTACGCTTCCCGAGAATCTTACCTATATCGGCAGCGAGGCCTTCTGCGAGTGCTCGCAGCTGCAAAGCGTCGAGATCCCTTCGCGCGTCACCTTCCTCGGCAGCGCCGCGTTCAAATGGTGCGACGTGCTTGCAAGCGTCGTTTTGCCCGACGGCCTTGTTTCGATCGGCGACGAAGCCTTCTATAAGACCGCCCTGACCGACGTTACCTTCGGCAGCGGGATCGAAAACATCGGCGTCAGCGCGTTCGAGAACTGCGCCTTCACCTCGATCACGCTTCCCGCGAGCCTGAAAACGGTCGGCGACCGCGCGTTCTACGGCTGCTGGGCGCTCGAAAGCGTCACGCTGCCTGCGGGCACCGAAAGCGTCGGCGCCGAGGCGTTCGAGTTGTGCCAGAGCCTGACTTCCGCCTTCTTGCCCGACGGCATGACCGAACTCGGCGCGAAGGCGTTCTTCCAGTGCAAGGCGCTTCAAAGCATCCGCATTCCCGAGGGCGTGACGAAGGTGTATACGGATACCCTCAGCCGGTGCGACGCGCTGACCGCGATCTATCTGCCCGTGAGCCTCGAAGAGACCGAGCGCGATGCGTTCCGATCCAACAATATCACAGACGTCTACTACGCCGGCACCAAAGCCGAGTGGAACGCGATCCGGTTCGGCGGCTTCTCGATCGGCACCACGACCCCCTCGTTCAACACGGCGACGAAGCATTTCCACTACGGGCGCAACTGCGTGCCGGGCGAGCCGCAGCGCATGTATGAGATCGAGGCCACCTGCACCGAAAGCGGATACTATTTTGAGATCGTTTATTGCACGCTCTGCGAAAAAGAGCTGCAGTCCCGCGACGTGAGAGTGGACCCGCTCGGCCACCGCCATACCGAGAATTACGCGGCGTCCGACCCCACCGCGACGGCGCACGGCTTTACCGACGGCGTCTACTGCCTCGACTGCGGACAGTGGATCTCGGGCCATGAGGTCGTGCACAATACCCTCGGCGAACGCGAAGTCCTGCGCGAGCCCACCGAGGATGAAGAGGGCGAGGTCATCATCACCTGCACCGTATGCGGCGAGCGCGGCCTTTACGCGATCGAAAAGCTGCCGTCCTCCGAAGAAGGCGGCAACGGCAGCGGCGGCCTCGGCGCGATCGCCGGCGGCATCCGGCAGGCGATGCGCAGCATCATCGACTGGATCCTCCGCCTGATCCAATGGCTCGGCGGAAACTGAGAGAAAACAAAAAATCAGCCCCCGGCCGGGGGCTGTTTCGTTATGCTTTATTATTCCGAAAGATACTTTATCGCCGCGCTCGCCGCGACCGCGCCGTCCGCGGCGGCGGTCACGAGCTGACGGACGTCCTTCGTCCGGTTGTCTCCGGCCACGAACACGCCCGGCGTTTTCGTGCGGCAGCTCTCGTCCGCCACGGCGTAGCCCGCCGCGTCGAGCTCGATGATCTGCGAAAAATTCTGATTCTCCGGGATCCTGCCGACCGCTGCGAACAGGCCGTTCAGTTCGATATGGCGCATGTTCCCGTCCTTGTCGGTCACGTCGATGCCGGTCAGCCGCTTTTCGGCGTGCAGGGCCGTCACGGTGGCGTTGAGCACGAATTCCACGTTCTCACGCGCTTTGAGCTTTTTGAGCGTCGCCTCGTCCGCGCGGAAGCCCTCGCGCCGGTGGATGAGATACACCTTCTCGGCAAGGTCGGCGAGATACAGGGCGTCCTCAACGGCGGTGTTGCCGCCGCCCACGACTGCCACGGTCTTTTTGCGGAAAAACGCCCCGTCGCAGGTCGCGCAATACGACACACCGCGCCCCACGAGCCTGTCTTCGCCCTCCACGCCGAGCTTACGCGGATCGCTGCCGGTGGCGACGATCACGGTCTTCGCCTCGTATTCGTTCTTCGGCGTGACCACGGTTTTTACGTCGCCGTCAACGCGGATCTCCACGGCCTTTTCGAAGCGGAACTCCGCGCCGAGGGCCTTCGCCTGCTCGTAGAGGCGCGTGGCGAAGTCGAAGCCCGAAATGTGCGCTTCAACGGGGTAGTTCTCGATATCCGGCGTATTGACGATCTGCCCGCCGTAGGATCTCGCCTCGAGCACGAGCACCGATTTCGCGGCGCGCCGGGCGTAGATCGCCGCTGTCATTCCCGCGGGGCCCGCGCCCACGATGAGCACGTCCGTCATATCAGCCACCGATGAGCGCCAGCAGCCCGTCCTTCGGCATGAAGCCGACGCTGCGGTCCGCCTCCTGCCCGTTCTTCATGAGCACGACGCAGGGGATGGAGCTCACGTCGTATTCCTCGGCAAGCTCCGGCGCCTCGTCCACGTCCACGCTCACGACCTTCACGTCGGGGCGCTCCTCGGCGAGCTGCTCGAGCACGGGCTTGAGCATCCGGCAGGGGCCGCACCACGTGGCGTTGAAATCCACGAGCACCGGCACGGGGCTCTGCAGCACTTCGGATTCAAAGTTGCTTTCATTTACCTGATAGACCATCATTTCGTTCTCCTTTTCTGTTAAATGAGGGCGGCGACGTCCTTTTCGATGACGTCCGCGCCCGCGGTGGGGGAATAGCGGTGTTTTACGTTCCCGTCGCGGTCCACGAGGAACTTCGTGAAGTTCCACTTGATGTCCGCGTCGTTCTTCGCGGTCTTGCTGATCTTCGCGATCGCCTTCATCACGGTCTTGTTCTTGAGGCCCGTGACCTCGTCCTCGGCGATCTGGCTTTTAAGATAGGTATAAAGGGGCGCCTCGTTCTCGCCGTTGACCTCGATCTTCTTGAGCTGGTCGAACTGCGTTTTGTAGCGCAGCGTGCAGAACTCATGGATCTCGTCGTCGTTGCCGGGGGCCTGCCCCGCGAACTGGTTGCAGGGAAAATCGAGCACCTCGAAGCCGCTGTCGTGATACTTCTCATACAGCGCCTCGAGCCCCTCATACTGGGGCGTAAAGCCGCAGCCCGTGGCGGTGTTCACGATGAGCACGACCTTGCCTTTGAGGGTCGCGAGATCCAGCTCGCCGGATTTGCGCGTTTCGACCTTGTAATCATAAATGGACATAAACCTGACCTCCTTGTTTTTTTTGACCCGCCGGTCAATTGATTGTGTACAATTGAATTGTACCCTACGATCATCAAAAAGTCAAGTCTTTTCCCGCGATTTTACAATCCGTTCACAAATCAGGGCAAAAAAGCGGGGTCATCCCCGCTTTTTCTTGTCGTTTTTTGTGTTCAGTCGTAATTCCGGATCAGCGACACCACTCTGCCGAGGATGATGACCTCATCGAGGATGATCGGCGCGTAGTCGTCGTTTTCGGGCTGCAGGCGGAAGTGCCCGTGCTCCTTATAAAAGCGCTTCACGGTGGCCTCGTCTTCAATGAGCGCCACCACGATGGCGCCGTTGTCGGCAACGGGCGTCTTCTGGGCGATGATGATGTCGTTGTGCAGGATCCCGGCGTTCACCATGCTGTCGCCGCGCACGCGCAGGGCGAACAGGGACTTCGTCTCGTCCGGCGAGCCGGGGTAGGGGACGTAGCCCTCGATCGATTCGGTGGCGAGGATGGGCATGCCGGCGGTCACGGTGCCGATGAGCGGCACCTGCACGGTGGGCTGGCGCTCGCCCACGACGCGGATCGAGCGGCTCATCTGGCTCGTTCTTTCGATGTAGCCTGCCTCTTCAAGCTTTTCAAGATAGCGCTGCACTGAGCCGGTGGATCTCAGGCCCACCTGCTTGCAGATCTCTCTCACCGAGGGCACTCTGCCGAACTGGGCCTGCTCCGCAAGATACTCATAAATCTTTTGCTGGGGTTCGTTCAGTTCCATATTGAGGACTCCTTTTTCGTCTTCTCAAAAGGAGTATAGCACAAATGTTCACAAAATGCAAACATTTGTTTAAAAATTTTTCGAATTTTTCAAAATTTTTTGCAGCGTGAGCTGTTCCGCGAGGGCCGTATAGGTCAGAACGAACGGAAAAACGGGCAAAAACGCCCCGAAGACCCGCCACGGCCACAGAAAAAAGCGCAGCCGCAGCAATAACCCCAGGTGCCGCCCCGCCGCGTCCCGGCTCAGCCGGAGCGCCTTTTTCGCCGTGATCGAAGGATATTCTGCGAGATAAAACGCGGTCAAGCGCCCCAGTTCCCGCAGCGCGAAGAACGTGAGGGCCGCGCCCGTCAGCATCGCCGCCGAAAGTAGCGCGCCGCCTCTCAACACGTCGGGCGGCACCCCGGTCTTCGCCGCCGCGTACAACACCGTGAGCACGCTCGCGGCGGGCAGACTGAGCCCCAGTGCGAGCAAGATCTCCCTGACCGCCGTCAGCGCGTCCGCCTCCAACTGCCGCAGCCCCCGCGAAAGCGACAGACAAGCGGTCACGGGCGCGTCCGGGTCTTCCCGCAGCAGATAGTCCGCAAGCCCCGCCTTCGCCGTTTTCGCGAACAAAAGGCACAGTCCCGCCGCGAGGGCGAGGCCGAGCGCCGCCAAAACCCGCGTTTTCTCCCCGAGCGCGAACGGCGTGCCGCCCGCGCCGAGCATCACCGCGTACATGAGGCACAGCGCCGCTCCCGCGTCCGACAAAAAACGCAGCTCGGCGAACGTGAGCGCCGCCGCCTTTCTGCCGCAGGTGAGCGCCCGCGCCCGCAGTTTGAGTTCCCACATGAAAACACCCCGGACGTAGTATGTCCGGGGCGAAGGCTTCTATCCTTTTATTTCTTTTCCAGCTTCGAGCGGCTGCGGAAGATCACGGCCGAGTCCGCGGCGTTGCCGCCGCCGAGCACCAGCGTGTTGTTTTTGCGGCGGAGCTTCACGTCCTTAAAGAGATACACGCTGTCCGACAGGCGCTGGCACTGCCGTTTTTTGTTCGTTTTGCCGCCCACCGTCAGCGTCAGGGGCTGCAGGTTCGAATAGCACTTCACATCCACGTATTTCGAGGTCGTCGAAGAGGGGAGCGAGGCCATCCTTACGAACCCCTCAAGCGAGATCTGCGCGCGGTAGAACCAGAACGCGTCCTTCTTGAGGTCGTAGTCGCAGGTCATAAGGCCGGTGCGCTCCCGTGCGGGGTCGGCGTCGGTCAGGGGCCCCGCGCAGTACGCCACCACGGCGCGGCGGTTGCCGAACACGCCCCACACCTTTTCGTGCCACAGCGAAAAATACTCCTGCGAGCAGTCGGGGCGGCGCGCGCCGGCGGAATGCCTGTCGTAAATGCACTCCGGGGGCTTCGCGAACACGAGATAGCGGTATTCGGGGTGCGCCTCGCACAAAGCCCCGAACCGCTGCGCCAGCGCGTCGAAATCGTGGTCGAAGCGCGCGGTGTCCACGCTCAAAAGCAGGGCGTCCGGCACGGCGGCGGACAGTGAATCCTCGGTCAGGGCGTCGCTCTCGCCCGCGCAGAACACGCCGGGCGCGCCCTCGTGCACGGCGCGGCAGAACGCCTTCGCGTAGCCGAGGTCCTCGCCGCGGTAGGTGATGAACGCCACGCACGGGTGCGTGCGCAGCAGCGGCAGCAGGCGCTTTAATTCCTCAACGTCCTTTTCGTCCCCGGTGCAGGGAAAGCGGTATACGAGCATGAGCCCCAGCCGGTCGCATACGTCCAAAAGCCGGCCCCCGGGGTCGAGCGTCCCGGTGAACACGGCGTTCGCGTCGAGGGCGGTCACGGCGTCCACGGCGTCGCCCACGCTCTTCACGTTATTGAGATACGCCCCGCTCAGCGGCAGCTTGATGCCGTTCAGGCTGTAAAACCCGTCCTTCGTAAGCTCGGCGTCGCGCACGCCGAAAGTGACGGAAACGTCGTCGAGCACGGCGGCGTCGCGCTGCAGCACGGCGTCCACGCGGTAGCGGTAGTTGGCGTGCTGCCCTTCCCACAGCATCGGCGCAGCGAGAAAGAAATCCGCCCTGCAGTCGGTGGGGCGCACGTTGCGCGTGTCGAGCAGAATGCCGTCGGGCGAATAGAGCCTGAAGATCACCACGTCGTAGTTATTCGGGTTCACGATGTCGGCGGATACTCTCAGCCCCACGCCGCTCTCGGAGAACACGGGGCGGATCTCAAGCGGAGAAACGCCCTGTTCGGTCGAAAAATGCGAGCGCTCGGTGCAGATGAGGGCCGCCCCGCCGAGGGTGAACAGCCCGTCCGGCCCCGCGGCCGGGATGATTTCAAGCGTGAGCTCCTGCGCCGTCCCCTTCACGATCAGGGGCGTGAGCTCAACGATCACGGGCGCGGCGAAGGCCGAAAACGCGGCCGCCTCCTGCCCGTCCACGAGCACGCGCACCCGGCCCGTCACGGCACGGAGCTCCAGAAACCACACGCAGTTCTTGTCCTGCGCGTCGGTCGAAAGCGCGTGCGAATAGATTGCCTGTTCCGGCATGTCGCCGATCGGCAGAATCAGCGGCAGATCGAAGTTTTTGTCGCCGCCGTCGAAGATCGCTTTCTTCCAGTCGGCGCCGAGGTCGATACGTTTTCTCATAACTTCCCCCTTTTACACGTCCAGCTCGATCTCGAGCACGACGGGGCAGTGGTCCGAGCCGAAAATATCGTCGCGGATCGCGGCGCCGCGCAGGGCGTCGTTGAGCCCGTCGTCGCAGATGAAATAGTCGATGCGCCATCCGGCGTTGTTCTCGCGCGCGTGGTAGCGGTAGCTCCACCACGAATACGCGCCCGTGAGATCCGGATAAAAATAGCGGAAGGTATCGGTATAGCCCGCCGCCAGCAGGGCGGAGAACTTGCTGCGCTCCTCGTCCGTGAAGCCGGCGTTCTGCCGGTTCGATTTCGGGTTCTTGAGGTCGATCTCCTCGTGCGCGACGTTGAGGTCCCCGCAGAAGATCACGTGCTTTTTCTCGCGCAGGCCGTTGATATAGGCCAGAAAATCGTCCTCCCACGCCTGCCGGTAGCCGAGGCGCTTCAGGCCGTCCTGCGAGTTCGGCGTATACACGGTCACGAGGTAAAACGCCGGATATTCCAGCGTGATCACGCGCCCCTCGTGGTCGTGCTCCTCGATCCCGATGCCGTAGGCAACCGACAGCGGCGTGTGCCTCGTGAACACGCAGGTGCCGGAATAGCCCTTCTTCTCGGCGTAGTTCCAATAGCTTTCATACCCCTCGAAGTTAAGGTCGATCTGCCCGGCCTGGAGCTTGGTCTCCTGCAGGCAGAAGAAATCCGCGTCCATGCTTTTGAATACGTCTTCAAAGCCCTTCCCCATCACGGCCCTGAGGCCGTTGACGTTCCATGAAACGAATTTCAGCATCCAATCCCCCCCTTTTTATCTATCTTACATTGTAACACAGGCCACGTGCCGAGCGCAAGAGAAAAATCGACGTTTTTCATCCCCGCGGGCATCAAAAAAACCGCCCCGGACAGGACGGTTTTTTCCATTATTATTCCGGTGCTTACGCGACGCCGAAGATCCGGCGCAGAAGCTGAAGAAACGCGTTCAGGAAGTTGAACAGCAGCCCCTTCACGTTCGAGATCTGGCCCTCCGACAGCGAATACACGGCCACGTACCAGTCCTCCTGCACGTTTTCGATCGTGTAGATGCCGTACTCGTCGGGCACGAGGGTGTAGCTCGCGGTGGTGTCGTTGTCCTGATAATAGAGATCGTAGGGATACGACGCCGGATACGCCTTGATCACGGTGGATTCGTCGGGACGGTAGCTGCCGAGATATCTGATCCCGAAGCGGAAGCTGTCGCCCTTCGGCACGCTGTTCGAGTCGCCCATCGGCTCGATCTCGATCATCTTCTTGCAGTCGTCGGCCACGCGTACGGTATAGACCTGCGTATAGGCGTCCTCGGCGAACGCGATCATCGACACGGACGCGCCGAGCAGGATCATGCACAGCAGAACGCTGACGATCTTTTTGATATTCTTCATATACATAACAACCTTTCGTTATATGATTTCGATTCTATTATAATGAATGCCGCGCGAAAATGCAAGGGGAAAAGCAAAAATTATCCGTCTTTCTCCGCCGTCAGCGCGCGGTACACGTCGCCCTTCTTCGCCCCGGTCTCTTTCGCCGCCTGTTTCGCCGCCTCGTTAAGGCTCATCCCGTCCGCCATCAGGGCGCGGGCGAGCGCCACGGGGTCCGTCTGCGGGCGCTCGTTTTCGAGCTCCTTTTCGGTCTTCGCCTCCACGATGATCACGAACTCGCCCTTGATCTTCTCGTCGCCGTAAAGCTTCACGGCCTCCGAAAGCGTCGTGAGCACGGCGCTCTCGTGGATCTTCGTCAGCTCCTTGATCACGGCCACCCGCCGGTCGCCGAGGGTGTCATATAGATCCCTCAGTGTTGCCGCGAGCTTGTGCGGCGCCTCGTAGAACACCATGGTCTTTTTCTCGCTTTTGAGCTCTTCAAGGTGCTGCCGGCGCTTCGGCTTGTTCACGGTCAGAAAGCCCTCGAACGAAAACCGCGCCACGTTCATGCCCGAAAACGCCAGCGCCGTCGCAACGGCCGTGGGGCCGGGCACGGTGGCGACGGGCACGCCCGCCTCACGCGCCATACGAACAAGGTCCACGCCGGGGTCCGAGATCGCGGGCATGCCGGCGTCGGTCACCACGGCACAGTTTTCGCCGGCGAGCAGACGCTCCACGATCCCCGGCCCCTTTTCGAGCCGGTTGTGCTCGTGGTACGAAACGAGCTCCTTGCGGATGCCGAAGTGGTTTAAGAGCTTCGCGGTCACGCGCGTGTCCTCGGCGCAGATGAAATCCACGTTCGCGAGGGTCTCCTTGCCGCGGTCGGAAAAATCGCCGAGGTTGCCGATCGGCGTGCCGACGATATACAGGGTTCCCGGCATAGTCTGTGCTCCTTTCGGGAAGAATGAAAAACGGTTCCGGTTGATTACTCTGTGTCCGACGCCCGCCCCGTGTCGTTGCTCAGCGCCTTCGCTTCGGGCGTGAGGCTGCCGTCGGCGTTATACATGCAGAACAGCGGTTCCACTTTGAGCCCGGGCGCGCGCCCCTTTTTGCCTTCGAGCAAAAACAGCCACGGCGCGTCCGCGGCCGTGCGCACGACGAACCTTAAACGCTTCGGTTCGATCCCGGCGCCCCGCATCGCGGCAAACGCTTCGGCCAAACGCTCGGGGCGCAGGCACAGCGAAAAGCTCCCGCCGAAGCGGACGAGATACGCCGCCGCGGCGCACACCTCTTCGAGCGTCACGCCGGTCTCGTGGCGGGCGAGCTTATCCGCCTCATTCCCGCTCTCGATCCCGTGCCCCGCCTTCGTATAGGGCGGGTTCATCGTCACGCGGTCGAACGAGCCGGCAGGGAAGTGTTCCCGCGCGTCCCTCAGGTCCGCGTGCACGATATCGATCTCGTTTTCAACGCCCGACATCGCCGCGCCGCGTTTCATCTGGTCCACGGCCTGCGCCTGTAATTCGAGGGCGCAGACGTGTTTCACCCCGCGCGAGAGCCACCAGAACGGCACGATCCCGCACCCGGCGCCGAGGTCGATGTTTCGCTCGTCCGGGCGGGGCAAAGCAAACGCCGCCAGAAGGCAGGCGTCGGTGCCGAAGGTATGGGCAGGCGACACGATGAGCTTCAGGCGGTCGTTGAAGATTTCGATATGTTCGTTTTGACAGAGCTCCACGGGATCAGACCTTGCTTTTCCTGAGCATGATCGCCACCACGATCACGGCGGCGAGGGCCACGGCCACGATCGCCGCGCCGGCGATGATCTTGCCGGTGTCGGCCTGCGGGGTGTTCTTCGTGTCGTTGGTAAAGGTTCCCTGGTTCGAAACCTCGTAGTTCGCGCTCGAGATCGGGGCTTCGGAATAGGTGGGCATGGTCACGATCTCAGTCTGGGAATACAGCTCCGTACTGGGCATCGTGGGCATGGTGGAATAGGGATCCGCGCCGGAATACACGGTCGACACCTGAATGGTCACGATCGGGCTGGTGCTCGGCACCGAATAGGTGGGCAGGGCGTAGGTGGAGATCTCATACCCGCCCGAGGTGGTCGTGGGCAGGGTGGTGGGCTCTTCGGTCGTGGACGGGATGATTCCGCCCAGTAGCTCCGCGAGGCGGGCGATCGTTTCGGTGTCCATCATGTTGCCGTTGATGAGATCCTGCAAAAGGTTCGTGTCGCCGTTCAGAAGCTGCGACAGGGCGTTCACGAGGTCGGAGTTCGAAACGTCGCCGAGGTTATAGTCGGCAAGGCGCTCCCTGAGCGCGTCGAGAATGCCGCCGGGGTTCTGCAGCAGGGTGCTGAACAGAAGGGGCTCGTTCTCGTTGTTTCCGGCGTTGCCGTTGAGCAGGCCGCCGAGCAGATCGGTCAGGCTGCTGCCGAGCAGACCGCCGAGCGCGTAAACGGGCGCGATGCAGACCGCCGCGAGCAGCACGAACGAAACGAAGATCGCCATCGCTTTTTTCAGTTTGTTCATTGTATTTCCCCCAAATATCTCAGATATTTTTAAGAATCAAATTTCATCTATATATCATACAACAGCGAAGGCAAAAAGTCAATTGTTATTTTTTGCCTGCCGCGCGCCGCGCCGGACGGCGCGTTTTCCGGACGCGCAGGACGCGCATATAATAAATATTTATTATATTGCGATTTTTCTCTTGACTTTCCCGATGCACCTTGTGTATACTGTTAAAAGACCTCATATGCACTTTATCGGAGGAAGCTGAAATGGAACTGAAACAAAAGGCGCTGTTCGCGGTCGAAAAGCTCAAGGCCGAATACCCCGGGGCGCTTTGTTCGCTCGACTATACCGACCCGTTCCGGCTGCTGGTCGCCACGCGCCTGTCCGCCCAGTGCACCGACGCGCGCGTGAACCTCGTCACGCCCGTGCTCTTCGGCAGGTATCCCACGCCCGAGGCGCTCGCCGCCGCCGACGTGGAAGAAGTCGAGTCGATCGTCCATTCCTGCGGCTTTTTCCGGCAGAAGGCGAAGGATATCGTGGCGTCCGCGGGGCAGATCGTCGCCGTCTACGGCGGCAAAGTGCCCGACACCATCGAAGCGCTCACCGCCCTGCCGGGCGTCGGGCGCAAGACCGCGAACCTCATTGTGGGCGATATCTACGGCAAGCCCGCCGTGGTGGCCGATACGCACCTCATCCGCATCTCGAACCGCCTCGGCCTCGTGGCGACGAAGGACCCTTACAAGGTCGAGATGGAGCTGCGCGGGCTTTTGCCGCCCGGGGAATCGAACGATTACTGCCACCGCAACGTCCTGCACGGGCGCGCGGTGTGCGACGCGCGAAAGCCCCGGTGCGAGGCGTGCGTGCTGCGCCCGGTGTGCGATCACGCCGCTCAAAACGATAACTGATCATTTCATACAGAAAGGAACCGAACTATGGGATTACTCAAAAAGATCTTCGGGGATTATTCCGCCAAAGAGCTCAAGCGCAACATGGCGAAGGTGGAAAAGGTCCTCTCGCTTGAAGAGGAATACGGCAAGCTGAGCGAAGAAGCGCTCAAGGGGAAGACCGCCGAATTCCGCGAGCGCCTCGCAAACGGCGAAACGCTCGACGACATCCTGCCCGAGGCCTTTGCCGCCTGCCGCGAGGCGAGCTGGCGCGTGCTCGGCATGAAGCACTTCAAGGTCCAGATCGAGGGCGGCATCGTCCTGCATCAGGGGCGCATCGCCGAAATGAAGACCGGCGAAGGCAAAACGCTCGTGGCGACTCTCCCGGCGTACCTCAACGCCCTTACGGGCAAAGGCGTGCACATCGTCACGGTCAACGACTACCTCGCCAAGCGCGACTCCGAGTGGATGGGCAAAATCTTCCGCTATCTCGGCCTCACCGTGGGCCTCATCATCCACGAGAAGACCAACGAAGAGCGCAAAGAGGCCTACGCCGCCGACATCACCTACGGCACGAACAACGAGATGGGCTTCGACTACCTGCGCGACAACATGGTGATCTACGCCGAGCAGCGCGTGCAGCGCGGCCACGTGTTCGCCATCGTGGACGAGGTGGACTCCATCCTCATCGACGAGGCGCGCACGCCCCTCATCATTTCCGGGCGCGGCGACAAGTCGAGCGACCTTTATAAGCTCGCCGACGAGTTCGCCAAACGCCTCAAGGTGCAGCGCATCACCGAGCTCGAGGCCAAGAAGGATATCGAAGAGGTCATCGAGCCCGGCGTCGACTATATCGTGGACGAAAAGGCCAAAACCGCCACGCTCACCAAAGACGGCACTGCCAAGGCCGAGGCCTTCTTCAACATCGAAAACCTCTCCGCCCCCGAAAACCTCAACATCGCGCACCACGTCAACCAGGCCATCAAGGCCCGCGGCGTCATGCAGCGCGACATCGACTACGTCGTCAAAGACGGCGAGGTGCTCATCGTGGACGAGTTCACGGGCCGCATCATGCTGGGCAGGCGCTACAACGAGGGCCTCCATCAGGCGATCGAGGCGAAGGAGGGCGTCAACGTCCGCAGTGAATCCCGCACCCTCGCCACGATCACGTTCCAGAACTATTTCCGCCTCTACCAGAAGCTCTCGGGCATGACCGGTACGGCCATGACCGAGCGCGAGGAGTTCGAGGAGATCTACTCGCTCGACGTGGTCGAGATCCCCACCAACAAGCCGATGATCCGCAAGGATTACGACGACGTGATGTACAAAACTGAAAAGGCGAAGTTCAACGCCATCATCGAGCAGGTGCAGGCGTGCCACGAAAAGGGCCAGCCGGTGCTCGTCGGTACCGTGAGCATCGAAAAGAGCGAGCAGCTCTCGCACGCCCTCAAACGTGCCGGCATCAAGCACGAGGTTTTGAACGCCAAGCAGCACGAGCGCGAGGCCGAGATCGTGGCGCAGGCCGGCAAGTTCGGCGCCGTCACCATCGCCACCAACATGGCGGGCCGCGGCACCGACATCATCCTCGGCGGCAACGCCGAGTTCATGGCGAAGGCCGAGATGCGCAAGATGGAGTTCCCGGACGAACTCATCAGCGAGGCCACCGGCTTCTCCGAGACCGACAACGAGGATATCCTCAACGCCCGGCGCACGTTCGCCGAGCTCGAATCCAAATATAAAGAAGCGATGAAGGGCGAGGCCGATCAGGTCCGCGAAGCGGGCGGTTTGTTCATCCTCGGCACGGTGCGGCACGAATCGCGGCGTATCGACAACCAGCTGCGCGGGCGTTCCGGCCGTCAGGGCGACCCCGGCGAGAGCCGTTTCTTCCTCTCGGCGGAGGACGATCTCATGCGCCTGTTCGCGGGCGACCGCTTCTATAACACGCTCAACATGTTCAAGCTCCCCGACGACCAGCCGATCGAGGCCAAGATGTTCTCGTCCGCGGTCGAAATGGCGCAGAAGCGCGTCGAGTCCAACAACTTCGCGGTCAGAAAGAACGTTCTGAGCTACGACGACGTCATGAACACCCAGCGCGAGGTCATCTACTCGCAGCGCAACCAGGTGCTCGACGGCGTGGACATGGATGCCACGATCCGCAAGATGATCACCGACTCGGTGGCCGACAACGTGTCGTTCTACTGCGCCGGCGACAAAGAGAACTGGAACGTGGCGGGGCTTTCGTCCAAATACGCGTGGCTGCTCGGCGACGACGAGCTGCCCGACGTGCACCGCACCTCCGACATGACCGCGTGGATGACCGACCGCGCCATCGGCCTGCTCGACCGCAAGACCGAAGAGATCGGCGCCGAGATGATGAAAAAGCTCGAGCACAAGATCCTCATCACGAACGTCGACATGCACTGGATGGACCACATCGACGCGATGGATCAGTTGAAACGCGGCATCGGCCTCCGGGCTTACGCCCAGCACGATCCCGTGGTCGAGTTCCGCAACGCCGGCTACGACATGTTCGACGAGATGACCACCGAGATCCGCGAGGGCACCGTGCAGATGCTGCTCACCTTCGTGTTCCGCAGCGAGGCCGACGTCCAGCGCAAGCAGACCGTCACGGTCACCGCCACCTCCGGCGGGTCCGACGGCAGCGACGAAAAGAAGCGCCCGGTCAAAAAGGGCGCCAAGGTCGGCCGGAACGATCCCTGCCCCTGCGGCAGCGGCAAGAAATATAAACAGTGCTGCGGCAGATAAACGCCGCGCTTCCTCTCTGAACCAGGAGGTCGAATATGTACGATTATCCGAACGGGCAGCCCGATAACGGCTTCGACCCGCAAACCGGCAGCCCCCAGACCCGGCCGCAACAGAACGGCCCGGGTCCGATCCCGGGGCAGCCCCCATATCAAGGCGGTTACGGCCCGAACGGGGGCCGTCCGCCCGTGAACGCCCCGCGCTACGTCGCGGTGCAGGAGCCCGGCGGCACCGTGTGGGTCCCGGTCGACGCGAACTCAGGCGGTCGCCTCCGCCTTTCGCCCGAGCGGCAATCCGCCTGCACGCGCGAGATCTTTCTCGCCGGCCTTCTGTTCGGCGGCGCGTTCCTGCTTTATCTCTTGCTGCGCTACGTCTTCATCCTTCCGCTGAACCTGAACGACGCTTTCTATAATTTGTATATGAACGACGTGAACGTGATGTATCTGTTCGATACGCTCTTCACGCTCGTGTGCGTGGGCGTGCCCTTCCTCATCGCTTATCTCCTGCTGGGCGCGAAGCGCCTGCCGCCGCGCCGCGAGATCCCGCTCGGGGCGCCGCGCAGCGGCCTTGAGGCGGCGCTTCTGGCCGTCGGCGGCGTCGGCGTGTGCCTTGCCGTGAGCGTGGCGGTCAACTACGTCATGCTCTTCGCCGAGGCCTTCGGCTTCAGCTTCTCGTCCGCCGAGATGATGACCGAAAGCTTTCCGCTGCCCGAGGGCGCGTTCGGCATCTTCCTGTTCCTTCTGCGCACCGCGGTCATGCCCGCGTTCGTCGAGGAGCTCGCGTTCCGCGGCGTGATCCTGCAAACGCTCAGGCGCTACGGCGACTGGTTCGCGATCGTCGTCACGGCGATCCTGTTCGGCCTCACGCACGGCAACATGACGCAAACCCCCTTCGCCCTCGCCGCCGGCGTCATGATGGGCTACGCGGCCGTGGTCACGGGGTCGCTGCGCGCGAGCATCGCGATGCACCTTCTCAACAACGGCGTGAGCTGCCTGTCGCAGCTCATCGTCGGCAACGCCGACAGCGTCACCGCCGCCGCGCTCTCCGCGATCCTCGTTTACGGCCTCATGCTTGCCGGCCTCGTGTGCATCGTTGTTTACTGCGTGCGCAACAAGGCGGCGTTCCGCCTGCGCCCCGGCGACTATCCCTTCGCGCGGCGCAAGGCGCGCTGGTTCTTCCTCGCGCCCACCATGCTCATCGCCGTGATCATCTTCCTCATTGAGATCGTCAGCGACGTCTCCTACGCCGCGCCCGATATCTCGTCCTACCTCTACGGTTAACGCCATGACGCCGAAATTCATCACCTCCCGCGCGAATCCCGCCGTGAAAGAGGCCGCGCGGCTTCTCACCCCCGGCGGGCGCAAAAAGACCGGGCGCTTCCTGCTCGAGGGCGCGCGCCTGTGCGCCGACGCGGCAGCCAACGGCTTCCCGCTCAAAACGTTGTTCGTCACCGAGCGCGCCAAAGAGCAGTACGCCCGCGAATATGATCTCTGCACCGACGCGGCGGAAGAGACCTGCCTCATCGACCCGTCCGTCGCCGAAAAGCTCAGCGACGTCGGCAGCACGCAGGGCTTCTTCGCCGTGGCCGAAAAGCGCGAGGCTATCTTCACGCTCGACCCCGACGGCCTCTACGTCCTCACCGACCGGGTCCAGAACCCCGATAACCTCGGGGCGCTCTCGCGCACCGCCGAAGCCCTCGGCGCCGCCGGCCTCATTCTCGCCGGCGGGTGCGACCTCTATACGCCCAAAGCCCTCAGGGCCTCGATGGGCGCCCTGCTGCGCCTGCCCGTTTTACAGACCGACGACGCCCCCGGTTTTCTTCACGGCTGCCGCGAACGCGGCATGCGCGCCGTGGCCGCCGTGCTCGACCCTGCCGCCGTCGATATCCGCGCGCTTTCGCTCCCCGGCGGGCGCGTGCTCGTGATCGGCAACGAGGGCGCGGGCGTATCGGATGAAGTCAAAGCCGCCTGCACCGATCTCGCTCTCATCCCCATGCCCGGGCGCGCCGAGAGCCTCAACGCGGCCGCCGCCGCGGCGATCCTCATCTGGGAGCTGCAGCGCGGGCGCATAGGACCCGTCAATCACGAATAGTATGGAAAACGTCTTAGACTGGCTCGTTTTGAGCCTTGCCCTGAACGGCACGGCCGCCGGCGCCGCGCTCGCGCGCCGGTTCGGCACGGCCCAGGAGGCGCTCCGGCGCCCGCCGGACGAACTCCTCGCCGAGGGGCTTCTCACCGAGGCGCAGGCCGACCGCCTCAGAAATACCGACGAAGGCAAGGCCTTCGCGATCCTCTCGCGCTGCCTGCAGTTCGGCTGGCACATCGTCACGCCCGAAAGCCCCTATTACCCGAAAGGCCTTAAACAGATCTCCGATTTTCCGCTCGTCCTCTACGCGGACGGGGACCTGAGCCTCCTGCAAAGCTCCCGCACAGCCGCCGTGGTCGGCTCGCGCGACGCGGGTCCCGTCTCGCTCGAGGCGGCCTACCGTCTCGGCGCCGCGCTCTCGCAAAACGGGGCCGTCACGGTCTCGGGCGGGGCGGTCGGTGTGGATTCCGCCGCGCACGAGGGCGCGCTCACGGGCAGCGGCGGCACGATCGCCGTGCTCGGCACGGGCTTCGGCGCGAACTACCTGCCCGAAAAGACCTTCATGCGCCGCCGCATCCGGCAAAACGGCCTGCTGCTCACCGAAAACGATCCCTTCACCGAAACCGGCCGCACGGTCTTCCCGCGGCGCAACCGCATCATCGCGGGGCTTGCGGGGTGCACGGTCGTGGTGCGGGCGGGCGCCAAAAGCGGGTCGCTCATCACCGCGCGGCACGCCGAGCGTTTCGGCAGGGCGCTATTCGCCCTCTCGCCGTCGGTCGACCCCTCCGAGGGCTGCGTATCCCTCTTGGAACGCGGCGCGGGGGAGCTGAAAACCACCGGCGACCTCATGCGCTTTTTCGACCCCGACGCCCCCGCCGGCGTCCCGCTCGAAAACGACGGCAAAAACCTGCCGCCGCTTTTGCGCCCCCACAAGCTCACGCTCGAGCAGTTCGCGTTCGTCAACGGCGTGTCCGTCGGCGAGGCGCGTTACGTTTACGCCTACGTGCGCGATCCCTCCGGCAAGGGCATCGGGCAGGAGCAGACGCTCATCCCGCCCGAGGTGCGCAACGAAAAAAAGACGCCCGGCAAGGCCGCGCGCGCCTTCGGCAAACATGAACAGCCTCCCGCCGCGCCGGACCCCGCTCCCGCGCCCGCGCCGGACGCGAAGCAGGAGGTCCTCGCCTCCCTCGAAGGGGACGCCGCCGCCGTTTTCGCGGCGATCGGGGAGTCGCCCGTCACGCTCGACGAGCTCGTCGGGCTCAGCGGCATCCCCGTAAACAGGCTCCTGACCTCGGTCACGGAGCTCGAACTGGACGGTCTGGTCCGTCTCCTGCCCGGCAACCGGGTGCAGGCGGTCCTTTCATAAAGAAGAGAAGAACAGATAGGAGAACCATTTATGCAGTCATTAGTGATCGTGGAATCGCCCGCGAAAGCGAAAACCATCCAGAAATACCTCGGCAAGGGCTACAAGGTCATGGCGTCCATGGGGCACGTCAGAGATCTCTATTCCTCAAAGCTGAGCGTGGACGTCAAAAACGATTTCGAACCGAATTATACAGTCATTAAGGGCAAGGAGAAGCTGCTCACCGAACTCAAGGACGCCGCCGCCAAGAGCACGCGCGTCTATCTCGCGACGGACCCCGACCGCGAGGGCGAGGCGATCTCGTGGCACCTCGCCACCCTTCTCGGGCTCGACCTCAAGCAGGCCAACCGCGTGAAGTTCAACGAGATCAACAAGCGCAGCGTCCTCTACGGCATGGACCATCCCTCTCGGATCGACATCGACCTCGTCAACGCCCAGCAGGCGCGCCGCATCCTCGACCGGCTCGTGGGCTACCGTCTGAGCCCCTTCATCTCGCAGAAGATCCGCCGCGGCCTTTCGGCCGGGCGCGTGCAGAGCGTGGCCCTGAGGCTCATCGTCGACAGGGAAGAGGAGATCGACGCCTTCGTGCCCGAAGAATACTGGACGCTCGACGCGGTGCTCACGAACCCGCCCTCGAAAAAGCAGTTTACCGCCGCCCTCGTCGGCGACGAGAACGGAAAAATAAAGCTCACGAACGAAGAAGAGACCAAGGCGGTGCTCGACCGCCTCGAGGGCGCCTCCTATAATACGGCTTCCGTCAAAAAGGGCGTGCGCAAAAAGCAGCCCTCGCCGCCGTTCATCACCTCCACCCTGCAGCAGGAGGCGTCGAAGCACCTCGGCTTCACGCCCAAACGCACCATGCGCATCGCGCAGGAGCTTTACGAGGGCATCGACGTCAAGGGCCACGGCGCCGTCGGTCTCATCACCTATATGCGTACCGACTCGCTGAGGATCTCCGAAGAATCCCGCGCCGAGGCAACGACCTATATCCGCGGCGCTTACGGCGACGGCTATCTGCCCGAAAAGCCCCGCTATTACAAGACCGGCGCCGGCGCGCAGGACGGGCACGAGGCCATCCGCCCCGCGATCCCGTCGCTCACCCCCGACGAGGCGAAGGGCTCCCTCACGCCGGAGCAGTATAAGCTCTATAACCTCATCTGGTGCCGCTTCATGGCGAGCCTCATGGCGTCCTGCGTGCAGGATACCGTGAAGGCCGAGATCCGCGCTGTCACCCCCGGGCGCGACGGATACGTCGAGTTCATGGCCAGCGGCTATTCGGTCCGCTTCGACGGCTACACCGTCCTCTACGACAACTCCGAAGACGACGGCGAAAAGCGCGCGCTGCCCGAGCTCACGGCCGGCGCTCCGCTCAAGCTGAGAGAACTGCGCGACGAGCAGCACTTCACGCAGCCGCCGCTCAGATACACCGAGGCGTCGCTTATCAAGGCGCTCGAAGAGACGGGCGTGGGCCGTCCGTCCACCTACGCCACCATCCTGTCCACGATCACCGAGCGCGACTACGTCGAGCGCGAGAAAAAGGCGCTCAAGCCCACCGAGCTCGGCGTGGCGATCACGCACCTGCTCAAAGAAAAGTTCCCCAAGATCGTCAACACGAAATTCACCGCCGGCATGGAGGCGGATCTCGACAAGATCGAGGCGGGCGGCTACGACTACGTCAAGATGCTGCACACGTTCTACGACGAATTCGAAGAAACGCTCGACAAGGCAAAGTCCTCGATGCAGGGCGTGAAGATCAGCCTTGAAGAGGATATGACCGACATCCCGTGCGAGAAATGCGGCGCGATGATGGTGGTCAAAATGAGCCGCTACGGCAAGTTCCTGGCCTGCCCGAACTATCCCGAATGCAAAAACGCCAAGCCCTACGTGGTGCCGCAGCCGGGCGCCTGCCCGCTGTGCGGCGGCGAGATCGTCAGCCGCCGGTCAAAGCGCGGCTACACGTTCTACGGCTGCGTCAACTACCCGACCTGCAAGTTCATGACGTGGGACCGTCCCACCGCCGACGCCTGCCCCAAGTGCGGCAAGACCCTGTTCCGCGTGTCGAAGGGCACGGGCCTTCGGTGCCTCGCCGAGGGCTGCGGCTACGCGTCGAAACCGAAAAAAACGGAAGAAAAAGGCGATGAATAAGGTCACTGTGATCGGCGGCGGCTTCGCGGGCGTCGAGGCCGCGAAGCAGCTCACGCGCCGCGGCGTGCCCGTGCGGCTTTACGAAATGAAGCCCGTCCGCTTTTCGCCCGCACATAAGAGCGAAAAGCTCTGTGAGCTCGTGTGCTCCAACTCCTTCAAGGCGTCGCGCGTCGACTCCGCCGCGGGCCTCTTAAAGGCGGAGATGGAGCGCTTCGGCAGCGTGTGCGTGGCCGCGGCAAAAGAGACGGCCGTCCCCGCCGGAGGCGCGCTCGCCGTCAACCGCGACGAGTTTTCCGCCCTCGTGACGAAAGAGATCGAGTCCGACCCGTTGATCGAGATCATAAGGGAAGAGGTCCCCGCGATCCCGGATGACGGCGTCGTCATCGTGGCGGCGGGCCCGCTCGCGAGCGACCTTCTCTCCGCCGATATCGAGCGGCGTTACGGCGCAAGGCTGTCGTTTTTCGATGCCGCCGCGCCCATCGTCACCGCCGAGAGCGTGGACGAAAACTTCGCCTTCGTGCAGTCCCGCTACGAAAAGGGCGGCGACGACTATCTCAACTGCCCGCTGAACAAAGAGGAATACGAGCGCTTTTACGAAGCTCTCGTCTCCGCCGAGCGGGTGATCCTGCACGATTTTGAGAAAAGCGGCGTCTACGAGGGGTGCATGCCCATCGAGGTGCTCGCTTCCCGCGGGCACGACGCGATCCGCTTCGGCCCCATGAAACCGGTCGGGCTCCGCGACCCGCGCACCGGCCACCGCCCGTGGGCGGTCCTGCAGCTCCGGAAAGAGAACCGCGAAGGCACGCTCTATAACCTCGTCGGCTTCCAGACGAACCTCAAATTCGGCGAGCAGAAGCGCGTGTTCAACCTGATCCCGGCCCTGCACGACGCCGAGTTCGCCCGCTACGGCGTCATGCACCGCAACTCCTTCCTCAAAAGCCCAGGCCTTCTCGGCCCCGACTTCGCCGTGATAAACGACCCGCGCGTGTTCTTCGCGGGCCAGATCACCGGCGTCGAGGGCTACATGGAGTCCGCGTCCTCCGGCATTCTCGCCGGAATCAACGCCGCGCGTCACGTCCTCGGGCAAACGCCGTTCGTCCTGCCCGAAACCACCATGATGGGCGCGCTGTCCCGCTACATCGCCGACGAAACGGCCAAAGATTTCCAGCCCATGGGCGCGGCGATGGGCCTCCTGCCGCCGTGCGAAACAAAGATCCGCGACAAAAAAGAACGCTACCGGCTGCTCTCCGAGCGCGCGCTGGCGGCGGTCGAAGAGAGTATCAAAACGTTATGAAAGACTTACAGCAAACTATCGGCTACACGTTCAAAGACCCCGCGCTTTTGGAGCGGGCGCTCACGCACTCATCCTACGCCAACGAAAAGGGCCACAAGCGCGACAACGAGCGCCTCGAGTTCCTCGGCGACTCGGTGCTCGGCTTCATCACGGCGGAATATCTCTTCAGCACCATGAAGCATACGCAGGAAGGGGAGCTCACCAAGATCCGCGCCGCGGCGGTGTGCGAAAAAAGCCTCGCCGGATTCGCGCGCGAGATCGGGCTCGGGGATTATCTGCTGCTCGGCAAGGGCGAAAAGCTCTCCGGCGGCGCCGAGCGCCCGAGCATTTTGTCCGACGCGTTCGAGAGCCTGATCGCCGCCATCTATCTCGACGGCGGCATCGACGCCGTGCGGCCCTTCGTGCTGCGCTTCATCAGCACCGCCGAGACCGACGTTGCGGCCGTCACCGACTATAAGACCATGCTGCAGGAGGTCATCCAGCGCAACCCCGACGAGCAGCTCAAATACGTGCCGGTGGCCGAGTCCGGCCCCGCGCACGACAAGACCTTCACCGTCGAAGTGTATCTCAACTCCAACTGCATCTCGTCCGGCGTCGGCCACTCCAAGAAAAAGGCGGAGCAGGCGGCGGCGAAAGAGGCGCTGCGGCTCATGGGCATCCCCGTGTGAGCGCGGAGTATTACATTAATATAAATAAGCGCGCGGCCCTTCGCCGCGCCATTCCGAAAGGAACCGGTCTATGTATCTGAAATCCATCGAGATCCAGGGCTTCAAGTCCTTCCCCGATAAAACCGTGCTTACGTTCGGGCCCGGCATCACCGGGGTCGTGGGGCCGAACGGCTCGGGCAAATCGAATATCTCCGACGCGGTGCGCTGGGTGCTGGGCGAGCAGTCCACCAAGAGCCTGCGCGGCGCGAAGATGGAAGACGTCATCTTCTCCGGCACGGGCTCCCGCAAGGCGGTGGGCTTCGCCGAGGTCACCCTGCGGCTCGACAACGCCGACGGCTTGCTCCAGAACCCCGAAAAAGAGGTCAGCGTCACAAGGCGCTACTACCGCTCGGGCGAATCCGCCTATCTCATCAACGGCAAGGCGTCGCGTCTTCGCGACGTCAACGAGCTGTTTATGGATACGGGCCTCGGGCGCGACGGCTATTCCATGGTCGGGCAGGGGCGCATCGAAGAGATGGTCTCCGCCAAGAGCGAGAACCGCCGCGAAATGTTCGAAGAGGCGGCGGGCATCTCGCACCTGCGCTACCGCCGCGCCGACGCCAACAAGCGTCTGCAGCTCACCGAAGAAAACCTCGTGCGCCTTCGCGACATCGTGGAGGAGCTTCGCAGCCGCGTCGGCCCGCTCGAAAAGCAGAGCATCAAGGCGCAGCAGTTCTTAAAGCTCGCCGCCGAGCGCAAAGAGCTCGAGATCGGCCTGTGGCTCAGGATCCTCGAGACCTCCGCCGAAAAGATCCGCGAGCAGGCGGGCAAGCTCGACGTCGCCAAGGCGCAGTATGACGAGACCGGCGCAGCCCTCGAGCGTCTCAACGAAGAGATCGAGGGCGCGGGCGAAAAGATCCGGGAACTGAACGTCCGCATGGAGGCCGTGCGCGCAGATTCCGCCGCCCTCGAGGACGAAGTTTCCGCCCTCGACGCCGAAACGGCCGTCACCGAAACCTCGATCCAACATAACGCCGAGACCGTCGAACGCCTCACGCGCGAGATCGCGATGCAGGACGGCGTTCTGAGCCAGACCGAGACCGACCGGCAGGCGATCTTGGCGCGCGTTGCCGAGCTCGACGCGGCGATCTCCGCCGCCGAAAAAGAGCTCGACGGCCTCACGGCGCGCCTCGGCTCCCTCAAGAGCCGCGACGAAGAATATTCCGAAGAATCCGCCCGCGCGAACGAAGCGCTCGCCGCCGTCACGGCCGAGATCTCGCGCGTCGGCATCGAGCGGCAGGCGGCGCTGTCGTATACCGAAGAGATCCGCTCCCGCCTCGGCGAGGTCGGGGCGGCCGCCGAAAAACGCCGCGAAAACGGCAAAGAGCTCACCGACCGCCTTTCTTCCGAAAACGCGCGCCTCAAAGAGCTCTCCGACCGGATCTCCGAAATGATGAACATGAAGGCGGGCTTCGCGCTCAAGCTCCAGACGAGCGAGCGCAAGCTCGAAGAAAAGAAGACCGCCTACGAAAACGAGCGCCTCAAGCTCCTGTCCATGCAGTCGCGCCTTAAATTCCTGCGCGACACCGAAAAGAACATGGAGGGCTACGGCGGCGCGGTCAAGGTCGTGATGCGCGAAAAGAGCCACGGCACCTTAAAGGGCATCCGCGGCACGCTGTTCCAGCTCATCGAGGTGGACGCCGAATATACCACCGCCATCGAAACGGCCCTCGGCAACGCGGTGCAGGATATCGTCACCGAGACCGAAAACGACGCCAAAAAGGCGATCGCCTATCTCAAAAACGCCAACGCCGGGCGCGCCACCTTCCTGCCGCTGAGCGCGGTGAAGGGCAAATATCTCGACGAAAAGGGCCTTGAGGACCGCTTCGGCTTCGTCGGCGTCGCCTCCGACCTTGTGAAATACGACGCCGAATACGAGGGCGTCGTGCGCTCGCTTCTTGGGCGCGTGGCCGTGTGCGAGGATCTCGACACGGCGCTGCCCATCGCCAAGGCCTACGGCTACCGCTTCCGCATCGTCACGCTCGACGGCCAGGTCATCAACGCCGGCGGCTCCATGACCGGCGGCTCCAAGATCTCGTCCGCGGGCTTTTTCACCCGCCGCGCCGAGGCGCAGAGCCTCGAAAAGGACGAGGCCAAACTCCAGGACAAGCTCGCCGTCGCCGCCGCCGCCCTCAAAACGGACACCGAGGCGCTCTCGCGCCGGCGCGCCGAAACCGGCGGCCTCGAGGCGGATATCCTGCGCGCCACCGAAGAAAAAAGCGCCGCGCTCTCCGCGAAGAGCGTGACCGACTCCCTCATCGAAGAAAACGCCCGCGCCCTCGAGGAACTGGCGCGCGAGCGCGACGCCGCCGAAGAGCGCCTCAAAAACTTCACCGACGTCGTGAGCCTTGCCGACGAAAAGCTCGCCGAACTCGAAAAGGACCGCGCCCTGCGCGAAAAGGCGATCTCCGACCTCTCCGGCGGGCACGACGACCTCGTTTCCGACCGCGAACGCCTCAACGAAGAGATCGGCGCCGTGAACGTGAAAACCGTGGCGCTGCTCGGCGAAAAGCGCGGCAAGACCGACCAGCTTGAGGAGCTCTCCCGCCGCGACGCCGAGGTCGGCGAAACGAAAGAGCGCCTGCGCGCCGAGATCGCCGGGGCCGAGGCGCACGGCAAAGAGCTTGTTTCGTCGCTTGAAGACTCCAAAAAACGCGCGGCGAATCTTCGCGAAAAGATCGCCGAAAACGCCGAGTCGGTGCAAAAGCTCATCGAAAAGCGCACCGAGGCCGAAAAGACAGCGTCCGACGGCCGCCTGCTCGAAAAGCAGAAAAACGAAGAGCGCGAAAAGCTGTCCGGCGAGCTCGTCCGGCTCGAGGAGCGCCGCAACGCCCTCGTCAAGGAGCAGGAGGATACCGAGCGCCGGCTTTATGAGGAATACAGCCTCACCCGGCGCGAGGCCGCCGAGATCGCCGAGCCCACCGAGAACCCCACCGCGGCGAGAAGCCGCCTGTCGGAGCTGCGCGCCGCGATCAAGGCGCTCGGCAACGTCAACGTCGCGGCGATCGACGAGTATAAAGAGGTCTCGGCCCGCTACGATTTCCTGAGCGCGCAGGTCGAGGACGTTGAAAAGAGCAAAAAAGAGCTCACGCGCATGATCGAAGAGCTCACCGGCAAAATGGCGGAGCTGTTCCGCGAGCGGTTCGACGCGATCAACGGGCATTTCCGCACCACGTTCACCGAGCTGTTCGGCGGGGGCGAGGCCTCGCTCGTGCTTGAGGACGAAAACGACATCCTCGAGTGCGGCATCACGATCCGCGCGCAGCCCCCGGGCAAGAACGTGCGCAATCTCTCGCTGCTCTCGGGCGGCGAAAAGGGCCTCACGGCGGTCGCCCTGCTGTTCGCGATCCTCAAGGTCCGTCCCGCGCCCTTCTGCGTGTTCGACGAGGTCGAGGCCGCGCTCGACGACGTCAACGTCGTGCGCTACGCCCAGTACGTGCGCTCGATGACCGACAACATCCAGTTCATTCTGATCACCCACCGCCGCGGCACCATGGAGGAGGCGGATATCCTCTACGGCGTGACCATGCAGGAGCACGGCGTGTCAAAGCTTTTGGAGCTGCGCACCGCCGAAATGGTCGCCGAGCTGCATCTCGACGAATAAGGGAGAAAACGTATGGCGATATTCAAAAAGATCAACTTCGGGCTTTCCAAGACCCGCAATAAGATGGCCGGCGCCATCGACGACATGCTCGACGCGTTCGACTCGTTCGAGGAGGACCTCTACACCGAGCTTGAAGAGATCCTCGTGATGGGCGACGTGGGCGTGAACACAGCCGTCGCCGTCGTCGAGGAGCTCAAAAAGCGCGTCGCGAGCGAAAAGATCAAGAAGACGAGCGAAGTCAAACAAGAGCTCCAGAACATCATCGCCGACCTGTTGGAAGGCGGCGAGGACATGGGCCTCATCACGATCCCCTCGGTCATCCTCGTGATCGGCGTGAACGGCGCGGGCAAGACCACCACGATCGGCAAAATGGCGGCGATGTACAAATCGCAGGGCAAAAAGGTCATCCTCGCCGCGGCCGACACCTTCCGCGCCGCCGCCATCGACCAGCTCGACGTGTGGGCAAAGCGCGCGGGCGTGGACATCATCAAGCACAAAGAGGGCGCCGACCCCGCCGCCGTGGTCTACGACACCATCCAGGCCGGCATCGCGCGCGACTGCGACATCATCATCTGCGACACCGCGGGCCGCCTGCACAACAAAAAGCACCTGATGGACGAGCTCGGCAAGATCTACCGCGTGATGGACCGCGAGCTGCCCTACGCCGACCGCGAGGTCCTTCTGGTGCTCGACGCCACCACGGGGCAGAACGCCGTGAACCAGGCGCGTGAGTTCATGAACGTGGCGGAGCTCACCGGCATCGTGCTCACGAAATTAGACGGCACCGCCCGCGGCGGCGTGGTGCTCTCGATCAAAAACGACCTGAAGATCCCGGTCAAATTCATCGGCGTGGGCGAGGGGCTCGACGATCTGCAGCCCTTCGACCCCGCGGCGTTCGCAAAGAGCCTGTTCGTGGAATCAGACGGCAGTCAGGAGGATAAAGATGAAAATTCCCTGGAAGGACTTGTTAACAGCGAAGAATATCAGAACTTTGTTCCCGTCGAAGAGGACGCGGAAGAAGACGGACTGCGGGAGTTTGCCGAAGCGCTTGGAGCGGCTTTCGGCGGACTTGGTGAAGACGAAGGCGACGCAGAAGAAGAATCAGCTCAAAGCGGAGATGACGCGGGACAAGCGAACGAGCCTGCTCCCGAAGAGACAGCGCAAGCGCCTTATGAAGCAGAAGAAGCATACGGCGAAGCAGATCTCGAAGCTGAGGGCGAATGGCAAGAGCGCGTCGAGAGTGAAGCTCAGCATGCAGATGAACCGCAGCCGCTGAACGAAGAGCCGGTCGCCTGGCCCTATATTGAGGAGCCTGCCGCCCCCGCGCCCGCCGAAGCGCCCGTGACGGAAGAACCCGCCGCTACCGTCCCCGCCGACGAGCCCGAGCCCTTCGAGCCCGTGGCGGAACCCGCGCCCGCGGCGCCCGCTGAAGAACCGAAAAAGAAAGAGAGAAGGGGTCTGTTTGGACTTTTTGGTCGCCACGCATAATATGAAAAAACGCGAGGAGCTCACGCGCATCCTCCTGCCGCTCGGCGTGCACGTCTATCTCGATTTCGAGTGCGGCGTCATCCTGCATGAGGTCGAAGAGACCGGAAAAACGTTCGAAGAAAACGCCCTCAAAAAGGCGGTCTCCGGGTGTGTGGACTCCATGATGCCCTGCATCGCCGACGACTCGGGGCTGTGCATCGACGCCCTCGACGGCGCGCCCGGGGTCTATTCGGCCCGCTTTCTCGGCGAAGACACCCCCTATCCCGAAAAGATCGCGAAGCTCGTCGAAATGATGCGGGACGTCCCCGAAGAAAAGCGCACCGCCCGCTTCGTGTCCGTCGCCGCCTGCGTGTTCCCCGACGGCACGCGCTTCACCGTGCGCGGCACGTGCGAGGGCAAGATCGGCTTCGCCCCGAAGGGGAACAACGGCTTCGGCTACGATCCCATCTTCTACGTGGGCGATAAATCGTTCGCCGAGCTCACCGCCGAAGAAAAGGACGCGATCTCGCACCGCGGCAACGCCCTGCGGGCCTTGAAAGAAGAACTGAAAAAATATCTGTGAACATAAAGGAGAACCCTATGACGAGTAAAGAACGCGCGGCACTGCGCGCCAGGGCCAACGGCCTCGAGCCGCTGTTTCAGGTCGGTAAGGGCGGCATGAGCGACGAGCTCATCACCCAGACCGACGACGCGCTCCGCGCCCGCGAGCTTATAAAGCTGAAGGTGCTCACCGAGACCTCGCCCCTCACGCCCCGCGAGGCGGCCGAGGCGCTCGCCGCGGCCACGCACGCCGAGGTGGTGCAGGTCATCGGCGGGGTCATGGTGCTGTACCGCCTGAACCCCGACCTCCATCAGCCGAAGAAAAAGCCGGTGAAGAACACCTCCACCGAAAAGGTCTATCAAAGGCCGTATAAAAAGAAATCGCCCTTTGAGGATAAAAAGGGCAGAAGCAAGCTCATCGTGCGCAAAAAGAGGGACGAATGAAACGCATCGGACTGTTCGGGGGCAGCTTTGACCCCATCCATACCGGCCACGTCAGGCTCGCCCGGTTTCTCGTCGACGCCCTCGCGCTCGACCGGCTGATCGTGGTCCCCGCCGCCGTGTCTCCGTTCAAAACGGGGGCGCCCGCCGGGGCGTCTGACGCCGATAGGTTGGAACTCTGCCGCCTCGCCCTGCCCGATGAAAAGATCGAGGTCTCGGATATCGAGATCGAAAAGGGGGGCGTCAGCTATTGGATCGACACCGTGCGCGCCTTCGCGTCGCAATACCCGGGCGACGAGCTCTGCTTCGTCGTGGGCGAGGACCAGCTCTTGCAGTTCCATAAATGGCGCGATTATCGCGAGATCCTCTCGTTCGCTACGCTCGTGGCGGTGCGCCGCGAAACGGACGAGGGCGACGGCGGCTTCGCCGCGTATTTCGCCGCCCATCCCGAGATCGCCGCGCGGTCAAAAGCGCTCGCGTTCGAGCCCTTCCCGGTCAGCTCCACCGAGGTGCGCGCCGCCGTCGGCGCGTTCGCCGACGTCTCGGCCCTCGTGCCGCCCGCCGTCGAAACGGCGATCTACCGCCGCGGGCTCTACCTCGATGATGAGATCGTTCGCATGATCGCCGACGTAAAGTCCCGCCTGTCGGAATTCCGCTTTTTCCATTCGATGTGCGTGGCGGACGCGGCGCGGCGTCTGGCGCTCCGGTACTGCGGCGACCCCAAATCCGCTTATATCGCGGGCGTGCTGCACGACGCAACGAAAGAGCTCTCCCGCAAAGAGGGCCTCGCCTATATGGACGGGCACGGCGTCTGCGCAACGGACATGGAGCGCCGCCTTAAAAAGCTCCACCACGCGATCACCGGCGCCGACTACGCCAAGCGCGTTTACGACCCCGGCGATGAGATCGTCTCCGCGATCCGTTACCACACCACCGGCAAAACGGATATGACGCCGCTCGAAAAAATACTCTTCGTCGCTGACTTCATCTCCGACGACCGCGACTATCCGGGCGCCGACGGCATGCGCCGCCGCGCCGAAGGATCTCTGGAACTCTGCATGGAAGAGGGCCTGCGCTTCACGATCGAAGACCTCGCGAAGGAGGGCCGCCCCATCCACCCCGACACCGTAGCGTGTTATAATCAAGTTTTACTGCAAACTATCAGAAAGGAACAGGAACTATGAATCAGAAGGTGCTCACCGCCGTCAAGGCGCTGGACAAGAAAAAGGCGCAGGATATCAAGGCGCTCAAAGTTGAAGACCTCACCATCGTCACCTCCGACTTCGTGATCGCAGCCGGCACCTCGTCCACGCACGTCAAAAGCCTCGCCGACGAGGTCGAATTCGCCATGGAACAGGCGGGCTTCACGCCCCGTCAGGTCGAAGGCCGCGCCACGGGCTGGATCCTGCTCGACTATTACGACCTCATCATCCACATCTTCACTCCCGACCAGCGCGAGAACTACAACCTCGAAAAGCTGTGGGCGGACGCCGAAGAGGTGGATCTCTCCGGGGTGCTCACGGCCGACTGATCCGCGCACGTTTTCGTTTCCCCGCCATATCCTGTATTGAAGTTTTTCCCCACAGAGGTGTATTATGACCGTAACGATCGACAACATCGAAACCAATTACTTCGATCTCGGCGAAAAGAGCGACTATGCCGTCGTCATGCTGCACGGCTGGGCGTCGAACATCGAGCTGTTCCGCCCCTCGGCGACGCTCGTTTCCTCAAAATACCGCGTGCTCGCCATGGACCTGCCGGGCCACGGCGAAACGCCCGAGCCCCCGACGGACTGGCACGTGGACGACTACGCCGACTTCGTGTCGCACTTCCTCACGCACTTCGGCGTCAAAAAAGTCATCTTTCTCGGGCATTCCTACGGCGGGCGCGTGATCATCAAGCTCGCTTCGCGCAGTGACCTGCCGTTTGAGATCGATAAGATCATCCTCGTGGATTCCGCGGGCGTGCGCCCCGAGAAATCGAAAGAGCAGATGAAAAAAGAAAAGGTCATGGGCATGGGCAAGAAGCTGTTGACCCACACTCCGGGGATTCTCAACAAGCTGCAGGGCATGGTCGGCTCGGCGGATTATCAGGCCGCGAGCCCGCTGATGCGCAAGGTCCTCGTCAACTCCGTCAACGAAGACCTCACGCCCCTTCTGCCCGAGATCAAGCAGTCTACGCTGCTCATCTGGGGCACGCGCGACACGGCCACCCCGATCACCGACGCCGAAAAGATGGAGGCTCTGATCCCCGACGCGGGCCTTGCCCGCATGGAGGGGTGCGGCCACTTCTCGTTCCTTGACAATCCCGCGCTCTACAACGCGATCTTAAGTTCGTTTTTACACCTCAACTGATCACGAAAGGCAAACGCTATGGTTTGGTATTTACAGCTCCTCTGGGGCGCGATCGCCCTGACGTCGTTCTACGCCGTGTTCAAAAGCATGGTTTATAACCTGCACATGTTCCAGCTCGACGGCTACCGCACGTCCACCCATCTCAGATGGATGGGCAAAAACGCCTGGCACTATCTCACCGACCTCACGGTGCTCGTGCTCTCATTCACGGCGCTGTGCAAAAACGACAGGCTCATGGCGTTCGGCGCGGCCGCGCTGCTCGTGTCGCTCTTTGGCCTCATCGTGTCGAACAAGGGCCGCCGGCAGAAAAAGCCGCTGGTCTACACCGCCCGCGTCAAGCGCCTGATCGTCACCTTCCTCGTGCTCGAGGCGGCGCTGTTCGGCGTGTCCATCCGGCTATTGACCACCGCGAACAAAAACCTCTCGTTCCTGCCGCTGGGACTCTGCTCCGCACTGGTGCCGGTTCTTATTCTCCTTGCGAATCTCATCAATAAACCGATGGAAAAGGGCGTGAACCTCCGCTACACGCTCGAGGCCAAGCGCATGCTCGCGTCCTGCCCCGATCTCGAAACGGTGGGCATCACGGGCTCCTACGGCAAAACCGGCGTCAAGTTCTATCTCTACACGATCCTGCGCGCGTGGACCGACACCCTCGTCACCCCCGAGAGCTACAACACCCCCATGGGTATCGTGAAAACCGTGCGCGCGTCCTTAAGGTCCTATCACAAGATCTTTTTGTGCGAGATGGGCGCGAAATGGGTCGGCGATATCAAAGAGCTGTGCGATATCGTCCACCCGAAGCACGGCGTGATCACCGCGCTCGGTGACCAGCACCTCGAGAGCTTCGGCTCGGTCGAAAACATCATCAAAACGAAATACGAGCTCGCCGATGCCCTGCCCGAAAACGGGCGCCTCTATGTCAACTGGGATAACGAGCGCATCCGTGAAAACCCGCCGAAACACGTTTTCATCAAATACGGTTTCCATGCCGACGCCGACTACCGCTGCTCCGACTTCACGGTCACGCCGCAGGGGTCGCAATTTAAGGTGCACGCCCCCGACGGCAGCGTCACCGACTTTGAGACGAAGCTTCTCGGCAAACATAACGTGCTCAACATCACGGGCGCCATCGCCGTGGCCAACGGCTTCGGCATGCCGCTCGACGAGATGCGCCTTTATGTCAGGCGCATCGAGGCCGTGCCGCACCGCATGCAGCTCATCGACAAGGGCGGCTGCACGATCATCGACGACGCGTTCAACTCCAACCCCGCGGGCTGCGCCGCGGCGCTGGGCACCCTGTCGCAAATGGACGGCCTTCGCGTCCTCGTCACGCCCGGCATGGTGGAGCTCGGCGAAAAAGAGGCCGAGCTCAACCGCGAGTTCGGCAGGCAGGCGGCCGAAAGCTGCGACAAGATATTCCTGATCGGCGAAAAGCAGACCGCCCCCATCGCCGAGGGCGTGCGCGATAAGGGCTTCCCCGAAAAGGACCTCTATATCTACGAGGATTTCGGCGAGGCCATGAAAAAAGTCTATGCCATCGGCAGCGAGAAGCGCAAGATCATCCTTCTCGAAAACGACCTGCCGGATAACTATTAAGGAGGGCCTGTCATGCGGATCAAATTATGCGTTCTGTTCGGCGGCAAAAGCGTCGAGCACGAGGTCTCGGTCATCTCCGCTCTGCAGGCGATCGGCAGCCTCGACAAAGCAAAATATGACGTCGTGCCGGTGTATATCACCAAAAACAGCGAATTCTACACCTCGTTCGAGTGCTCGTGCATCGAGGAATATAAGAACATCCCCGCCCTCATCAAAAAGAGCGAGCGGTGCGTACTGATGAACGAAGACGGCAAGGTGCGCCTTCTTCGCTATCCCTTCAAAAAGCACGGCGGCGTCATCTCCGACGTGGACGTGGCGTTCCCCATCGTGCACGGCACGAACGTGGAGGACGGCACTTTGCAGGGCTATCTCAAGACCCTCGGCCTGCCCTTCGTCGGGTGCGACGTCACGGCGTCGGCGGTCGGCATGGATAAATACGTGATGAAGACCGTGCTCAAAGAAAACGGCATCCCGGTGCTCGACTGCGTGCGCTTCTACGCCTCCGAGTTTTCCGACCCCGAGGCGGTGCTCGACCGCGCCGAAGACAAACTCACGTATCCCGTCATCGTCAAGCCCGTGAACCTCGGCTCGTCGGTGGGCATCTCGGTCGCGCACGACCGGCAAGAGCTCAAAGCCTGCCTCGAGGACGGCTTCCGCTACGCCTCTGCGGTCCTGTGCGAAAAGGCGATCACGGATCTCACCGAGATCAACTGCTCGGTGCTCGGCGACACGTCGTCTGCCGAGGCCTCCGAGCTCGAAAAGCCCTTCAAGCACGACGAGATCTTAAGCTTCAAGGATAAATACGAGGGCCCGTCCGGCGGCGGCTCGAAGGGCGGCGCAAAGGGCGGCGCGAAGTCCGCGGGCGCCGGCATGGCGAGTTTGCAGCGGCAGATCCCCGCCCCCGTCTCGCCCGAACGGCGCGAGGAGATCCGCTCCCTCGCCGTCAAGGCCTTCCAATGCCTCGGCTGCAACGGCGTGTCGCGCATCGACTTCATGATCGACGGCGACACCGACACCGTCTACCTCAACGAGATCAACACGATCCCGGGCTCCCTGTCGTTCTATCTCTGGGAGCCGCTGGGCGTCAAATACACAGAGCTGCTCGACCGCATGATCGAGCTCGCGCTCAAGCGCAGAAGAGAAGAGGATGCGATCACCTTCTCGTTCGACACCAACATCCTCGAGAACTTCGCCGGCGGCGCCAAGGGATCGAAGGGCGCGAAGGGGAGCAAGCGTTAAATGGCAAGGTTCATCACGCTCTGCTCTTCCTCAGGCGGCAACGCCGCCTACATAGGCTACGGCAACTACGGCGTGCTGGTGGACGCGGGCTTCTCGTGCCGCCGGCTCAAAACCGCCATGGCCGAGACCGGCGTGGACCCCAAAAGCGTGCGCGCGATCTTTCTCACGCACGAGCACGGCGACCATATCGCCGGCGTGCGCGTGCTCGCGAATCAGCTCAACGTCCCGGTCTACGCCACCGGCGGCACCCTGTCGGGGCTTATGAAAACGGAGCAGTTCGACGGCAGCTACGTCACCGAAAAGCTCACGCCCGACGGCGTCGCCGTGGGCGATATGCACGTCGGCTGGTTCCGCACCTCGCACGACGCGAAGGAGAGCTGCGGGTACGTCATTTCCCTGCCGGACGGGCGCACGGTCGGCACCTGCACCGACACCGGCGTTGTCACCGACGATATGCTCGTGGCCCTTTCGGGCTGTGACCTCGTGCTGCTCGAGAGCAACTATGACGAAGATATGCTCACCCACGGCTTTTACCCGCCGCAGCTCAAGGCGCGCATCCGCTCGTCGTTCGGCCATTTGTCGAACGACGCCTCCGCCGAGGCAGCCGTTCGTCTGTTGAACGCCGGCACGCGCTATTTCGTGCTCGGGCACCTCAGCCGCGAGAACAACACGCCCGCCCTCGCGCGCGGCGCCGCGGCGTTCGCCTTCAAAAAGGCCGGCGCGAAAGAGGGCTCCGATTTTGCCCTCCACGTCGCGCCCGTCGAGCGCATGGACAAGCCGATCGTTTTTTGACGGCGGAAAGGGGAGCCTATGTATTCGATCACCGTGATCGCCGTGGGGCGGCTGAAAGACAAGTTCTACGACGACGCGTCCGCGGAATACCTCAAACGCCTGCAGGCCTACGCCAGGGTCACGGTGGAGGAGGTCCGCGCCGCGGACCTGAGGTCCGACGACCCCTCCGACGCCGAGATCACCCGCGCGCTCGAACGCGAGGGCGAGGCGATCTTACAGAAGATCCCGGCCGGGGCGGCCGTCGCCGCCTTGTGCATCGAGGGCAAGCCGTTCTCGTCCGAAGACCTTTCGGACTATCTCGTCTCCTGCGGCAACGCAGGCAAAAGCCAGCTCGTGTTCGTGATCGGCGGCTCCTGCGGCCTGTCCGATGCTGTTAAGCGCCGCGCTGATGTCAGAATCTCGATGTCGCCGATGACGTTCCCGCACCGCCTCGCGCGCGTGATGCTGCTCGAGCAGATCTACCGCGGCTTCAAGATCGCGAAGGGCGAGAAATACCACAAATAAAGGCGTTGGTTTGGCGCTTTTTTTCTTTTCACCGAAGCGTTTTTCCGTTCCGGCGCGTATAAGGGATGAAAGGGGAGGATGACTATGGACCGGGGCGTGGAGGAATACCGCCGTTATCTCGAAGGGGACGATTCGGGCCTTTCGGACCTCGTGCGCCGTTACCGCGACGGCCTCACGCTGTTCCTCACCGCCCTCACGGGCGACCCGTTCCTCGCCGAGGACGCGGTGCAGGATACCTTTATCCGCCTCGCCGTCCGCCGCCCGCGCTACACGGGGAAGAGCAGCTTCAAAACGTGGCTTTACACGATCGGCCGCAACCACGCCGTCGATCTTGTCCGCCGCAGAAAAAAGCTGACGGGCGACGAACCGGACGAAGCGGCGCTCGCCGACGAAGCGCGCGCTGTGGAACAGACGTGTCTGACGAACGAGCGCGACAGGATCGTGCACGCATGTCTCACGCGGCTCCGCGGCGACTATTCTGAGGCGCTGTACCTCAAATATTTCGAGGACGCTTCAAACGCCGAGATCGCGCGCCTCACGCGCCGCTCGGTCCGGCAGGTCGAGAATCTCCTTTACAAAGCGAAAGCAGCCCTTAAAAAAGAGCTGCTCAGGGAGGGAATCACAAATGAAGACTTATGACGAGATCTATGAAGCCGCCCTCGCCGCGCGGGATGAAGCGCGCTCGAGGGCCGAAAAACGCAAAAAAACCTTGACCCGCGCGATCCCCGCGGCCGCCGCGCTCGTTGTCGCCGCCGCCGTCGCGCTCACGTTCCTAACGCGGGATAAACCGGTTCCACCCGCCGTGCCCTCGGTCCCCGACGCCGCCGAAAGCACGGCGCACACCGACCCCGCCGACCCCGCCGAAAGCAAGGCGCAAAGCGCGGCCGACCGCCTCACCTTCTTGGCGGACGGCACGGTCCTGCGCACGGACGTGCTGGGCGATAACGCCCCCGCCGTGCCCGTTCCGAACAGCAGCTTGGCGCTCGTCCCCTTCGACGAGAGCATGCTGCGGGGCGCCGACCTCATCGTCGAGGGCACGGTCGAAGAGGCCGAACGCTTCGAAATGCTGTTCACGACACAGGACGACGGCAAATTCGGCGCGGACACGATGACGATCCATTATACCGTGCATTCGGTCGTTTATTCGCTCCGGGTCGCGAGGGTCTACGCGGGCGACCCCGCCCTCGCCGGCACGCTCGTCCGGTTTGAGGATGAATCCGGCTTCTTCTCTTCGTCCGGCTACCGCGTCGGCGGGACCTACGTGATCCCGCTTACAAACGTCGGCACTGGCATGTATTGGAACGCTTCGCTGGCGCTCTCGTCGAGCAGGGGCCGCACGCCCGGCGAAGGGGAGCCCGGCAACGCCGACCTCGACCGCCGCCTGCCGCTCGCCACGCTCTGGCCCTATATCCCCGCCGTCGAAAAAACGGCGTCCGGCTATGTGGTGCCGTCCGACTGGTGGGCGACCGCGGAGCTGGCCCTTGCCGAACTCTCGCCCGCGGACCCCGACGACCCCAACGAGCCGCGGCTCTTTCTTGTGGAAGACGGCGTCTTCGAGGCGCAGATGGCGGCGATCCTCGACGGCACGTGGCTCGATCCTTACACGCTCAGCGTGCCCGACGGCGTCTACCGCGCTTCAGACGGCAGCACGCTCACCCTCGCGTTCGAAACGAAAACGGGCGGCACGGCCGTTCTCACCCTCGCCGACGGCGGCGTCCTCGATTGCGTCGCGCAGTGGAACCGTCAGTATCTGTACGTCTCCCCATACGGCGCCGACGCCGAATACGGCTTTCTCGCCGAGGACGCGCATACTCTGCGCCTCGTGCCCGAAGAATGCTTCGATGAAAACGATGAAGCGCCCGAGATCCCCGCCGCGTTCGTTTTCGTCGGGGAAGAATGACCCGAACCCGCGAAACAACAAAAAAATACCCTGTCCTCCGGGACAGGGTGTTTTTTTCGGAAAACTCAGTTGTTCTCGTATACGCTGACCTTTTTGCGGTCCTTGCCCAGGCGCTCGAATTTCACGGTGCCGGAGATCAGGGCGAACAGCGTGTCGTCTTTGCCCTTGCCGACGTTCGTGCCGGGATGGATGTGGGTGCCGCGCTGACGCACCAGAATGGTGCCGGCGTTCACGAACTGACCGTCCGCTCTCTTGGCGCCGAGGCGCTTCGATTCGGAGTCACGGCCGTTACGGGTAGAACCCATACCTTTTTTATGCGCGAAGAGCTGAATGTTAACCTTAAGCATTTCGTTACACCTCCGTAGTGACTTTTACGTGTTTGGGATACTCCGTCTGGAGCTGCTCCGTGTGGAGCCTTAGTCCTTCAACGAGCTTCACGGCAGCCTCGCTGCCGCCGAATGAGAATTCCAGAAACCCTTCCTTCACCGTGGCCTCGGCTTTCACCCCGAGGATCTCGGTGATCGTATTCGCCGTAAGATACGCCGCGCTCGATACCGCCGCGCAGACGACGTCTTCGCCCGCGCCCGCGTACCCCGCGTGGCCGGTGATCTTAAACCGGGCCGAATCGGGAGAGGGGAACCGGAAGCTGACCCGGATCATCAGGCGTTCACGCTGACGATCTCAAGCTTCGTGTAGGGCTGTCTGTGGCCGAGCTTGCGCTTCTCGTTCTTCTTGGGCTTGTAGGTCATAACGGTGATCTTCTTGGCCTTGCCGTTTTTCACGGCCTTGGCGGTCACGGTTGCGCCGTCCACGTAAGGGGCGCCCACCTTGATCCCGTCGTCGCCGCCGAGGGCGATGACCTTGTCCAGAACGACTTCGCTGTCAGCTTCGACCGCAAGCTTCTCAACGTAAATAACGTCGCCCGCTTCGATCTTATACTGCTTGCCGCCGGTTTCGATGATTGCGTACATGAATGTTTCTCCTTATTTAGTCTCGCTGTTCGCGGGCGGGAATACCGCTTTTTGCGCCTGAGGGGCGCGCCCGCAACATGCGGCTGCATTATAATACCATAAGAAAATACGCATGTCAAGAAAAACTTTTTCGGCATAGTTTACAATTTTTTTTCATAGAATTTCTTTATTTCTTACACGCCTGTAACTTGTATTTTTTGCACGTCCGATATATAATACTATACAAGGTATTGGGGTTTGACATTTTTTCGGAAATGACGGGAAGGGAACCGGATGAGAAGGCTCAACGGCGAAAAAACGCAGGGCGTCCGCACCCGCCGCGCGGGGCTCAAACGCAAGCTCATCACCGCTCTGGTCGCGATCGCGGGCAGTGTGGTGCTGTTCCTGCTGTTTTTGCTCGTCTGGAGCTATTTCGACGCCGATTTTGACTTAAAGAGCTTCATCGGCGTGCGCGACGGCGGCGAAGAGACCACGCTTGAAAGCGAACAGCCCTCAGCCGTCACGCCCGACGCCCTGTTTTCCGACGCCGACGCCCTCAACTTCTTCGTGACGGTCGACGAGCAGAAAACCGTGGTCTACGCGGCGCTCATCTCGTTCTCTGCCAAAGAGAACAGCGTCAAGGTCAAGCCCTTGCCCAACGACCTGCGCGTCACGTTCTCGGGGCGCGACGGAAAACTGTCTGAATTCTTCCCCGATTACGGGGCCGTGGGGCTCAAGTCTTCGATCGAAGCGAAATTCGGCCTCACCGTGCACTATTACCTGTCGTTCACGTCCGCGAACCTCAAAAATCTCTTCGAGCTCGCGGGCGACACCGAGGTGCGGTTCGACCGGCCCACCGGCGAGTTCAACGACAACGCGATCAAGTATAGCTACAAGCGCGGCAAGTATACCCTCGGGCCCGACGCGCTCTACGCGGCGCTCAAAAGCGCCTTCGAGGGGGACGACGGCGTCGCGTTCCGCGGCAGCGTCACGGTCGATTTTCTGCAGCAGCACATCACGAACGAGACCGTCGCCGAAGGGGAGGCGGCGTTCGCGCGCGTGGTGAACCTTGCCAACACCGACGTCAACATGCAGTTTTACGATGATTATAGAACCCGGATCGAAGCGTTCGTGGCGCAGAGCCCGGCGTATTCGGTCATCAACTGATCGGGAAGAGGATCAATTGAGATGAGAAGAAACAACCTGCAGACCGTTCTGCTTTCCATATTGCTGATCGTTTGCCTGTTCTGCGCGTGCTCCCCGGGCATCACCGGGGTCGCCACCGAATCCGGCAAAGCGGTCACCGCGCCCGACGGCGCCCTGCTCAGCGAGCCGTCGTTCGTCGATTTTCCCGTCACGCGCGTGCACTACGAGCGCCTGTCCGAGCAGGGGCAGCAGGCCTACCGCATGATCTACAACGCCGTGTTTTCGCACCCCGTGAAGATCGCCGTGCCCCCCGTCACGCTCGAAGAGCTCAAGGTCGTGGTCACCGCCCTCAAGGACGACAACCCGCACCTTCTTTGCCTCAAGAACCAGTTCTCTTACCAGCAAAACGGCGGCACGTCGTATTTCATCCCGAAATACACCTGCTCCGCCCCTGAGTGCGAAAAGCGCACCGAGGCGCTGCTCGCCGCTGCGAGGGACCTGCGCGCCAGCACCGACGCCCTGCCCGACGCCTATGAAAAAGAGCTCTTCATCCACGACCTGATCTGCGAGAGCGTCGAGTATACCGAGGCGGACGATTCCACCAACGCCTACGGCGCGCTCGTCGGCAAAAAGGCGGTGTGCGAGGGCTACGCCTACGCCGCCAAGCTCGTGTGCGACATGGCGCGCGTGCCCTGCTGCGTGCTGCGCGGCACGGTGGTGTCCGCCGACGGCGCAGAGGAAGGGCACATGTGGAACGCCGCGCGTCTCGGCGGCGCGTGGTACCACCTCGACCTCACGTGGGACGACCCCGTGAGCGAGCGCGAAAACAACGTCCAGCACGCCTATTTCAACGTCCCCACGGCCATGGTCGAAGCCGACCATAAGGATTTCATCCTGCCCGAGGGCCTCACGTTCGGCACGTCCGACGCCGAGACCTATTACCGGCGTGAAAAGCTCGTGTGCGCCGAAGACAATTGGCGCGACACCGTCGAGCGCACCCTGTCCGACGTCCTGCAAAACGGCGGCGGCAGCGCGGAATTCCGTTTCGACTCGCTCGACACGCTCAACGACGCGGTCTACGACCTGTTCGACGCGGGCGGCGTCTATTCGCTCGAGATCCCGGCCGAAAAGATCGCCCTCGGCGACGTCACCTATTCGCCGGACGAGCGCACGCTGGTGCTCCGTATCTTCATCTCCGCCGCGTAACGCGGCGTTTACCCTTTGAACCGCAAAAAAAAGGAGATCACTGTATGGCAATCTTTATCACCGGCGGCGCCGGCTTCATCGGTTCTCACACCTGCGTCGAGCTTTTGAACGCGGGCTATGAGATCGTGGTCGCGGACAACTATTCCAACTCCTCGCCCGAATCGCTCGAGCGGGTCAAGCGCATCACGGGCGCCGACTTCCCCTATTACGAGTGCGACATCCGCGACAAAGAGGGCCTGAGGCGCATCTTCGATACGCACAAGATCGACGCGGTGATCCATTTCGCCGGGCTCAAGGCCGTGGGCGAATCCGTGAGAAAGCCGCTCGAATATTACGAAAACAACATCGGCGGCACCGTGGCGCTGCTTGAAGTCATGCGCGAAAAGAACGTCAAGACCATCGTCTTCTCGTCCTCCGCCACCGTCTACGGCAGCGAGAACCCCGTCCCCTTCAAAGAGGATATGAAGACCGGCGGCACCACGAACCCCTACGGCACCACGAAATACTTCATCGAGATCATCCTGCGGGACCTCAGCTTCGCCGACCCCGCGTGGAGCGTGAGCCTTCTCCGGTATTTCAATCCCATCGGCGCGCACGAATCGGGCCTCATCGGCGAAGCGCCCAACGGCATCCCGAACAACCTCATGCCCTACATCGCGCAGGTGGCCGTGGGCAAACGCGAAAAGCTCTACGTCTTCGGCAACGACTATAACACGCCCGACGGCACCGGCGTGCGCGACTATATCCACGTGGTCGATCTCGCGAAGGGCCACGTCAAGGCCGTCGAGCGCGCGCTGGCGGTGAAGGGGTGCGAGGTCTACAACCTCGGCACAGGCCGCGGCGTTTCGGTGCTCGAGCTCGTGCATGCGTTCGAAGAGGCTAACGGCATCACGATCCCCTACGTCATCGCCCCCCGCCGCCCCGGCGACATCGACACTTCGTATGCCGACGTCTCCAAGGCCCTCGAGGTGCTGGGCTGGAAGACCGAGAAATCCACGGTCGACGCCTGCCGCGACACCTGGCGCTGGCAGAAGATGAATCCCGACGGCTACGGCGCGTGACCGTTTCGAGTCCGCGGGGCGCATCGTCTAACCGGAATCATATATATTATGAAAAACCTTCGGTAATGAAACGCCGAAGGTTTTTTTGTCCGCTTGCTTTTTTCAAATCACTGTGATACAATCGAAACGGAATGAATTTGCAGACTCTCTGCATAAAACGCACCGAAGGAGGGACCGAACGTGAAGATCGCGTGGTACGGCACAGCGACCCTGTCGCTCGAGAGCGGGCATACGAAACTCTTCCTCGACCCGTTCCGGCGGATGTCAAAAAAGCTCGCGCCGCTGGACCCCGGGCGCTTTTCGTCGCACGACGCCCTGCTGCTTACGCACGGGCATTTCGACCATGTCACGGGCGTGCCCGCCGTGCTCGCCGAAAATCCCGATCTGCCCATCCGGTGCACGAAAACGCCCTATGAATCTCTTCTCAGCATGGGCGTGCCCGAAAAGAACCTGCGCCTTATTTCCCCCGGTGATACGTTCACGGTCGGCGACTTTGCCGTGCGCGTGCACGCGGGCAAGCACATCGCGTTCGACCTCAAATACATCCTGTCCGTCGTGCCGAAATGCGCCGTGATGTTCCCGCGCGCGTTTAAGCTCTTGGGCCTCATCAAAGCCCTGCCCGAAAACGACGAGACCGTGGCGTTCGAGATCTCCGCGGAGGGCAAAACCGTCTTCCTCATGGGCTCGTTCGGCGTGAGGGACCTCGCCGCCTATCCCAAGTCGCCCGACCTTTTTGTGTTCCCATATAGCGGCAATTCCGGCATCCGCGAACTTTCGGCGGACTTCCTGCGCGAAGTGCGCCCGAAAGCGGTTTTATTCGACCATTTCGACGATTCCTTCCCGCCGCTCACGAAGCGCATGAAGGTCGAAGCCTTCTGCGGCCACGTCAATTCTCTCTATCCCGACATGAAGCTGATCGTCCCCGAAGAGGGCGTATACTATACCATATAAAAAAGCTCCCCCGAAGGGGAGCGTTCTCACGGATCACGCGATCCTGTGGCCGTTCTTGATCTTGATGTTCGCGATCGCGATCTTAAGGTAGCCGCTCATCTCGTCGCCGTCGAAGGTCACCGCCGCCTCGAAGCCGAGCTCTCTGCCCGCGGGGGTCAGCAGCTTGCCTTTGCCCTTGAGGCCGTTGTCGCCCACCTCTTCGATCGTGTCGAACCTGAGCTTCACCTTTTCGAGCTGCGGCGGCAGCTTGATGTCCACGGCGTATGCGCCGTTGTTGTCGCCGATCGTGATGAACACGTCGCCGCTGAATCTGAGGATCTGGATGTTCACATTGCCCTGCCATTTGCCGATGCCGATCATATGAAAAACTCCTTTTTTTCTTTTATTGTATCGGAACGGGCGGCGGATATTGTTAACAGAGTGTAAATTCTATGCATGAAAATACCGCCTTTTCTCCGCCGTAAACCGGCGGGGGAAGGGGAGACCGAAAGGAGCCGACTGTATGTACCGCAAAAACCCGATCGATGAGGATGAGTTCCGAAGCTACGAGCTCAAATCCGACGAAACGAAGGTGAGCGCGCGATCGCTCATGAAGGGCGCAGGCCTCACGGACGAGCAGATCCGCCGTCCGTTCATCGGCGTGTGCAACTCCTACTCAAACTTTTTCCCCGGCCACTCCAATCTCGACAAGCTCGGGCAGGCCGTAAAGGACGGCGTCCTGATGGGCGGCGGCACGCCGGTCGAATTCGGCACCATCGGCATCTGCGACGGCCTCGTGATGGGCACCGAGGGCATGAAGTATTCGCTGCCGAGCCGCGAGCTCATCGCCGACAGCGTCGAAACGATGGCCAAGGCCCACATCTGCGACGCCCTGGTGCTCGTGTGCGGGTGCGACAAGATCATCCCGGGCATGATCATGGGGGCGCTGCGCATCGACGTCCCCTTCATCGTGGTCACCGCCGGGCCCATGCTGCCCGGGCGCTACAACGGCAAGCGCGTGGACGTGCAGAGCATCGCCGAGTGCGCGGGGCAGGTGATCGCCGGCACCCTCGACAGCGAAGAATACTGCGCTTACGAGGACGAAGTCTGTCCCACCTGCGGCTCGTGCCAGGGCATGTTCACCGCCAACTCCATGGCGTGCATGGCCGAGATTCTGGGTCTCGCGCTGCCGGGCTCCGGCACCGTGCCCGCCGTGAGCGCCAAGCGCTACCACATGGCCAAAAAATCCGGCATGCTGGCGGTCCAGCTCGCGAAATACGACTTCAAGCCCTCCGAGTTCCTCACGCACGAATCGTTCATGAACGCCATCAAGCTCGACATGATGCTCGGCTGCTCCACCAACACAGCACTGCACCTGCCGGCGCTCGCGCACGAGGTCGGCGTCAAAATCACCCTCGGCGATTTCGACCGCCTCGGCCGCGAAACGCCCCACCTCGTCAAGCTCTCGCCCTCGGGCGAGCACCTGATGGTGGATCTCGACGACGCGGGCGGCGTGTCGGCCGTGATCAAACAGGGCGTCGACGCGGGCGTGCTCTGGGGCGGCCAGCAGACCGTCACGGGCAAGACCCTCGCCGAAAACGTGGCCTCCGCCGCGGTTCGCGACGAAAGCGTCATCCGCCCGTTCTCGAACCCCTATTCGCCCGAAGGGGGACTGGCCGTGCTCTACGGCAATCTCGCGCCTCTCGGCGCGGTGATCAAAACCGCGGGCGTGGACCCGAATATGTTCGTCCACCGCGGCCCCGCCAAGGTCTACAACAGCCATCAGGAGGCGCTCAGCGCCATGATCTTCGGCGATATCGTGCCCGGCGACGTGATCGTGCTGCGGTATGAAGGCCCCAAGGGCGGTCCCGGCATGCAGGAGATGCTCATGCTCACCGCCCTCATGTGCGGCATGGGCATGGATAAAGATATCGCCCTCGTCACCGACGGCCGCTTCTCCGGCCTGTCGCGCGGCGGCGTGATCGGCCACGTCTCGCCCGAGGCGGCGCTCGGCGGCAACATCGCCCTCGTCGAAAACGGCGACATCGTGTCCTATTCGATCCCCGAGCGCACGATCACCCTCGAGGTGCCCGAAGAGGAGCTCGAAAGGCGAAGGGCCGCCGCCGAGATCCGCGAGTGCCCCGTCACCACGGGGTGGCTCGCGCGCTACGCCAAGCTCGTCGGCCCCGTCAGCGAGGGCGCCGTGCTCGGATAAAACCCGATAAAAACCGAATACATTCCCTGATCAACGGGACTCGACAGTTTTTTTGTATAAAGGACGCGCTCCGTTTTTGTGCGTTCTCCCGAAAAATGCCGGGTCCCGCCGATGTTTCTTGCAAACGTGCGCGAACGGTTGTATACTTATAAAAAGAACAAATCCTTGTAAACGGAAACGGAGGGATCCCAAGGCCATGGCAAAAGTGAACATGGAAAAGGTGAAGGCCTTTGCCGGCGACATCCGTCAGCACTGGAGCAAGCCTGCCGAGGGGCGTTACGTGCCCTACCGGGAGTATAAGGATATCTTCATCGCGGTCGGCTCGAACTACGCGGGCTCCAAAATGCTGGAATACCTGTGGTTCGGCGCGAGCTGCTACCTGATGATGTACCACTATAAGCTCCCGTACCTGACCTACGCGATCATCGGCCTCATCAATATGCCGCTCAACTACGTGTGGACCATGATCGGCTGGCTCATCAACGACAACCTCGGCTTTTTGGAAAAGAAAAAAGAGCGCATCCTCTACGGCCTCTATTTCGGGCTGATCGTCGTGGGCCTCACGCTGATCATCGCCCCGGTGAGCCTGCTGTTCAACCAGAACGGCGCCTTCGTTACGTTCATGAACGGGCTCGAGGGCGTGAACTGCGACTCCGCGTTCAAGATTCTCGGCACGCACATCCTCTGGAACGGCTGGGCGGGCGCGCGCAACATCTTCTGGCGCAAAAAGCTGCTGCCGAAATTCGGGCGGTATAAATACAGTCTCTATTGCGACGTCATCCCGAAGTGCATCATGGTCATCGTGCTCGGCTGGCTGCCGATCTACGCGATCGACGACGTGGTCGAGCGCGTGTGGAAGGCCAACCTCGCGTTCGCCGTCTACTGCATCTTCGGCTTCGGCAACTCGCTCGAGGCGTGCGCGCAGAACATCTCGCCCAACACGCACGAGCGCGTGCTGGTGCGCACCTATCCCATTAAGCTCTCGCACCTCGCGCACTCCATCATGGCGATCGTGCTGCCCGTGATCGTGGGCTTTTTGCCCGGCAAGTGGGAGGATATCAATCTCTACCGCTGGGTGCTGCCCATCACCTTCTGCACCTTCGCCCTGCTCACCATGGTGTTCGCCGGGCGCGTGAAGGAGCGCATCCCGCAGCCGCCGCTCGAAAAGAAGGTCCAGATCAACTTCTGGGACGGCATGTTCGGCGTGATGCGAAATAAATACAAATGGGTGCAGAACGTCGTCTACCTGCTCGACTCTCTCGGCAACGGCATGCTGCCGTTCGCCACGATCCTCTATCTCTACACGATGCGCCTCTACGGCCTCACGTATTCGCTCATCGTCGCGCTCGTGTCGTTCGCGGGCACGCCGCCCGATTTCTTCACGCCCTATTTCATGAAGCGCTTTTCCTACAAGCAGATCATGATCTTCTATCAGCTCTCGCGCGCGGCGGGCAACGCGATGATCGTGGGCGCGCTGCTGTTCCTGAACGGCAACCCGACGCTCTGCGGTATCGTGTGCGTCGTAGTGCTCATTCTCATGGAGATGACCAAAACCGTGCCCACCTCTGTCGGCCACGACATGGATATCCGCATCAACGACTACCAGATGTACCTCTCCGGCGAGCGGCTCGAGAGCTTTTCGGGCGTGTTCGGCTGGTTCACGGGCCCCATCACCTCGTTCGTGGGCCTCATCATCCCGCTCTTGTTACTGGCACACGGCTTCAACTCCAACTGGGACGTCCTCTACGTGGACGACTCGCGCCTGTGGATCATCACGATCCCCATCATCATCGACATCATCGGCTACCTGCTCATGACCATCCCGTACATCTTCTGGGACTATGACGACGACAAGCAGAACAAGGTCATGGCGGTGCTCCGCCGCCGCGAAGAGGTCACCCTCGCGAACGAAATGAGGGAGGTGGACGTCAATGGCTAAGCGCGAAAAAACGAAAAAGGTCCATAAAAACAACCTCGTGGACCAGTCGGTCTACGACGCTTACAAAGACGCGATCCCCGAGGATCAGATCTGGGACTATCAGGTCGAGGGCCTGCAGAAGCCCCACATCCGCAAGCCGTTTGAAAACGCGAAGGCGAAAAAGATCGCCGTCGTCGTCACCCTCGTCATCGCGATCGGGCTTTCCATTTTCTTCTCGTTCTGGATCCTGCACAACGACCCGTTCAAGTATACGGTCCTCGACGACGGCTCCACCGAGCTGACGCGCTTCTCGAACCCCGGCGACCTTCTTGAGCTCCGCGTGGACTACGTCGTGAGCGAGGTCAAATCGAACACGTGGTTCGAGAAAAACGACAAGGGCGAAAACGAAAAGCACGTTGAATACGAGCTCGTGCCCGACGAAACCACGCCCGTCGCCGCCATCCACGAATACGCCTTCAACTGCGACGAAAAGATCCGCGTGATCGAGATCGGCAAAGACGTGACCTATATCGACGAAAAGGCGTTCTATTCGTGCTACGCCCTCCGCGAGATCCGTGTGGACGAAGACAACCCCAATTACAAGGATATCGACGGCGTTCTGTTCACGAAGGACGGCGAAACGCTCATCTGCTATCCCATCGACCACGACGCGTATCTGCGCGAGCGGTTCAACTGGCACGTTCTCAACGAAAAGGGCGAGGAGATCCAGCCCTGGCCTACCGGAGACTGGAAGACGAAGGGCCTCGACAAGTATAACGACTATTACACGCGCGAATACGAGGACCAGGTGAACACCTACGTGGTGCCCTCCACCGTCAAGCGCATCGCGCCGCTGGCGTTCAACTATTCCGAGCTCTTCCGCCTCTACCTGCCCGAGGGCCTCGAGCGCCTCGAAACGATGGCCATCTTCCGCAACTGGCACATCGAGCGCGTCGACACCTACACGGGCGAGTATAAAGGCGACGAGCCCCTTGACGAAAAGTTCATCCCGGCGACAGAGAACGTCAAATACTCGCTGCCGGATTCCCTGGCCTACATCGGGTCCGACTGCTTCAACTCCGCCATCGAGATGGACTACATCTACATCCCCGAAAACGTGACCTTCATCGGCCACCACGCGTTCTGGGGCGCCGCCCGCAAAGAGGACGGCAGGCTCTTCGGCCTTTACGAGATCCATCTCGCGCGCAGCGAAGAGGCGTTCAAAGAGGTCGAGTGCGGCCCGTCGTGGAAGGGCGAATACGACAACGGCCTGTTCCCGAAGACTTCGTCCGTCATCTACGGCGAAACGCGCCTGCCGCTGCCCGAAGCCGAAACACCCGAACCGGACACAGCCCCCGCCGAATAAAAAACGCTCCCGAAGGATCGCCCTTCGGGAGCAAGTTTTTTATCATCCGTTATCTCGAAATCAGCGCCACCAGCACGCGCACCATCGCTTCCATGCTCTGCACGCTCACGAACTCGTGCACGCCGTGAAAGTTCTCGCCGCCTGCCGAAAGGTTGGGGCAGGGGATGCCCATATAGCTGAGCACCGCGCCGTCGGTGCCGCCGCGCACGGGCACGGTGATGGGCTCCACGCCCGCGGCCCTGAACGCGTTCGCCGCGTCCTCGATGAGCGCCGGGTGCCGGTCGATGACGGCCTTCATATTATAATAAGTATCCTTGATGCTGATCTTGAAGCCGCCGCCGTATTTCGCGTTCATATGGCGGGTCAGCTCTTCCATAAACGCCTTGCGCGCCTCAAACTTCGCGCGGTCGTGGTCGCGCACGATATATTTCAGCGTCGCCTCGTTCTCGTCGCCCTTCATGTCCGACAGGTGATAGAACCCCTCGTACCCCTCGGTGTGCGCCGGGGTCTCGGCGGGCGGCATCGAGGCGATGAAATCCGCCGCCATCAGCGCGGCGTTTTTCATCACGTTCTTCGCGCTGCCGGGGTGGATGTTCACGCCCTTCACGGTCACCCTCGCGGCCGCGGCGTTGAAGTTCTCGTATTCGAGCTCGCCCAGCGCCCCGCCGTCCACGGTATAGGCCTCGCGCGCGCCGAACTCGGCCACGTCGAAGCGGTCGGTGCCGCGGCCCACCTCCTCGTCGGGGGTGAAGCAGACGGCCACGCCCTTATGCTTGATCTCAGGGTGGTTGAGCAGGTATTCCACGGCGGTCACGATCTCGGCGATGCCGGCCTTGTCGTCCGCGCCGAGCAGCGTTCTGCCGTCGGTCACGATGAGATCCTGCCCGATATAGTTTTTGAGGTTCGGGAAGTCCTTTTCGCGGGTCGTCACGCCCTCACCGAGCTTGATGTCGCCGCTCTCATACCGCAGGATGCGCGGGCGGATGCCGTCGCCCTTGGCGGCGGGCGAGGTGTCCATGTGCGCCACGAGGCCGATCATGTCGGCGGTGCCGTCGTTGGCGGGCAGGTGGCCCCAAACGTAGCCGTTTTGGTCAAGGTGGGCGTCGGCGAGCCCGATCTCTTTGAGCTCGTCCGCGAGGTGCTTGCCGAGCACGGTCTGCCGCACGGTGGACGGGAAGGTGGCGGATTCCTCCGCCGAGGTCGTGTGATACGAAACGTAAGTCAGAAAGCGTTCAATGAGATCCATGCCATGCCTCCGGTTTTTTCGTGATTCCCCGCCATTATACCCGATTCCGGCACGGATTGCAAGAGGGAATCCTTGTGAAAAAGGATTGACTTTTTCAGATATAAACGGTATACTGTTCCTGCGAGTGGAATGGGCGATCGCGCACGAATGTGTTGTGTTGCTTGATAAGAGTAAACCCTCTGGGGCTTTGTGCCCAGAAGGCAACCGACGCTTTCGTGTGAGGAAAGTCCGGGCTCCGCAGAGCAGGATAACGGCTAACGGCCGCCGAGGGTGACCTTAAGGGAAAGTGCAACAGAGATATACCGCCGGCATTCGCCGGTAAGGGTGGAAAGGCGAGGTAAGAGCTCACCGGCCGGACGGAGACGTCCCGGTCCTGTAAACCCTATCCGGAGCAACACCGACCGAAGTGGCTTGCTCGGCCCATACTTCAACGGGTGGCTTGAGCAGGGGAGCAATCTCCTGTCGAGATAGATGACCGCCTTCAAAGACAGAACCCGGCTTACAGTTCCGCTCGCACCCGAAAGCCAACGCCTCATATACTGATATGAGGTGTTTTTTATGATAAAGGCCTTTTCGTCCGCTGCGGTTCTGCTCTTGGCTCTCGCGGGGTTCCTCGCACTCCTGCGCGCGGTATTGTGTCTCATCGTCCGCCCGCGGCGCGCCGTCTTCCGCCCGGCGCTGGACGTCAGTTCCGACCCCGACCCCGTCGCCGCCGTGTCGGCGGCCGTTTCGCTCATGAAGCTCTACGGCTGCTCCCGTGTCCCGCTCACGGTCCTTTGCCGCGCCGAAGACTATCCGTCGCTCACCGCGGCGTTTCAATACGAAAAAAAGCTCGTTAATATCCATTGTCCCGGCGACGGGACACCCGACCCGCTATATTCATTCCAGACTCACGAAACCGGCTGACGCCGGAAAAAGGAAGTGCCCCATGCTCACCCTATTGTTCGGAACCGATCTCTCGGGCAAACGCGCCGAAGTGGACGCCGCCGTGATGGCGAAGGTCCGCGTGGGCGAACGCGTGCGCCTCGTGGTGCCGGAGCAGGAAAACTACACCCGCGACCGGCGGCTGATGGAGGCCTACGGCGAACGGGACGCGAACCTCTGCCGCACCACGTCGTTCACGCATTTCGCCGCGGAATACCTTGAAGAAAAGGGCCGCTCCACGCGCCCCGCGGCCGACGAGGCGGGGCTTACGCTCCTGATGAGCCTCGCGCTGCGTTCCTGCCGCGCGGAGCTCACTTATTACGCCCGCTACGACCGCCGCGCCGGCTCTCTCGGGCAGCTTTTGGCGTTCTATCAGGAGCTCAAAAACGCCGGCCGCACGCCCGACGACCTCGGCGTCGCCGCCCAAAGGCTCACGGGAACGCTCGCCGCGAAGGCCAACGAGCTGCGCCTCGTCTTCTCGGCGTTCGAGGGGCTCGCGGGCGAGCGCTTTTCCGACGTTTCCGATAACCTCAACGCCGTGGCGGACCTCATCGAGGAGGATGATTCCCTCCGCGACGTCACGTTTTATTTTGACGATTTCCGCGGCTTCACCGAGCCGCAATTGCGTCTTATCGGCGCGCTCATGAACAAGGCGAAGGCCGTTTACGTGAGCCTCACCACCGAAGAGACCGGCTCCCACAAATTCGCCCACGCCGATAAAAACCGCCGCCGCCTTGTTGATCTCGCCCACAAAGCGGGCGTGAAGGTCGTCACTGAGACCGTCGCCCCCGCCGCGTCTGGCACAGGCCTCTCGAAACTCCGGCGCGACCTCTTCCGCGAAGACGCCGAAAAAACCGCCGAAGCCCCCGCCGACATTACCCTCGTCAGCGCCGCGAACAAATACGAGATCTGCGATTTCATCGCCATGCGCCTCAACGAGCTGCTTCTCTCCGGCGCCTGCCGCGCGCGCGACGCCGCCGTCCTCTACCGCGACGACACGCTCACCCCGATCTTACTCTCGTCCATGAAAAAATACGGCGTGCCCGCCTACGCCGATCGGCGGCGCGACCTGTTCACCTATCCGCTCACGCGCATGCTCCTGTCGGGCCTGCGCCTCGCGGCGAACGGCTTCGACACCGAGACCGTGTTCTCTTATCTCAAGACCGACGTCGCGGGCCTCGGCCTGTCGGCTGTCGCCGACCTCGAAAACTACGTCTACCGCTGGCAGATCGACTCCCGCGCGTGGGAGCGCCCCTTCACGGCCTGCCCCACGGGCTACGGCAACGACATGACCGCCGAGGACGAAGCCTTCCTCGCTTCGCTCAACGCGTCGCGCGAGGCGCTCGTCGGGCCTATCCTCAAGCTCCGCCGCCGCCTCAAGGACGGCACCGGCAAATCCGACGCCGAGGCCGCCTTCCTCTTTCTCAAAGAGACCGGGGCGGACGAGGCCTTCCTCAACGCCGCCAAGCGCCTGTCCGCCGAAGGGGAGGAGAGCGAGGCGCTCGCCTACGCCGGGGTGTGGGACCGCTGCATGGACGCCCTCGACGCCCTTGCCCGCGCCGCTGGCGACACCCCGCTCGAGCCGCAGACCTTCTGCGAGCTCATGACGGTCCTCTTCCACGCCGATTCCGTCGGCAGCGTGCCCACGGGCGTCGACAAGGTCCAGTGCGGCCACATCGACCGCGTGCGCGCGATCGATCCTTACGTCCTCTTCCTGCCCGATTTCACCGAGGGGACCTACCCCCGCTCCGCGTCGGCGGGCAGGCTTTTATCCCCGAAGGAGCTGCGCTCACTTTCTGCCGCCGAGCTCGACCTCGGCGCCCTGCCCGAGGACGTTTACGAAGAAGAAAAGCTCATCGTGTTCACGGCGCTCGCCTCGCCCACGAAAGAGCTCTATCTCGGTATCCCGAACGCCTCCGTCTCCGGCGAGGCGCTCTCGCCCTCGGCGTTTCTGTCCGACCTGAAAGCGCTCTTCCCGTCGGTCCCCGAGGTGCGTTTCGCGGACCTGCCGCTCACGCGCCGCGCCCTCACGCCCGACGCCGCCTTCGAGCGGCTCGCGGGGCTCTGGGGCGACCCCGGCGCCGAGGGGGCCGCGCTCAAAGAGGCGCTCGAAGCCGTCACGGACGGCGGTTCCTATTCTCCCGAAGCCCTCGAGCGCGCCAAAAACGGCGTAAAAGGCGGCTTTGCCGACCCCGCCGTGTCCCGCCGTCTCTTCGGCGACAGGCTCTATCTCTCCGCCTCCAAGGCCGAGAGCTACCATAAATGCCCCTTCGCCTTTTTGTGCCGCTACGGCCTCGGCGCGGACAAGCTCGAAATCTCGCGCATCGACGCGCGCATCAACGGCCTTCTGGTGCACGAGGCGCTCGAAAAGGTGTTCCGCGCCTTCCGCGGCGAAGACCTGCCCGGCATTCCGGATGAGACGCTGCGCGCCGAGGCGGACAGGGCGGTCGACGACTATATCGAAAGCTCTTTATCCGGGCGCGAGAACCTGTCTCCCGCCGTTCTGCGCACGATCGACCGCGTGCGCGAGGATATCTACGGCATCCTCGACGTGATCAAAAAAGAATTTGCCGTCTCCTCGTTCGTCATGCGCGACATGGAACTCGAGATCGGCAACGCCGAGCGCGGCGTGCCCGCCTACGAGCTGCCGCTTTCGGGCGGCGCGAGGCTTGTGCTCACCGGCTCCGTCGACCGCGTCGACACCATGCAAAACGGCGGCGACACCTATCTGCGCGTGGTGGACTACAAAACGGGCGGCAAGGAATTCCGCCTCTCCGACGTGTTCGAGGGGCTCAACATGCAGATGCTGCTCTACCTCTTCGCCCTGTGTCAGAACGGCAAAGCCCGCTATAACGACCCGCTCCCGGCGGGCGTGCTCTACGTGCCCGCCAAAACCGCGGGCGGCACGCTCGGCCGCCGCGCCGGCGACGAAGATTTAAGCCGCCTGCGCCTCGAAAACGGCAAGATGAACGGCGTGGTGCTTTCGAACGAATCCGTGATCCGCGGCATGGAGCGCGACGCGAACATGATCTTCATCAACGCCGGTGTGACCCCGAACGGCGACCTCAAGGGCAACCTTCTCACCGCGGACGACTTTAAGATCCTGCACGATAAGACCGACCGCGTGCTCACCGAAACGGGCGAAGCGATCCTCGGCGGTGAATTCCCGCCCGTGCCCATCGAAAAAAGCGGGCAGTCCTACGCCGAGTGCGACTACTGCCCCTACGCCGCCGTTTGCCTCAAAGAGAGCGGCTGCGAAACGCGCAAGGTCGGCTCGCTCAAACACGACGAGGCCGTAAATCTGCTCAGAGAGGAGGCGGAGAACCGTGGCTGAACGCGAATGGACTGCTGACCAGCAAAACGCGATCAAAGCGCGCAACGGCACGCTGCTCTTATCCGCCGCGGCGGGCTCCGGCAAAACGAGCGTCCTCGTCGAGCGGATCGTCCGCCGCCTGCTCGACGCGCATTCCCCCTGCCCGCCCGACGCCCTTCTGGTGGTCACCTTCACCAACGCCGCCGCGGCCGAGATGCGCACCCGCATCGTTGACCGGCTCAAAGCCCTCTCGTCCGACCCCGCGGCCCGCGCCGCCGTGCAGCGCATCGTCCCGCGCCTCGACGAGATGAGCGTGTGCACGATGGACTCGTTCTGCATGGACCTCGTGCGCCGCAACCACGCGCCCCTCGGGCTCGAGCCCGATTTCGGCGTGATGGAAGAAGGGGAGGAGCGCGCGCTCAAATACGCCGTCGCCGCCGAGGTGATCGAAGCCGCCTACGCCGCCTCGGACGAGGACTTTCTCGCCCTTGCCCGCCAGTTCACCCGCGGGCGCGACGACGCGGAGCTCACGAACGGTATCCTCTATCTCTCCGATTACTCCATGAGCGAACCCTCGCCCGAAGACTGGCTCCGGGGCGTGGCGGACAACTTCCTGCCCCTTCCGGCGGGCGAGAGCGTGTGGGGGCGGCTGCTTATGCGCCATTTCGCGAACGCCGCCGACTACTGCCGCCGCCTCGCCGAGGCCGCGATCGAAGACGTTGCGGGCGAAGAGAACCTCGAGCCGAAGTTCACCCCGCTTTTGACGCTGATCTCAGACCGCGCCGCCGACCTCGCCTCGGTCGCCGCGGGCACGGACTGGAACGCCGCCGGCAAAGCGCTCGACGCGCTTTACGCCGCCGCCAAGGCAACGCTCCCCACGCCGAAGGGGTATAAGGACCACCCGCTCAAGGTCGCCGCCGGCGCGAAGAAGGACGAGGTCAAATCCGTCGCCGGGAAGCTGATGAACCTCTATCCCGCGACCGAAGAAGAGCACGCCGAGGATATCGCCGCCCTCGCGCCCGCCGCCCGCGGGCTTATCGGCGCGGTGCTCGCATTCAACGAACGCCTTCTCGCCGAAAAGAAAGAAAAGAACGAATATTCCTTCGCCGATATCGAGCATTTCGCGATGGATCTTCTCTGCGACCCCGCCTCTCCCGACGGCAAGACCGTCCTGGCGCGGGAGCTTTCCGAGGGCTTTGCCGAGGTGCTCATCGACGAATATCAGGATACGAACCGCGCGCAGGACGCGATCTTCCGCGCGCTCTCGAAAAACGGCGACAACCTCTTCACCGTGGGCGACGTCAAGCAGAGCATCTACCGCTTCCGCCTCGCGAGCCCCGAGCTCTTCCTCGAGCGCGCCGCCGAATACCCGCTCTACACGCCCGACGAGCGCGACCGCCGCGCAAAAATACTGCTCGGCAGCAACTTCCGCAGCCGCGCCGGCGTCACGGGCGCCGTCAACTTCGTCTTCCGGCGTCTGATGTCGAAAAACGTCGGCGACATGGAATACACCGAGGACCAGTGGCTCCATCCCGCCGCGGAATACCCCGAGAAGGACGAACCAGACGTCGAGTTCCACATGGTCGAGACCGGCGGCGAGTATTCCCCCGCCGAGGCCGAGGCGCGCTATATCGCCGCACTGATCGAAAACAAGGTCTCTTCCGGTCTCACGCTCGGCCGCCCCGGCAAAGAGTGCCCTGCCTCTTACGGCGATTTCTGCATCCTGCTGCGCTCGGCGCGCGGCACAGCCGAGATTTACGCGAACGCCCTGCGCGCACGCGGCATCCCGGTGCAGCTCGACGCGAAGGACGGCTTCTTCGACAGCGCCGAAGTGCGCATGGCGAAGAGCCTCTTACGCGCCGTCGACAATCCGATGCGCGACATCGACCTTTTGGCGTTTCTGATCTCGCCGGTCGGCGGCTTCACCGCCGAAGAGGTCGCCGATCTCCGCGCGTCGCACACGGCCACCCTCCCGCCGAAAAAGAAGGCCCCGCTCTGGGCGGCGCTCACCTTCGCCGCCGAAAACGGCCATGTCAAGGCCGCCGCCGCTGCGGGGTTCCTCACGCACTACAAGCGCGTCTCCGCCGCCGTCACCGCCGCCGAGGTGGTGGGCAGGATCTTCGACGAGACGTCTCTTCTGCCCGCGGCCGCCGCGATGACCGAGGGGTATCTGCGCGTCGCGAACCTGCGCGTGCTCTACGAAACGGCGCTCAAATTCTGCGCCGACGGCGAAAAAACGCTGTCGTCGTTCGTGCGCTACCTCGAGCGCATGGAAGAAAACGAGGCAAGAATGCCCCGCGCGACTGCCGGAGCGGGCGCGAAGAGCGTGCGCATCATGACCACGCACGGTTCGAAGGGCCTCGAGTTCCCGGTCGTGATCCTCGCGGGGCTCACGAAGCGCTTCAACCTGCAGGAGAAAAGCTCCACCCTCTTCGTGTCGCACGAGCTCGGCGTCGGCTTCAAGCGCCGCGAGCCCGAAAAGCTCAAGTTCTACGAGACCCTCTCCTCGGCGGCCCTCAAGCGCGCCCACGTGAAAGATACCGTGAGCGAGGAGCTGCGCATCTGGTACGTGGCCATGACCCGCGCCGCCGAAAGCCTCGTGTTCGTCGCCGCCCCGAAAAACTGGCAGAACGAAATGTGGGCGGTCGAAACCCTCGTCGGCGAGCAGGACGCCCTGCCGCCCTTCTACGCCGAAACGAGCTCCGGTCCCCTCAAGTGGATCCTCGGCGCGTTCTGCCGCCACCCAGATTTCGCCCCGCTCAGGCAGACTGACGTTTCGAGCGTCCCGGCGGATTTCCGCATCCGCACGGTCGTCGCCCCCGTGCCCGAAGCCCCCGAAACGGAGGCCGTCGCCGCGGCGTCCCCCGACCCCAACCTTGTGTCTGCCCTCGAAACGCGCATGCGCGGCGCCTACGCCTATCTGCCGCTTCGCGAGACCCCGGCGCTGCACGCCGCCTCGCACCTGCGCGAAGAGAAGTTCAGCGAAGAGTATTTCGGCAAAAAGGTGCCCGCCTTCCTGCTCGCCGGCGGCATGACACCGGCGGACGTCGGCACCGCCACGCACAAGTTCCTGCAGTTCACGCCGTTCGATAAGATCCCCGCGTCGTACGAAGCCGAGGCCGACCGCCTCGTCGAATCGGGACGCCTCACCCGCGCCGAGGCCGACGCCGTGAACGGAAAAACCGTGGACGCGTTCTTCCGCTCCGCGTTCTTCGAACGGATCCTCAGGTCCCCGCGCCTTCATAAGGAGTTTTCTTTCAACCTCATGAAGTCCGTGCGCGACTTCGACCCGTCGCTGCCCGAGGCGTTCGAAAACGAAAAGGCCGTGGTCATCGGCAAGATCGACCTCGTGTTCGAAGAGGACGGCAAGGGCGTGATCGTGGACTACAAGACCGACCATGTGAAGCATGTTTCGGAGCTCAAAGACCGTTACAGCGGCCAGCTCGACCTCTACGCCGAGGCCGTAGAGCGCGTGCTCGGGCTCGAGGTGAAAGAAAAGGTGCTCTATTCGCTCACGCGCGGCGATTTCATCAGCTGGACGTGAAAAAGCCTGAAAAAAGCCGAAAAAACGCTTGACATCCGTATTTCCCCGTGTTAAAATAGCTTCACTATTTAAGCGGAAATATGTAAGAGTATTTCGACTGTTTTTATATGTCGGTAAAAACAAGCGAAAGAGGTGAAAAATATTATGAAGCAGGGAATCCATCCCAACTATGAGACTTGCACGGTCAGATGCGCTTGCGGCGCGACCTTCGAGACCCGTTCCACCAAAGGCAAGGAACTGCGTGTCGATATCTGCTCCAACTGCCATCCGTTCTTCACCGGCAAGCAGAAGCTCGTTGATACGGGCGGACGTGTTGACAGATTCAAGAAGCGTTATAATATTTCCAACGACTGAGAATCAACGGGATCGGGCGGCTGAACGTCGCCCGGTCAATTTTTTCTTTATCAGGGAGGGGCCCATGACAGACTATCTGACCCTGCAAAAACGCGCCCGCGCCGAATTCACGGTCAACCGCTCGCGCTTCATCGGCACGGCGGCGCCCGTTTCTTCGAATGAAGAGGCGATCGCCTTCGTGAACGAGATCCGCCGCGAGTTTCCCGACGCGCGCCACAACGTGTTCGCCTACGCCGTGCGCGAGCCCGAATACGCCCGCTTTTCCGACGACGGCGAGCCCTCGGGCACGGCGGGCAAGCCGGTGCTCGACGTGCTGCGCGCCCCCGCCCGTCCGCTCACGGACGCGGTGATCGTGGTCACGCGCTATTTCGGCGGGATCCTTCTCGGCACCGGCGGGCTCGTGCGCGCCTACACCGAGGGGGCGAAGCTCGCCGTCGAGGCGGCGGGCGTCGTCAAAATGTGCCCGTGTACCGTTTTCGACGTATCGTTCCCGTATAATTATTATGAAAGGGCAGAGCGGCTCATTTCATCTTACGGCGGCATCGTCGAGAGCACCGATTTCGCCGACGCCGTGCGCTTTTGCCTGCGCCTGCCGGAAGAAAAGGCCGCCGCCTTCTCGCTCGCGATCACCGACCTTACGAACGGCGCCGTCGCGGCGATCAAAACCGGCGAAAAATACGACGCCTTCCCCGCGGAGGAGACCCCATGAAAAAACCGACCTTCGAGCCCGTCCTTCCGGCGGGCTACGTCCCCGTGTTCACGGTGGACGCCAAAGCCAAAAAGACAGTGATCCTCTTAAACGTCGTCGGCACGCTGATCGCCCTCGCCCTCATCGCCGGGTTCTGGGCCGTGCTGCGCCCCGATCTTGCCGGGCTTTTCCGCTCCGGCGCGCTGCTCGCGGCGAACGCCGCCCTTTTGTGCGGCATGCTCGCATATATCCCGCTGCACGAACTCGTGCACGGCGCGGCGTATAAGATCCTCACGAAGCAGAAGCTCACGTTCGGCATCTCGCTCGGCGCGGCGTTCTGCGGCGTGCCGTCGATCTATTCCTACCGCCGCACGGCGCTCATCACGCTCCTCGCCCCCTTCACGGTGTTCGGCGTGCTGTTCGGCGCAGGGATCGTGTTTTTCCGAAACGAAGTGCCGCGCCTCGTTTTCACGCTGCTCTTTTCGGTGCACGTCGGCAGCTGCGTCGGCGACCTCTACGATACGTTCCTACTGCTCACGCGTTTCCGTTCCCCCGACCTTCTCATGAACGACACGGGGCCGAAGCAGACGTTCTACCTGCCCGCGGAGAAAAACGGCGAAAAATAAAAAAAGTATTTTCGCCGAAACCAGCGTATATACTAATGAAAGCGAAAAAAAGGACGAAAGGAGGGCAAAAATGCGTTTCAGCGAAGATTTTCTGGACGAGCTCAGATCCCGCGTGGACATTGAGGAGCTCGTGGGGCATTACGCCGAGATCCGCCACCGCGGGTCGCGCAACCCCACGTGTCTTTGCCCCTTCCACAGCGAGAAAACGCCGTCCTTTGTCATATATCCCGAAAACTGGTCGTTTTACTGCTTCGGCTGCGGCGTGGGCGGCAGCGGCATCACGTTCGTGCAGCGTATCGAGAACCTGAGCTTCACCGAGGCCGTCAAGTTCCTTTGCGAGCGCGTCGGCATGCAGATGCCCGACGACGGGGCCGACGACGAGGCCATGAGGCTCCGCCGCCGGTGTTACGAAGCCAACCGCGAGGCCGCGCGCTTCTTCTATAACGCCCTGCGCACGCCCGCCGGGGCGGGGGCGCGGCAGTACCTCGAAAAGCGCGGGCTCTCGCCCGAAACGGTGCAGAAGTTCGGCCTCGGCTACGCGCCCGACAGCTGGGACGCTCTCACCAGGCACATGTTCTCGAAGGGCTTCACGGGCGGCGAGCTCGAGGCGTTCTTCCTCGCGCGGCGCTCGGCAAAAGGGCATTATTACGACCTCTTCCGCAACCGCCTCATGATCCCGATCGTGGATCTCAGAAATAACGTCGTGGCGTTCGGCGGCCGCGTGCTCGACGACTCGAAGCCGAAATACGTCAACACGTCCGACACCGTTGTCTATAAAAAGGGCGACGGCATCTACGCGTTGAACCTCGCGAAAAACGAAAAGGGCCGCACGCTCATTTTGTGCGAGGGCTACATGGACGTCATCGCCATGCACCAGGCGGGCTTTCCGAACGCCGTGGCGGCGCTCGGCACCGCGTTCACGGCCCAGCAGGTGAGCCTCCTGTCGCGCTACTGCGACGAGCTCCTTTTATCGTTCGACGCGGACGAGGCGGGGCAAAGGGCCACCGCGCGCGCCATGCGCATGCTGCAGAACGCCCCCATGAAGGTGCGCGTAATGAAGCTCGAGGGCGGCAAGGACCCCGACGAGATCATCAAGACCGAGGGCGCGGGGCGCATCGAGCAGATCATCAAAACCGCCCCGAACGAGACCGAATATAAACTCGGCCTCGCCCAGAAGAAATACGACCTCACCACCGCCGACGGCAAGTCCTCTTACCTCAAAGAGGCGGCCGCCGTGCTCGCGTCGGTTACGAGCCCCGTCGAGCGCGACGTCTACATCGGCAAGGTCGCGTCGGACCTCGGCGTCACGCGCGACGCGCTCCGACGCGAGACCGAGCGCCAGAGCCGCCGGGTGAAAAACACCGAATCGCGCGAGGCGTTCCGGCAGGACGCCGACCGCGCCGCGGGCAACGACCCGCGCATCCCGAACCCCGAGCGCTCGAGATACCTCAGGGCGGCGAAGGCGGAGGAGACGATCCTCACCTCGCTCCTTCAGAACCCCGACTACTACAAGCGCTTCCGTTCGCGCCTGTCGCCGGAGGACTTCATCACCAAGGTCAACCGCGCGCTCTACGAGGGGCTCGGCAGGCGCATCGAAGAGGGGCACTCCATCGAGATGGCGGCGTTCTCGGCCGACGCGCCCGACGATACGGTGAACCTATTGTCGTATCTCTATACGAACCGCGATAAGATCGCCGGCACGCCCGCGGAATACGAGGGCTGCATCAACACGCTGCTTGAGGAAAAGCAGAAGCTCTCTTTCGGCGAAGCGAAAGACATGACGGATGAGGAATTCATGCGCCGCCTCGAAGAACTGCGCAAACGCAAAAACAAGCCCGAGGCGTGACCTCGGTCAGTACAGGACAAACCGGCGCTTATCGCGCCGAGCACATATACGGAGGGTGTAAAATGGAAGGACACGACAAGAAAACAGCAATCAACCAACTCATCGAACGCGGCAAGGCTTCGGGCAAGCTGTCGACCCAGTTCATCGACTCGCTGATCCTCGAAATGGATTTCGAGATCGAAGAGCTCGACAAGCTCTACGAGTTGCTCGAGGCGAACAACATCGAGCTGATCGACGACATGAACGAAAGCGCGATCGACTCGCTGAACCTCGACCCCGAAATGACCGGCGCGTACGAGGGCGAAGAGAACAAGAACTCCGCCATCGACGACCCGGTGAAGATGTACTTAAAAGAGATCGGCAAGATCCCGCTTTTGACCCCCGAAGAGGAGATCGAGCTCGCCATCCGCATCAGCCAGAACGACAAGAGCGCCAAAAAGCGCCTCGTGGAGGCGAACCTCCGGCTCGTGGTGAGCATCGCGAAGAAATACGTCGGCCGCGGCATGCAGTTCCTCGACCTCATCCAGGAGGGCAACCTGGGCCTTACCAAGGCCGTGGATAAGTTCGACTACACCAAGGGCTTCAAGTTCTCCACCTACGCCACGTGGTGGATCCGTCAGGCCATCACCCGCGCCATCGCCGACCAGGCCCGCACCATCCGCATCCCGGTACACATGGTCGAGACCATCAACAAGGTCAAGAAGGCAAACTCCCTGCTGCTGCACCAGAACGGCAAAGAGCCCTCGGCCGACGAGATCGCCGCCTTCCTCGGCATGCCCGTCGAAAAGGTGCGCGACATCATGCGCGTATCGCAGGAGCCCGTCTCGCTCGAGACCCCCATCGGCGAAGAAGAAGACAGCCACCTCGGCGACTTCATCCCCGACGAGGACGCCCTCGCCCCCGCCGACGCCGCGAGCCAGTCGATGCTCAAAGAAGAGATCGCGCTGGCGCTCTCCACCCTCACGCCGAGAGAGGCCAAGGTCCTCACCCTGCGCTTTGGCCTTGAGGACGGCCACCCCCGCACCCTCGAAGAGGTGGGCAAGGAATTCAACGTCACACGTGAGCGCATCCGCCAGATCGAGGCGAAGGCGCTCAGAAAGCTGCGTCATCCGAACCGCTCGAAGCGGCTCAAGGATTTCGCCACGTTCTGATAAAACGGAGGTCCCGTCATGAAAAAAACGATCGCGCTTGTCCTTGCGGTCCTTCTGGCGCTCTTCGCGCTCTCCGGCTGCGGGTCGGACGACCCCGCCGTGAGCGGGAACGCCGATGTCCCCGAGGACGCCACGCTCATGCGCTCCGCGACGGCCCAGCCTGATCTTGCGGGCTCCGAGGCGCTCTCGAGAGCGTTCGAGGGCATTCCCGAGCGCCCCGTGTTCACCGTCACGTCCGACTGCGCCTTCGTCGCGCCCGGCGGCACGTTCAAGGTCTCTTATCACGTGAAGGACGCGAAAAAAGTAGCGTGCTTCAACCTCGTCGTCCCGTTTGATGACGCCCTCGAGCTCGTGGAGATGAATACCTGCAATGTGCAGGATCTCCATTTCGAGAGCAACAACACCACACGCGGCGTGCTGTTCTTCGCCTACACGCTCGAAACGGTCGATCTCGACGACGTCACGCTCCTCGAGCTGACCTTCAAGCTCGACCCGAGCGCGACCGAAACCGAGGTGCGCGCGGATCTCGAGATTTCGGCGTTTCAGGTCGGCGTTGACCAGTCCGGCGTCGAGACCGCCAATATGCCCGACGTGACTGTCGAATTCGCCATCCCGGTCAAGGCCTGACCCGATGGATAAAAAAGAAGCGAAATTCATCAAAATGACCACCAGCCCGGTGCTGCCCCTGCTGCTCAGGATGAGCGCACCGGCGGTGGTCTCCATGCTCATCTCGGCGATCTACAACGCCGCCGACTCCTATTTCGTCTCCTCGATCGACAAACAAAACGGCACGAACGCCGCCGTGGGGAGCATAGGGGTCATTTTCTCGTTTATGGCGATCCTGCAGGCGTTCGGCTTCATGTTCGGCCACGGCTCGGGCAACTACATCTCGCGGCAGCTCGGCAAAAAGTTTTACGACGACGCTCAAAAAATGGCCGTCACGGGCGTGGGGCTGTCGTTTCTCACGGGGCTCGTCATTTCCGTCTTCGGCCTCATCTTCCTCGACGAGCTCGCAACGTTCCTCGGCTCCACCCCCACCATCCTGCCTTACGCGAGGGACTATCTCCGCTTCATCCTGATCGCCGCACCCTTCCAGTGCGCCGCCCTCACCATGAACAACCAGTTGCGCTTTCAGGGCAACGCCCGGCACGGCATGGTGGGCCTCGGCGTGGGCGCGGTGCTCAACATGGGGCTCGACCCCGTCCTCATCCCGCACCTCGGCGTGTCGGGGGCGGGCGTCGCCACCCTCGTGGGGCAGACGCTCAGCTTCGTGCTGCTGTTGATCCTCACCTTCACGGGCGGCAACCTCCCGATGAAGCCCCGCTGCTTCGCCCCCACGTGGGGAAGGATCACCGAGCTCCTGCGCGGCGGCTTCCCGTCGTTCGCGCGGCAGATCATCGGCTCGGTCGCCACCATTCTGCTCAACTACGCCCTCAAGGGCTACGGGGCGGATGCCGCTGCCGGCGGCTTCGGCGACGACGCCATCGCCGCCATGTCGGTGATCGGGCGCATCACCATGATCGTCTCGTCGATCGTGATCGGCATCGGGCAGGGCTTCCAGCCCATCTGCGGCATGAATTACGGGGCGGGCAAGATCGACCGCGTGCTCTCGGCGTTCTATAAGGCGGTGCTGCTGTCCACCGGCGTTTACGTCGTCGGCGCCCTGATCGGCGTTCCCTTCGCCCCGCAGATCTTGCCGCGGTTCGTGTCGGGCGGCGCCGTCGACATCGGCGTGCGCGCGCTCAGGTACCAGCTTGTCCCGCTCATCTTCTCGGCGTATTACCTCACCGGCTCCATGATGATGCAGAACCTCGGCGCGTCGCTCAAAGCCACGATCCTTGCGGTCGCGCGGCAGGGGCTCACGTTCATCCCGCTGATTCTCATTTTGCCCCGCGTGTTCGGGCTTGAGGGCGCGCTGCTGGCGCAGCCGCTCTCGGACGTCCTGTGTATCCTCATCGCGTTCCCGCTCATGATCCCCGAAACGCGCAAGCTCAAAAGAGCCGCCGCCGAGATCGCCCGAAAGGAGGCCGCTGTATGACGAAAACCGAATGGAAGGCCCTTCGCGGCTCTTCGCCGGAGCCCGACCAGATCATGCTGTCGATGCGGGGCGACCCCGCGAAGCAGATGGCCGTCCGCTGGCGCGTCAGCCCCGACGTCACAACCGGCTACGCCCTTTTCCGCCCCGTCGGGGCGGGGGAGTGGACCCGCGTTGACGCCGTGCCCGTCGACTTCGAAACCGACCTCGACGAAAACCGCTTTTTCTTCTGCGACTTAAAACCGCTCTCTCCCGAAACGGAATATGAGTATACCGTCGGCGACGACGCGCATCGCAGTCCCGTCTGCCGCTTCCGCTCGCTCAAAGAGAATCCTTCGCGCTTCTCTTTTATCGTCGTCGCTGACATCCAGACCGGCGGGCCCGAGCCTCCCGCGGACTATGCCTTCGTCGGCGACTTCCTGAAACAGACGCTGCAAAAGCACCCCGAGGCCGATTTCATCCTCACGGCCGGCGACAACACCAACTGCGGCCAGACCGACGTCCAGTGGACGGGCCTCTTCAACGGGCTCAAGGGGATTTCCGAATCGATCCCGATCATGTTCGCGATGGGCAACCACGACGACATGGGGTTTGAGGATTACTTCACCTTCACGGGCAAATACTATTCCGAGCACGCCACCTACTTCACCAACATGCTCCGCCATTCCTACAACGAGAACGGCCCCGCCGGTTGGCAGGTCGCGAACTACGCTTTCGATTACGGAGATACGCATTTCTGCGTGCTCGGCACCTCGGGCTACGACGAGATGAACGCGTGGCTTCTCGACGAGATGACGCGCACGGACAAAACGTGGAAGATCGCGGTCCACCATTTCCCGGTCTGCTACGCCGGCCCCACGATCGAAAACGCCGACACCTGGCCCTCGCTCAAAACGGGCATGGACCGCTGCGACCTCGTGTTCTCGGGCCACGAGCACTCGTTCGCCCGCTCGTATCCGCGGCGCGGCGACGGGCTCTACGACCGCCCGAGTCAAGGCGCCGTCCACTACAACGTCGGCTCCGGCGCGCGCAACCCGCCCGGCACGCGCGTGGTGCCGAAGGTCTGGAACGCCAAGACCTACTGCCACGAAGAGGAGCTCTCGATGTACACCCTCGTGGACGTCGACGGCCCCCGCCTGCGCCTGCGCGCTTTCACGGAGGACGGCCGCCTCGTAGACGACTGCGTGATCGACAAGGAAAAGGACCTCATCACCCCCGTCGATCCCGCCCCGGTGTATAACCGGCCGCGCCTTAAATACAAGGGTTACGACCTCGGCATGTGCGGCGAGCACCTCCTGCCCGTGAAGCTCGGCGGCCTGTGGTATGTCTGCCCCGGCGCCGTGATGTCCTTCACCGGCGGCACGACCGTGCGCGGCCCCGGGCGCATCCGCGCCGAGATCTACGGCAGGTTCGCCGAATTCACCGAAAACAGCAGCGTGATGTGGACAAAGGACGGCGAACACGAAATGGCGGGCCCCTGCCTGCGCCTTTCAGAGGGGCAGCTCTTCGTGCCCGTCGCAGATTTCTGCCGCCCGCTCAGGATGTACCCGCTCTATTTCGAGCACAATAACTTTTTAAGCATCGAATCCGACACCGAGGCGCGCCCCGTGCCGCTCCAGCCGTGACGCGCCCGCCCGAAAGGAGACCGATATGGATCAGATCATCATCACAGACCTGAGGCTCTTCGCCTACCATGGCGTCAACCCCGAAGAAAAGCGCGACGGACAGAATTTCTATCTCGACCTTGTCTGCGAGGCCGACCTCTCCGCCGCCTGCAAGACCGACCGCCTCGAGGACACGGTCTCCTACGCGAAGATCGTCAAAACCGCCGCAGCGGCGTTCACCGCCGAAAGCTTCGATCTCATCGAGCGCGCGGCCGACGCCGTCGCCGATGCCGTTCTGTCAGCGTTTGAACCGATCGAAGCGGTCATCGTGACGGTCAAAAAGCCCGAAGCCCCGATCAAGGCGGACTTCGGCAACGTAGCAGTTAAGATCAGGAGGGAAAGAGTATGAACAAAGCGTATCTGGGCTTCGGCTCCAACATCGGCAACGGCCGCCTTCACGTCAAAAAGGCGTGGCAGGCGCTCTCGCTCGTTCCGGGCGTCACCCCGCTCAGGATCAGTTCGTTCTATAAGACCGCGCCGTGGGGCTACACCGACCAGCCCGATTTCATCAACGCCTGCGCCGAGATCGAGACCTCGCTCTCGCCCGAGGCGCTGCTCGGCGTGTGCCTCGGCATCGAGGCGGGGCTCGGGCGCGTGCGCGCGATCAAAAACGGCCCGCGTGTGATCGATATCGACCTGCTGCTTTACAGCGGCGAGACCCGCGATACCGACGAGCTGACTCTGCCGCACCCGCGCATGTGGCAGAGGCGCTTCGTGCTCGACCCGCTTTACGAGATCACCGCCGGCACGCCGCTCGGCGACCGGGTCAAGGAGGCCATCGCCGCCCTGCCGGACGAATAAAAAAAGAAAACGGAAGCCGTGAAGGCGCCCTCACTTAGGGATTTATATGCCGCAGCGGCGCACTTATTTGCGAAATACTGTGTTGCAGGGGTCGGATATCCGTCAGGATTATCCGACCCCTGCGCCTTGTCTTTCACAAAAATTGCATCCACTGCGGTGCG
>JAFZOL010000061.1 GCA_017550625.1 Clostridia bacterium | reverse complement strand
CCACTTCTACAACTACCAGCGCATCCAACTCAAAACAAAACTGACACCGATGGAATATCGATGCCAGTTCGTTGCTTGAAAACTTAATATTGTGTCATAGGGGCCTTTTTTGTGCTGTCCGTACAAATTGGGGCAGTTCATTTTCCGTGAGGCATTTTTTGTGTTTATGAGTTTAGGAGGCGGAAGAGTAGTTGCGCGCGATCATCTCTTCGACCATCTTGAGCGCTGCTTTCTTCGCCCAGCCGATGCACATCGAATCCTTCGCGGTGCCTTCGTAGTTGGTCTTCGCGCTTTCTTCCGAAGCTTCCTGCATGGATTTCGCGAGCGAGGAACGCACGCTTTCTTTCCATTCGGGCTCGTCGTGCGCGCCGACGAAATACATCACGTGATAACCGTATTTCGTCATGATGACGCCGGTGTCGCCGGCCTTGCGGGCGCTGTCATAGATCCACTCTTCAAAGGGCTTTACCATCTGGCCCTTCGGGATGTCGGTATACAGACCGCCGCCGTTGGTGGCGTTTTCACCGACGGAACCGGTGTCGGCGCTGTATTCCTCGGCAAGCGCGGCAAACGCTTCTTCGGTCTTCTCGCCGCTGTTATACTTCTCGTAGACTTCTTTCGCCTGCTCGTAAGCCTTGAGCACGACTTCGGCGGAATACTCGGTATCCTTGTTCGTCACCTTGGTGCCGTCGGAAGCGGTTTCTTCCTTCACTTCGGTGTTGGCGGTATCCACTTCGGAATCCTGCGCCTTGATCGCTTCGGCGACCGAGTCGAACGAGATCAGGATATGTCTCGCGCTGACGAGCGCGCTTTCTTCACGGTAGGGGAGCTTGACCATCATGATCACGAACACGTATTTATCATTCTTGCAGGTGCGCTTGTCGCCGATCTTTCTCTCGGAAGCGAACAGCCATTCGGCAAGCTCTTCGTTAAAATTCGTTTTGATCGTGTTGTATTTGACGCCGACCTGCAGGGTGTTGTCGGGATCCTCAAAGGTCTTCTTGTCAGCCTCGGCGGCGTATTCCACGGCGAGCTTGACGAAGGACTCTTCGTCGGTCACTCTGGCGCACATCTCTTCGGCAAGAAGCTCCTGCTTCGATTTCGTTTCGGCAGCGGCTTCGGTCGTCGTCTCATCTTCGCTTTCGGCGGGCTCTTCGCTCGAAGGTTCCTCGTCGGTAACTTCCTCGCTCGAAGGCTCTTCGGTCTCGGGTTCTTCGCTTGAGGACTCTTCGGACGTGGTCTCGGCGTCTTCGGAAGCGGCCTCGTCAGTGGTCGGCTCTTCGGCTGCGGCCGTGGTGGATTCGGGCTCAGCCGTTTCGGTGTCTTCGCCGATCGTCAGACCGAACAGACGGATGTCAACGGCGTCGTAGAGCTTGGTATCCTTCTGATATTCCGCTTCGATCGCGTCGTCGGTAATCTCCTTCGCGGCGGCGGATTCCATATCCTCTTTATACTGCTCGGCAAGATACTGCTCTTCGAGCACCTTGCGGTACAGCTTCAGGTTCATACCCTTGCCGTAGATGTAGCTGAGATAGCTGTCAGGGGACATGGGCTGATTTGCGGCATACGTTTCGATCGTGGAGACCTCGTCCTTGATCGCGTTCTGATGCTCTTCGGTGAGCGTCATGCCGCTGTCCTTGGCGAGATTGTAATAATAGTTCTGCTCTTCCAGCATCGTAACGATCGCGTCCTGGAAAACCTCGTTGAAGGTTTTGTCGCCGCTGGACTGATCCGCAGGGCTCTTCGTATAATCGAAGCCGGTAAGATTGAAACCGTACTGCTCCTGCATGCTGTAGGCGTTGTTCGCATAGTTGTTATACACGTTCGTGTAATAATAGCCGTATTCGGCAACGGAATACGATCTGTCGCCGACCTTCAGCGCGGGCAGAAGTCTCTGCGGTACGCCGAACATATAAAGGGCAAACCCGATGATGCCGACGACCAAAAGGCAGGCGATCACTTTGATCACGGTCGCGATCACGTCGGTGGAGTCACGGGTCTTCTTGTTCTTTTTCTTCGCAGCTTTGGCGAGTCTCTTTTTTCTTTCCGCGCGGTAATCGTTTTCAATGTCTTTGACAGCGCGTTCGGTTCTTTCCTTAGCCATTCAATTGCACCTTCCGTACCAAAATAGTGGATTTGCCATCACACTTCTGCATATTATAATATAGAATTATAAAAAGTTCAAGTGTTATTTTTATTTTTTTTGAATTCAGTTCACAACGCCGTAAAACGTGACTTCGGCGGTGTAAAGGCGCAGGGCGGCGTCGCCGCCTTTCACGCCGAGCGCGTCGTAAGCGCCCCAAACGTCGTTTCGCATATAAGAAAGGTTATGCGCGCCGTCGGGATCGAAGCGGTAGCCGCCACTCTCTCTTTCGGCGGATTTGATCTGCGCCGAGAGATTCAGAAACGTGGCTGGGCTCATGAGCGGGATCACGTCGCCCTTGTCGCACAGCCGCACGAGACTGCCTTCGGTCTCGCCCTTCACGAGGATCAGCGGCGAGCCGGCGGTGAGGACGTTCACGATCTCATAATTCTCGATCAGCGTTTTATTTTCGCGCAGGTGCTGCGCCACCATGCCGCCGAGGCTGTGGCAGCCGAACACCAGCGCACTGCCGGCGGGGATGTTCTGCACGATCGTTTCGACCACGAACTCGGAATAGGAGTTGTCTTTGTTGAAAGCGGCAGGCCCGAGGTTCTTCGCGCTGTTTACCTGCTTCATGTTGCCCTTCACGCCGAGCATGCTGATGAAATACACCGAGCGGCTCTCTCCGCCTTTTTCGAGCTCGGCGGGGTAGATGCGCACGGGCACGGTGTTTTCTTTGCTGACGATGACGTAGTTCATCACGTCGGCGGCGGTCTGGCACACGACGGTCTCATTTCCCTCGGCAGAAACGAGCGCGGCAAAGCTGCAGAACAAAAGCGCCGAGACGAGCAAAACTGAAAGGATCTTCTTTTTCATAACGGTTCCTCCTGTGCGAATATTCATACAATTCGTATTATAACACATTATTTGAAAATGTAAAGGTGCAAATCCGCCTAAGCGCGATCATTCCGAAAACACGGCTTCGACAACCGTTTCGGCGTATACGTCCGCGCTGAACGTGAACGTATACACGTCAGCGTCTCTTGCCCCGCCGACGATCGAAAGCGGATCGGCGTCCGGATCGGAGGCGACGCGTTCAAACGTAACGCTTCTGCCGTTGACGGTCACGCTTTGAAGAGAACCTGCGAAATCGGGCTGATGGATGCGTACTGTATACGTTCTCGTCGTAAAGGCGCGTTCGCCGGAAAAGCTGCCCTCGGCCTTGGCGATCTTCAGCGTCTGTTTCGCACCGTCGCCCCGGAGGCTGATTTCCGTTTCGCGGTATTCACCCGACTTGTACGCAACCGTCTCGGTGTCATCCTCATAGAGCGTGAATACGTCGTCCGCGTCACCCGACGGATATACGTCGAGGGTCAGGTGGCTCCAGTCGCCGCTCGAAGTGTTCTTCATATTGTCGGCAAGCGCGTGCACGCTGCCGGTCCTCACAAAGATCGGCGAGGTGAGAAGGCCGTGCGAAACAGTAATAGTTGTGGGACCGGTAAAGCGTTCGCCGGTCCAGACGTCCATCCATTCGCCGTCGGGCAGAAAGACGTCGTGCGTGACTTCGCCCTCTGCAAGCAGGAAGAAATAGATGTGCGCGTGGTTGTTGCCGTCGAAGTATTCGATCCTGATATCGTGCACGGTGTTCGCCGCGATCTCGCCCGTGGAGGTCGTCACGTCGAACACGTCCCACATATCGACGATCAGCTCGCCGTCGAGCCAGATGCGGATGCCGTCGTCCGACATCACGCGGATCTGCACGGGACGGTCGCCGACGTGGAGCTGACCGGTCCAGCGGACCGTGAAATAGTCGGACACGCTGAGCCCCTCGGGCGCTTCGAACACCCAGTCGTGATAGGGGGAATCCTCATAGCACACGATCTCGGGATCGCCCTCGAAGCCCTCATTGGCGTAATACTCGGCGCGAAGGCCGTTTTGCCCGTCGCAGGTGAAATAACACTCCGACGCGTTCGCGAGGCTGTCAGAAAGCGGCGCGACGAGGATATCGTTCCCGAGCAGATATTCGTCGTTTGCCGAGGCTTCTTCGTATTCCGGATACTTGATATCGAGCCTGCGCACGATCGGCAGGCCGGTTTCGTAATTCTCGTGCGAGAGAGAATAGAACAGCGGCAGCAGGCGGTAACGAAGGTTGATGTAGGTGTGCGTCACGGCCTCGGCCGTTTCGCCGTAGAGCCACGGCATGCGCGAATAGGGCTTCGTGCAGTGCACGCGCATGATCGGCGACAGCGCGCCGTATTGGATCCAGCGGATATACATATCGGGCATGACTTCGGAGGTGTGCCCGCCGAGGTCGGAGCTGATATAGGGGAGCCCCATCCCCACGCCGCCGTAAACGGTGTTGAAGATCTCTCGTTTCAGATCGGCGCTCGTGGTGCCGATGTCGCCGGTCCATTGCAGGGAATATCGGTGCGCGGCGAGCTCGCTCGGGTATTCGAGGCTGCCGTTGTTGATGCCGTCCACGTTCGCCATGATGGCGGGGCGGCGGGCGTATTCTCCCTTTTTCGCGACGGATTCGTAATAGTTCTTCGTGATCTCGTGATAGGCGTACATGCCCGAGGTATAGATCGAAAGCTCCTCGTCGATCGGGTTGAGCCCTGTCCACCAGTTCCGGTCGTACCACCAGTAGTCGAGCCCTTTTTTGAACAGGCTCTTGAGGTTGTAATTGCGGAACACGACTTCAGACGCGTCGAGCAGGTTCCTCGTGTTATTCGTGGGCTCGGGATGGTCGTTGAAGATGATCCCGACGCCGAGCGCGTGCGCCTGCTTCAAAAAGCTGCTCATGAGCGGGAAGTCCTTCAGATTGACCGTATAGCCGGTCCCACCCGTCGATTCGCGCCAGTCGGTGTCGATCACGAGCATGTCGATGGGATAGCCCCTGTCGAGATAGTCGTTGATCTGCTGCAAGGCGGTCTTTGAGGTATATTCATAATAGCGCGAATCCCAGAAGCCGAGCATTTGCAGCGGCAGCATCTCGCTTCTGCCCGTGAGCTCGACGAAGTCCTTCGTAAAGGTCTCGTAATCGCCGTTTGGCAGGAACACGAAAACGTCCTGCGCCTGATTGTCGAGGTCCCAGCCATTGACAGGCTCCGAGAGCTTGCCCGGCGCGTAGCCGCGTTCGGACGGGATCACGCGCGGCACGTCGCAGAAATACCAGGAATCGAGATCGTCCGAGGGCGAGGGGAGAAACACGTTCGCGTCGTTTTCTTCGGTAAAACGCCATAGCTCTCTGCCGGAAGCGTCCGTAATATACGCGCCGGACGCGTCTTTCGCGTTTTCGGGAAGATAAACGGTATAGGAACCGGTGCGGATCAGCGTATAGCCGCCACGGGTTTCTGTTGTAAAGGGAACCTCTTGCCAATCCGTGCGCTTCTCAACGGCGAACGACGGTCTGTTCTCAAACCCTTTCGGCCCTTTCGTCTCGATCCTGACAAGCGAATTGCTCAACAGTTCCACGCGCACGTCCCCCGCGATCACGTAAGATGGAAGCCCTGCCTCATAATCCGCGGGATCATAAGCGGGCGTTCTGTCGCCGCCGATCGCGCCGAACAAAGAGGTGATGAGCGAAATAAAGAAACAAATGACTTTGATCATATCGGATCCCTCCGCTGCGTGTGACGTTTATTCTTCGGTCAGGACCGTGATCTCGTCGCCGGGGCGGATCTCGCCGCCTTTTTCAACGGTGGCGAACACACCCTCGCGCGGCATCACGCATTTGCCCACGAGCTTGCTGATCGCGCAGCCCTCGTGGCACTCCTTGCCGATCTGGCTGATCTGAAGGATACATTCTCCGATCCGCAGGCGCGTGCCGACAGGCAAGGTATAGAGCTCGAGGCCTTCTGTGGTGATGTTTTCGGCAAACACGCCGTGGCAAAGCCCGTTCGTGGGGCCCATCTTCGCTTTCTCAATGCTCTCGACGCCCAATAAGCTTACCTGCCTGTGCCAGTGCCCGGCGTGGGCGTCGCCCTGCAGGCCGAAATTCTCGATCAGCACGCCGGGGTCCACTTTGGTTTTCGGCGTGCCTTTTTTCTCGCTGATGTTGACGGAAACAACGGTTCCTTTCATAGTCTTCCTCCCTTGGCTGTTCACCCGCCGATGCGGTTGAGCGCGTGTGTGTGGTTTTTGTCTGTTTCAAAATGATGGCCCGCGGGTTTCTTTAGGATCGCTTCGCGGATCGCGGTTTCAAGCTGTTCGGGGTCATCGATATAGGGCATGAGATCGTAGGTCTCCGGATGGCCGAGGCACGGCTTTACTCTGCCGTTGCAAAGGAGCCGCACCCGGTTGCAGGCGTTGCAGAATTTCTTTGAAATGGGTGAGATCATGCCGATCTTGCCTTTAAAGCCCGGCGCGGCGTAATACACGGCCGTTCCGTCGGTCTCGCCGGTCGGCAGCAAAAACGGGAACCGCGCGAGGATCTCGTCGGAACGGATGCGCATGCGCTCGGATTCGCCGACGTCGCTGAACGGCATCAGCTCGATAAACCGCACGTCGAGGGGCATATCCTTCGCAAGTTCTATAAGCCGGTCGGCGCCTTTTTCGTTGACGCCGCGCAGAAGGACGGCGTTGATCCGCACGCGCCGGAATCCGAGTGAAAGGGCTTTTTCGATGCCGTCGAGCACCGGGGTGAGAGCGTCGCGCCCGGTCAGTTGACGGTAACAGCTGCGGTCGAGCGAATCAAGGCTCACGTTCACGGCGTTGACGCCGGATAAGAGCAGTTCCTCCGCTTTTTCGGCAAGCAAAAGCCCGTTTGTGGTCACGCCGAGCGTTTTCGGGGCTGCGGCGGCTTTCACCAGCCGCGTGATCTCGCAGATATCGTCGCGTACCAGCGGCTCGCCGCCCGTAAGGCGGATCTTGTCGATCCCCACGGCGGCAAAACCGGCGGCAAGGCGCGCGAAATCAGCCGGAGAGAGTTCGCCGGCGTCTGGCTTCGCGGCGCCGCAGTAGGCACAGTTGAGGTTGCACCGCTGGGTCACCGATATTCTAAGATAATGGATCTCGCGCCCGTAATTATCCTTCATAGCGATAGTCGTGCCTGCCGCCCGTTTTCTTGAGCAGCCTGATCTCTTCGATCGTCATGCCGCGGTCGATCGCCTTGCACATGTCGTAAACCGTGAGCGCCGCCACGGACACGGCGGTGAGCGCCTCCATCTCGATGCCCGTGCGGTATGTGCACCTCAGCGTCGAGATGACCGAGAGCTCGTCGACCCCGTTATCGGTAAAGTCGATATTCACGCTGTCGATCGGGATGTTGTGGCAAAGCGGGATGAGCTCCCATGTCTTTTTCGCCGCCATGATGCCGGCGATGCGCGCGGCGGCGAGGGCGTCGCCCTTTTTGAGCTCGCTCGCGAGCAGCTTTTGCAGCGTTTCGGGCTGCATGCGGACTTTCGCGAGCGCCGAGGCGGTGCGCACGGTCACGTCCTTTTCGCCGACGTTCACCATGTTCGCCTGTCCGTTTTCGTCAAGATGCGTAAACTCCATATTTGTCCCTCTTATTCGTCCAATAACCGGTACCCGCCGAGCTCGGTGAGCCTGCGGCGCAGCTCGTGGCTGTGCAGGATCTCAAAGAACGCGCGCACGCCCGGGTCGTCCGAGGCGCTCTCAGCGACGAGAAAATCGTATTCCTCGTGATAGAGCGGGATGAAATCGAGCCCGTAGATCTTTGCGGCGGACAGAATGCCCATCCCTGCGTCGGCGTTGCCTGCCGCAACGGTCGCGGCGACGGCTGTATGCGTGAACTTTTCATTTTCGTAGCCGTTGATATCCGAGGGTTGAAGGCCGTTCTGTTTTAGCATATAGTCGAACAGGATCCGCGTGCCCGCGCCGCGCTGACGGTTCACATAGCGGCAGTTTTTCAGATCCGCGATCTCACGGATGCCGAGCGGATTCCCGTGACGAACCATGAGCCCTTGGATACGCTCAACGCCTTTTATGATCCGCGCGCCGCCGTCCGGGAAATGCTTTTTCACATAAGATTCATTATACTTGCCGGTCTCTTCGTCGAGCAGATGGATGCCGCCCATGTGGGCGTATCCGGCTTTGACAGCCTGGATCGCGCCCATGCTGCCGACGTGGGAAGAAACGACAGACAACCCGATCCCTCGTTTTCGCGCTTCGTCTGCAACCTCATCGATCAGCGGGTCGTGGCTGCCGGTGATCACGAGGGTGCTGCCGTTGTCCGGCTGCCCGAGCATACGGATATTGACGGCAGATCCCGCTTCGACGCCCTCGCGGTTCTGGTCGACTTCAAGAATGCCGTGGGCTTTGGTCACACTTGTGATCACGCCCGCGCCGCGCGGCAGCGGGACCGCGTAATTGACGCCGCCGATGCTGCCAACAGATACGCGCACGAATTCTTTATACTTGAGAGATGAAACGACGCGCTTCGTCAGAACGGCTTCGGCGACCAGCGGAGCGGCGGACTGTCTTTTATAGTAAAGGTCGACCATCGGCCGTACGAATTCTTCCATCACGACCATCGCCGAAACGGGATATCCGGGCAGTCCGAGCACGGGTTTGTTATGGATCTGCCCGAGCACGACGGGCTTGCCGGGCTTGATCGCGACGCCGTGGAGCAAAAGCTGCCCCATATCGCGCACGACGCCCGCGGTCAGGTCGTCGCGCCCCGCCGAGGACCCGGCGAGGATCAGCACGGCGTCGGTTTCGTCGCACGCGCGTCTCACGGCGGTCTCAAGCAGGTCTTTTTTGTCCTTCACGATATCGTAAACGACGGCGTCGGCGTCCCAGCGGCGCAGCATGGACGAGAAGATCACGGAGTTAAACTCAATGATTTCCCCGGCGCCCGGGTTTCCGGTCGGCTTCACGATCTCGTCGCCAGTGGGGATGATGCCGAAGCGCGGACGTTTTTTGACCGAAACACGCGTCACGCCGCCGGCGAGCAGCGCGCCGAGCAGGGGAGGCGTAAGCACGGTGCCGGCGGGCGCGATCATGTCGCCCATGCACAAATCTTCGCCGACCTGCCGCACGTTCATCCACGGCGAGGCGGCGGCGAGGATACGCACGTTCCCTTCGGGCTCTTCGCGCACGTCCTCCACCATGATCACGGCGTCCGTGCCCGCGGGCAGCGGGTCGCCGGTGTCGACGACGGTATATTTATCGGGCGGAAGGATCAGCGGTTCGCGCTCGCTGGCGCCGTAGGTATCCTCGGCGCGCACGGCGATGCCGTCCATGGCCGACGCGTTATAATGCGGGGCGCTGATCGCGGCGTAGGCTGCGGATGCGAGGATGCGTCCGTCCGCAGCGGCGGTGTCGATCGTTTCTTCGCCCGCTTCAAACGGCAATTCCTTCAGCGCGGAAAAGAACAGCGCTTTCGCCTCGTCCAGAGGTGTATTCATCAGATAATCGTGTTTCATATAATCCCTTCTCCGAAAAGTCTGACGGTGACGGCGGTCCCCGCTGCGAGGCCTTCGCTGTTGCGGCTGATCAGCAGATAACCGTCGGACCGTGTGAGCTGCGAGATGACCCCCGATTTGCCGTAAACGGGCGTCGCGTCGCTGTTTTTGAGCGAGACGCACAGGAATTCCTCTCTGCCGTGGTTACTCGACACGTGCTCCGTGAGCCGCGCCGTCACGGTTTTTTCGGGCATATCAATGCCGTAAACGGCTTCAATAAAAGCCTTCACGACGCTCAGCGTGATGAAATACGCGGCGGCGGGGTGACCGGGCAGACCGAACACGGCGCTGTTCCCGACGCGCCCGATCAGCGTCGGTTTGCCGGGCTTGACTGCGACGCCGTGCACGAAAAGATCTCCGGCGGCGTCGATCGTTTCGGCGGTCAGGTCCATCGTACCGGCGGACGACCCGCCGGAAAGAAGCACCGCGTCGTTTTCGTTGGCGGCGCGCAGGAGCGTATCGGTGAAAACGGTCTTCTCGTCGGCGATCACGCCGTAGCTTGTAACTTCGCAATGCATTTGCTCGCAAAGCGCGGATAAGAGGTGCGTGTTCACGTCGCGCACCTGACCCGGCAGGGGATTCTGTTCCACACCGACGATCTCGTTGCCGGTGGAAATGACGCCGACTTTTAGCTTTTTTATAACGGGCACTTCGGCAAAACCGGCGGCCGCGAGCACGCCGATATGCAGGGGCGCGAGCAGCGTGCCCGCAGGCAAAATTGTTTCGCCCTCTTTCACGTCGTCGCCGACGTTCGTCACGTTTTCAAGCGGACTCACGCTCTTCGAAAGCAGGCAGTTCCCGAAGCCGTCCTCTTCGGTGTATTCAACCGGGATCACGGCGTTGTAGCCCTCCGGCAGCATGCCGCCGGTCGGGATGCGCACGCACGCGCCCTTTTTGCCTTTCATCTCAGCCGCCTGACCCATCAGTACCTCGCCCGTAATGAGAAGCGGAACCGGGCTGCTTTCGGACGCGCCGTAAGAGTCGGGCGCGAACAGGGCGTAGCCGTCAATCGTGGAGCGACGGAATGCCGGCACGTTCTCTTTATTGCGAAGCGGTTCGGCAAGGATCCTGCCGCACGCGCCGGACAAAGGAACTTCGGTTGTATTCAGCTTCGTTCTTTCCCCGAGCGAACGGGCAACTGCCTCGGCCTCGGCCAAAGTGATAACGTTGAGCATGCGCTCACCCCCACACCCATTGCGCGAAAAACGCCTTGCCGAACGTTGAGTCCGGCGTTTTCATCGCCTGCGGGTCGTTATATTCCTCGATCCTGCCGGCGTTGAGCAGCAGGATCTTCGTAGCCGTCAAAAACGCGTGCTTCGGCAAGTGCGTTGCCACGAGCAGCGTTATTTCGGGCGAATCGTATTCGTGTTTGATGACTTCGGACAGCGCGTCGCCCATCTCGAGGTCCGAAGCGCTGAGGGGCTCGTCGAGCAGCAGGATCCTGCTTTGTCTGGCGAGACTTCTGGCGAGCGCCATACGCTGGCGTTCGCCGCCGGACAGCGCGCCGACCTTTTGTTTTGAAAGCTCCGTCAATCGGCATTCCCGCAGAAGACGGTCGCAAAGCGCCTCGTCTTTGCAGGAAAGCGCGACGTTCGAGCGCACCGTTCCGCTGAAACAGAACGGCGTCTGCGGCTGGTAGCAGATCTCTTCTTTCGGCACGTCGATCTCGATCGAGCCGCTGTCGGGCTTCAGAACGCCGGCGATGAGGCGCAGCAGCGTCGATTTGCCCGAGCCGTTTACGCCCACGAGCGCCACGCGTTCTCCGCTTTCGATCACGAGCGAAGGGATGTCGAGGCAAAAGCCGTCCGAAAGCTGTTTCTTCAAATTCGTGATCCTGATCATTTCCATCTCTCCTGCAGCGTATAGGCCGGTATATTGACGATGAGCGCCAGAAGCATCAGAATGATGCCGAGCGCGAGCGCTTTTGAGAAGTCGCCTTTGTTGGCTTCAAGCAGGATGGCCGTCGTCATGACGCGCGTTTTAAATTGGATGTTGCCGCCCACGAGCGACACCGCGCCGACTTCGGCGATGGAACGGCCGAACCCCATCAGGATCACGCTGAGAAAGGGGCCGCGGCACTCGCGCAAAAGCAGCGACGTTTGTTTCAGGCCGGATAGTCTAAGCCCGAGTGCGGTCTCGCGCATGGCGACCCAGGTCGATGCGGAGGCGGAAGCGCTGAGCCCCGTGACGACGGGCGTGATCAGCAGAACCTGGGCGATCACCATCACGGGCACCGAAAACATCAGATGAAAAGAGCCGAACGGCCCGATGGAACGGAACAGAATAAACACAACAAGGCCTGCCAGCACGGGCGGCAAGCCCATCAATGTGTTCGTGACGCGCAGCAAGGCGCCTCTGCCCGGAAATCTGTGTTTGCCGAGTGACACGCCCAGCGGGATGCCGATCAGCGCGGAGATCGAGGTGCTGAAAAACGACATCACGAGCGTCGTGCAAATAATCTGGATAAGCTCGCTGTCGAGATGAACGATCAGCGAAAATGCTTCTTTCAGCGTTTCCATAACACTCAAAAAACGGCTGTCGCCGCTTGGGGCGGCAGCCGTTTACGGGACCTTATTTTTTCAGAAGATAGAACAGCTGCTCGCCGTAGGCTTCTTTGCCGTATTCCTCGATGAGCTTCGCGGCCTCTTCGCCCTGCAGCCACTCGATCAGCGCGTTCGCGCCTTCGGTGTTGATCTTGACGTCGGTGCCCTTGAAGGCTTCCGCTTCGGGGTTCACGCCGAGCAGGGAATAGGTATTCTTCATGTCGTCGGCCTCTTCTTTGAGAAGCTTCAGGTTCGGCAGATTCGCCTTCATCGAAAGGAACGTGGCCTTGTCGGTGAGCGTATACACGCCCAGCTCGTTGGCTTTGGTCAGCGTGTCGCCCATGCCGGAGCCGACAGAGGTATACCAGTCTTCGCCGGTGGGGTCGATCTCAACGGAATCCCAAATGCCCGTCTCTTTGTTGTGCGTGCCGGAGTTGTCGCCGCGCGAGGCAAAGCCGGCTTTGCTCTCGGCGATGGCCTTGAAGGCGTCGGCGGCGGTGGCGGCGTCAGCGACCTTGGCGGGATCTGCTTCGGGCCCGACGATCACGAAGTAGTTGTACATGAAAGACAGACGCTCAGTCGAAGAATAGCCTTCTTCAATGAACGCTTCTTCCTGCTTCTTCGAGTGCACGAGCAGCAGATCCGCGTCGCCGGATTTTGCGTAGCCGATCGCGATGCCGGTGCCGGCAGACGCGACCTCGACCTTGTAGCCGGTCTCCTTCTCAAAGACGGGAAGCAGATAGGGCAGCAGGCCGCTGTCGTTGACCGAGGTGGTCGTGGCAAGGCGAATCACTTTGTCCTTCTTGGCGCCGCATGCCGCAAACGAGAACAGCAGGCAGAATACCAGAATGAGTGCGAGAAGTTTTTTCATGTTCATGCTCCTTTTCAAACACGGAAGGCCCGTTGGTTTCCCGCGGGACCCTTTGACCGACGGAGCCCCTCGGGACCCCGGTGAGATTTCGGTCACGCTTTCCAAAGCGTGCGGAGACCGTTTAGCTTTCGGAAAGTCGGATATGAACGAACGGCGGAATTCCCGCCAACTTCACCGAATATTTATGAAAACAGTTGAAATCAATGTTTCTGTATGATATATTATCATATAGAAATAAAAACGGCAAGAGGTTTTTTATGAGATTTGCGGTTTTGACTGTCAGCGACCGGTGCGCCGCCGGGATCACCGAAGACAAAAGCGGTCCCGTGCTGTGTGAAATGATAAAGGATCTGGCCGAATTGACGCTTTATGAAGTTGTGCCTGACGAGCGCGAAAAAATCGAAGAGGCGCTCATCCGCTTCGCCGACGCCGAAAAATGCGATTTCGTGTTCACCACGGGCGGCACGGGCTTCGCCCCGCGCGACGTAACGCCCGAAGCCACGAAAAACGTGATCGAAAAAGAAGTGCCCGGCATCCCCGAGGCGATTCGCGCCGAAAGCCTGAAGATCACGCCGCGCGCCATGCTCTCGCGCGCAGTCGCCGGCATCCGCGGCAAAACGCTGATCGTAAATTTGCCCGGAAGCCCCAAGGCGGTGCGCGAATCCCTCGCGGTCGTGCTTCCGATCCTGCCGCACGCGGCCGAAACGCTCAGCGGCAAAACGCTTGACTGCGGGAGGCCGAAACCGTGAACCGCGGTCCGCTCTGTGACCGCGCTGTCGTCGTGATCGGCTGCGGCGGGCTCGGCTGCAACGTGATCGCGCATCTCGTCGGCGCCGGAGTGGGGACGCTGTATCTCTGCGATTTCGATACCGTGGACGAAGAGAACCTCAACAGACAGTTTCTTTATAAATATGAGGACGTCGGCAAAAAGAAGGCAGCCCTTGCCGCCGCGTTTGCCGCCGGCTATCATCCCTTGTGCAAGGCGATTCCGGTAGACAGAAAGATTGTTGACGAAAACGATCTCGCCTTTGCCGCCGCGTGCGATCTCATCATACTGGCCGTCGATAACAACAAGGCGCGCATCGCTGCCGAAAAGTTTTGCGTTTCGCGCGGGATCCCGCTCGTGAACGGCGGCGTGCGCAGCGGCTACGGGAACGCTTACGCCTATATCCCGGCGAAGACCCCATGCCTCGGCTGCGCGGGGCTGTTGTCCGGCGAAAGCTCGAATGAGACCGTCGACAGCGGTACCGTGGGCGTGATCGGCGCTCTCTCGGCGGAGCTCGCGGTATCCGTACTGCGCGGCGATACCGAAGCGGCAGGGAACCTGTATGTTTACGACAATTATGAAATCAGTAAGCTGCGGATCAGGTCCGGCAAGGACTGTTTCTGCGGCAGGAATAGGAGTTGATGAAATTGGCTCGGGCACTTGACGGATACACCGGAAAAGTATTGTTTGTCGATCTCACGAAAAGGACGTCGGAGCTCTTTCCGTGGACGGACGCGGACCGCAAACGCACGCTCGGCTGCAAGGTGATGGCGGCGGATATCCTGCTGCATCACATCAAACCGGGCATGAAGGCGTTTGACGAGGATAACTGGCTCGTCGTGACCACAGGTCCGCTGACCGGCACCGGCTGTCCGAACTCGTCGCGCTTCAACATTTCAACGATCTCGCCGCTCACGGGGATCCTAACGTCCTCCAACTGCGGCGGCGACTTCGGCCTGTGGCTCAAGCGCGCGGGCTACGACGCCGTGATCTTTACGGGCAGGAGCGAGACGCCCGTAACGGTCAACATCACGCCCGAGGCGGTCACGTTCGACGACGCGACGCCCCTGATGGGCCTTACCACGAGCGAAACGCAGGAAAAGCTGCCAAAAAAGGTGGGCAAGCTCGTGATCGGCCCCGCGGGCGAGCACAAAGTGCTTTACGCCTGCGTGTTCTCGGGCGAGCGCACCGCGGGCAGAGGCGGCGTGGGCGCCGTGTTCGGCGACAAGAACCTGAAAGCCGTCACCGCGTTCGGCACCTCGATGCCGACTGTGCGCAACCGCGAAAAGCTGCGCAAGCTCAACAAAAAATGGGTGCATATCCTGCAGACGCATCCGCTCACCGGCCGCCAGCTGCCGAAGCTCGGCACGGCCGGCCTCATCGCGCCCATGCAGGCGCATAAGATCCTCGCCACCAAGAACTTCAGCGAAGGCCGGTTCGACGGCTTTGAAAAGATCTCGGGCGAAGAGCTTGCCGAGCACCATCTCGTGTCGAACGCCGCCTGCACCACCTGTGTGATCCGCTGCGCGCGTATGTGCAAGGTGGACGACAAGGTCGTAAAAGGCCCCGAACTTGAGGTCCTCGGCCTTCTCGGCGCGAATATCCTGAACGACGATATTGAAAAGATCATCCGCTGGAACTACGTGCTCGACGAGCTCGGCATGGACACGATCTCCGCCGCAGGCACGCTCGCGTTTGCGATGGAGCTCAAAGAAAAGGGCGTGCACGATTTCGGCGTGGAATTCGGCCGCAACGACAACGTGGAAGAGATGTTCCGCAAGATCGCTGTGCGCGAGGGCGAAGGCGACATCCTCGCCGACGGTTCTCGCGTCATGAGCGAAAAGTTCGGCGGCAAGGAATACGCGATCAATGCCAAGGGCATGGAGCTCGCGGCCTACACGCCCCGCCACGCGGTCGGGCACGGTCTCGGCTACGCCACGGCGAACCGCGGCGGCTGCCACCTAAATGCGGGCTATATGGTCGTGGTCGAAGGCCTCGGCCTCGACGTCGATTCGCTGACGCATCACGGCAAGGCGGCGCTCGCGATCATGTTCCAGAACCTGATGGAGGCCGTATCCGCCGGCGGCTCGTGCATGTTCACGAGCTACGCGGTGCTGCCCGGGTTCCTGATCGACAAGCCAAACTGGTTCCTGACCAAAGCGATCCTCGCCGCGTTCCCATACGTCGGCCCGGTCGTGAATCTTCTGAGCCATTTCACCAAAGCGCCCGCGATCAATATCCCGCTGCTGCCCGAATCCTACGCGATCAAATACGCCACGGGCATCAAGTCCACGATGGCGAAGATGCTCACTTGGGGCGCCTACGGCTATAACGCCGAGCGTATCGCCAACGTCATTCTCGGCCAGAAGGCGGACGCCGACAAACTCCCGTCCCGTCTGACGGACGAACCGCAGGATCCCAACGATCCGCGCACCAAGGTGCCGCTTGACAAGATGAAACCCGTTTACTACCGCGCGCGCGGGTGGAAGGACGGCATACCGAAATGGCACCGGCTGAAGAGCCTCGGCATCAAAATCTCGAAAGACGTTTATGATGCCGCTGTAAAGGAGGCGTATCGCTGATGGCAAAGATCAACGTGAAACTCTTCGGCGTGTTCCGCATGGACACCCATATCGACTGTATCGAACTCGAGGCCGCGAAACTCGGCGAGATCTTTCCGCTGCTCAACGAAAAAAGCCTTGCCCTGTATGAGGAACGGCACGCATCGGACCCCAAGACCGAAAAGCCCGCTCCCTTTACGTTCAAGGACGCGATCGTTTACGTGAACGGCGAACGGAGCGCGAAAAAGGGCTTGAAGCTCGCCGACGGCGACGAGATCTGGCTGCTTTCGCCCGCGTCCGGCGGCTGAGAAGGAGGATATTATGGCGTTTTATATCGATCAAGACCAGTGCGTCGGCTGCGGCGCGTGCAGATTCGCGTGCCTGTTCCAGATCCCGAAGCCCGACGAAAACAAAACGAAATACACGATCTCCGAAACCGCCTGCTGCGGCTGCGGACAGTGTGAAAACATCTGTCCGAACAGCGCGATCCATCCGCTGCCGGAACATAAGCGCCGCGTCGTGGTGCTCATCGACGGCACGCTCTGCAAGGGCTGCGGCCGATGCTCCAAGGTGTGCCAGGCGAACGCCCCGCAGGGCGAGATCGGCAAGCCCTTCGTGATCGACCAGGACAAGTGCTTCCGCTGCGGCATGTGCGCCCGCGCCTGTAAATTCGAGGCGATCAAGGTGCAGTACGAGGGCGAATAACCCCCGTTTCAGGGCGGCAAAAATAATGCCGTTTTCAGAAAAATAATGCTTGACAAATCGAATTGCGGGTATTATAATATGGCTTGTTCGGTTGAACAAGCCGTACGTAGAGGAATAGTGTAACGGTTAGCACTGCAGACTCTGACTCTGCCTGTTGGGGTTCGAATCCCTATTCCTCTGCCAAACGGAGGCATAGCTCAGCTGGTTAGAGCATTCGCTTGACGTGCGAAAGGTCTAGAGTTCGAATCTCTCTGCCTCCACCAGCGAAAAGGCACTTGCGAAAGCAAGTGTTTTTTCATTATAATAAAACCGCATAAGCGATTCTTAATAAAGGAGGCGGGACCGTGAAACGTATATTTGAATCCGAACGTATCGATTTCGTTGAGGTGTCGGAACAGCTCGTGCCCGATTATCTCGTCATGGTCAACGACATTGAGCACGTGGACCGTTTTCTCGGCGGCAAACACAAAGCGTATACCGCTGAGCAGGAGATCGCGTGGGTGCAAAAGAAGCTCGCGCAAGGAGACAGCGTGTTCTCGATGATCGTGAAGAAGAGCGGCCGTTTTATCGGCAATATCGAACTGATGGACCCGCAGAACGGAGAGGCCGAGCTCGGCGTCGCCATCACTGCGGAGATGCAGGACAAAGGCTTCGGCAGCGAGGCTATTCCCGCTTTGATCGATCACGGCTTCACGCGTATGGGCCTTGATCGCATCCGTCTGAAAACGAGAACGTTCAACGTGCGGGCGATCCACGTGTATGAAAAGTGCGGTTTTCGCGAATATAACCGCGACGACGAGCACGTCTATATGATCATAAGCCGTGAATAAAAGCAACGGAGTTCAGCATCATGAAACAGAAACTGATCGACATCGCAAACCGGTTCCATCTATATAACGTTCCCAATATGGCGGAGTTGGCGTTCGGGCTGGACGCCGGGGTCGTTTACGACGCCCTCGTGGTCGCGCCGAGCTTTACGCCTTATAAACTGAAGCTGGACGAGACCTGCGCCGTGACCGCGCTCAAAGAGGGCGCGTATATCTCGGGCTATCTCGTGGAGAAGGACGGCATGAAGATCGCCTGGATCAAGATCGGGTCTTCCGCCGGGAACCTGATCGACCATCTGGCGATTTGCGCCGAGCTTACGTTCAAAAAGCTCATATTCGTCGGCGCGGTCGGCGCGCTGAACGGGAAGTTCGATCTCGGCGACGTGTGCACGCCGTCGTACAGCCTATCCGGGAGCTATGCGGATTCGTATCTGATGAAGGATTCGATCCGCGAAACAATGCTGTTTCAAAAGGTCGAGCCGGATAAACGGTTCGTCGACGAAGTCATAAAAACCGGCAGAGAAAAGGGCTGCGAGATCCGTTACGGCAGCGTGTTCTGCACGCCCTCGATCGCGCTGGAATACACGCATCTCGACGAGATCCGCTCGTTTGGCGCCGACCTTATCGAGATGGAAACGAGCTCGTTTTATCTGATGGCGGATCTGTTCGAGGTCCCCGCCGTGGCGCTTTTAGTCGTATCCGATAACTCCGCGACCGGCGCGGCGCTCGTCGGGCGCACGGAAGAACAGCAGCAGAAATACGAATACGGACGAAGCATCGTTCTTCCCGATATGATCCTGACGATCGCGGCAAAATAACAATAAAACAGGACCGCTTAGGCGCCCTCACTTAGGGATTTACATGGTTTTTCGCCGCTCTTTTCCGCCCGAACTGCCTGTCCGGCAGGGGATATCTGCCAGGATTACCCCCTGCCGTTCAGATTGTTCGAACAAAAAATAGCTGGCGAAAAACTGCTTCGCACCGCAGCTGATGCAATTTTTGTGAAAGACAAGGCGCAGGGGTCGGATAATCCTGACGGATATCCGACCCCTGCAACACAGTATTTCGCAAATAAGTGCGCCGCTGCGGCATATAAATCCCTAAGTGAGGGCGCCTTTCGGCGATCCTGTTTTCTGTATTTTGAAATTATAATGATAATGCGTCGAGCAGGATGTCGACGTTTTCGGTGCTGTATTCGATCTCCTCGGACCACTGCGAAAGGGCGCGTACAGGTTCAAGTCCCGTCTTGATGAGTCTCAGGATCAGCGCGACGGAGAATGAAGCATAGCGGCATAGGGCATCCATGCCGTATTCGTCCGCGCGTTCGAGCTGCCGGTAAAGGATATAGGTATAGATCCGACGCTTCATCGCGTCTGACAATATTACGAAGTCGGGCGCGGAAGACAGCGCGTTTTCCAAGGAATTCGAGAAAGAGGCGTCCATGAGCTCGATTTTTTCAAGTGCTTCCCTGTGCCTGAACAGCAGCCGTTCTCCCGTTTGCGAATCAAAGAACGAAAGGTCCTGCGGTAGAGCCAACCCGCACAGCGCGCAAACGTCCGGGAAGGAGAGGCGTGTTTCTTTTTCACCGTCGTTGACAAGAAAGACGAGGGGAGTCTTCTCGTGCAGCAGCAGCTCGGAAACTGCCTCGCAGCTCAGTCCGAGCCCCCAAAGTTCAACTTCGTCGAAGAATTCATAGAACCGCGGGTGCTCCCGACATATCTCGCACAGGGCGTCCTCGCCGAGCGTAAGGATCAGTTCGCACAGGTTATCATCGCGCAGAAAGGGGCAGCGTCTATCGGGCGTCATCACGAAACAGGGGTCGCCCTCGAACGTGCCGATCTTGCCCCGCAGTTTCTCCCCGAATTCTCCCGGAATACTTTGATAATGTGCGAGCGTTTCTTCGTCAATGCAGATCTCCCAGCCCGCGCAGCACGTGTGCCGGCATGCGGCGGCTTTGCAGCGGAAAGTATCGTAAAACGACGGACGGACGAGCTTCATCGCGGCGCCTCCTTTCAACGTTCACCATTCTAACACGAAACGGTACGGATTTCAACAAGCTATCGAAATCTTGATTTTGTAACAAATTTTAACTTGTAATATGAAGGGAACGTTGTTATAATAAGATAGAAATATTATGAATTGAGGAATAGAGCATGCTGTATCTGTTTTTGGCGGACGGATTCGAAGAGACCGAAGCGCTCGTCCCGCTTGACCTTCTGCGCCGCGCCGGCGTGCCGGTGCTCACGGTCGGCGTGACCGGCGAGACCGTTATGGGTTCGCATCGCATCCCCGTCGGCAGCGATATCTCGCCCGACGAGATCGACCTGACGGACTGCGAAGGCGTATTTCTGCCCGGCGGCATGCCCGGCACCGAAAATCTTTATAAAAGCGAAGCCGTGCGCGACGCGTTGACGTTCTGCCACGAAAACGGCAAGCTCATAGCCTGCATCTGCGCAGCGCCCATCGTGCCCGGCAGAATGGGCCTTCTCAAAGGCAAGAAGGCCGTGTGCTTCCCGGGCTTCGAAGGGCAGCTCGCAGGGCGCGTCGAGACGGACGTTTTCGTCGTACGCGACGGCAATTTCATCACCGCGAAAGGCGCGGGCTGCGTGTTTCCGTTCGCCGCGGCGATCATTGAGGCGCTCAAAGACAAAAACGCCGCCGACAAGGTGATCGGCGCGATCCAGTATACCGATCTTCAATAAGGGGAAAAGAAATGAACGACCAGACTCCATTGAACCAAAACGGCGCGGGTACCGAAGATACCTACGACGTTTTGCACAAAAACTTTTCGCTGTTCGGCGACGACGACCTGCCGCTTGACGAGACGGACTTGAAAAACAACGGCGAGATCTATTTCTCGGCAAACGCTGACAATCAGCGTCAGGGCATCGAGTTTTCGGATATTGATTTCGCCCGGTTTTACAATCCGCGCGCCCGTCAGCAGGGCGCCGGCGTGAACCGCCCGAATCAAGCCGCGAACAACGGCCCCGTGAACCTCGCGGGCGCGCCGCGGTCGAACTACAACGCGTATCAGTCGAACGGCGCTTACGGCACGCAGAGAAGCGGCAATCCTTATTCGCAGGGGCAGCGCTCCGCTCAGCAGCACGCCGCGAAACCGGCTCCGGCGAAAAGCGAAGCCGCAGCAACGAAAACCGTGAAGAAAAAAAAGAAAAAGAAAAAAGTCAACAGAAAAGGCTCGTTCGCGAAGAGCCTGCTGCTTGCGCTCGTGGTGCTCGGTTTCGTGGTGCTCGCCTCGCTCGTGATCAGCGACCCCGTAAAGAGCTGCATGAACGATATCATCGCCATCGACCGTTCGTCCGGCCAGAGAATGGTCGTGCTTGAAAAAGACATGACTACCGACGAGGTGATCGACAAGCTCAAGGATTCGGGCATGATCTACAGCGCCACGTTCTGCAAATTCGCCTCGCATATTCTGCATTTCGATCAGGATGATCCCTCGAAGGCGATCTATCCCGCGGGCTCGTATCTTCTGAGCTACGATATGGGCATCGAGGGCATGCTCAAAGAGATCATCTCGAACGGCGAGGTCGTGTCTACCGTGAAGGTGTCGTTCCCCGAGGGCTTCACCGTGGATCAGATCGTTGAGCGTCTCGCGTCGAACGGCGTTGCCTCGGCGGCGTCGCTGTATGAGGCGATGAACTCCGACGAGATCTTCGAGCAGTATCCCTTCCTGCAGGATATGGAGAACCGCTCCGAACGCTACCGCGCGCTCGAAGGCTATCTCTATCCCGATACCTACGAGTTCTATCTCGGCGAGAATCCGCAGAGCGTCGTGAAGCGCTTCCTTGATAACTTCGTGTCGCGGTGGGAGGCGAAATTCGAATCGATGGCCGCCGATTCCGGGCGCTCGGTCGACGAGCTGATCATCGTGGCGTCGATCTTGCAGAAAGAGGCCAACGACCCCGTGCAGATGCGCACGATCGCCTCGATCATCTATAACCGTCTCGAGAGCGGCTATTTCGCGTTTATCAACTGCGACTCCACCGCGAAATATATCGAAAACCGGAAGGAGCAGCTCGAGAGCGAGGGCGCTTATGAAAAATATCTCGCGCTCTACGACACCTACGTGAAAGAAGACCTGCCCGTGGGCCCGATCTGCAACCCCGGCGAGGACGCGATCATCGCCGCTCTGAGACCCGAAGATACCGATTACTATTACTTCCTGCACGACAGCGACGGCGACCTGCATCCCGCGAGCTCCGCCGCCGAGCACGACGCAAACAAGGCAAGATACCTCGGCAATTAAAAAATTGAAGATAGAAAGGATCCGAACCATGAAAGTATTTATGATCGGCGGAACCGGCCTTCTCGGCTGCGCGGCCGCGCAGATGTTTATCGACAAGGGCTATGAAGTGACCAGCATCGCGCTGCCGCCTCTGCCCGTGGGCGCGCCCATTCCGCCCGAAATGGACCTCAAATGGGGCAACTATTTCGAGCTGAGCGACGACGAGCTTCTTGAAATGATGAAGGGCTCCGACGTCTTCGTCTTCGCCGCAGGCGTGGACGAGCGCGTGGAGTTCCCGGCGCCCGTGTACGAGGCGTACAGGAAGTATAACATCGACCCCGTGCGGAGGTTCCTGACGCTCGCGAAGAAGTGCGGCATCAAGAACAACGTGATCCTCGGTTCGTATTTCTCGTATTTCGCGAAGACCTTCCCCGAGATGAAGCTCACCGAGTGGCATCCTTATATCCGCAGCCGCATCGAGCAGGAGAACGTGGCGATGAGCTTTGCCGACGACGAAACGAACGTCGCCGTGCTCGAGCTGCCCTACATCTTCGGCACGCAGCCCGGCAGAAAGCCCGTGTGGGTCATCCTGATCGAGCAGATCCACAATATGGATAAGTCCGGCCACGTCACCATGTATCCGAAGGGCGGCACCACGATGGTCACGGTGCGCCAGGTCGCGCAGAGCATCGTTGGCGCTGCCGAGCGCAACAAGGGCGGCAACTGCTATCCCATCGGCTACTATAACCTCACGTGGGACGACTTCCTCAAGATCGTACACGAGGCCATGGGCACGCCGAAGCGCAAGATCATCCACATCGCGAAGTGGATGTTCCGTATGTACGGCAAGACCATGATCAAGGATTACGAAAAGCGCGGCATCGAGGGCGGCATCAACGCCGTCGAGCTTGCCGAGATCATGTGCATGAACACCTTTATCGACAAGAAATGGGCCGTGTCGCTCGGCGTGACCGACGACGACATCAAGTCCGCGATCTTCGATTCCGTCAAGCTCTCGGTCGACGCCTTTAAGGGCACGCAGGAGCTCGTCGGCATGAAGGGCGAATAAAACCAACCAACGCTTGATTTGCGGCAAGGCGACTTGCCGCATTTTTTGGAGTATTCTATGGCGTACGCGTTTCCCTGCGCCGCCGCGAAAAAATGCGGCGGCTGCCAGCTGACCAACTTAACATACGAAGAGCAGCTCTCGTTCAAACAGGCGAAGGTTATCCGTTTGCTCGGCAAGTTCTGCCGCGTGAATGAGATCATACCGTCGCCCTCGCCCTGGCATTACCGCAACAAGGTGCAGGCGGCGTTCGGCGTCACGCGCGGCGGCGAGATCATCTCGGGCGTGTACCAGTCAAGCACGCACAACATCGTGAAGGTCGATTCGTGCATGCTCGAAAATGAAACGGCCGACGCGATCATCGTCACGGTCCGTTCGCTCCTGCGTTCGTTTAAGCTGACCGCTTATAACGAACGCAACGGCACGGGCTTTCTGCGCCACGTGCTCGTGAAAACGGCGTTCGGCACCGGCGAAGTGATGGTCGTGCTCGTCACCGCGACGCGCGAATTCCCGTCGAAAAACAACTTCTGCAAGGCGCTGCTCGCGAAGCACCCCGAGATCACCACGATCGTGCAGAACGTCAACGACAAACACACGAGCCTCGTGCTCGGAGAGTCCGAGACCGTGCTCTACGGCGGCGGAACGATCACCGACGAGTTGCTCGGGAAGAAGTTCATCATCTCGCCGAAATCGTTTTATCAGATCAATTACGAGGCCACGAAGCTGCTTTACGGCAAGGCGCTGGAATTCGCAGACCTGACGCACGGCGACCGCGTCATCGACGCTTACGCGGGCGTGGGCACAATCGGACTGTTGGCGTCCGACACGGCGGGCGAAGTGATCTCGGTCGAATTAAACCCCGACGCCGTTGCCGACGCGAAGCGCAACGCTAAGCTCAACGGCGTGAAAAACATGCGCTTTTTCTGCGCCGACGCCACCGACTTCCTGCGCGAAATGGCCGCGGCGGGGGAGAAGGCCGACGTTGTGCTGATGGATCCGCCGCGCGCGGGAAGCACCGTGCCGTTCATGAAGAGCGTGTGCAGCCTCGCGCCGAAGCGTGTGGTCTACGTCTCGTGCGATCCCGAGACCCTCGCCCGCGACCTCAACTTCTTTGCCCGCAACGGCTATAAGGTTCGCAAGATCCAGCCGGTCGACATGTTCCCGCATACGCAGCATTGCGAGGTAATAGTCTCGATGTCTCGAGGCGGGTCGAAACTATAGAATTATTGTCAATTTCAATTCATTTTTTGAGGTTTTATATGAATAAAGAATGGTCGGAAAAGAATAAGAAAATGCAAGCCCTGATAGGGAAAGAGGCGACTTTTCGGGAAGGAATCGACATTCTTATTGAATTGAGGAGCGATCTGTTTCAGCAGATTGTGTCAATCGTGAATACATTTCCGCCGGAAGCGTTCTATCAAATGCCATTTGCCAAAGCGGAAGGATACCACAGCAAGACACTGGCTTATTCCATGTGGCACATTTTCCGAATTGAAGATATTGTGGCGCATACCGTCATCATGCGGGACAGTCAGATTCTTTTTACTAAGGACTTTCTTGAGAGGACAGGAAGTCCGATCATCACCACGGGAAATGAATTGAAAGGCGATGCTATTGCGGCCTTCTCAAAACAGTTAGATATAAAAGCTGTTTGTGAATATTGTTTGGCAGTAAAAAATTCAACCGAAGAGATGCTGAAAAACCTCGAATATAGGGATCTGAAAAGAAAGTTTACT
>JAFZOL010000060.1 GCA_017550625.1 Clostridia bacterium | reverse complement strand
GGGCGCCGCGGGAGCGGCCGGAGCTGCGGGAGCAGCGGGCTGCGCGGGTGCGCCGGGCTGCTGCGCGCTCTGCGCGGAGGGACCGACGGGCTGGCCACCCATGGCGAACAGGTTCTGCGCGGTCTGCGCGCCGCCGCCGATGCCCTGGGCCATGCCCATGCCCATGAAGCCGGTGAACGCGCCGGCGGTGTTGCCCGCGGCGGTCTGCATAGCCTCGGCCTGCGCGCCGACGAGGGTGGCGGCAGCCATAGTGGGATTGGTGAGCACGGCGTTCTGCTGCAGCTTCTTGATGCGCTCCTGATCTTCTTCGGGCAGGGTGACGCTGCCGAGCGCGACGGACACGACCTGAAGGCCTCTGAGCTGGCCCCACTTGGAGGATAGCGCTTCGTTCATGGCGTCTTCGAGCTCGGCGTTGTGCGAGATGATCTGGTTCGGGCGAAGCTCCATGTCAGAGAGCTTGGCGAACGCGGGCTGCAGGGCGGAGATGAACTCGGTCTTCAGCTGGTTGTCGATCTCTTCTCTCTTATACTCCTGCTGGATGTTGCCGCAGACGTTGGTATAAAACAGGATCGGGTCGACGATCTTGTAGGAATACACGCCCGAGCAGCGAAGAGAAACGTCGATATCAAGGTCGAAGCCGTTTCTTCTGTCCACCACGCGGAACGGGATGGGATTCGGCGTGCCGAATTTGTTGTCGATGAGTTCCTTCAGATTGAAGTAATACACGCGCTGGTCCGTGCCGGTGTCGCCGCCGTAGGTAAAGCGCTTGCCGATGAGCTTGAAGGTATCTTTGATGCTCTGGCCGAGTTTGCCCGTGAAAAGGCTCGGCGCAATGGTGTTGTTGTAGGTGTATTCACCGGGTTCGGCGCAAACGTCAACGACCTTGCCCTGCTCCACGATGATCATGCACTGCCCGTCAGCGACAGCGATGCCCGAGCCGTTGGAGATCACGTTGTCGTTGCCCTTCGTGTTGGAAGAACGGCCGGTGATCCTCTTCTGGCCCTTGGTTGCCAATACGTCCTTGTCCAATGCCTCGCAATAGAAAAATTCTTTCCACTGATCGGCAAGCACGCCGCCAACGGCGCCAAGTCCGGCTTTAATAAGTCCCATAGTTTTGTCCCCTTTCGGTTATTATTTCAAATCTATCATACTATACTTTTTCGGAAATTGCAACAGGAAATCGCACCGTCAAAGGCGGTTTTTTGAACGAAAAACACAAAAACGGGGCCGTTTTCCCGCACAAGAAAAGGAAGTGACGAATATTCCGTCCGTGCGACAGCCGAAAATGAAAACCCGCGCGCGTTGATTCGACTATTTTTCGATTTGGGCTTGCCACGGCGGGAATAATCCATTATAATGGTAACGAAAGAGGTGGATAGTATGAAAGACAAAATCAAAGTTGCCGTGATCGGTTGCGGCACCATCGCGAACAGCGCGCACATCCCGGCGTATATGGCGGCCGAGAACGCCGAGATCAAGTATTTCTGCGATATAATCCCCGAGCGCGCCGAACGCGCCGTAAAGAAATACGGCTGCGGCACCGCGGTGACGGACTACCGCGAGATCCTCGACGACCCGGAGCTCGACGCCGTTTCGGTGTGCACGCACAACGACATGCATTCGGTGATCAGCATCGACTTCATGCGCCACGGCAAAGACGTGCTGTGCGAGAAGCCCGCTGCCCGTATCCTTCCGGAGGCGCTGGAGATGGAAAAGGTGTCTTACGAAACCGGGCGCATCCTCTCGATCGGCGTGTGCAACCGCTATTCGAATTCGGTGAACCGCATCAAAAAGATGATCGAAAACGGCGATCTCGGCGACGTGTACCACGTGTACGCCAGCTTCCGCGCGCACAGGTCGATCCCGGGGCTCGGCGGCGATTTCACCACGTTCGCGGCGTCCGGCGGCGGCGCGCTCATCGACTGGGGTGTGCACTATATCGACCTGATTCTCTATTGCCTGGGCGAGCCAAAGGTGCTCAACTGCTCGGGCGAAGCGTTCTCGAAGCTCGGCGTGGACATGAAGAACTACGTGTATACCGGCATGTGGGCCGAGGACACCAAGAACACCGAGACCGGCACCTACGACGTGGACGACTCGGTGGTGGGTCTCATCCGCACCGATAAGAGTGTCATCAGCTTCAACGGCGCGTGGGCGCAGAACATCGGCGTGCACGAGACCTATATCGACTTCATCGGCGACAAGGGCGGCATCCGGCACGATTACTGCGGCGGCTTCACCTATTACACCGCGAAGGACGGCGCGCTGCTGGAAATCAAACCCGAATACCGCTCGAACGACATGCACCGCGACGAGGTGCTCGACTTCGTGGAGAGCGTGCGCAGGGGCGAACGCAACCGCAACGACATCCGCTACGCCGTTGCAACCTCGCGTATCATGCAGGCGATCTACGACTCCTCCGCTTCGCACAGAGAAGTGACGCTCGGATAAACGGACTCACACAAAGCAAAACAGGCAGGGACTCCCCTGCCTGTTTTTTGTGTCGAAACGCTTTACGGCATGATCTTTCTGTAAAGTGCCTTGAGGTCTTCCACGTTGGTGGCTCTCGGGTTGCCGGGACGGCACGCGTCGGCGTAAGCGTCGGCGGCAAGCACGTCGAGATCCTCTTCGCGGACCTTCTCGTTGATCGCGGGGATGCCCACGTCCGCGGAAAGCTGACGGACCGCGTCCACGGCGGCCTTTCTGTATTCTTCCTGCGTCATGGCGTCAACGCCCTGCACGCCCATCGCGCGGGCGATCTCTCTGTACTTCTCGCCCGTGAACTCCTGATTGTATTCCATCACGATCGGCAGCATCATGGCGCAGGCGACGCCGTGCGGCGTGTCGTAATGCGCGCCGAGGGTGTGCGCGATCGAGTGCGCGATGCCGAGGCCGACGTTCGAGAAGCCCATGCCGGCGACGTACTGCGCGAGCGCCATGCCGTCGCGGTCCTCGGGCCTGTTTTCAACGGCGCCCCTGAGGTGCTTCGCGATCAGCCTGATCGCCTCGAGATGGAACATATCGGTCATCTCCCACGCGGCAAGCGTGGTGTAGCCTTCGATGGCGTGGGTGAGAGCGTCCATGCCGGTGGCGGCCGTGAGGCCCCTCGGCATCGAGGACATCATATCGGGATCGATGACCGCGTATTCGGGGATGTCGTTGGCGTCCACGCAGACGAACTTTCTCTCCTTCTGCACGTCGGTGATCACGTAGTTGATCGTGACCTCGGCGGCCGTGCCGGCGGTGGTGGGAACGGCGATGGTGGGGACTGCGTGGTTCTTGGTGGGGGCCACGCCCTCGAGCGAGCGCACGTCTTCAAATTCGGGGTTGGTGATGATCACGCCGATGCCCTTCGCGGTGTCCATGGAGGAGCCGCCGCCGATGGCGATGATGGAATCCGCGCCGCAGGCCTTGAACGCGGCGACGCCGTCTTTCACGTTTTCAACGGTGGGGTTGGGCTTGATGCCGGAATACACGGTATAGGGGATCGAAGCCGCGTCGAGAAGATCCGTCACCTTCGCGGTGACGCCGAACTGAATGAGGCCGGGGTCGGAGCACACGAACACGTGCTTGAAGCCCTTGTCTTTCACGATCGGAACGATCTCGTTGATCGCGCCCTTGCCGTGGTAGGATACGGTGTTCAGGATAATTCTGTTTGCCATAGGATAACCTCCATGTATTATTTCAAATGTTAATATATCACGCTGACTTAAAGCGAGCCTTAAAGCAGCGGAAGGACCTCGGTGAAGAGCTTTTCTTTCTGTTCCGGCGTGATGTCGATGAACGGGGCGCGCAGCGCGCCCATGGGGATGCCGAGCTTCGTGAGGATCGCCTTTTCGGACTGCATCACGCCCACTCTGCACAGGGCGGCGATGATCTTGTCCGCCTCTTCCTGCAGGCGGGCGGCCTCTTCAAGCTTGCCTTCGTTGAAGCAGTTATAGATCCTGATGAACTTTTCGGGCATGAAGTTATAGGTGCTGCCGATCGCGCCGTTCGCGCCGAGCGAGAGCCCCGCCAGCAGCATCTCGTCGTAGCCGTTGAGCATGACCTTGTCGGGGAACGCCGTGCGGAACTGCCTGAGCGCGAAGAAGTCGGACGAGGTGTGCTTCACGCCGATGAAGCGGTCGTCGCGCAGGAATTCGGATATCTGCTCCGCAGAAAAGCTAACGCCCGTGTAAAGCGGCACGTTATAGATGAGCATCGGCAGGTCGACGGCTTCAACGATCGCGTAATAATAGCGCTTGATCTCGTCGAAGCTGAACTTATAATAGAACGGCGGCACGGACGAGATCGCGTCGTAGCCCGCGTCCCTCGCGCATTGCGCGAGCGAAATCGCGTCGCCGAGGCAAACGCTGCCGATCTGCGCGATCAGCGTGACCCTGCCCTTCGTGAACGCGGCGACGGCTTTGATCAGCGCTTTTCTCTCTTCGGTCGAGAGCAGAAACGCCTCGCCGGTGCTGCCGTCCACGTAAAAGCCCTTCACGCCCTGCGAGATAAGGCGTTCGACGAGCGTTTCGAGCGCGTCGAAGTTAATCGAGCCGTCGTCGTGGAACGGAGTCAGCAGCGCCGGGAATATGCCCTTGAATTTCTCGTACATGTCGTCTCCTTACAGCGATTTCGTGATCGCTTTCTCATAGGCGTCCACCCAGCGGGTGACGTTCTGCGACGAATAGCCGCGCGGCATGCGCGAGAGCACAGCCATCACGCCGGCAGCCTTTTTGCCGACGCGCAGGAGCTTGGCGAGCAGGACCTTGTCCTTGACCGCGCCGACGAGTTTTTTCTTGTAATCCGCCGGGGAATTGCCCTGCAGAATGCCCATCAGACTCGTGGTATCGGCGTCGATGGACATATCGTTCGCGGTGATCACGCCGTTGTCGATCAGGTAATCGAGCTCGGCGGGCGTGAGCACGGTGAGCGCCTCTTTCACGCAGGCGAGCACGGCGAAGCTGTTGCCGAGCGCCTTATAGTATCTGCGCTGATAGTTCCACAGCGTTTCGGCGGAGAAGGCGCAGGCCTTGTCTTCGCGCACGGTGTCGGCGAGCATGCGCGCCGCCTTGAACGAGTTCGCGATGCCGGAGCCGATGACCGGAACCGTCATATAGGCGCAGTCGCCGATGGCGGCGTAGCCGTCGCACACGAGCTTCGACAGCGGCTGGCGGACGGGGATCTTCACGAACTGGCCGCCGCGCACGAGCTTGTCGCCGAGGCTGGGGTTGAGAGATCTGTAGTATTCCGCCGTGCGGTTGGCCTCGTCGAGATCGAAGGGCTCGAACCTGCCGATCAGCAGATCGGTATACTTTTCTTCGGTCGCGACCCAGCCGATGCCGAGCTTGCCCTCGGCGAACAGGCAGACCTTGTATTTATCCTGCACTTCCTCGTCGGAGGCGCGGTTATAAAACGCGCGGTAAACGTAGAACTGGTTGTTTTTTCCCACGCCCGGCACGACGCCGCAAGCCGCGGGCAGGCCGTTTTTGACCGGAGAATCGATGCCGCACGCGTCGATCACGAGATCGGCGTATTCGGCGCCCTTTTCCGTCTTGATGCCGACCACGCGGTTGCCGAGCGTAACGGGACCGAGCACGGCGGTCTCGAACACGAACTTCACGCCGTTTTCTTTCGCGCAGCCGATGATGTGCGCATAGATATCGCGGCGCTCCATTTTGATCTCGAGCTTCTCTTCGGGGATATCCTGCCTGAGCGCAGTGTGGTACCCCGGGCCGTAGAACGTCATGTTCTCTTTCGTCTCATAGAGCTCTTTTGCCGGAAGGGGCATCTCGATCTCGGCGAACGCGCCGGGCGCGAAGATATCCGTCCAGTCGTAACCCATGGCGTTTTCGGCGTGACGCTCAAAAACCGTGACGTCGTGCCCCTGCTTTGCCAGCAGCGACGCGGCGGCGATGCCGCCGTGACCGCCGCCCGCGACGATGATCCTGCTCATACAAATGACCTCGCTTCTATTTAACCTATTTTATATGACCATTTCATATTCGCCCATGTTGCCGCTCTCATAGTAGCGCCAAAGGTCGTAGGGCGCGTAGATGCCGGTGTCGGTCACCACGCCGCTCACGAGGTGCGGCGGGGTGACGTCGAACGCGGGATAATAGCCGCGCACACCGTCCTCGGCCGTTTTTACGCCCATGGCCTGCAGCACGAAATCGGGGTCGCGCATCTCGATCGGCACGTCCTTCACGTTCGGGTGCACTTGGTCGGGCGCGCCCGTGACGAAATACGGGATGCCGTGATATTTCGCGGCGATCGCGATCTGGTACGTGCCCACTTTGTTGATCACGTGGCCGTCCATGCAGATCGCGTCGGCGGCTGAGGTGAACACGTCGATCCCCTCGCGCGCCATCACGAACGCGGGCATGTTGTCGGTGATCACCGTCACGTCCATGCCCATATCGTGGCACACCGTGGCTGTGAGACGCGCGCCCTGAAAATAGGGCCGTGTTTCGGGGCAGAAGATCCGCACGTCGGCCTTACCCTGTTCTTTGAGCACGCGGCACATCTGGCCAACGATCGTCTCGCCGAAGCACTGCGTCATCACCGCGCCGTGGGCGGGGATCATGCCGCAGAGATACTGCGCCATCTTGTAGACCTTGTTGTAACGCATATTGTTCGCGCTGACGAGATAGTCGTTGATCGCGCCGGGGCCGTCGCGCCCTTCTTCGAGCGCGCGCTCGAACGCGGCGAACGCGCCGCCGGTGATGAGACGCATCCTGCCGGCCGTGGTAGGACGGGCGGTCGCGATGGTCTCGGCGGCCTCGCGCATAAAGGCGAGTTGCTTTTCTTTCGTCTCGCCGCGGCAGAGGTACGCCCCGAGCGCCATGCCCGCGGCGGCTGCCGTGTATGGCCCTGCGCTCTGCGTCACCATGTCTTTGAGCGCCTTCGCGACCTCTTCGACCGTTTCGCACACGACGAAGCGCTTTTCGCGCGGATAGACGCGCCGGTCAAGAATTCTGACCTTGCCGTCTTCAAACCACGCGATATTCTCGTATTGCAGCATGAACGCGAGATCCTTGTCCGCACGTTCCATGAAAAGACCTCCCTCAGCCGTAAAGCTTTTCGGTGACACGGGCGACGTCGTGATACACGCGCTCGGCGTCGATCGTCAGGTATTCGCCGTCTTTATAGAGCACGCGCCCGTCGCACACGGTCATCCACACGTCGGAACCCTGCGCGGAATACACGAGCAGGGCCTGCGCGTCGAGGCAGGGCGTGAGATGGGGTCTCAGCATATCGAGCGCGATGAAATCGGCGCGGTTGCCGACCCTGATCTCGCCGCAGCCCGCACGCCTCTGCACGGCTGCGCCGTTCACGGTGGCCATATCGAGTACGGAACCCGGCTTCATCACCGTGGGGTCCTGCGTCAGGCCGTTGTGCAGGATCGCGGACAGGTGCATCTCTTCAAACATATTGAGGTTGTTGTTGCTCGCCGCCCCGTCGGTGCCGAGGGCAACAGTGAGCCCGGCGTCGATGAACGCCTGCACCGGGGCAAAGCCGGAGCCGAGCTTCATGTTGGACGTGGGGTTGTGCACCACGGCGACGCCTTTTTCGCGCAGCAGCGCGACGTCGTCGGCGTCGACCGCCACGCAGTGGGCGGCGAAGGCGTTCGAATCAAACGCGCCGAGGTCCGCGAACCACCTCGCAGGGGTCTTGCCGTATTTATTGCGGCACTCCTCGTGCTCGCGCTCGGTCTCGGAGAGGTGGATATGCAGGTTGCCGTGCTTCTCGCGCACGATGTCGGCGAGATAGCGGGTCACCTCTTCGTTGCAGGTGTATTCCGCATGGATGCAGAAATCGATCAGGATGCGCCCGTCGGCAGCGCCGTTGTAAGCGTCATAAAACGCGACGGCCTCTTTCACGCGCCGGTTGTCGCAGGCCTTCTCGTTCGGGTCGAAGGCCTGCACGGGGCGGTTGAGGTTCGCCTTCATGCCGACCTTGTCGATCACGTCCGCGGTGACGTGCGGATAGAAATACATATCCGAAAAGCTGACGGTGCCGCCGGCGAGCATCTCCATGGCGGCAAGCTCGGTGCCGACACGCATTTCGTCCTCGAAGAGCTTGTCTTCGATCGGCATCACTTTTTTGAAAAGCCATTCCTGCAGGGGCAGGTCGCTGCCGACGCCCCTGAGCAGCACCATCGGCGCATGGGTGTGGCAGTTGATAAGCCCCGGCATGACGAGCTTGCCCCGAAGGTCGACGGTCTCGTCATAAGGCCCCCCTTCCGGCGGCGTTTCGGACACATAATCGAACACGGCGCCGTTGACGCCGAGGCAGGCGTTTTTCAATAAATACCAGCCGTTTTCGCCGCGGCACAGGATATCGGCGTTGCGGTATAACGTTCTCATAAGGCTTTGATGATCTCCCCTACGAAGCGTACGAAGCGGTCGCCGATCTCGGCGGCGGCAGCGCCGACCTCCTCGTGATTGATCACGGCGTCCGGGATCACGCCGGCTGCCATGTTCGTGATGACGGACATTCCGAGCAGCGGCATGCCGCAGTGCGCCGCGGTGAGCGCCTCGGTGACGGTGGACATGCCCACGGCGTCGGCGCCGAGCAGGCGCGCCATGCGGATCTCGGCCGGCGTTTCGAACTGCGGGCCGGCAAAATACATATACACGCCCTCCTGCAGTCTCAGGCCCGAGTCGGGCGCGAGGGACTTCGCGAGATCGCGGAGCTTCCTGGTGTACATATCGCTCACGTCAAAGAAGCGTTCGCCGAATTCCCCGACGTTCGGACCCTCCATGGGGCTCAGAGACGTCAGCTTGATGTGGTCCCTGATCAGCATCACGTCGCCGACCCGATACGCGGTGTTCACACCGCCGGCGGCGTTCGTGACGATCGCGGTTTTCACGCCGAGCAGCTTAAACAGGCGGATCGGCAGGCTCAGCAGACGGAAATCGTAGCCCTCGTAATGGTGGAAGCGCCCCGCCATGCAGATCACCTTTTTGCCGTTCACGGTGCCGGCAATCAGCTTGCCCGCGTGCGACGCGACGGTGGACACCGGAAAGCCCGGGATCTCGCTGTACGGCAGCACGGTGGGATTTTCGATCGTATCGGCGAACTTGCCGAGGCCGGAGCCGAGGATGACGCCGACTTCGGGCTCGAAGCTGAGCCTTTCTTTCACGAAATCGGCGATGTTCTTAAAATACGCGTAATCGTATTCCATACCGTTCTCTCCTTATTTCACGCTGAACAGGATCGCGCCGTAGGTCGGATAGGGCCACACTTCGGAGCGCGTGACCTCTTCCATGGAGTCCACAAGGGCGCGGATCTTCGCCATTTTAACGATGATCTCGTCCTTGCAGAAGAACGCGCGTTTCGTGACGTCTGCGTATTCGAGATCCTTGTCGAGCAACGCCTGCAGCTCGTTTTTCTGCGCGTAGAGGTCGTTGAGCTTCGCGGTGAGCGATTCGATCATTTCTTTCTCATACACGGGCTCGGCGTTGAGGCCGGTGCCCCTTCTCGCGAGATAGCTGCCGCCCAGTTCCCCGAGGAAGGCGGACACCGCGGGCAGGATATCCTTGTTCACCATGTTGAGGAGCGTGAGCGCCTCGATGCGGATCACCTTGCAGTAATTCTCCATCCGGATCTCGAACTGCGCGTTGAGCTCTTCGACCGAGTAAACGCCGTATTCGGTGAACAGGCGGACGTTCTTTTCGTCGAGCAGGTGCGACACGGCGTCGGGCGTGGTCCTGTAATTGCAAAGGCCCCTGCGCTCGGCTTCGCGCGTCCAGGCCTCGTCGTAGCCGTTGCCGTTGAAGATGATGCGCTTGTGCGTGGAGATCGTGGCGCGGATGAGCTTATGGAGCTCGTCTTCAAAATCCTCGGCGTTTTCAAGGATGTCGGCGAACTCGCGCAGCGCGCTCGCGACGGCGGTGTTGATCACGATGTTCGGATCGGCGATCGACGCGGAGGAGCCCGGCATTCTGAACTCGAACTTGTTCGCCGTAAACGCGAAGGGCGAGGTGCGGTTGCGGTCGGTGTTGTCGCGCGGGAACCGCGGGATCGTGTGAACGCCGATCTTCATGAGCTCTTTCTCTTTGCCGCCGTAGGGCACGTCGTTCTCGAGGGCGTTGAGGATCTCGGCAAGCTCGGCGCCGATGAAGATCGACACGATCGCGGGCGGCGCTTCGCTGGCGCCGAGACGGTGGTCGTTGCCGGCGGAGGCAACGCTGATGCGCAGAAGATCCTGATATTCGTCCACGGCCTTGATGACGGCGCACAGGAACAGCAGGAACTGCGCGTTCTCCGCGGGCGTTTCGCCGGGGTTCAGGAGATTGACGCCGGTGTCGGTGGCGATGGACCAGTTGTTATGCTTGCCCGAGCCGTTGACCCCCGCGAAGGGCTTTTCGTGCAGCAGGCAGACGAGATCGTGCTTTTTGGCGATCTTCTGCATCAGCTCCATCGTAAGCTGGTTGTGGTCGGTGGCGATGTTGCACGAGGAATAGATCGGGGCGAGCTCGTGCTGGCCGGGCGCCACCTCGTTATGTTCGGTCTTCGCCGTGATGCCAAGCTTCCAGAGCTCGGTGTCGAGCTCCTTCATAAACGCGAACACGCGCGGCTTGATGGTTCCGAAATAATGGTCGCCCAGCTCCTGGCCCTTCGGCGGCTTGGCGCCGAACAGGGTGCGGCCGGTATAGATCAGGTCCTTGCGCTTTTCAAATACGGATTTATCGATCAAAAAGTATTCCTGTTCTGCGCCGACGCTCGAATCGACGGTGTGCACGTCTTCATTCCCGAAAAGTCTGAGCACGCGCAGAGCCTGCTTCGAGAGCGCCTGCATCGAGCGCAGCAGGGGCGTTTTTTTATCGAGGGCGTGGCCGCCGAACGAGCAGAACGCCGTGGGGATGCAGAGCGTCCCTTCTTTGATGAAGGCATAGGAAGTGGCGTCCCACGCCGTGTAGCCGCGCGCCTCGAACGTTGCGCGCAGGCCGCCGGACGGGAAGGACGACGCGTCGGGCTCGCCGCGGATGAGCTCTTTGCCCGAGAACTCCATGATGACCTTGCCGCCGCCGATGGGAGAGATGAAGCTCTCGTGCTTTTCGGCCGTGATGCCGGTCATCGGCTGGAACCAGTGCGTGAAATGCGTGGCGCCGTTTTCGATCGCCCACTCTTTCATCGCCTGCGCGATGATATTCGCAAGGCCGATATCGAGGTGCCGTTTCTCTTTGATCGTGTGCTGGAGCTGTTCATAGGTATCCTGCGGCAGGCGCTGTCGCATGACGGTGTCGTTGAATACCATCGACCCAAAATAACTGCTTACAGATTCCATAGAAAAGCCTCCTTATGTTTAAAAATATGGATTTATTATATCACGGCGTTTTTCGGAAAGCAATCGTTTTGCGAGAAAAAAGAGGTGCGAGCGCACAAAAAAAAGAGAGGCCGGAGCCTCTCTTTCTTTAATATCAATCTTCTTCAGGAACGATCAGACCGTAGCCGCCGTCGTCTCTGGAATACACGAGCGCGATCTTGTTGTCGGAAGCGTTGCGGAACATATAGAACCTGTGGCCGAGCATGTTCATCTGCAGGATCGCCTCTTCCACCGACTGGGGCTTCAGAGGGATGGTCTTGGTGCGGACGATCTCGTAGGTGGTCTCCTCCTGCACCTCGTCTTCGAACACGAAATCGGACAACGCTTCGGAATGGATGCGTTTCTCAAGCCGCGTTTTGTTCTTCCGGATCTGGCGGACCAGAAGGTCCACACACCTGTCAAGGGCATCATTCATATTTTCGGCTCTTGCCTGCGCGCGGAACACCATGCCGTCGTTATTCACGGTGACTTCGACCGACTGCGATTTCTTTTCGACGGTCGCGGTGACCTTGGCTTCCGCGTTGACGCTGAAGAACTTATCGAGCTTTGCGAGCTTCTTTTCGGCTCTCTCTTTGAAGTTCTCTCTGGGCGTGCATTTTCTGCCGATTACAGTGATGTTCATACATACATCCCCTTTTCAGAGTATTCTGCTTAAAAACACAAGAAGGTGCGAATGAACCGAAACCCATACGCACCTGCCCTTCATTTTTAAGTCACTTTTATTTTAGCATGTCCGAGTCGTTTTGTAAAGATAAAAATGAAAAATCTTTTTCCGATTTTCATAAAATCAAGGTTTACTTTTTCACATTTTTGTGTTAACATAGTCTGAGACAAAGGAGGTCTTAGCATGAAAAAATCCATCCTTCGCAAACTGATCGCCGTGATGCTCACGCTGTCGCTCGTGGCCGTGCCTGCGTTCTGCCTGCTGCCGAACGCGAAACCGAGCCGCGACGTGCCCGAGATCAGCATTCACGGTTTCATGAACAATACCATTTATATGAACAAAGGCACCGATGAAGAGACCACGATCTGGGACTGGAGCACCGAAGAGATCATGGACCTTATCAAGAGCGCGCTGCCCGCCCTCGCGAAGCTCAGCGTCACGTGGGACTGGGACGGCTTTGCCGACGAAGTGCTGCCGCTTGTGAAAGAGTTCTTTGACGGCACCGTGGCGCAGCCCGACGGCTCGCCCGACCCGCGCACCGAGGTCGTGTTCAATTATCCGCCCGCGGAATCCATCACGTCCTCTTCGTATCTGACCTTCAGCTACGACTGGCGCGCCGACCCGGTTGAGATCGCCGCCGATCTCAACGATTTCATCGACTACGTGCTTGAGGCCTCCGGCTGCGACCAGGTCACCATCACCGCCCACAGCCTCGGCGGTATCATCACCCTTTCTTACATCAGCATCTACGGCAACAAAAAGGTGCGCGGCGTATGCTTCAACACCACCGCGATCTATGGCGAGACCTATACGGGCGAGCTGCTCTCCGGCCAGATGGTGCTCAACGCCGACGCCGTGCAGGCGTATCTCGAATACGCGCTTGAGGCGAACGAATACGAAAAGCTGCTCAACGGCATGGTCACGATGCTCAACGACGTGGGCCTGCTCGACTTCGTATGCCAGTTCGGCAATCTGATCCTTGAAAAGCTGTCGCCGAAGGTGCTGCCCGAGATCGTGGCTCCCCTGTTCGCCGGCATGCCCACGATCTGGGCCATGGTGCCGGACGAGTATATGGACGCGTCGCTCGACTACGTGTTCAACGTGATTTATAAGGATTCCGACGTCGACCGCTCCGGCCTCATCGATCGCATCGACAATTACAACACGCTCGTGCGCGAGCATAAGACCGAGACGCTGGTCGAGCTCAACGAGACCGCCGACGTTTACGTCATCTCGCGCTACGGCTATTCGTCGATCCCGATTACCCCGTCTTATCTCAACGCCAGTGACAGCGTGATCGACACCAAGTATTCGTCGTTCGGCGCGACCGTGGCGGACTACGGCACCACGCTTTCGGACGACTACATCGCCGGGAAGGACGCGAAATACATCTCCCCCGACAAGGTCGTGGACGCTTCGACCTGCCTGTTCCCGGACCAGACCTGGTTCATCAAGAATCTGCAGCACTCGAAGAACGGCCCGCTTGAGGATATGATGACCGTGCTTCTCTATTCCGACGGCCAGGCAACGGTCGACACCTATCCCGTGTATCCGCAGTATATGAAATACGACAGAGAGAACGACGTGATCGTGCCCTATACCGAAGCGGAACCCGAGCCCGCGCTCAACGCCTTCGAGAAGATCCTGAAAATGTTCCGCGAGCTCTTCCTGAAAATCAAGAACTACGTGAGAAGCATTCTTCCGTTCTGATAACAATATCCGGAGCCCCGCCGTTCGGCGGGGTTCTTTTTTCCCTCTTGGACACCAAGAAGAAAAAATGAAAAAAAAAGAAAATTTCCTATTGACAATTCTCAACGCGTCGTATATAATGTCACTTGTTCCCGGGGTATTAGCTCAGCTGGGAGAGCGCTACACTGGCAGTGTAGAGGTCAGCGGTTCGATCCCGCTATGCTCCACCAAAGAAAAGGACTTGCTTGAAGCGAGTCCTTTTTTCATCGGTATTGCTCCATCGCGCGGATACATTATCGGCCCTTTCTGTCAAAAAATAGAATTATTTTTCGATTTCAGAAAAATATTGTGTTATAATTGTGTTATGATACCCAAAAGAGGTGTGTAACAGATGAAAAGCAAATGGCAGCACTATAAAGAAACGACGCTCAAGGGCTATTTCAAGCGCGTGCTCGGCATGACCACGAAGCCGATGCTGATCTACTGGTGGATCCTGCGCTTATTGATGGTCTGGGCTTTCATTGATACCGCGTTTTTACGCGGCAGCACCTATCAAGCCAGCAATCCGCCCATTCAGATCATCGCGAACCTCGTCGGCATGTTCGCGTTCGAGATCATTCAGCTCTTCCCCGAAAACAGCAGGCTGCGCTATTTCTCGCCTTCTTTCCAGTATATCACGGCCACGGGCTTCTTTCTCGGCTCCTTCGGCGGCGCTTACTGCAACCTCTATTATTCGCTGCCGATGTACGACAAGATCCTGCACGCCACCGGCACGGCTGAGGGCGTTTATATCGGCTACGAGTATCTGAGCGCGACGCAGCTCAAGCTCAAAAAGACCACGCCGCACCAGATCGTCAACCTCGGGGCCCTGGGCTTCGGTTTTATTCTCGCAAGCGCGTGGGAACTGTTTGAGTTCATTTACGACCAGTTTTTCGGCGGCGACGCCCAGCATTGGAACTATCAGGCGGCGCTTGAGGAGGCTGAAAAGACCGGGAGAGAGATCTTCCACATGTTCCCGCTGACGCAGGAGATGCTCGACGGCGGCAGGTTCGCCCTGATGGATACCATGGGCGATATCGTGCTGAACTTCGTGGGCGCGTTTATCATGTACATCGTTTTGTGCGTCTACCCCTACCGCCACAGAGGAAAGAACGACATCAACAAACAAATCGAATCCTCGCTCTCAGGCAATCAATATGAATAAAAAGACGGCAGGTCAAACGACCTGCCGGTTTTTTTGTTTGTTCCATCATCTGTTCATTTCCGACAATGAGCGGAACTCGTAACCCATGGCGCGCGCCGTGTCGATGATCTGCGGCAGGGCGTTTGAATTGTCGGGCGAGATCGCGTGCAGCAAAATCACCGCGCCCGGGTGCAGGCGGGACGTCACGGTCTCGAGCGCGTAGTCGGCGCCCTTCTGGTCGTTGAGGTCGTAGTCGGCGTACGCGAGCGACCAGAACACACAGGTGTAGCCCATCTCATTGAGAAACGTTGTGGAATCGATGCTGTGCTTGCCCTGCGGATAGCGGAAATAGAGGGCAGAATAGCCGAAATGCGTCCGGAGATAATCGTCGAAGCCCTTAACTTCGTCATACATCTGCCGCCGCGTGAGGCCCGAAAAATCGGGATGCGTGACCGAATGGTTGCCGAGGATGTGCCCCTCTTTTATGATGCGCGTCATGATGTCGGGGTTGCCCTCCATCTCGGGCAGCGTGCAGAAAAACGCAGCCTTCACGTTTTTGTCGCGCAGCGTGTCGAGGATCTTCGTCGTGTAGCCGTTCTCGTAGCCGCAGTCGAAGGTCAGATACAATATTTTCTCGGTCGTCTTGTTATCGTAGCAGATGGCGTTGAGGCCGTTTTCGTCGAAGAATTTCTGGTTGTTCACGCTGATCGTGTGCGGCTGCCCGTCCTTCGCTACGCCGAAGGAATGCTCGATACGCTGAGTGGACAGGTTTTCGGTATTCTCCATCGGCGGATCGTTGAAGTCCGAGAGCGGCAGCGGCTCGTAGCCCGTATAGGTCTTGTCAGTGCCGGTTTCGGCGCCGTAAAAGCAGCCCTTCTGCCGTTCGTTCACCACCGGCTCCACGACCGGCGCTTCTGTCGTCTGTTCCGTCGTCGGGACGGACGGCTGTGTTTCATCCGGCGCGGCTGTTTGAGACGGAATCAGAGGCTCTGTTCCGGTCGGCGCGTCGGTCACGACGTTCGACAACTCCGGCACGAGAGACGCCGTTTTGCACGACGTGAGCGTCAAAAGCAGCGCGACCGCAAGGATCGCCGCGATCATCTTTCTCATAGCTTCCCCTTCCTATGTTTGCATGGACCCGCGGTCCATGCGCTTTTTTATTTCATCACGTTCTGCACGTTCGTGAGCACGGCATACGCCGCGTCGATCGCCTTGTTCGCCGTCTTCTTCGCCTTCTTCTTGAGAGAGGACGAGGAAGACGCGAGGGCGGACACCATCATCACCGTGCCGCCGACTGCCATCGCCGAACCGACGTATTTGATCGCCGCGTTCTTTTTCATCGTCATACTATCCACCTCCGTCGAGGGATAGTATTGACTTTATCCGGCGTTTTATGCTATACATTATAGCAGAATCACGCGATTATATCAAGTGCAAAGGAAGGATTCGTTTGTTTGACCTCAATATCGTGCTCGTGGAGCCCGAGATCCCGCAGAACACCGGCAACATCGCGCGCACCTGCGCCGCCACGGGGGCGAAGCTGCACCTCGTGGAGCCGATGGGCTTTCACGTGGACGACAAAAAGCTGAAGCGCGCGGGGCTTGATTACTGGTATCTGCTCGACATCACCTATTACGAGTCGCTCGCGGACTTTTTCGAAAAGCATCAGGGTGAAAATTTTTATTATTTCTCTACGAAGGCGCCGCGCCGCCATACGGACGTCAGCTACCCCGAGCGCGTGTTTCTCGTGTTCGGAAAAGAAACCGCCGGCCTGCCCGAAGAGCTGCTGCATAATAACCCCGAAACGACCGTGCGCATCCCGATGATCAGCGAGGCACGCAGCCTCAATCTCTCTAATGCGGCGGCGATCGGCGTTTACGAGGTGCTGCGCCAATGGGGCTTTCCACAGCTGCAGGACCACGGGAACCTCAGGAATTACAGTTGGTAAAAAATCAAAAAACTATTGATTCATTTGAAAAATCATGGTAAAATAGAAAAAAACGAAAGGAGATCATGAAAATGGAAGACTTCGTCCAGAATTTTGTTAACATCATTTACAAGATCATCGACGCGATCAGAGATCTTGTCGAGACGTTCCGCGGTCCGAGCCTTCTCGGCCCGAGCACCACGGAGGAAGAGCCCGCCGAAGAACCGACCGGCGAATAATCAAATAGCAAAGCAAAGGCGCCCTTCGCGAGGGCGCTTTTGCTTTTGTCGGAAACAAAAAAGGAGACGTTGAAAACGTCTCCGACTGGAGCGGATGACGAGGCTCGAACTCGCTACCTCCACCTTGGCAAGGTGGCGCTCTACCAGATGAGCTACATCCGCATTGTTTGAAAAATGGCGACCCGGAACGGGCTCGAACCGTCGACCTCTAGCGTGACAGGCTAGCGTTCTAACCAACTGAACTACCGGGCCGTGTATGGTGGAAACAACAGGGCTCGAACCTGTGACCCCTTGCTTGTAAGGCAAGTGCTCTCCCAGCTGAGCTATGCTTCCCGATCACCGTTTGATTTGTGCCGTTTCGCAACGAACGTGTTGCATTATATCAAACGATCGCGGGATTGTCAAGAGAAAAACGATAAATAATTGCGAAGTTTTTTTCAGCGGCGGATCAGGATGCCTTTCATATACGGCGTTTCATTGTGCGTCCGGTAAACTTCAGCTTTCTCTTCTTCGGTGCATCCGATCAGGATCTTGATCTCGGAGTCCCGTTTTATGAGATCGACGATGCACATCACAGCGTCGATCTTTTTTTCGCCGCTGCCGACCCATACGTCGATACCGCCGCCGTCCATCGACGACGTGTCTTTCAGATAGCCGTAATCGACGCGGTAGATGAACGACGGGTATTTCGGGTGGGCACTCCCCTTCGGTCTGTCGATCACGATCTCGGAGCGGCTCACGAGTTCATCCAGCGCGGCCCAGAAATCTGCGTTTTGTCCGTTCACGGCGTTTCCTCCTTTTGATCATCCTTCGGGTGCAGGATGTCTTCGAGCGCCGCTTTCGCGAGCGCGACGTCCTCTTTCGTGACGGGCTCGGTGGAATAGCGGCACCTGCGGTAGATCTCGCGCAGCCGCTCGTCGGACTCGTGCAGCACGCTCTCGGCGGCGGATGAGATCTCTTCGGTCGTCGTGCTCAGGTTCGGCCGGACGTCGCGCTTTTTCAGGAAAGCGAGGTACTCCCTGTAAATGAACCGAATCTCCGCGCGGTAAGAGTTTTCGTCGCTCTTTTTGCGGCGGTTGCGGCGCGCGCGGGGCTCGTGCAGAAGGACGTCGTCCACGGCAAGCTCTTTTTCCTGTTCTTCCGTTTTTTTCGACGCTCTGCCTCTGCGGATCAGCCATATCGCGAGAACGATCACGACGATGACGGCCAGCAGGATCAGGATGCCCTCCCACGGGACCTCGATCTTCTGCATAGGCGAAAACACGGTATTGTGCGAGGGCTCGGTGGCAGCCTCGGCCGTCACGTCGGTCGACGCAACCTCATCAAGCGTGGTCGTTTCTTCATAAAGGTCCTCGCCGCCGCCCACGGCCCAGAGGATCCCGGAAAAGACGAAGTTGACGATAAAGACGATCGCGCCGAGCATGGCGCTGAACGCGTAGGATAAAACCTTCACAATGGGCGGGGCGGTCAGCCAGAGCACGGCGCCGACGAGGACGCCGCAGGCGACCGGGAGCAGAAACAGTCCCACGTTTCCCGCCTGCCATTTCAAAGAGGGGGCGGCGCCCATTCTGAGCGACCTCAGCGCCAAAAGCGCAAGCACGGGGGCGGCCGCCGACATGAGCGTCGACGGCATGCTGTTCACGCTGCCGAGGCCCGAAATTACGACGAATAGAAATGCAACGGCGAATATGAAATACACGCTGCCGCGGTAGCGCCAGTGCTCAATTGAAAACCTGCCGAGCGTCAGGAACAGCGCGATATATCCGGTCAAAACGAGCAGCGCGGCCATGACCGTCCATCCGGAGCCCGCCAAAACGAGCGAGACCGCGGGCAGAAGCCCCCAGACGAGCCTAATGGCAGGCTTCGCCGAGCCCGCCGCGCCGAACCCGGCGATCAGCGTCAGGCCGATCAGCAGGGCAAACGCGGGCCAACTCTCTTTGAACGGAGAGAACATACACAGCACGCCGGACGCGAGGCACATCACAGCCGCGAGACGGAAAGAGACGAAACTACGCATCCTGAGCCGCCTCCTCTCCCGTCAAAAGAAGCGCTTTGACGCCGGACGCGTTTTCAAGCCGCTGCAGATCTTTCAAAAGCTCGGGCGTTGCCGCGGGCGCGATCACGATGAAGCCGCGCCTGCCGAACGCCGGGCCCGACCATTTGCCAAGCAGCACGCCGAACGACTGATAACGGGTGAAATGCGAAACGCCGATCCTGCGCTGGACCTCGAAGCTGTGCTTGCGGCCCATCCCCTTTTCGGTCTCGAACAGGTCGCCGTTCGACAATACCGCGTAAGGGATCTTTCTCGCTTCGAGCGCGTCGCAGACCGTGCGCACGAGCGACAGGCAGCGTTCGGCCACGGGTGAAGCACACTGCTCGACGTCGAGCAGGACCGTGACGTCGACGTCCACGGTAAAGTCGTGCTTTTTGACCGTCAGAACGCCCGTTCTGGCAGTCTGCGACCATGAGATATCCTTCATCGGCTCCACGCCCGTATACTCCCGATAGCCGAGGATCAGGCTGTTATCTTCATGCACGAAGCGGCGCACGGACACGTCGCCCAGATACCCGCCGAGCGGCGCGAGCGCCGGGTCCTCCCCGAGAGAACGCGCCGTGCAGATCATGCGGTTCTTGATCTCAAACGAGCGCACCTTGCTGCGGAAGCCGAGAAAATCTCCCGTTTCGACGTAGATCTTGCCAAGCTCATGCCGGCCGCGTTCCTTCAGCGAAAAACGCAGCGTGCCTTTGCGGGCGCGGTGGGGCATAAGCGGAGCCTGATAGGCATAGGAATGCCCGAATAAGCCTTCTTTCCCCTGCCGGCGGCTGCCGGTTTCCTCTTCGCGGACCTCAACGGCTTCGGAAAACACGAAGCTGAAAGAGACGAAGGGCATGGGCAGGGCGGAGTGGTTCTGAAAGCGAAAGCTGAGCGATGCGATCTCATCGGGCTCGGTGAGATCCATATTGACCGTATAATCGAGGCTTACGGCATACGGATCGAGCTTCAGGCTCAGGATCTCCGCAACGGCGACGACCGCTAAAACCGAAAGCAGGATCACGATGATCAGCGATTGCGGCATAGGTTACTCCAGCGGAACGGGGATCTCGTCAAGCAGTTGAATGATATACTCCTCCGGCGACAAGTGGCTGCCCGCGATCACGGTCAGCCTGTGCGCCAGCACGGAAACGGCGTTGGATTTGACGTCTTCGGGGATCACGTAGCTTCTGCCCGCCATGGCGGCGGTGATCTGCGCGGCCTTATATAGAGCGATCGAGCCGCGGGCGCTGACGCCGCAGGCAAGGCGGTCGCTTTGGCGCGTGGCGGTGATGATGCGCATCAGATAGTCGGCGACGGGGTCGCTGACCTCCACCTCTCTGTAAGCGCGGCGAAGCACGGCAAGTTCTTCTTTCGTAACGATGGGTTGGAGCCCAGCGATGATCTCTTTGGTATCGGGGCGGCGAAGCACCTGCTTTTCCTGCTCGGGCGTCATATACCCAAGCGAGAGCTTCATGAAAAAGCGGTCGAGCTGCGCTTCGGGCAGCGGGAACGTGCCGTAGGACTCGATGGGGTTCTGCGTGGCCATGACGATATAGGGCTCCTCAAGCGGATAGGTCTCGCCGTCGATCGTGATCTGGCGTTCCTCCATGACCTCAAGCAGCGCCGATTGGCTGCGGTGCACGGCGCGGTTGATCTCGTCCGCCAGCACGACGTTGGCGAACAGGGGGCCGGGACGGAACTCGAACTCCCCTGCCTTCTGATTATAAAAATGGATGCCCGTGAGGTCGGAAGGCAGAACGTCCGGCGTGAACTGGATGCGTTTGAACTCGCCGCCGATGCACTTCGCGAACGCGCGCAGAAGCATCGTCTTGCCGGTGCCGGGCAGGTCCTCGAGCAGCACGTGGCCGGACGCGACAAGACACACGCCGATCTTTGCGATCACGTCGTCCTTGCCGACGATCACTTTGCCGCAGTTCTCAACGAGTTTGTTGCGATATTTGACAAACAGATCCGTATTCATTGCGTAACCCCCTGTTAAAAACGACATTGTCTTTTTATTGAAAAAAGTATACCATGACGCGCGTGTGAATGCAATTCTTTTTTTCGCGCCGTTTCGGATATGGAAATTGACCACGGTGAAGTTTGCGCCGTCGGCGCAAGTGAAGTTATGCCTTACGGCATAGTGAAGCTTTGCGGCGCTGCCGCAAAGTGAAGTGAAGTGTTTCGCCGATCGTGCCGAAGGCACGCTTCGCGCGCGCAGCGTACTTCACGCACGGAATGCGCTTCACGTTCCGCCGCGGCGGAACACTTCGTGCCAAAAAAGAAAGCACGCTCTCGCGTGCTTTCTTTTTTGTGATCAACAGACAAAATAGCCCAACAGAATATCGACAATTCATTTTTCCCGACAAACCGGAATTTACGAACTATTATTGTTTATCAGAAATCAGAACGTCAGTAACTTTGCTGTCAGCGTCATAGTAGATTACGATACGCTTGCCATTATAATCGTATATGTCGCCGTAAAAACCAGAAAGCATACCGTCAGGCTCTCCCCAGTTATCGTTAATTTCCTTCTCCGTCTTGTCCTTTAGAGCTTTTGTAGCCTCTTCGCTTGAGAGAGTTATGATATCTTCTTTTTTAGGGAAAGACGCTGCGCATGAAAAAAGTATAACTGCGGTCATCAATAAAACGAGTATGACTGTAATTTTATTTTTCATAGCTCTTACCTCCTTTTGCTTAATTATATCTTATCTGATTGATAAAGTCAATGATGACGGCGCGTGGCGCCTTATGATGTATCGGCTGACGCCGAAATGATGTTGTTCGCATTCGCTCACAATGATGCGATATTTGCCCCCATGTCCCGCAGGACACATCATTGCCGAAGGCAACATCATGTGCGAAGCACACATCATTTGCCCCGCAAAGGGCAAACATCATTGCAAAAAGAGCATCGCAATTGCGATGCTCTTTTTGCTGGAGGCGCCACCCGGATTTGAACCGGGGAATCAGGGTTTTGCAGACCCTTGCCTTACCACTTGGCTATGACGCCATAAAAAAATGGAGCGGATGACGAGGCTCGAACTCGCTACCTCCACCTTGGCAAGGTGGCGCTCTACCAGATGAGCTATGCCCGCATACCCCCGAAGGGGTGGTGCCTCCGGTCGGAGTTGAACCAACGACACGCGGATTTTCAGTCCGCTGCTCTACCTACTGAGCTACAG
>JAFZOL010000059.1 GCA_017550625.1 Clostridia bacterium | reverse complement strand
GGGGTGAGGGGTGAGGGGTGAGGAGTTGAGGAGCCTGCGGCTCGCATTTTTAATACAGGGTACGGGGCGAAGCCCCGTCCTTCCCTGGCCCCTGGCCCCTGGCCTCTGGCCTCTGGAACCGCTCACTTCTCACTGCTCACTTCTCACCGTTTCAAAGGTCGTACACGAACGAGATGCGGAAGAGTTTTTTGTCGGTGGAGCCGGAGACGCGGAACTGGTTTTCTTCACGCCAGAGCGTGAGGTTCATGTCCTCGCCGAGCTTGGCTTCGCCGGTGTATTCGGTGCCGATCTCGCGCACGGCCGCGTCGCGCAGCTCCTGAGGCATGAAATCCTCGGCGAGATCGAAATAACGGGTGTTGTTCATGTGGCCGTTGAGGTCCACGTAGGAATAGGGCACGGTGAACGAGGCGTTCGGCTCGCCCTTCGGCAGGCGCGGGGATTTCGGCCAGAAGGCCCAGCTTGCCTGCCCGTCCCCGATGTAAACGCCCGCCTGCTCCGGGAACACCATCGAGCGCGTTTTTTCGTCCATCAGCATCCACAAAGCCGAGGCGTTGACGAGCTCGCTGCCGTCGGCGTCGAGAAGGCGCGTGTGGCGCGGAAAGAAGGTGTGCATCATCTTGCCGGGCAGGGATTCGAGCACGACGTCCTCGTCGTAGGAAGGCAGGCGCGTGATCTTCGCCTGCTGGATCGTGACGACCCACAGATAACCGCGGTCGAGCGTCATCTCGCGACCCATGCCGAGCGCCTCGGTGTGGGCGATGGCGGCCTCCTGCAAAAAGGTGAACAGGCGCGACAGCCTGAGGCGCCAGTGCATGTCGACGTCGGACGCGAGGATGCGGTAATGCTTGACGTAAGGTTCCATATTATTTCAGACGCTTTTCGATGGCGGAGACCACGTCGCCGAGCGTGTAGAGCTTTTGCCACTGGCGGTCGGGGATCTTGACGCCGAAGGTGGCCTCAAGTCGGCAGATGATCAGCGTGAAGCCCATCGAGTCGATGGCGGTGTCGGTGTTGATCACGGTGTCCTCCTCGAGGCGCTGGTCCTCGGTTTCGGGCACGCAGTCGTGCACGATCGAGACGGTCTTTTCCATGATTTCCTGTCTTGTCATACGGTTCTCACTTTCTGTTGGAGCTCCCAACGCTTTATTTTGCCCGTCGCCGTGCGCGGCAGCGGTTCGCTTATGAAACAGATATCCTTGATCCTGCGCCCGATGGGCAGGTCCTTCATGACCGAGGCGAGGCGGATCGTGAGGTCCACGCGCTCGCTCTCGTCGCCGTTCAGGACGAGCACGGGGCTGCCGGAGAGGTCCACCACCGCGAAATCGCGCCCCGCGAGCGCCCCCGAAAGGTCGCGCTCGTATTCGGGCAGAAAGATCTTGGTGCCGTCGGAGAACACGAGGATCTCTTTCTTTCTGCCGGTGATGTGTAATAGCCCCTGTTCGTCGAAGGCGCCGAGGTCGCCGGTGTGCAGCACGCCGTTTACGAGCACCGCGTCGGTGGCGGCGGGATCTTTATAGTAGCCCTGCATCACGCACGTGGGGGCGGAGATCAGGATCTCGCCGTCGTCGCCGAGGGTGATGCGGTCCTCGGGGCAGACCGTCATGGCGTAGGGGTCGTCGCCGAGCGACAACGCGACGCCGGACGAGGTCTCGGTGAGGCCGTAGCCGAACGAGACGCGCTTGCCGAGAGCCTTTAGCGCCAGCGGAAGCTCAGGCGGGCAGTCGCCCGCGCCGATGAGCACGAGGCGCATCTCGGGATTGAGAAGCCTTCGCTGGAGCAGGAAGCCCAATAGCATCGGCACCGCGGAGAGGGCGGTGGGTTGAAAGAAGGCGCAGTCGTCGAAATAATGGCGCGGCCCGCGCCCGAGCGCCACCGCGGCGCCGCAGGACGTGGCCCACAAAAAGGCGCACACGAAGCCGAACACGTGGTCGAGCGGCAGCATGCACATCAGGATGTCGTCCGGCTCGAGGGGCAGGAGCGAGCCGCCGTTGTAGGCACTGGCGCACAGGCTCTGCTCGGTGAGCACCACGGCCTTGCGCCGGCTGGTGGTGCCGGAGGTGAAGAATAAAATGCGCCCCTTGCCGTTTTTCACGCCCGCGGTGAGCGCCGGGGCGAGCTCCTCTTTGAGGTCGTCGTCGCCCCATAAAAGGTCGATATCGGAATCCGTGATCTGGTCGGGCGTGGCGTTCGCGCCGAGCATCGTGATCTGCAGCCCCGCGCGGATACCCGCCAGCGCCTCAACGATGGCCTCGTAGCTGCCGTCGGAGAGCACGCCGAGGCTCGTTTTGCCGGTGAGGGTGAGGGCCTTGGCGCGGTCGAGCACGTCCGCGCGGAATTTAAGAAAACTGACGCGCTCAACTTCGCCCGCCTTTTCGCGCAGGAACGCGGGCGCGTCGGGCGCAACACTTACCCGGTATTCGAGCATTTCGTCAAAACTTTTGAAGCATTTCACGGTATCGCCTCCGATTCCCGTTTAGAAATTTACAGTCAGTTTAAGTATACCATGACAGAATGGAAAAAGAAAGAGGAAAACCGAAAAATGTGCCGCGAAGCGTCAAGTTTTTTACACGTTTTTTCGTTTTTTGACGCGTTTTTCGCAGATTGTACAAAAAAGTTTTTGATTATTATAGATAAAAACGATTGATTTCCGCCTTTTGAAATTGTATAATATGAATGATAAGGAGCGCTTCGGCGACGGAGCGCCTTGAATCAAACGATAAACGGAGGAAGTTTTATGGACAAGAACACCCGCATCTGCATCGTAGGCGGCGGCCCCGCCGGCCTGTCGGCAGGTATGTATCTCGAGCAGAAGGGCTATGAAAACTACACGATCCTCGAGCGGCTCGACCGCGTGGGCGGCAAATGCTGGTCGCCCCACTACAACGGCAGACGTTACGAGATGGGCGCCATCATGGGCGTGCCGTCGTATTACGCGGTGCACGACGTGGAGGAGTTCTGCGGCATCACCCACGACGGCCCGCAGCTCAACCGCAACTACAAAAACGGCAAGGGCGACGTGATCGAGCCCTTCGAGCCGAAGAAGAATATTCTGAAGATCCCGCGCCTGCTCAAAATGAAAAAGCAGGTCAAGAAGCTCGGCGAGCTCTTGGAAACCAAGTATAAGGGCTACGACCTCAACGGCCACCGCGGCGTGAGCGAAGGCCGGTATGAGGGCTTCTCGCAGCAGTCGGCCAAGCGCGAGCCCGTGTCGGGCGAGAACCCCAACCTCAAGGATCTGTGCATGCCCTTCAACCAGTTCTGCAAACTCAACGGCGTTGAGCTTATCCAGGACATCTGGATCGGGCCGTTCACCTCGTTCGGCTACGGCTATTTCGACGAGATCCCGGCGGCGTACGTGCTCAAATACCTTGACTTCCAGACCTGCATGAACTTTGTGAAGATCAATCTGTGGACCTGGAAAGAGGGCACCCAGTACATCTGGGAGCAGCTCAACGACCACCTCAAGAACCCCGCCCGCCTCAACTCCCACATCGAGAAGGTCGAGCGCCGCGACGGCAAGGTTTATGTCACCGTGAACGGCGAAGTGGAGGAATACGACAAGATCATCGTGACCGCCCCGCTTTACATCCCCGGCACGAGAGCCGACGGCCAGATCGGCATGGTGGACTATTTCGACGCCCGCCAGGACGAGAAGGAGCTTTTCTCGAAGATCGACTACGAGCGCTACGACGTGCTCGCCGTGGAAACCAAGCCCGAGGACCATCCCGAGATCTCCTACTACGTGTTCGACAACATGGTGCCCGAGAAGCTCGGCCACCTGATGGTGTATTACCGCCGCTGGAAGGACACGAAGGACCAGGTCATCACGACCTATGCCCTCAGAAAGCACAAGAACAAGAAGGAGATCCCCTACGAGCAGTGCAAGAAGATGGTGCTCGACGACCTGAAGCTCATGCACAACCCCGCTTCGAACGTCGTGAACGAGTGGAGCGTGTATTATTTCCCGCACGTGTTCTCGCAGGACTACGCCGACGGCTGGTATGAGAAGGTCGAGAGCATGCAGGGCAAATACGACACCTATTACGCCGGCGAGATCATGAGCTTCGGCGACATGGACGAGACCGCCGAATACTCCCGCGAGCTGGTTGAACGCTTCTTCTGATTTGATCTATCCGAGAGGGGCAGGCTTTTGCCCCTCTTTTTCTGTTAAAAAAGGGCGCACAGGGCGCACAGGGCGCACAGGGCACACAGGGCACACAGGGCGCACAGGGCGCACAGGGCACACAGGGCGCACAGGGCGCACAGGGCGCACAGGGCGCACAGGGAAAAGATGTTGGATGTGAGATGTTGAATGTTAGATGAAGGGGCCTGCGGCCAGCATTATAAAAACGGGTAAGGGCGAAGCCCTTCCGCCATCCCACATCTCACATCTCACACCCCAAGTAATTTTGTAGTTTGTATTTTGTATTTTGCATTCCGAACAGATGAAAGGATCTGACTTATGAAATTTTACAAGGACCATTACGACGTCATCGTCATCGGCGGGGCGCTCGCGGGCCTGTCGGCGGCGCTGATGCTCGCCGACAAGGGCAAGGACGTGCTGGTGCTCGAGCGCCACAACCTGCCCGGCGGCCTTGCCACCAGCTTCGTCAGGGGCGGCGTGGAGATCGAAGCCACGCTGCACGAGATGATGAGCATCGGCGAAAAGGAGAACCGCCTGAAGGTGGGCAAGTTCTTCGACGACATGGGCGTGAACGTGGACTGGCTGCCCGTGCCCGAGGCCTATCACGCGTCGCTGCCCGGCGTTGAGGTCACCCTGCACCCGGGCTTCGAGCGCTTTGCCAAGGAAGTGGACGAAACGGTGCCCGGCACGTATCAGAAGGTGCTCGATCTTTTGAAGCTCTGCCACACGGTGTACGACAGCGTGAACGAGCTGTCGATCCATCCGATGAGCAAGGCGAAGATGCTGATGAAGCACGAGGCCTTCGTGAAGACCGCGGGCTATTCCGCGAAAGAGGTCATCGATACGTTTGAGCTGCCGCAGAAGGCGGTCGATCTGCTGGCGCCCTATTGGATCTACGTGGGCAATCCGCTCACGACGCTGCCGTTTACGATCTACGCCGTGCTGATGGCGGACTATATCGGCTACGGCTCGAAGGTGCCGAAGAAGCTGAGCCACGAGATGAGCCTGAAAATGGCCGAGCGCGCCGAAGAGATGGGCGTGCAGATCGAATACCGCCAGCAGGTGGAGAAGATCCTCGTCAAGGACGGCAAGGCCTACGGCGTGCGCACCGCGCGCGGCGACGAAATATATGCCGACTACGTGATCTCGTCCGCCTATCCGAATAAGGTGTATTCGTCGATGATCGAGCCCGCGAGCGAAGTGCCCGAGGCGGCGGTCAAGGCCGTGAACGGCAGAAAGATCAGCCTCACGGCGTTCACGGTATTTTTGCTGCTCGACAAGCCCGCCGAGGAGCTCGGCATCAAAGACTTCAACGTGTTCCACGGCGAGACGATGGACACCGACAAGATCTTTGAAAACTATCTCGGCACGGGACCCTATAACTATCTCACCGCGATCTGCCTCAACTACGCGAACCCCGGCTGCACGCCCGAAGGGACCTGCATCCTCTCCATTACTGCCCTGCCCCGCCCCGACGGCTGGAAGCAGGTGAAGGCCGAGGACTACGACCGCGTGAAGCACGAGACCGCGAAGGCCACGATCGACACGATGAGCGAATATTACGGCGTGAATCTTTTGGACCACGCGCTCGAGGTCATCATTGAAACACCGATGACCGTGAGCCACTACACCGGCATGTGGAACGGCTGCGTGTACGGCTACATGCACTGCATGGACGACCACATCGTGGCGCGGCTGCAGACCGCCGAGGCGGAGGGAGCGCTCAAGCACCTGGAGTTCTCGGGCGCGCACTCCATATCCGGCAACGGCATGGGGCCCGCCGTGACGAACGGCAGAAAGGCCGCGAAGAACGTGCTCGATTCAATGGCGGCAGAGGAGGCGACGAAATGAAGATCAAAGGATTCCTCAAAGACGTAACGGGCGCGAAACGCGTCACCGCGGCAAGGCTCGACGCGTTCGCGAAGGCCTCGTCCCATATCGAAAAGGTCGACCCGATCGCCGAGGTCGTGAAGGAATGGCACCCCGGCAGGCTCGAGGTGGTGGTCACCGACGTGCGCCCCGCGAGCAAGACCGCCGTGACCGTGCGCTTCGAGCGTACCGACGGCAAAAAGATGCCCTTCTTCTACGCCGGGCAGTATCTCGTGCTGGACCTCAAAATCGGCGACGCGGTGGTCTCGCGGCCGTATTCGATCTCGTCCGCGCCCTGTGAAGGCAGACAGGAGCCGGGCTTTGCCGAGATTACGGTGCGCCGCTCGAAGGGCGACGGGTTCGTCGCGGACTTCATCAACGAGCGCGTGCGCCCCGGCGACGTGTTCACAGCGCAGGTCGGCTGCGGCCAGTTCTATTACGAGCCCCTCAGAGACGCGAAACACGTGGTCGCCCTCGCCGGCGGCGTGGGCATCACGCCCTTCGCCGCGATGGCAAAAGAAGTTGCGCACGGCACCCTCGACATGGACCTCACGATCCTTTACGGCTCGGTGTCGTCGGACGACATCGTGATGAAGGAAGAGCTGGACGCCATTCAGAGCGACCGCGTGCGTATCGTGCACGTACTGTCGGGCGACGAGCCCGGCTGGGAGGGCGAAAAGGGCTTTCTGACCGCCGACCTCATCAAGAAGTATTCCGCCGACGACACGACCTATTTCATCTGCGGCCCGCAGGCGATGTATACCTTCCTGCGCGAGGAGCTCAAAAAGCTCGACATCCCCGCGCGGCGCGTGCGCTTCGAGGTGTTCGGGCAGGCGAAGGACATCACCAAGTTCCCGGGCTATCCGGTCGAGCTGAAAGATGAGACCTTCAAAATGACCGTGCGCCGCGGCATTCATGAGGACGTGATCGACGCAAAGGCCACCGAGAGCATCGTGACCGCGCTCGAGCGCGCCGCGATCAGGATCGACACGGGCTGCCGCAGCGGCGAGTGCGGCTTCTGCCGCACGAAAGTCATTTCCGGCTCGGTGTACGTCTGCCCCGAGAACGACGGCAGGCGCGCCGCCGACAAGGACTTCGGCTACGTGCACGCCTGCGCCGCCTATCCGACGAGCGACCTGACGATCAAGATCCCCATCGAGTAAGGGGAAAAGGAGCATACCATGGTCAAAGAAGTCAACCCCATGATCCACGTCAACGAGCGCGACTACCCCGTTGAGGGGCATAAGTGCGACGACCCCGAAAAGGCCAAGCTCGTCAAAAAGCTCGCCGTGATGATCACCGACAGCATCCCGCGCAAGCTACCCGGCGCGCTCAAAGAGAACCACATGGATTTCTGGATCCTCGACCGGCTGCTCACCAAGGACGAGGTGAAGTTCATGCTCTCGTTCAAAAAGCGGCGCGTGGGGCTCACGACGAAGGAGCTCGCCGAGCGCAACGGCATGAGCGAGGAAGAGGCGCAGAAGGTGATCGACCATCTCTTATGGATCGGCATCATCGAGCAGAACCGCGACAACCCGGACCAACACATCCAATACTGGGTGCCAAAGTGGGTCGTGGGCTCGGGCGAATACATGGTGGAGCATCCGACGCTGACGGACACCAACCCCGAAGTGGCCACGATGTTCAACCTCGCCCCGCAGGAGCCGCTGGAGCTCGCCGCCAAGCTCGTGCCGCCCGGCGGCGCGGGCATCGGCATGCACGTGATCCCGGTCGAGAAGGCGATCGACCCGAAGATCGAGAGCGTGAGCGTGGAGCACCTGTCACACTGGCTCAACAAATACGACAAGTTCTGCAAGATGGTGTGCGCCTGCCGCAAGGCGCAGCGCGTGCGCGGCGAGGGCGTGGGCGATATCGAGGGCAAGATGTGCATCGGCCTCGGCGATATCGCGGAGTTCCTCGTGGAAACCGGCAAGGACGCCGAATACATCACGCGCGAGGAGGCACTCGAGATCATCGAGCGCGCCGAGCGCAAGGGCTACGTGCACCAGATCACGAACCTCGACGGCCCCGACCGCATCGTGGGGCTCTGCAACTGCTCGGCGGGGTCGTGCTACGGCCTTCGCACGAGCCAGCTCTTCAACACGCCCAACATGTCGCGCTCCGCTTACCGCGCGCACGTGGACACCGAAAAATGCGTGGCCTGCGGCAAGTGCGTGGAGGTCTGCCCCGCGGGCGCGGCCAAGCTCGGCCAGAAGCTGTGCAAGAAGGACGGCTCGAAGGTCATGTATCCCGTCCACGACCTGCCGGACGACCACGTCTGGGGCGAGGACAGATGGGACCGCGACTACCGCGACAATAATAAGCTGAACTGCTACGACTCCGGCACCTCCCCCTGCAAGACCGCCTGCCCCGCGCACATCGCCGTGCAGGGGTACGTGAAGATGGCGGGCGAGGGCCGGTATGAAGAGGCCGTAAGGCTCATAAGGCAGGATAACCCCTTCCCCGCCGTGTGCGGGGCGGTGTGCAACCGCCGGTGCGAGGACGCCTGCACCAGAGGGAAAATCGACAAGCCCGTGGCCATTGACGAGATCAAAAAGTTTTTGGCGCAGTGGGAGCTCATGAACCCCGGCAAGTTCACGGTGCCGAGCGAAAACGGCGAGGGCGACCAGTGGGACGACTACAAGATCGCCGTGATCGGCGCGGGCCCCGCCGGCCTTTCGGCGGCGTGGTACCTGCGCACCGAGGGCTACCCCGTGACCGTGTTCGAGAAGGAAGCCCGTCCCGGCGGCATGTTGGTGAACGGCATCCCGAACTTCCGCCTTGAGAAGGAAGTGCTCGAAAAGGAGATCGGCATCATCAAGGAGATGGGCGCCGAGATCCGCTGCGGCGTGGAGGTCGGCAGGGACGTGACCCTCGACGAACTCAGAAAACAGGGCTATAAGGCGTTTTTCATCGCCATCGGCCTGCAGGGCGGCCGGCTTGCCGGCGTGCCCGGCGAGGACGCCGAGGGCGTGAAGTCGGGCGTGGCCTTCCTCAAGGACGTGAACCTCGGCAAGACGACTGCGCTCGAGGGCGACGTGGTGGTCGTGGGCGGCGGCAACGTGGCCGCCGACGTGGCGCGCACGGCGCTCAGGTGCACCAAGGGCAAGGTGACGATGCTGTGCCTTGAATCGCGCGACGAAATGCCCGCCGCGAAGGACGAGGTGGCCGAGATCCTTGAAGAAAAGATCGAGATCCTCAATGGCTGGGGCCCGAAGGAGATCCTCACGGAAAACGGCAAGGTCAAGGGCGTCACGTTCAAGAAGTGCGTCAGCGTCTATGACGACCAGCACCGCTTCAGCCCCGTCTATGACGAGAACGAGACAATCACCGTGGACTGCGAAAACGTGCTCATGGCGATCGGGCAGTCCGCCGAATGGGGGAACCTCCTTGAAGGCAGCAAGGTCGTGCTGCGCCGCAACGGCACGGCCGAGGCCGACCCCGTGACCCTGCAGACTGCCGAGCCCGACGTGTTCGTGGGCGGCGACATCGCGCACGGCGCGCGCTTCGCGATCGACGCGATCGCCGACGGGCGCGAGGGCATGGTGAGCATCAACCGCTTCGTGCACGAGGGCCAGTCGATGACCATCGGCAGAGATTTGAGACGTTTCATCGAGCTCGACAAGGACGACATCCGCGTGGAGAGCTACGACAACGCGCCGCGGCAGACGCCGGGGCTCAAGCCCGGCGAGGCAAGAGAGACCTTCTCGGATCTCAGGCTCCCGCTGACCGAAGAGCAGGTGAAGACTGAAGCCGCGCGCTGCCTCAAATGCGGCGCGACGACCGTGGACTTCAACAAGTGCATCGGCTGCGGGCTTTGCACCACGCGCTGCGAGTTCGACGCGATCCACCTCACCCGCGACCTGCCCGCGTGCTCCGACATGCACACGGCCGAGGAGATGATGGGCCTCGTGGGGCCCTACGCCCTCAAACGCATGGGCAAGATCATCAAACGCAAGATCACGGGCAAGGGAGAATACCCGTCAGAGCAATAAGGATAAACAAAAAAACCGTCGCAAGGCGGTTTTTTTGTTGGGCCAAGGGCGCACAGGGCGCACAGGGCCGAGGGAATAAAGGTAGCGCGGCAGCAGAGGTCTGCCGCGCTACCGAAATAACCGATTCCGTAAAAACCCGCCGGAGGCTTGAAACAAGCCTCCGGCGGGTTCCTATCATTTTGTATTTTGTATTTGGTATTTTGCATTTTCCCTGGCCCCTGGCCTCTGGCCTCTGGCCCCTTTTCCCTTACTTCACCCGTTTTTTCATCAGCTCCTCATAAACGCTGTCCGGGATGTCGGGGTTGCCTTTGGAGTAAGAGGGCAACAGCTGGTCGCCCGCGGCCTTGGGGTCGGTGCAGCGGGTATCGTGCCGCCAGCGCTCGCGCTCGGCGGGATCTCTGAGGTCGGGGATCGCCTGCGGGCGGCCGCCGTCGAGGACCGAGAAATAGGCGAAGAGGCCGGGCAGGAACATATCGAGGGCCTCATAGACGCCGATGACCTCGGCCTGCTTGTTGCCCTTGACGCGCTCCATCGCGTTATAGAGGAGATAATAGTCGCCGCCGCCGTGGCCCGCGCCCTCGGCAAGCTCTGTGAGGCCGTCGGTGACGTTCGTATCGTGAAACAGGCCGTCGTCGGAGCCCTCGGTTTCGTCGGCGTTCATGAGCAGGGTGCCGACGCCCCCGTTTTCGGCGAGGTCGCGCGCGCTTTCGACCACGCCCTTATCGCCCTCGGCGCGGAACCAGAGCGAATATTTCGCGGGGCCCACGCCGTGCAGGCTTTTGATGATCGCGCCCGATTCGAGCGTGACGACCTCCATGCCGAAGGGCGCGCCCGAAGCGCCCATGCGGCGCATCTTTTCGGTGTAGGGCGCCTCAAAGCCCGTGACGGACACAGGGCGCGACCCCGCCATGCGCACGAGCGGGCCGAGCGAATGCGTGCAGTAATAAAACGCCGTCATGCGGTTGCGCCAGTGGTCGCGGCGGGCGTGGCTGTGCCACTGCCAGTCGGGCTCGCAGTTGTGGAGGTACTCCCCTTCTCCGTAGCGGAATTCGCCCAGCCTGCCCTTTTTGAAGAGTTTGTACATCTTATAGGGGGCGGGCATAAAACAGCAGTTTTCGCCGTAGATATAGAGCTTGCCGCTCTTTTCGACCGCCTCGACAAGGGCGACCGCCTCGGCCATGTTCTGCACGGGCAGCAGTTCGCTGAGGACGTTGACGCCGCGTTCGAGAGCTTTGACGGCGAAGGGCGCGTGCTCGTTGGCGTAGTTCGCGAGCACCGCGAGATCGAAGCCGTGCGAGAGGAAGGCGTCGTAATCGGAATAGAGCGCGACGCCCGGGTAGCGGGCCTTTACTTCGGCGAGGCAGGCGGGGTCGCTGTCGCACACCGCGACGAGCTCGGCGTTGTCGCTATGCTCGCAGTAAGACATGATGCTGAGCCCCCGCCCCGCGCCGAGCACGCCGACCTTCACCCTTTCGGGCGTTTCGCCGAGACTCAGGGTGCGGAAGAACGAGGCGTCCTCGTAGAGCATGTCGAGGGAATCGACGCCGAAAGATTCCATCACCGCGAGCCAGCGCTTTTCCATGCCGTAGTCGTAGAGGACGGGCCGAAAGCCCATCGAGAGATACGACCGGATCGCCGCGCGGCGGAACTCATCGGTGGTGAGCTTGATATAACGCGGGCCTTTTTTGAGGACGTGGCCGGTCGCCGCGGCGAGGACGTATTTCGAGAGGCCCTGCCCGCGGCAGTCTTTGCGCACGCCCACCATGTGGATATCGCCGACGTTCTCGTCCCGGTATAAAAAGCCCGTGACCGTGGCGACGTGCTCGCCGTTTTTGTCGAGGAACCAGATATCCTCGGTCGGCACGATGTCGTCGATCCCGGCGATCGTGTCGGCGTAGGCCTGTTCGTCGGACCGGCCTTCGATGAGCTGTCCGTCGCGCAGACACTCCGCCCACGCGTGCAGGTCCTTTTCGCTCCCGTCGAAGCGCGAAAGCGTGATCCCCTCGGGCAGCGGCGGCGCCGAAAGCGGCGTGCCGGGCAGAAAATACATTTTGAGCTGTTCCATAGGCGTTTTCCCTCCTGCCGTCCGGGTAAAAATAGCCCGGGCTTTGTTCTATTTTAGCATTCCGGCGCGCTTCAAGTCAAGAAAAACCCGCCCAAAATGATGACAAAACAACCACAAAAATGACGGTGAAAAAGTCAATTATAGCAAAAACGCCGACAATTGTTACATTCCGGTAACAGTTGCCGCTTTCGCTTGACAAACGAAAAGTCCTGAGTATAATGGCTTTTTGGAATTGAGATTCCGAAACCCCGCGGGAACGTCCCGCAAATACTCATGGAGGAAATATAAAATGAAAAACTTCAAGATCGTTGCTGTGATCCTTTCTCTCGTGCTTGCTATCTCCGCTTTCGCCGCCTGCGGCGAAGAGACCAACGAGCCGTCCGACAACACCGAGTCCCAGTCTCAGGAAGCTGAGCCCCAGAGCGAGAACGAGTCCGAGTCCGAGAACGAGTCCGAGTCCGAGAACGAGTCCGAGTCCGAGAACGAGTCCGAGTCCGAGAACGAGTCCGAGAACGAGAACGAGTCCGAGAACGAGAACGAGTCCGAGAACGAGAACGAGTCCGAGAGCGAGAACGAGTCCGAGTCCGAGAACGAGTCCGAGGCTGAATAATCAGGGCTTCATAAGCGACAAAAAAACGACAATGGTCCGCCATTGTCTTTTTTTTACGTCCGGGCGGGGAAAAAGCGGATTTCGCTTGCAAACCGCGGCGCGTTCCTGTATAATAGAATGGAAATATGATGGGAAGGAATCGATCAGATGTTTGCGAAACTCACTTCCACGCTGCTGAGCGTCATTCTGGCGCTGTTCACCCTCTTCCCCGCCCTGCAGGGCGCGAGGAACGAGGACTATACCGACGAGGCGCTTTCGGACCTCAGGTCCCCCGCGGATTACGTCAACTACCTGCAGGAGCACGGCGCGCCCGTGATGGACACCGAAACGTTTTATAACGCCCTTGAGCGGCTGGCGCTTCTCAGGCGCATTTTCACCGGCCAGATCATGAAGAAGCGCGAGGAGACCTATCTCGACGTCGAGATGGACGAGACGCTCTCGGGCATGTGCAGTATGCTGCTCGAGGACACGGGGCTCGACATGGAATTCCTCGTGGGGCACATCCCGAACGCCCTGGGGCCCGTCGGGATGCTCAAACAGAGCGTTGCGCCCGACCTTTCGGTGATCCGTCACCGCGTGTTTGAGCTGAGCGATGAGTTAAGGCAGAGCGGGCAGACGAGCTTCGCGACGGTGCTGTATCTCTTCGGCGTGTATTTCAGCGCCGTGGACCATATCGAGATCTACGCCGTGGAAGAGGGCGAAGAGCTCGTGGTGTATATGGACGTGACCTACCGCGACGGCACGACCGAGACCGTGGACCCCGACATCGTGATCGACACCGAGCGAAACGTTGCCTACGCACGCCCCGGCTACGGGTTAGCCGGTACGGGCTTCGAGGTGGATCTCAACGACCTCGTGCTGTATACGGTGGTGCAGTCGTGGCAGCGGCAGTTCGGCTTCGGCCTCCTCTATGACGCGATGGCGTTCAACCCCGCCTACGTGTACGTCACAAGGCGGTATAAGTTCGACTACGCGGGCAAGGAATGGATGATCCAGATCTGGAAGGGCAACTACTCGCTCGTGACCAACGGCGCCGAGGTGGGGCTTTATAACCGCGAACCCGGCAAGACCGGCTCGTTCTATTACGCGGCGTCGGACGACGAGATGCTCGAGATGGAGATCGAGGTGCTGCACGGCGACGACACGCTCCTCCGCCGCGGACCCGAACGCACGTGGTGGATGACGGGCTTCAAGCTCTCGAAGACCATTTACCATCCCGATTCGCTCACGCTGAAATTCTCGATCAGGTTCGAGGACGAAGAGATGCTCTCCGCTTTTCTTGAAGCCGTGGAAAACGAAGCGACGCACGATCTTTCTTACACCGTGGACGGCCTGACCGTGCACGCCGAGTGGTAAACGACGCTTGACTTCACGCCTCCGTTTTGGTATGCTGAAACCGGAACGGAGGCGTTTTTTATGTCCGAAAAGCGGAACCTGAACGAAAACTGGCTGTTTTATTACGGCGACGAGCCGAACGCCGACTACATGGGCTTCGACGACCGCGCGTGGAAAAAAGTGACGCTGCCCCACGACTGGGCGGTGGAATTCCCTTTCGACAAACGGCACTCGAGCGGCACGGGCTATCTGCCCGGCGGGCGCGGGTGGTACCGCAGGCATTTTACGCTGACCGAAGAGGATACAAAAAAACGCGTGACTCTGCGTTTCGGCGGGGTGTATAAGCACACGCGGGTCTGGTGCAACTCGAACTATCTCGGGGAATGGGCTTACGGCTACACCACTTTTTCGTTCGATGTCACGCCCTTCGTGAAGGAAGGCGAAAACGTGCTGAGCGTGCGCGTGGAGCATGATGAGGTCGCCGACTCGCGCTGGTATACGGGCAGCGGGATCTACCGCGACGTCGATCTCCTGCTCACGCACCCGGCGGGATTCCTGACCGACGGCGTGTTCGTGCGTACGCTCGAGGCGGACGGAGAAAAAGCGCTTTTGCAGATAGACTATGAGACCGGGAACGCCGACGGCGCGCGGTTTGAGGTCGCGGGGACCGAGAGCAGAGTTGAAGCGTCCGGCGTGTCGGGCACGGCGACGCTCGAAGTGAGAAGGGCGTCCCTCTGGTCGCCGGAGAACCCGCGGCTCTATACGCTCAATTGTACGGCGGTGAAGGACGGAAAAGAGATCGATATGATCGCGATCCCGTTCGGGATCAGGACCGTCCGGTTCGACCCGGACGAAGGCTTTTATCTGAACGGCGAAAACCGCAAGCTCAAGGGGGTGTGCCTGCATCACGACGCGGGCTGTCTCGGCGCTGCCGTGCCCGCCGCCGTTTGGGAGATGAGACTGACGAAGCTGAAAGCCGCGGGCGTCAACGCGATACGCACCGCCCACAACCCGGCGGACGAGAAGCTGATCGACCTGTGCGACAGGATGGGCTTTTTTGTGATGGAAGAGGCCTTCGACGAGTGGGAGGGCGCCAAAAACAAGTGGTGGCAGGGGCACAACGTGTATCCCCCGAAGCGCTTCGGCTACGCCGCCGACTTCCCGCAGTGGCACGAAAAGGATATGGCCGCGATGATCCGGCGCGACCGCAGCCGCCCGAGCGTGATCCTGTGGTCGATCGGCAACGAGATCGACTACCCCAACGACCCCTACGTGACCGCGATGTTCGGCACCACGATGGGCAACAACGACGCGGGCAAGCCCGCCGAGGAGCGCAAATACGACCCGAATAAACCAGACGCGAAGCGCCTGCCGGCGGTGGCGAAGGAGCTCACCGAGATCGCGCACCGCCTCGACCCATCGCGCCCGGTGCTGACGGCCCTGTCGTTCCCGGAGCTCTCGAACACCACGGGGCTTTCGGACGTGACAGACATCGCGGGGTATAACTACCGCGAGGCGCATTACGACGCCGATCACAAGGCATTCCCGAAGCGCGTGATCTTGGGCAGCGAGAACTCGCACGACCCCGCCGCGTGGCGCGCCGTGCAGGAGCGCCCCTTCATCGCGGGCCAGTTTTTGTGGACGGGCAGCGACTTTTTGGGCGAGTGCCGCGGCTGGCCGGAGCGCATCTCCGGCGCGGGGCTCTTGGACCTCGCGGGGAACGGAAAGCCGCTCTTTGAGCGCAGAAAAGCCCTGTGGACCGACGCGCCCTTCGCGCGCCTTGCCTGCCAGCCCGAGACCGACCGCGGCGTGTGGCGCGACGCCTTTTTATACGACGGCGAAGAAGGCAAGCCGGTCGCGGTGTCGGCCTATACGAACGAAAAAGAGGCCGAGCTGTTTCTCAACGGCGTGTCGCTCGGCAAAAAGGAAGTATCGCCCGCCGACTATTGCCGCGTGACGTGGACGTTCGATTACGAACCCGGCAAGCTGAGCGTGAAAACGCCGAACGCCGAAGACACGCTTTCGACGCCCGGCAAGGCGGTAAGGCTCATGCTCACGCCCTTCGTGCCCGTGCATGCGGACGGGGATTTCACGGCCGTGGACGTGACGCTCGTGGACGAAAACGGGAACGTCGCCGCCGCGGACGACCGGACGCTCACATACGCCTTCGTCGGGGACGGCGAGGTGCGCGGGATCGAGAACGGCAGGGGCGACGACCTGACGCCGTATGCCGCGCCGTACCGTGAAACTTACAGGGGCCGGGCGGTCGTTTATCTGCGGCACAGGGGCGCGGGGACGCTGTTCGTGTACGAGGCGGGCGGAGATCTCAGAGCCGAGCTGGAATTCTAAAACAAGCATAAATAAAAAAGTCCGCGTCTCCTTCGGGGACGCGGACTTTTCGTTGTTTTACCGGGGGTTATTCGGTGACGGGGGCGAAGCGGACGTGCTTCGCGGGCTGAACGGTGCCCTCTTCGAAGGTCACGCCGTTATAGGTGCCTTCTTCCATGTCGCTGCCCGTCTGATAGCCTCTGCTGCCGGTCATCTGAACGGGCTTGAGGAAATAGATCGACTTTGGCATCGTGGTATCGAAGATGCCGATCGCCTGCTCGGAGCCGTAGACCTCGAGGGTGGCCTCGCGGTCGATCATCAGGCAGCTCTGGCTCCACTCGGCGTTCATCACGAGGCCCATCGAATTCGCGCTGCCTTCGTTGAGGATCAGCGTGCCGGAGCCGGTGATCGTGACGCTGCCGCCGTACATGAAGCCCCAGACCTGCAGGCCGGCGAGGCGGTTCACGCCGATCAGGTTGATCGTGAAGCCGTTGCCCATGAGGTTGACGTCGAGGGCGGGACCGGTGAAGTTGTTGAGCGTGAGGGTGTTCGTGGCAAGGTCGTAGCTCGCGCCCGGCACGGTCGAGATCGGGTGGCCCTCGCTCTCGGTCCAGTAGGTGCCGGCGATGAGATACTTCCAGTTGTCGTAGTCGCCGTCCATGAAGCGGATGTAGTGCTCGGAGCCGTAGCCCTGGATGTCGTAGGTCTGCGGGGCGAGGTTCGGCAGCGGCGGGAACGCGTCGTCATACAAGATGGGTTCGGGTTCTTCGCCGTTCTCCTTGTCGGGCAGCGGGATCTCGAGGTCGTAATAGTCCGTGCGCACCGTTTTGCGCTCCACGGTGCCCTGCGCGATATAGGCGTTTTCGAGGTCGTCGGGGTCGCCGATGATGATCGCGTCGGGCGACGCGACCGTTTCGGTGCTGACCGTGGACTGCACGAATTCGAGCTTGCTCCAGTCGGCGTCCTGACTGATCGCCCACTGTTTCGCGAGCTCCTGCCCCTCTTCGCCGTAGGCGTAGTATTCGGCGGAGTCGAACGAGAGCTTTTCGGTTTCGTATTTGGTGAGGATGATGAAGGTGCGCACCGTGACGCCGTCGGGGACTTCCTGCAGCGCGGCGGGACGCACGTCGACCGGCTCGGTGGTGGGCTCGTCATCCTGCCCGGGGCCGGGCTCATCCTGCCCGCCGGGGCCCGTCTGCTCGCTGCCGGGCGTGTCGGTATCGACGTAGGCGGGGCTTTCGGGCAGGGGGTCGGAATCCGGGAACGGGAGGCCGAGGGGGCCGAGGCCGACGGCCATCGACACCACGGAGACGGACGCCGCGAGGCTCATCATGCGGCGCAGCAGCTTATGCCGCGACGTTGAGGCAGACTTGCCCGCGGAGGAGCCCCCGCCGTACGCGCCGAACTCGGGCGCGGGCGGGGCGGGCGGCGCCGGAGAGGCGATCTCTTCGGGCAGCGCGCCGAATTCTTCGGGTAAACGGGTAAATTCCATGCGCCGTTTCCCTCCTTTCCGTTTGCGTGTGTCCTGTTATTTGTCGTGGTGCACGTCGAGCTGCGGGAACGGGACCTCCACGCCGAGGGAGCGGAAGCCGAGCAGCAGGTCGTGGTTCAGCAGGCGCGCGCCCGCGTAGACGTCCTTTTCGTCCACGTTCACAACGAAGCGCAGCACGACGGCGGAATCCGCGAGCTCCTGCACGCCGAGATACTTCGGCGGGGCCTTCATGACGTCGGGATGAGAGTTATAGATCCACTCCATGAGCGACGGGATCTGCTGCTCGAGGGCGGCGAGATCGGTGGGATAAGGGATGCCGATGTCGCTGACCGAGCGCGAGAGATTGTCGGATCGGTTCAGGATGTTGCGCATGGCGGAATTGTTGATGATCTTGACGTTGTCGCCGGGGTCGGTGATGCAGGTGGTGCGGATGCCGATGTTCGTGACCGTGCCGCGGAAGCCGTCGACCTCAACGATGTCGCCCACGTTATACTGGTTCTCGAACAGCATGAACGCGCCCGTGACCACGTCGGCGATCAGGCTCTCGGCCGAGAAGCCGATGATCAAAGCAACGATCCCGACGCTCGCGACGATGGTGGAAATGTTGACGCCGAGGATCGTGAGTCCCCAGCAGAGGATCACGATGATCGCCACGTATTTGAGAAGCGATGCGATGATGGACAGCACCGAACGCGCGCGGTGGCTCTTGGGCTTGGGCAGGCTCAGCAGGAAGACGAGCAGGGTCTCGACCGCGATCACGCACACCGCCATGAGCAGCAGCTTCCAGATCGCGTCGGCGTGGAAATCGATGTTCTTGAAATCGTCGAAGAGCTTCGTCGCGAAGCCGACGGGGATCAGGATCGCGAGCAAAACGATGCAGACGATCAGACGGATGAGGGTGGATTTTGTTTTCATAAGGGTACCTCCTATGGCGGCCTCGGCCGCCTGAATTACTTCGTTATGGGCGCTTCGGGGAGCCGAGGCGCTGTTTGAAATCCCCGTAGCCGAAGGCGGTGAGCTTGACGAAGCCGCCGTCGGTTTTGCGGGCGTATATATCCGGCAGGGGCATGCCGTTGAACGTGTTGTTCTTGCAGGTGGTGTAGATCGCCATGTCGCCGAAGACCAGAAGGTCGCCTTCGCGCGGCGGTTTGTCGAAAACGTAGTCGCCGATCACGTCGCCGGCAAGGCACGTGGGGCCGCCGAGGCGGCAGGTGACGCCGGAGCCGGCGCTCTCCCCCGCCGGCGCGCCGTAAAGCGGCGGCACGTAGGGCATTTCGATGACGTCGGGCATGTGGCAGGCGGCAGAGGCGTCGAGTATGACGTTGGTGACTTGTCCGTTGACCGTGACGTCGAGCACGCGGGCGCACAGAAAGCCGGCGTTCAGGGCGACGGCCTCGCCCGGCTCGAGATAGACCGTGACGCCCCATTCGTTTTGGGCGAAGCGGATGCAGCTTTCGAGCAGGCCGATATCGTAGTCGGGACGGGTGATATGATGCCCGCCGCCGAAGTTGAGCCATTTCATGCCGGAGAGGACGTCGCCGAACCTGTCCGCCACCGCGTCGAGGGTGGTTTTGAGGTCGTCGGCGTTCTGCTCGCACAGCGTATGGAAATGGAGGCCGTCGAGCAGCGACAGAAGGTCCGGCGTCATGCCGGCGTCGAACTGCGCGCGCGTCACGCCGAGGCGCGAGCCTGGGGCGCAGGGATCGTAGATCGCGTGGCCCTCCTGCGTGGAGCACTCGGGGTTCACGCGCAAACCGACGCTTTTGCCCGCATTCTTCGCCGCGGGGCCGAACTTTTTGAGCTGGCCGACCGAATTGAACACGACGTGGTCGGCGTATTCGAGCAGCTCGGGGAATTCTTCGTCCCTGTAGGCGCCGCAGAAGACGTGCGTCTCTTTGCCGGGCATCTCTTCGCAGCCGAGGCGGGCTTCAAAAAGGCCGCTGGCCTCGGTGCCCGCGAGGTACGGCGCAAGAAGGCCGTAGAGATCGTAGTTCGAAAACGCCTTCTGCGCGAGCAGGATGCGGCAGCCCGTGTCGTCCTGCACGCGTTTGAGAATTTCGGCGTTGTGCAGCAGCGCGCCCTCGTCGATCACGTAACAGGGCGTGGGGAGCCCGCCGAACACGGCTTCGGGCGTTTTGTCGCCGAGGGCGGCGAAGGGAGGGCGGGGGTCTGCCATGTCAGTCCACCAGAACGGGGTCGTGCGACTCGCTGCGCGGCAGGCCGTAGCGGTCGAGGGCGTCGAGGAAGGGATCGGGATCGAACTCCTCGACCGTGTGCACGCCCTTTTCGGTCCATTTGCCGGTGAGCAGCATCATGGCGCCGCACATGGCGGGCACGCCCGTGGTGTAGGAGATCGCCTGGCTGCCCACCTCGCGGTAGCATGCCTGATGGTCGCAGACGTTGTAGATATAATAGGTCTTTTCTTTGCCGTCTTTTTTGCCGGTGAAGATGCAGCCGATGTTCGTTTTGCCGTGGGTGCGGGGACCGAGCGACGCGGGGTCGGGCAGCAGGGCCTTGAGGAACTTGATCGGCACGATCTCGCGTCCCTCGAACAGCACGGGCGTGGTGGAGAGCATGCCCACGTTTTCGAGGCAGCGCATGTGGGTGAGATAGGACTGGCCGAAGGTCATGAAGAAGCGGATGCGTTTGACCTCGGGGATGTTCTCGGCGAGGCTCTCGATCTCCTCGTGGTGGAGGAGGTACATATCCTTCTGCCCGACCTGATCGAAGTCGTATTCGCGCTTGATGCTCATGGCGGGGATCTCGACCCAATGCCCGTTTTCCCAGTAGGAGCCGGGCGCGGAGACCTCGCGGAGGTTCACCTCGGGGTTGAAGTTGGTGGCGAAGGCGTAGCCGTGGTCGCCGCCGTTGCAGTCGAGGATGTCGATGGTGTCGATGGCGTCGAATTCGTGCTTTTTGGCGTACGCGCAGTAGGCCTGCGTCACGCCCGGGTCGAAGCCGCAGCCGAGCAGGGCGGTGAGGCCCGCCTTCTCGAATTTCTCGCGGTAAGCCCACTGCCACGAATAGTCGAAATACGCCGAAAAGCCCTTTTCTTCGCAGCGCTTCTCGTAGATCGCGCGCCACGCGGGGTCGTCGGTATCCTCGGGCTCGTAGTTCGCAGTGTCCATATAGTTGACGCCGGTAATGAGGCAGGCGTCCATGATCGTGAGATCCTGATACGGCAGCGCGATGTTCATCACGAGGTCGGGCTTGTAAGCGTTGATCAGCGCGACGAGCTCCTCCACTTTGTCGGCGTCCACCTTGGCCGTCTCGATGACGGTTTTCGTGTTGGGGCGCAGCTTTTCGGCGAGGGCGTCGCATTTCGCCTTCGTGCGCGAGGCGATCATGATCTCGGAGAAGACCTCCGGGACCTGGCAGCATTTCGAGATGGCGACGGAGGCGACGCCGCCGCAGCCGATGATCAGAACTCTGGACATAGTATATCTCCTTTCACGCGCTCAAAGCGGGAGCGCGAGCAGTAATTCGCGAAGGATCTTGCACGCCGCGGCGGTGGACACGCCGGACGGGTCGAGCATGGGGGCGAGCTCGTTGAGGTCCGCGCCGACGACGTTGAGCCCGCAGACTTTGCGGATCGCGGCGAGCAGCTCCGGGAACGTGACGCCCCCGGCCTCGGGCGTGCCCGTGCCCGGGAAGCAGGCTGGGTCGAGGCAGTCGAGATCCACGGTGAGATAGACGGGAACGCCGCTCTCGGAAAGGGTGGAAACGCATTCGTCGAGCCCGTCGAACGACAGGGGGTGAAAATCGGTGTGGGCGCGGGCGAACCGGAATTCGGCGCGCTCGCCCGAGCGGATGCAGAACTGGTGGATGCGCCCGTCGCCCAAAAGGTCGTGGCAGCGGCGGATGACGCAGGCATGCGATAATTTCGCGCCGAGGTAGTCGTCCCTGAGATCCGCGTGCGCGTCGAAGTGGACGATATGCAGGTCGGGGTAACGGTCGAAGACCGCCCTCACCGCGCCGAGGGTGACGAGGTGCTCGCCGCCGAGCAGCAGTGGTAATTTGCCGTCCGATAAGATCTCACGCGCGCGGGCCTCGATGTCGGCGAGCGCCTTTTCGGCGGAGCCGAAGCACAGCTCGATGTCGCCGGAATCGAAGACGGCGATATCCTCGAGATCCTTGTCCTGATAAGGGGAATAGGTCTCGATGCCGAAGCTCTCGTGGCGCATGGCGGCCGCGCCGAAGCGCGCGCCCGGGCGGAACGACGTGGTGGAATCGAAGGGCGCGCCGAAGAGCACGACCTTCGCGTCCTCATAAGGCGAATCGCACCCGATGAAGGTCTCGACGTTCGGGTTCATCGCTCCACCTCCTCCAGAAGGTCCTCAAGAAAAGCGGGCAGGCAGAACGCGCCCACGTGCAGACGCGGGGTGTAGTATTTCGTGCGCAGGTTCAGCGCCTTCCACGCGTCCACGTCGAGGTCGTCGACGGGGTGGTATTTTTTCGAGGCGAAGCCGAAGGTCCAGTAGCCCGCGGCATAGGTCGGGATGTGCGCCTGATAGACCTTGGAGATCGGGAAGGTGTTGAAAATGCGCTTGTGGCAGCGCTGCATGGCCTCGGCGTCGTGTTTATAGAAGGGGCTGCCCTGCTGGTTGACCATGATGCCGTCCGCCTTGAGGGCGTTGAAGCACACGCCGTAGAACTCGAGGGTGAAGAAGCCCTCGCTCGGGCCGAAGGGATCGGTGGAGTCGACGATGATGAGGTCGTATTCGTCCTGACAGCGGCGGATGAAGCGCAGGGCGTTCTCGTAATGGATGTGCACGCGCGCGTCGTCGAGACGGGCGGCGTTTTCGGGCAGATAGGTGCGGCACGCCGTGATGACCTCGGGGTCCATTTCGACGAGGTCCACGCGCTTCACGCGGTCGTAGCGGCAGAGTTCCTTCACGACGCCGCCGTCCCCCGCGCCGATGACGAGGATGTCGGTGATGCCCTTGTGCACGCTCATCGGCACGTGGGTGATCATTTCGTCGTAGATGAATTCGTCGCGCTCGGTGAGCATCACGTTGCCGTCGAGCGCCAGCACGCGCCCGAACTCGGGGGTCTCGAAGATGTCGATCTGCTGATAGTCGCTCTGCTTCGAGTAAAGGTGACGCCGCACCTTGATGGCGTGCTTGACGTCGGGGGTGTGAAATTCGGAAAACCAGAGTTCCATACGTGCCTCCTTATGCCAATACGTTTACGTTGTTGATGGTGGGGTCCTCGGGGCCGGTCATGGAGCAGCCCTTGAGCTTCGCGTAGGCGATGTAGTCGAGGATATCCTTGGTGATGCGCTCGCCCGGAGCGAGGATCGGGATGCCCGGCGGGTAGCACATGACGAACTCGCTGCACACGAGGCCCGCGCTTTCGCTCAGCGGCACGCTCTTGTGCTTCGCGTAGAAGGCGTCCTGCGGGCTCGTGACGACCTCGGGGTCGATGTATTCCTGGCTCATGAGGCCCGCGGAATCGCGCTGATAGCGGCGGCGGATCTCAGCGAGCGCGCTGACGAGCCGCTCCACCTCCTGCGGGCGGTCGCCGATCGAGAGGTAGGCGAGAATGTTGCCGATGTCGCCGAACTCGATCTGGATATCGTAGTCGTCGCGCAGAATATCGTAGACCTCGATGCCCGCGAGGCCGATGTCGCGCGTGTGGATCGAGAGCTTGGTGGTATCGAAATCGAAGATGGAGTCGCCGTTGATGAGCTCCTTGCCGAAGGCGTAGTAGCCGCCGACGTCGTTGACCTCCTCGCGGGCGTAGTCCGCCATGTTGACGACCTTGCCGAACACCTCGCGGCCCCGGAGCGCCAGGTTGCGGCGCGAGATGTCGAGGCTCGACATCAGAAGATACGAGCCGGAGGTGGTCTGCGTGAGGTTGATGATCTGCCTGACGTGCCCGGCGTTCATGCCGGGGCCGACGAGCAAAAGGCTCGACTGCGTGAGAGAGCCGCCGGACTTGTGCATCGACACGGCGGCCATGTCGGCGCCCGCCTCCATCGCGGAGATCGGGAGCCCCGCGCCGAAATAGAAATGCGTGCCGTGCGCTTCGTCGGCGAGGCACTTCATGCCGGCGTCGTGCGCCATGCGCACGATGGTGCGAAGGTCGGAACAGATGCCGTAATAGGTGGGGTTGTTCACGAGCACGGCCACGGCGTCGGGGTTTTCGTCGATCGCCTTTTTCACCTGGTCGCGGCGCATGCCGAGCGAGATGCCGAGCCGCCCCTCGACCTCGGGGTTGACGTACACCGGCACCGCGCCGCAGAGCACCAAAGCGTTGATGACGCTGCGGTGCACGTTGCGGGGCAATATGATCTTGTCGCCGCGCTTGCAGCACGAGAGCACCATGCTCTGCACGCTGGAGGTGGTGCCGCCTACCATCAGGAACGCGTCGGCCGCGCCGAAGGCGTCCGCCGCCAGCAGCTCCGCCTCGCGGATGACCGAAACCGGGTGGCAGAGGTTGTCGAGCGGCTTCATGGAGTTGACGTCGATGCCCACGCACCGTTCGCCGAGGAATTTCGCAAGCTCCGGATTGCCGCGCCCGCGCTTGTGGCCGGGCACGTCGAACGGCACGACCCGGTTCTGCCGGAAGGTCTCAAGCGCCTCGTAGATCGGCGCCCGGGTCTGGTCGAGATAGATTTCGTCGTTCATTCGATCACCTCAGAAAAAAGAAAAACGCAAGCCGTGAAAACAGCTTGCGAAATAAACAGGTACGCGCCCGGGCTTCGCCGGGAACGCCGTCGGCAGGGTACGTCCAGAGTCTATATAGTAACGATTACTTTTACTACTCTTATTGACCGTTTCACAAGTCTGTTCAACTTATCAAAACTGAGCTTTTAACTCAATCAATAATCAAGGACTCTGAAGTCGTATTTGTCCTTAAAACAAAATAATTATATCCTTTTTTTGATCCGATTTCAAGAGTTTCGCCCGATTTTTCCGAAAGACGGGCAAAAAACCGGCGCCGGGCACGGATCGGGCTTATTCTGACAGGCCCTTTTCGACGATTTTCACCACGTCGCCCACCGTTTTGCAGGCCTTGAGGTCCTTATTGGCGATCTCGATGTCAAAGGCGTCTTCCACGGCGCAGATCAGCTGCACGATCCCGTAAGAAGAGATCGCAAGCCCGGACAGCTTCGTTTTCGGCGTAAACGAAACGCCGTTCAGGCCGAGCGTTTCCTCCGTCGTTTTCTGCAGTTTGTTCAGGATTTCTTCTCTGTTCATTTGCGTTCCTCACAAAGCGCCTCGAGGGCGTGATAGTTGACCTTGTTCATTTTCGTTTTCGGGAACTCGCCGAGGAAAACGACGCGCGAGGGCTGCGCGTATTCCGCGAGATTCCCCTTTGCGGCAGCGCGGATCTCACGCTCGATCTTTTCACGGTCGGCGCCGTCGTCGGCGACCACGAAACACACGATCCGTTTGCCGACCACAGCGGCCGCTTCGCCGACGACACAGCACTGTTTCACGCCGGGCACGGTGCCGACGACGCTTTCGATCTCGGACGGATAAATATTGAAGCCCGAAACGATGAACATCCTGTCGAGCCGCTGCCGGAAGGTCAAAAAGCCCTCTTCGTCCACCGAGAAGGCGTCGCCGGAATGAAGCCACGTGATGCCGTCGTCATGTACCTGCAGCGCTTTTTTCGTAGCCTCTTCGTTTCGGTAATAGCCCTGCATCAGGGTGGGGCCAGCGATGCACAGCTCGCCGACCTCGCCGACGGGCACCTCTATCTGCGTGCCGGGCTCAACGATCTTGCACAGCATATCCGGCACCATGATGCCCGAAGTGCCCTCTTTTTTGCCGTAATAGGGCTCGTAGCAGCAACCTGCCGTGCACTCCGTCATCCCGTAGCCGTTGGTGATCGTGCACGGGGCGCCGCTCTTCTGCAGATACGCGTTGATCTTTTTGCGGGTCTTGTCGGGCAGCACATCGCCGCACGACCCGATCACCTGCAGGAACGAGCAATCGAGCTCGTCGAACTCGGGCTGCCGCAGGATCGCGTCGTAAAACGCCGGCACGCCGAACAGGAACTCGATCTTCTGTTTGAAGATCAGCTTCGTGCATTTTTCGGCGTTGAAAAGCGGGATCAGAAAGACTCCGATGCCGTTGCACAGCATGGAATGGATGCACACGCCGAGCCCGGTGCCGTGGAAGACGGGCAGGATGTCGAGCACCTTCATGCCCGATACGTCGTCGATGCCCATCGTGTCGTAAGACTGGATCGCGAGGGCGTTGAAATTGCGGTTGGAAAGCTTGATCCCCTTGGATTCGCCGGTGGTGCCGCCGCTGTACATGATGACGGCGGTATCGTCCCCCGTGCCGTGCGCGTCGAGGAAGGAATACGGCGCCCCGTTTTTCAGAAAACGGTTCCAGTCCGTCCCTACGCCGGTCTTTTTTTCTTTGAGGCAGCGATAAAGGACCTTTTTCAGCGGTGAGAGCGCGTCGGACACGTGCATCACGATCTGCGTGACGGGATAGTCCTGCGGCCAGTCGATTCCGGAGAGCTTGCTCTGCAGGATATCGAGGACCACGATCACGTGGCTGTCCGTATTCACCACGGCGGCGCGAAACTCGGCCGGGGACAGCGCGGGGTGCAGCATGTTCGCGACGGCGCCCATCGCGTTGAGCGCGTAAAACGCGTAAACGGCCTGCGGCAGGTTCGGAGAAATAATCGTGACCATATCTCCCTTTTTGACGCCGATCGCCTGAAACGCCTTGTTGCACGCCTCGATGCCGCGAAACATCTCTTCAAAGGTGCAGGCCTTTCCCTCAAGCGTCAGCGCCATCAGCCCGCCCCGTTTGGCGGCCGTCTCTTTCAGGTACGCGTACATCGAGGTCTCGGGATATGTATCTTTCCAGAGCTCTTTTTTCTGATGTTCATACCAAACAGTCTTATTTCTTTGCATATTGATCTCTCCCCTTCATTGACAAACCCGAAACGGTTTGCTATAATAGAATAAATATATTATAACACGCGAAATTCTTGATGTAAAGGGGGGTGGCCGAAATTAACGTTTTATCTTCTTCTCATGCAATTTTCCTGAATAATGAAACGCTTGCGGACGATCCCGTCTGGAACCTGTCCTCCTATATGTTTCCGGAGCGCCGCTTCACGCCGGAACAGATCGGCGACGCACTGAACGCCGTCACGGAGAAAAACGACGCGCTGCGCCTTCGCCCCGTCTACCGCGACGGCGGCGTTTTTCTGGACGTCGTCCCCTTCTCCCCGAGGACCTTCGAAACGAAACGCTTTGAGACGGAGCGGGATTTCCTGCTTTGGGCGGACGAAGTATGCAACAAATCCGTGTTCCGCAGTCCCGGCATGTGGGACGCCTATATCATCGAGGTCGGGAACAGGACGGGCATCCTGAACGTCGGCCACCACGCGATGAGCGACGGGCTGAACGTGCCTGTCCTTTACCGGAAGCTGGTGCGCACGCTTGAAGGGGAAGCGCTGGAAGAGATCTCCTATCTGCCGCATCTGCAGGCCGAGGAGGCGTACCGCGCGTCGAGAAAGTTTGAAAAGGACCGCCGCTTCTGGGAAGAGCAGCTGCGCCGTCCGTTTACGCCGATGCCCTTTGAAGAAGTGTCCGGGCATACAGACCTGAGCTGTGTGAACGGGTTCTTCGACCTCGGCGGCGACACCGCGAAGAAACTGGCGGCCTTTTGTGAAGACAACGACGTTTCAGAATCCGCCTTTCTGTACGCGGCAGCGGCGACGGCGATCTTCCGACTGACCGGAAAAACCGGGTTCAGCCTCGGCATTCCCGTGCTCGGGCGCATCACGCAGTCGGAAATGGACCAGCTGGGTCTGTTCATGCACATCGTGCCGATGATCCTGAGCGTGGAGGATAAGGACTGCCTTTCGTTCGTGCAGACGGTCGAGGAGCGGGTTTTCGATCTTTTCAGGCACCAAAGCTTCACCTCGCGCGACATTGAGGCCTGCTGTTCAAGCGCTGAGGCGGACGGCGCCCCCTTATACGATTTCATCGTCGACTATTCGGTCTATCCGGAGGATACGTCCTTTGAGGCGCACGTTGTGTATAACGGCTACGTTTCCGTCGGCACGGAGCTGCATTTCCTTCGCAAGGGAGATTCGGTGTCCTACGTGCTGCGCGTGCGCGAAAAAGCGTTTGACGAACGCTTTCCGACAGTTTTCAGCAAGGCGCTCCGGTCGGTAATCGAAGCCTTTCTGTCATCGCCGGAGCTCCGGCTTCAACGGATTTCGCTTCTTTCCCCGGAAGAACGCGAAACGGTTCTGCATGAATTCTCCGCAGGCTCTGTCGTGCCGGTTCCTGACAAGAGTGTTTACGCGCTGTTTGAAGAACAGGCGGAGAACGATCCCGGTTCTGTGAGGATCACGGACGGGGAAAGAACGTATACTTTCGCGGACTTGCGTACAGCCGCGGAAAAGACCGACGCGTTCGTAAGAACGCGCGTCGGCGATCGGAAACAGGTGATCGGCGTGCTGTGCGACCGGTCCTTCGAAGAGCTTGCGGCGATTTGGGGCGTCGTGCGGGGCGGCAACACCTATCTGCCCCTCTCCCCGGACTTCCCGCCCGAGCGCATCCGGCTTCTGCTTGAACAGGCCGGCTGCACGCTCGTGCTCGCGCAGAAAAAGTATTTATCTTTGACGGAGAAAGCGGCTTCAATCGAAGGTGTTTTAGCCTCTTCCCTCTCTGAAAATGCCCCCGCGCCCGCCGCGGGGCCTGACGATCCGCTTTACGTCATCTTCACCTCCGGCTCCACCGGCGTGCCCAAGGGCGCGGTGGTGACGAACCGCTCGATCGTGAACCGCGTCGGCTGGATGGCGGACAGATATTTCGACAAGAATACCATGGTCATGCTGAAAACCCCCTACACCTTCGACGTGTCGGTGTGGGAGATCTTCGGCTTCGCGATGCACGGTTTCAATCTGCATATTCTGCCCCCCGGCGACCATTACAGCATGGCGGCGACGCTTGACGCAATCGCGAAAGGACGTGTGACCGATCTCCATTTCGTGCCGACCGTGTTCACGGGCTTCACGGAATACCTGACGGCGCATCCGGGAGAAAAAGACAAACTGAATACGCTGAAAAACGTGTTCCTGTCGGGTGAAGCGCTGCGCGCTGCTCAGGTCAACGCCTTCTACGCGCTCGCGCCGGAGGGCGTGAAGATCCGGAACCTCTACGGTCCCGCCGAATGTGCGGTGGACGTCACGTTCTACGACTGCACACCGGAAGAAAATGACCCCGTGCCGATCGGCAGGCCGATCGACAACACGAGAATCTATGTGCTCGATAACTATCTGCAGCCTGCGCCCGTAGGGGTGACGGGCGAGATTTGTATTGCCGGGGCGAACGTGGGGCTTGGATATCTCGGCAAACCTGAACTGACCAATGAGACGTTCATCGACGATCCTTACGGCGAGGGGAAGATGTATCTGACCGGAGATCTCGGATATTGGCGTGAAGACGGACAGCTTGTATTTGTCGGCAGGAACGACAGCCAGGTGAAGCTGAACGGCCAGCGCATTGAGCCCGGGGAGATCGAAGCGGCACTGTCCGCCGCCGAAGGCGTGGAGCTTGCCGCCGTGAAGGTGCAAAAAGACGGCGAAAGACAAGTACTTTGTGCATATTACACGGGCGAAGAGAAGTCCCAGGCGGACCTCAGGTCGATCCTTGCAGTCACCCTGCCGCGGTACATGGTTCCGAACGTGTTCATCCGGCTCGAGGAAATGCCGCTGACGTCGTCGGGCAAGCTCGACAGGAACGCCCTGCCCGAAGCAGATCTGACGAAGCTCGCGAATGAGACGGAATATATCCCGCCGGAGACGGAAGAGGAAGAGATCCTCGCCGAAGTGATGGCGGAAGTCCTCGGGGTGGAGAGAGTCGGCAGGAACGACGGCTTCTTCGACCTCGGCGGCGACTCCATCCGCGCCATCTATGTTGCGTCGAAGCTGCACGGCAGGGGCTGGGACATCTCCGTGCCGGAACTCATGAAGGGCGGCACGCTCAGGGAGCTGGCACAATGCTTGACTCCCGGTTCGAATATACCTGAACCAGAAAACATTCCCTTCTCCGACCCGACGCTGACCGAAGAGGAAAAGAAGGAACTTGAATCCCGTTTCGGCGACAGGATCGAGAACGCGTATCCCCTGACGCCCGCGCAGGAGGGCATGTACGCCCAGTGTTTGCAGAGCGAAGGAAAACACGTCTACCATCTCCAGCAGCTGCTGCGCCCGGAGCAGGGAGATCCCGAACTGACGGAAGACCGCCTGCGGGCGATCATGCAACGGCATCCGGCGCTGCGTACGGCCTTCGTGCCCGTGCGCGCCTCGGGCAGGCTCCTGCAGGTCGTATGGAAGGACAGAACTCCGGCGCTTGATACGGTGAAAATCAATACACGGTACGACGAAGAGACCGTGAACGCGTATATGCGCGAAGACCTGCAGCGTCCCTTTGATCTTGAAAACGACGCGCTGCTGCGGGCCCGCATCCTGCGGTTTGAAGATACCGACGTGTATCTGTTCTCCGCCCACCATATCGTGACGGACGGCTGGAGCATGACGCTGCTGCTCAGGGAAGTGCTGTCTGACAATTCGGAAACCGAGACAGTACCCTTCTCGCGTTATGTGAAGAAGACGGGCGAGGCGGATGCGACGGCTGCGAAAACATACTGGAAAGAATTACTGGCGGACGCCGCTCCCCTGCCGCTGTTCGGCACACGGGAGAAAGAAACGTCCGTCTCGTCCGTGCGCACAATGCTTGAAGACACAGCGGATGAAAAACTTTCCTCCGCTGTGGATACGTTGGCAAAGAAATGC
>JAFZOL010000058.1 GCA_017550625.1 Clostridia bacterium | reverse complement strand
GGCCACGCCGATTTCGGCGGCGAGGTGGAGCGCATCATGACCATGGTGGACGGCGTTCTGCTGCTCGTGGACGCGTTCGAGGGCTGCATGCCCCAGACCCGCTTCGTGCTGAGCAAGGCGCTTGCCCTCAAAAAGACCCCGCTCGTGGTCATCAACAAGATCGACCGCCCGGGCGCGCGGCCCGACGAAGTCATCGACGAGGTTTTGGACCTCTTCATCGAGCTCGGCGCCGACGACGACCAGATCGACTTCCCGGTCATTTTCGCCTCTGCCCGCGAGGGCTACGCCTCGTTCGACAAAAACGCCCGCTCGGGCGATATGCGCCCCTTATTGCAGGCGATCCTCGACGACATCCCCGCCCCCGAGGGCGACGAGAACGCGCCGCTGCAGCTATTGTTCTCGTCCCTCGACTACGACGACTACGTGGGGCGCATAGGCGTCGGCAAGATCGAACGCGGGCAGATCAAAATGGGCCAGCAGGCCGTGCTGTGCAAGACCGACGGCGAAGAAAAGCGCGTGAAGGTCTCGCGCCTTTACCAGTTCACGGGCCTCGGCAGAACCGAGACCGAGCACGCGGGCGTGGGCGACATCGTGGCGGTGTCGGGCATCGAGGGCCTCAACATCGGCGAAACGCTGTGCGACGCCGAGCATCCCGACCCCCTGCCCTTCGTGAAGATCGACGAGCCCACCCTTTCGATGACCTTCCACGTCAACGATTCGCCCTTCGCGGGGCGCGAGGGCAAGTTCGTCACGTCGCGCAACATCCGCGCGCGCCTGTTTAAAGAAGTGGAGACCAACGTGTCGATGAAGGTGGAGGAGACCGACACCACCGACGCGTTCAAGGTGTCGGGCAGAGGCGAGCTGCATCTGTCGATCCTCATTGAGACCATGCGGCGGCAGGGCTACGAGTTCCAGGTCTCGCGCCCGAAGGTCATTTACAAGACCATCGACGGCAAGCTGAACGAACCGATGGAGCTTCTGATCGTCGAGGTGCCCGTCGACTACGTCGGCGCGGTGATGGAAAAGATCGGCGCCCGGCGCGGCGAGCTCGAAAACATGGGCACGCGCGACGGCGGCACCGCCCACCTTGAGTTCAAGATCCCGGCGCGCGGCCTCATCGGCTACCGCTCGGAGTTCCTCACCGATACCAACGGCTACGGCATCATGAACAACCTGTTCGCGGGCTACGAGCCGTATAAGGGCGATATCCAGACCCGCGAGCACGGCTCCATCATCGCGCACGAGACCGGCGAATCCACCGGCTACGGCCTGTTCAACACGCAGGACCGCGGGCGGCTGTTCATCGGCCCCGGCGTGCAGGTTTACGAGGGCATGATCGTGGGCGAGTGCTCGAAGAACGAGGATATCGTGTGCAACGTCTGCAAGAAAAAGCAGATGACCAACACCCGCGCCGTCGGCAGCGACGAGGCTTTGCGCCTCGTGCCGCACTCGGTTCTGAGCCTCGAGCAGTGCATGGAGTTTCTGAGCGACGACGAGCTGCTCGAAGTGACGCCGCATTCGCTAAGGCTGCGCAAAAAGATCCTCTCGAAGGAGCTGCGCCTGAAGCATCAGTTCCGCAAGAGCTGAAAAAAGGAGACGCGACATGGAAAAGAAAAAAGTGGAGATCACCGTGCGGGGGCAGAAATTCACCATCCTCACGGACGACGCGCCCGAGCGCCTTTTGAAGCTCGCGGCGGACCTCAACAAGACCCTGGCGGACATCATGGACGGCGGGCGCGTCACGCTGACGCAGGGGCTGGTGCTCGCGGCCCTCGATCTTGCCGACAAGGCCGACAAATACGGCGCCGAGGCCGAGGATTTCAGAAACCGCATCGGCGACTATCTCGAGAGCGCCGAAAACGCCATGACCGAGCGCGACCGCCTCAGGCGCGAGAACGAAAAGCTCAAAGAGCGCCTTACGCTGGCCGCCCGGCAGACCCGGGGCTAAGGGCTTAAAACCATCAAGAAACGGGAGAAACAGGTATGAAGACTCTGAGAAACATCCTGATCTTCGTCGTGCTCATCGGCACGCTCGCGGCGCTCGCGCCCGCGGGGGCGTTTTACGCGATCCACATGATCGACAAGAACTACGCCCTGCGCGTGAACGCCTTTTCGAACGTGGAGAAGGAGCTTGACGACTATTACATCATCGCCGGCGTCATCACCTCGAGGATCGAAGACGGCAGCGTTTCGGCCGGCGACACGCTTCTGCTCAAGGACAAGCAGCTTTATAAAAAGCAGGGGAGCGAGCTTTTAAGCCTCAACGTGACCGCCGAGCAGGGGCTTTCGATCGAGCGCGCGCTCAAGTTCAGCTATTCGCACAACACGGTAAGGGTGTATAAGGATATGTATCACTTCATCTCCGGCACCTCGGGGGTGCTCGTGGATTCGCTCGCCTACACGAAATCCGGCGGCGCGCCCGACAAGCAGGACCCCACCGAGGAGGACGTGATCTATTACGCCCCGAAGAAGATCGACAGCCACTTTTACGTTCTCGTGCGCGACCCGAAGCCGAACGCGAACTACTTCAAAGAGGGATTTGAGATCGTGGAATGGGGCTGGCAGAAGGTAAAAGCCAAGTTTTTCTCATAAAATTCTAAAAAAATGTCGGATAATTGAAAATTTCTCTTGATTTTTAATTATTTTATATTATATTATATAAAAGGAACCGAAAGTTTATAAAAAGAGGAGAGTTATTTATGCCTGAGTTTTCTTACGAGATCAAAAAGCACCTCGGCGTCATTTCCAACGGGTCCGGCGGCTGGACCAAAGAGCTGAACCTCATCAGTTGGAACGGCAAGGAGCCGAAATACGACATCCGCGACTGGGGCCCCGACCACGAGAAGATGGGCAAGGGCATCACCCTGTCCCTCAAGGACGTGCTCGCGCTCAAGGAACTGTTCGCTGAGATCGAAGAGTAAAAAACGAAACACACGGCAAAAAGGGGCAGTTATGCCCTTTTTTCCTTTTTATCGGGACTATTCGGCTGTTTTTTTTGATGTGAAATGTGGAATGTGACAGTATGAAAGTGAGGGGTGAGGAGTGAGGAGTGAGGAGTTAAGGAGCCTGCGGCTCGCATTTTTAAAAATGGGGTACGGGGCGAAGCCCCGTCATCCACTGCTCACTTCTCACCCCTCACCCCTCACTAATAAACAAAGTCTTTATGAGAACCGAAAGCTGTTTTAAGGGAAAAAAGATGGATAGAACATACCGCTTCGTGCCCGAAACCGGGTCTACGAACGACGATCTGAAAGAAAAGCTTTATCAGAGTGACGCGCCTTTGTACCAAGTTCTCGCCGCCGGCCGGCAGACCGGCGGGCGGGGCAGGCAGGGGCGCGCCTTTTATTCCCCCGAAGGCGGGGTGTATTTTTCCGTTTCCTTCCCGCTGCCCCGAAACTGCCCGCATCCCGCCTTTCTCACGCTGCTATCGGGCCTCGCCGTGCAAAAGACGCTTCAAAAACGCGCGAAAACGCCCATTCTGATCAAATGGCCGAACGATATCGTCACCGGCGGCAAAAAGCTCTGCGGGGTGCTTACGGAGCTGATAACGGCGCCCTTCGGCCCCGTTGCCGTCGTAGGGGTGGGGCTCAACGTCCGTTTTGACGAAAAAGACCTGCCCGAGGACCTGCGAAAAACCGCCGCGGACCTTTTTTCGCTCGGGATCGGAAATATCGACCGTGAGGCGCTGATCCGCGAGATCGTCGATTCGCTCGATACCTTCGTCTATCGTGAGCGCGCCCTCGAACAGCCCGCTTTCCCGTACCGCGCGGAATACGAAAAAGCCCTCTCGCTCACGGGCAGGACCGTAACGCGCACGCTCGGCGAAAAAAGCGTCACCGGCACGGTAAAGGGAATCGACGACCTGGGCCGCCTCGTGCTTCTGACGCCCGGCGGGACCGTGAAAATCGACAGCGGGATCGTCGAAGAGGCCCCGGAACCCCGGTCCCTTAATAGTTTTAGAAATACTATATATTAAATTTCTAAAAATATTATAATTATTATAGAAAAACCTTGATTTACGGCGCTTTTCGTGCTATAATAGAACGAATTCTGTTATGATAGGCAAACCCCATCCAAATTCCTTCGGGAGAATCAGGAGTATCAATATGGACACGATGGCAGACGTGTGGAAGGAAGTCCTTTCCATCTGTAAAAATAAAGTATCCGAAACCATGTACACGATGTGGCTCGAACCGCTCGAGCTCGTGAAATTCGAAAACAACACCTTCGTTTTCACGATCTCGACGGGGTTCAAAAAGACCATCGTGCTTTCGAAATTTTCTGACGTGCTCAAGGAGTCGTTCGAGGAGGTCATGGGCTTCCCTGTGGAAATCGACATTCTCGTCAGCGACAAGCCCGTTGAGAAAAAAGAAGAGAAAAAGCCCGAAGCGCCGGCCTTCCATTCGAGAAGCCTCACGTTCGAGAACTTCGTGGTGGGCAAGTCCAACGACTTCGCCTACAGCGTGTCGGTGGGCGTGGCGAAGAACCCCGGCGTGCTGCACAACCCCCTGCTCATCTACGGCAGGTCGGGTCTCGGCAAGACGCACCTGCTGTCGGCGATCGAAAACGAGCTTAAAAAGAACAACCCCGACATGGTGGTGATCTACGCCACCGGCGAAGGCATGATGAACGAGTTCTTCGAGCTTGTCAAAGTCAAAAACACCGAGTCGTTCCGGCAGAAATACCGCAACGCCGACGCGCTTTTGGTAGACGACATCCAGTGGATCCAGCGCAGCGAGAGTTTGCAGGACGAGTTTTTCAACACGTTCGACGCTCTGAAGCGCAAGGGCAGCCAGGTCGTGATGACGTCCGACGTGCCGCCGCGCGAGATGGAGGTATTCACCGACCGCCTGCGCAGCCGCATCGAGCAGGGCGTGATGGTGGACGTCCAGCCCCCGGATTTCGACACGAGAAAGGCCATCATCATCAAAAAATGCGAGCAGCTCGGCACCGAGCTGCCCGAGCCCGTGATCGAAGTTATCGCGCAGCGCGTGCGCAATAACATAAGGCAGATCGAGGGCACCGTGAACAAGATCGCCGCCATGAAGGCCGCCTACAACCGCGAGATCACCCTCGAGCAGGTGGAAGAGATCATCAAGGACATCACCACCGAAAGCCAGCCCGTTTCGGTGAAGGTCGAAAAGATCATCGACTACATCGCCAAGGCCTTCGGCGTGACCGCCGCCGACGTGAAAAGCGAAAAGCGCCAGTCGAACATCGCCATGGCGCGGCAGATCTCGATCTACGTCATCTCCGAGGTCACGGACCTCACGCAGAAGCAGATCGGCGAGTTCTTCGGCAAAACGCATTCGAACGTCAATTACTCCATCAACCAGGCCAAAGAGAACATGGCGCAGAACCCCCAGGCCAAGGTCGTTGCGATCGGCGCGATCGGAGAGTTCCAAAACAAAAATTAAAAATACAAAATACAAAATACAAAATTATAAAGGGTCTGCGGCAGACAATTCCATAATGGGTAAGGGCGAAGCCCTTCCGAAATTTTGTATTTTGCATTCTTTATTCTGCATTCTTTTTTAGAAAGTTTTTCAACTTTAAACATCCCCTTTTGAACAAATTAAAAGCCTGACTAAATCCCATTTTCAAACCCCCGGATTTTAGAAAAGTTCCGAACGGCGGAAATGGGGCCCGATCCCTTTGGGGCGCGCGGGAAAGAACCGTTTTAGAAGATTTAGACATTCATCTACTATTACTGCTGCAAATTATATTTACATATTACGGCTGCGGAGGAAAAATTTATGAAACTCATTTGCGACACCCAAAAACTCATGGAGGTTTGTCTCAACATCCAGCGCTGCGTTCCGGGGCGTTCCGTGATCCCGCATCTCGAGGGCTTTCTGATCAAAACGCTCTCCGACACGGCGATCGAGATCAGCGGCTTCGATCTGGATCTCGGCATCACCACCACGTTCGAGACCACCGTCACCGAGCCCGGCTCCATCGTGCTCAACGCCAAGACCTTCTGCGACATCTTAAGAAATCTTGAGGGCGAGACGGTCACGGTCGACTGCGACGAAAAGAACATCTGCACGATCCGCAGCGGCGAGCTCGACTATACCCTGATCGGCCTTTCGGCGGACGACTATCCGGAGCTGCCCACGATCACCGAGGGCACGCGCATCCCGGTGTCGCAGCGGCTTCTGAAGGATATGATCAAGCAGACGATCTTCGCCGTGTCGATGGACGACTCGAAGACCGTGCACAGGGGCGTCAAGTTCGAGCTCGAGGCCGGTCAGCTGCGCCTCGTGGCGCTCGACGGCTTCCGCCTTGCCATCCGCAGCGAGTTTCTGCAGTATGACGGCGAGCCCATGACCTTCGTGGTGCCCGCGAAAGCGCTGGCCGAGATTATCAAGTTCATGGGCGACGACGATGAATTCATCGAGCTGTTCAAGGGCAGGCGCCACATCATCTTCGAGATCGGCGGCTACAGCATCATCTCGCGCCTGCTCGAGGGCGTGTTCCTCGACTACCGCACCGCCATCCCCACCGCGAAATCCGCCACCGTGCGCATCAACACCGCCGCCCTCATCCGGTGCATCGAGAGCTCCGCGCCCATGATCACCGAGCGCACCAAATCCCCCACGCGCTTCATTTTCGACGAGGATACCGTGAAGATCAGCGCGGTCACGTCGATCGGTACCTTCAACGGCAAGGTGCCCTGCTCGGTGGACGGCAAACGCACCGAGATCGGCTTCAACAACCGCTTTTTGCTCGAGGCTCTCCGCAGCTGCGAGGGCGACGAGGTGCTCATCCAGTTAAACGGCCCCAAAGCCCCCGGCATCATTTTGCCCACCGAAGGGGAATCCTTCCTCTATCTCATCCTGCCCGTGATGCTCAAGGGCTGATCGAATTTAAAAAATGTGGAGAGTAGAGAGTAGAGAGTAGAGTTAGGAGTGAGTAGTGAGGGGTGAGGAGTGAAGGAAGGGCTCCGCCCTTACCCATTTATAAATACGAGCCGCAGGCTCCGAAACTCCTCAATTCCAACCCCTAACCCCTCGCTGTTTTTTGCTCCGACTGAGCCGGCAGGCGAAACTATTCGCCCCGTATCCCATTTTAAAATGCGAGCCGCAGGCTCCGAAACTCCTCAATTCCAACCCCTAACCCCTCGCTGTTTTTTGCTCCGACTGAGCCGGTAGGCGAAACTATTCGCCCCGTATCCCATTTTAAAATGCGAGCCGCAGGCTCCGAAACTCCTCACCTCTCACTCCTCACTCCTCACTTTTATTATATCTATTTCCGGAGGACGCGCGCATGAAAAAGCTGAAAGTCCGCCTGCTCGAGATGCAGGACGTCACGCTGCCGATCAGGACCGAATACATCAAGCTCGATTCGGCGCTCAAGCTGTCGGGCGTGGCCGAGACCGGCGGGCACGCGAAAGAGCTCGTCGAAAAGGGCGCCGTGCGCGTCAACGGCGAGGTGTGCGTTTCGCGCGGCAAAAAGCTGTATCCCGGCGACTCGTTCGAGTTCAAGGCGCTGAGATACACGATCGCAAAAGAAGCGGATGAAGCTGAGTGAGCTGCGCGCAAAGGGCTTTCGCAATTTAGCGGAGACCGTATACGAGCCGGGCGAGGGCGTCAACGTGATCTTCGGCGAAAACGCCCAGGGCAAAACGAACCTGCTCGAGGCGATCTGGCTCATGAGCGGCCTCAAGAGCTTTCGCGGCGCGAAGGATCAGGAGCTCATCGCCTTCGGCGCGCTGTTCGCGAAACTGAAAGCGACCTATGAGAACGCCGTGCGCGAGAACCGCGCGGAACTCACGATCGCCGACAAAAAGACCGCCGTGCTCAACGGCGTGAAGCTCGGCTCCGCCGCCGGATTTTTGGGCAAGTTTTCGGCCGTCGTGTTCGCCCCCTCGTTTTTATCGATCGTGAAAAGCGGCCCCGAAGAGCGCCGCCGCTTTCTCGACGCTTCGGTCTGCCAGCTGCGCCCCGCGGCCGCCGCGTCGGTCACCGAGTTTTCGCGGCTTTTGAAGCAGCGCGGCGCGCTTTTGAAGGACGTACAGATCGAATCCTCGCTCTACGACATGCTCGACGTGCTTGACGAGCGTCTCGCGACTGTCGGCGACAAAGTTGTGGAACAGCGCAAAGAATACCTCACGCGCCTGACGCCTGAAGTGAGCGAAATCTACCGCGGCCTGTCCGGCGGGCGGGAAGAAATTACGCTGAGGTACGTCGGCACGTGCGACGGGGAAGAGAATTTCGCGTCCCTGCTCAAAAAGAACCGGCGCGAGGACCTTCTGTCGAAGACCACCACCGGCGGCCCGCACCGCGACGACCTTGAGATCCTTATAAACGGCGTGTCGGCCCGCGCCTTCGGCAGCCAGGGCCAGCAGAGAAGCGCGGCGCTGGCGCTTAAATTCGGCGAAAGCGCCGTGTTGCAGGCCGAAACGGGCGAAACGCCTGTCATATTGCTCGACGACGTGATGAGCGAGCTCGACGCCTATCGGCAGGACTTTATACTCAATCATATCAAAGACAGGCAGGTCTTCATCACCTGCTGCGACCCCGAGGCCGTGGGCAGGCTCTCGGGCGGCACGCGAACGAAGATCGAAGAGGGAAGGATCGTACCGTGTACCTGAACATCGGCGGGGAGGAGATCCTCAAAAAAGACGTGATAGGCATCTTCGACCCCGACGTCTCCACCGTGTCCGCCCGCACGCGTTCAACGCTCAGAAAGGCCGAAAAAAACGGCGAGCTGATCGTTCTGACCGACGACGTGCCGCGCGCCCTTGTGATCGAGGCGAAAAAGAACGGCAAAGAACAGAAACTGTGGTTCTCGCCGGTCTCGGTGCCCACGCTCCTTTCACGCTTAAAAGACCCCTATTGACGAACAACCGCCGGCGTGACTGCCGGCTTACGATAAAGGCGAATTTCGCCGCAAATTCATGTGCCGCCCCCGGGCGGCGGGAGGTATCCGAATGACGGATCAGGAAACTATCATCGGCGAGACCGAAGAACTGAGGGAAGAGATCCCCGAGATCGACCCCGATTCGGTGGTGCTCGAAGAGGGCGTGATGAACACGCGCGTGGAAGAAGAGTACAACGCGAGCCAGATCCAGGTGCTCGAGGGGCTCGAGGCCGTGCGCAAGCGCCCCGGTATGTACATCGGCTCCACGGGCCCCGCGGGGCTGCACCACCTTGTGTACGAGATCGTGGATAACTCCATCGACGAGGCGCTGGCGGGCTACTGCACCCATATCGAGGTGACGATCGAGCCCGACAACGTGATCTCTGTGCGCGACAACGGCCGCGGCATCCCCACCGACATCAACGAGCAGCAGGGCCTGCCCGCCGTCACGGTGGTGCTCACGGTCCTGCACGCCGGCGGCAAGTTCGGCGGCAGCGGCTACAAGGTGTCCGGCGGCCTGCACGGCGTGGGCTCGTCCGTGGTCAACGCTTTGTCGGAGTGGTTCGTGGTGGAAGTGAGCCAGCACGGCCATATCTACCGCCAGCGCTTCGCCCGCGGCAAGACCGAAACGGACCTCGAGATCGTGGGCGATACCGACGAGACCGGCACGCTCATCGTGTTCAAGGCCGACCCCGAGATCTTTCAGGAGTCCACCGTTTACGACTATGAGACCATCCAGAAGCGCATGCGCGAGCAGGCGTTTCTGAACGCCGGGCTTCGCATCACCCTCACCGACCGCAGGGACCCCGACAACGTCACCGAAGAGGTGTTCTGCTACGAGGGCGGTATCAGGGAGTTCGCGGCGTTTCTCAACCGCAACGAAACGCCCATCCACGAAACGCCCATCCACATCTCCGCGGTCAAGGACGACGCCTCGGCCGAGGTGGCCGTGATGTATAACGACGGCTACAACAACCTGATTTTAAGCTTCGCCAACAACGTCAGGACCACCGAGGGAGGCTACCACGAAAACGGCTTCCGCACGGCGCTGACCAAGGTGTTCAACGACTACGGCCGCCGCATGAACCTCTTAAAAGAGGCGGACAAGAACCTCACGGGCGACGACGTGCGCGAGGGCCTCACGGCCGTCATCTCGGTCAAGCTCACCGACGCGGAATTCGAGGGCCAGACGAAAACAAAGCTCGGCAACACCGACATGGGCCCGATGGTGAACAAGATGGTGTACGAAAAGCTCACCGTCTATTTTGAAGAGAACCCGCAGGTCGCGAAAACGATCTTTTATAAATGCCTCGACGCCGCGAAGGCGCGCGAGGCAGCCCGCAAGGCGAGGGACCTCGCCCGCAGAAAGACCGCCTTCGAAGGCGGCGGCCTGCCGGGCAAGCTCGCCGACTGCACCGACAAGGACCCGGCGAACACAGAGCTGTTCATCGTGGAGGGCGACTCCGCAGGCGGCTCCGCGAAACAGGGCAGAAATCCCGTCACGCAGGCGATACTGCCGCTGTGGGGCAAGATGCTCAACGTCGAAAAGGTGCCGATCGACAAGGTCATCGGCAACGACAAGCTCTCGCCCGTGGTGCTGGCGCTCGGCACCGGCATCGGCGAGGATTTCGACATCGAAAAGCTCCGCTACCACAAGATCGTGATCATGGCGGACGCCGACGTCGACGGCGCGCACATCCGCACGCTATTGCTCACGTTCTTCTTCCGCTATATGCGCCCGCTCATCGAGCACGGCTACGTGTATATCGCGCAGCCCCCGCTTTATCGCCTGACAAAGGCGAAAAAGAACCGCTACGCCTATTCCGACGAGCAGCGCGACGCCATCGCCGCCGAGATCGGCGCGGGCTACACCATCCAGCGCTACAAGGGCCTCGGTGAAATGGACCCCGACCAGCTCTGGGAGACCACGATGGACCCGAACGAGCGCACGATGCTGCGCGTGAACCTCCACGACGCCGAGGTCGCGAGCGAGACCTTCTCGATCCTGATGGGCGACAAGGTGGAGCCGCGGCGCCTGTTCATCGAAAAGAACGCGAAATACGTGCAAAACCTTGACGTGTGAGCGAAAAGGGGATACATATTATGGATCAGGAAAACAACAACGTGACTCTGCCGACCGGGGACGAAGCCCCGCAGGCTGAAACCGAACAGGATTACGCGGTCGAAAAGGGCGGCACGATCATCGACGTGGACCTCACCCACGAGATGCGCTCGTCCTTCTTAAGCTATTCCATGTCCGTCATCACCGACCGCGCGCTGCCGGACGTCAGGGACGGCTTAAAGCCCGTGCATCGCCGCATCCTTTACACGATGTTCGAAAACGGGCTCGACCCGAGCAAGGAATACCGCAAGTGCGCCGACACCGTCGGCGCGGTGCTGGGCCGCTACCACCCCCACGGCGACGTCTCCGTTTACGACGCGATGGTGCGCCTGGCGCAGGATTTCAGTATGCGCTATCCGCTCGTGGACGGCCACGGCAACTTCGGCTCGGTGGACGGCGACCCGCCCGCGGCCTACAGGTATACCGAGTCACGCATGAGTAAGCTCACGCTGCGCATGCTCACCGACATCGACAAGGATACCGTCGAGTTCATCCCGAACTACGACGACCGCCTGAAGGAACCGACGGTTTTGCCGTCGCGCTTCCCGAACCTGTTGGTCAACGGCACCATGGGCATCGCGGTGGGCATGGCCACGAACATCCCGCCCCACAACATGAGCGAGGTCATCGACGGCATGTGCGCCCTCATCGACAACCCCGACGCCACGCTCGACGACCTGATGGAGCACATCCAGGGGCCCGATTTCCCCACGAAGGGCATCATCATGGGCAGGGCGGGCATCCGCGCCGCCTACGCCACCGGGCGCGGCAAAGTGACCGTGCGCGCGCGCACCGAGATCGTCGAAAAGAACGGCCGCTATCAGATCAAGGTCACGGAGCTGCCGTATCAGGTCAACAAATCGAAGCTCATCGAGCGCATCGCCGAGCTCCATAAAGAAAAGAAGATCGAGGGCATCGCGAACGTCTCGGACTATTCCTCGCGCGGCGGCATGAACGTGGTGATCGACCTCAAACGCGACGCCAACCCCCAGGTCGTGCTCAACCGCCTGTTCAGCTTTACGGAACTGCAGTCCTCGTTCGGCGTCAACATGCTCGCCCTCGTCGGCGGCGTGCCCAAGCTCCTCACCCTCAAAGAGGTTCTTCAATATTATATCGACCACCAGTGCGAGATCGTGCGCAGGCGCACCGAATTCGACCTCAAAAAGGCCGAGGACCGCGCCCACATCCTCGAGGGCCTGCTGAAAGCTCTTGATTATATCGATGAAGTCATCTCCATCCTGAGAGCCTCCAAGAGCATCCCCGAGGGCAAAGAAGCCCTGATGGCGCGCTTCGGGTTCGACGAGATCCAGGCCAACCACATCGTGCAGATGCGCCTCGGGCAATTGACCGGCCTCGAAAAAGAAAAGCTCGAGGACGAGCTCGCCGCCCTGCGCCTGAAGATCGCCGAATACCTCGAGATCCTCTCGTCGCACGAGAACATCCTCGCCCTCGTCAAAGAAGAGGCGCAGCAGACCAAGGCCGAGATCGGCGACGAGCGCCGCACCGAGATCGTGAGCGTGTCGGGCGAAGTGGACATCGAGGACCTTATACCGAACGTATTGTCCGTGTTCACGAAGACCGTGATGGGCTACATCAAGCGCGTGCCCGCCGAGGAATACGCGGTGCAGAAGAAGGGCGGCCGCGGCAAGCTGGGCCTTACCACCCGCGAAGAGGACGTGGTGGACACCATGTTCACCTCGCACACGCACTCGTTCATCATGTTCTTCACCACCAAGGGCAAGGCCTACCGCCTCAAGGGCTACGAGATCCCCGAATCCTCGCGCACCGGCAAGGGCATGAACCTCGTGAACATCCTGCCGCTCGACGCGGACGAAAAGGTGTCGGCGATGCTCCGCCTGCCCGACGACGATACCGACGTGTATCTCACCATGATCACCCGCAAGGGCGTCATCAAGCGCACGGCCCTGCACGACTTCGTGAACATCCGCAAGTCCGGCATCATCGCCATCAACATCGACGAGGGCGACGTGCTCGACAACGTCCTGCTCACGAACGGGCGCGACGATATCTTCGTCGCCACGCGCGACGGCCTCGGCATCCGCTTCACCGAGCGTGACGCGAGGGTGCTCGGCAGAACGGCGCGCGGCGTGAAGGCCATCTCGTTCAAGAACGAAGACGACGAGGTGGTCGGCGCCGAGGTCATCGGCGAACACGAGACCGACGGCACCATCCTCACCATCAGCGAGGACGGCACGGGCCGCAGAAGCGTCTACGACGACTACCGCGTGCAGAACCGCGGCGGCTTCGGCTGCCTCAACTACCGCACCGGCCGCTTCGGCAAGGTGGCGGCGATCAAAAAGGTGTATGAGGACGACGACCTCATCGTGATCTCGAGCGCCGGCATCATCATCCGTCTGTCGGCCGCCGACGTGCGCCTGTGCGCGCGGCCCTCGAAGGGCGTGCGCCTGATCCGCCTCGGCGAGAGCGACCGCGTGATCACGGTGACCACAGCAAAACGTGAAAAGTCCGTGGAAGGGGACGAGGAACCCGCGTCCGACGAAACGGCAGAGATAACCGAGCCCGCGGGAACGGCCGCGGCTCCGGAGGAGGAAGAGAACCATGGCGAATAAAAAGAAAACCGCCGCGAAGTCCGGCAAGAAGAACCAGAAACGCATGAAGAAGGGCACCTACCGCTTCTTCAAGTTCCTGTTCATCCTGTTCACCGTGCTTGTGGTGCTGATCGTGGGCGCGATCGCCGCGCTCTACGCGATCACGGGCAGAGTAAAGCCCGAGGATGAAAAACCCCACGAGAAGGGCAGCATCGAGGACCTGTTCGACCAGGACAAGGAAGACCTTGACGACAAGCAGCAGCAGGAGATCGTTGACATGATCAACGGCCTCAAAGAGAGCTCCGACCTCGAGACCATGCTGCGCGACTGGGCCAAGAACAACACCGCGAACTCTTATATGCACGACAGCGACGTGATGAACGTCCTTTTGGTGGGCGCCGACAAGGGCGACGCGAACACCGACGTGATGATGCTCGTGAGCGTGAACCAGAAGACGAAAAAGATCTTTCTGACCTCGTTCATGCGCGACTCGTACACCTACATCGAGACCGACAACGGCGGCTACTGCTCGAAGATGAACGCGGCCTACGCCGGCGGCGGCATGAAGGCGCTGGTCGAGACTGTGCAGAACGACTATAAGATCCGCATCGACAACTACGTGAAGGTCGGGTTCGACACCTTCATCGAGGTGGTCGATATCGTGGGCGGCATCGACAACATCGCCCTGCAGGACTATGAGATCCGCGAGATGCGCCGCATTTCGGTCACCGAACAGGAGAAGACCGAGGCCGCAAAACTCACGGCGGGCGACAGCGTGCACCTCAACGGTACGCAGGCCCTGCTGTTCTGCCGCATCCGCAAGTGCTATACGCTGGGCGACGTCAAGCGCACCGAGAACCAGCGCGTGGTGATCTCGGCCCTCATCGACCAGTTCGGCGGCGTGAACGTGTCGCAGGCCACCACCCTCGTGAACACCCTGCTCAAATACGTGAAGACCGACATGGGCTCCACCGAGATGCTCTCGCTCGCCACCAAGGCGGTCATGAACAAGTGGTATGAATACGAGCTCGTGAAACAGGCCCTGCCCGCGGAGGGGAACCGCATGGACTACATGGGCAAGGCGTGGATCTGGGTCGTCGACTACCCGCAGGACGCCGTGGACCTGCAGATGAGCATCTACGGCAAGACCAACATCCGCCTCGACGAGAACCGCCGCACCGCCCTCGACCTGATGCGCGGCAGATAAAGAAAGGAGCGGCGCGTGAAGCTCGAGCCCATCGTCGTGTCGCTGCTCGACACCGACCTTTATAAATTCAACATGGATCAGGTCATCTTCCACAAGCACACCGACCTGATCGGCGAATACCGCTTCGTCTGCCGCAACAAGGGCGTCGTGTTTACGCCCGCGATGCTCGAAGAGATCGACGCGCAGATCGACCATCTGTGCACTTTGACCTTCACGAAGGAGGAGCTCGATTATCTTCGCAGCATCCGCTTCATCAAGGACGACTACGTGGAGTTCCTGCGGCTCTGGCGGCCGATCCGGGACTACGTGACTACGTCCCTCGACCCCGACAGCACGCTGGAGATCGCGGTCAAGGGCCCCATGTTCTCGGCCATGCAGTTCGAGATCTTTCTGCTCGAGATCGTCAACGAAGTGTATTTCCGCTTCTCTTACGACTACGAAAAACTCCTCGAGAGCGCGAAAAAGCGCCTCGACGACAAGATCGCGGCGTTCAGAGAAGGGAAGTATACCTTCACGTTCGCCGAGTTCGGCTGCCGCAGAAGGCTCTCGCGCGAATGGGAGGACGTTGTCGTCCGCCGCCTCGCCACCGAAACGGACGCCTGCACCGGCACGTCGAACGTGTATCTCGCGATGAAATACGGCTTAAAGCCCATCGGCACCTACGCCCACGAGTTCGTGCAGATGTATCAGGGCATCGATTCGATCCCGCTCGCCTACACGAACCACTACGCCATGCGCGACTGGTACGACGAGTATCAGGGCGACAACGGCACCGCCCTGACCGACACCGTGACCACCGACCTGTTCCTGCTCGACTTCAACCGCGCCAACGCCAACAACTACACCGGCGTGCGGCACGACTCGGGCGACCCCTACGAGTGGGGCGAAAAGATCATCAAGCATTACGAGGGCTACGGCATCGACCCGAAAACCAAGCTCCTGCTGTTTTCGGACAGCCTCGATTTCGACCGCGCCCAGGCGCTTTACGACCACTTCAAGGCCCGCGCGAAGGTCTCGTTCGGCATCGGCACCTTCTGCACCAACGACACCGAGGCCGGGGCGCTCAATATCGTGATCAAGCTGCAATACGTCAACGGCCGCCCGGTCGCGAAGCTCTCCGACACCCCCGGCAAGGCCATGTGCATGGATGAGGAATACCTCGAATACCTCAGAGCCTCGGTCGAGTTCCGGCTGAACAGAGGGAAATGAAAAAAACCGCTCTTCCGAGCGGTTTTTTTAGAGGCCGGAGGCCGGGGAAAAGAATGCAAAATGCAAAATACAAAATACAAAATTATGTGGCCGAAGGCCGGGAACACACGGTAGGGGCGCAGACCCCTGCCGCTGCGGGCAATTGCTTTCGGTTCCGTTGTGGTCGGACGGCGAGCCCGCCTGCCGGTAGTACGGCTGCCCACAGCCGTTCTTTCCCTGCGGAGCGGGGGTTGAGCCGAACGGCGAGACTCCCCGACGCGGGGAAACCCGACGGATAGACGATCGGTTTCGGATATGCTTAGGCGACGAAGAAGCTTTTTTTTGATTCACTAACAATCAAAAAAGAATCAAAGTCACGAAACCAACGACCCCGCCGACCGCATTCATCCAAAACACAATCGGGCGCCGCCGCGACTTCCCCACGTCGGGGATGGGATCGATTTGAATCAAATTATATCCACATCCCTATTCTTTCCGTCAAATCGACCCACCCCACTCCGTAGGGAACAAACGGCTGTGGGCAGCCGTACTACCGGCAGGCGGGCTCACCGACCAAACGAGATAGAAATCAATTCATCCATTCGCGCTGCGGCAGGGCAGACTCCCCCGCGGGGCGGGGGAGATGTCCGCGAAGCTGACAGAGGGGGACGGGCCGCGTGCGGCTGCCGCGCTACCGAGAGAATTGTGCGCGGCGACGCCGCGCTTTTTTTTGCGTTCCGCAGGTTTCGACACACCTCACCCCTCACATTTTTATTTTGTATGTTGTATTTTGTATTTTGCATTTTGCATTTCCGTCTGCGCGGCTCCGCCGCGCCCCGTGCACCCGTGCACCCGTGGACCGTGCACCCGCCGCCGCAGGCGGCTTTTATCCCTGTGCGCCCTGTGCGCCCTTTTTTTCATTTCCCCCTTGACAAATCGAAACAAAAGGAATATACTAACACTTGAACAGTTATTCAAGTGTTAGTTTTTTGAACGGGAGGGAGAACCTTGTCTGTGTTTTTCAACGGGAACGAGCCCATAAGCCTGTGCGACGAGGTCGTCGTGCACAAGGACGTCTCGCGGCAGGCGCGCGGGCGGCTGCCGGAGGAGGATCTGCTGATCGACCTTGCCGAGCTCTTCAAGATCTTCGGCGATTCCACGCGCGTGAAGATCTTATCCCTGCTGCTGGGCGCGGAGATGTGCGTCTGCGACATCGCCGACAGTCTGCAGATGACGGTGTCGGCCATCTCGCATCAGCTCAGGATCCTCAAGGGCGCGTCGCTCGTGAAGTTCCGCCGCGACGGCAAAACCGTGTATTATTCCCTTGCCGACGAGCACGTGGGGCAGATACTGAGCATCGGCCTCGAGCACGTGTCCGAATAAGGCAATCAGCGAAAAGGAGAGAAACTTATGAAAAAATCGTTTATGCTCGAAGACCTTGACTGCGCGAACTGCGCGGCGAAAATGGAGCGCGCGATCGCCGAGATCCCGGGCGTGAAAAAAGTGACCGTCAGTTTTATGGCGCAGAAAATGATCCTCGACGCCGACGACGAACGGTTTGACGAGATCCTGGGGCAGGCCGTCAAGTGCGTCAAAAAAGTCGAGCCGGACTGCGTCGTGCTCGTGTGACCATGACGAAGAAACAGAAAAAGCTGCTCCGCCGCATTTTGATCGCGGCGGCGCTGCTGCTGACCGTATATCTGCTGGACCGCTTTCTGCCGCTGCCGCGGTGGGCCGCCCTTCTTATGTATCTCGCGCCGTATTTCACCGCGGGCTATGACGTGCTGTGGAAAAGCGCGCGCAACATCTCGCACGGGCAGGTGTTCGACGAGTGCTTTCTGATGGCGATCGCCACGATCGGGGCGCTGATCATCGGCGAATACCCCGAAAGCGTGTTCGTGATGGTGTTTTACCAGACCGGCGAGCTGTTCCAGAGCATCGCGGTGGGCAAGAGCCGCCGCTCGATCAAGGACCTCATGGATATCTGCCCCGACACCGCCGTGCGCCTCAATGACGGCGAAGAGGAGGAGATCCTGCCCGAAGAAGTGGAGGTCGGCGACCTGCTGCTCGTGCGCCCCGGCGACAAGATCCCGGTGGACGCGACGGTGGAGGAGGGGACGAGCGTCCTCGATACCTCCGCCCTCACGGGCGAAAGCCTGCCGCGCGACGTAACGGTCGGCGACGCCGTCGTTTCGGGCTGCGTGAACCTGTCGGGCGTGCTGAAACTGCGGGCGACCGCCGAATTCGGCGAGTCCGCTGTGTCGAAGATCCTCGAGCTCGTCGAAAATTCCGCCGCGCATAAGGCCAAAAGCGAGACCTTCATCACGAAGTTCGCCCGCCGCTACACCCCCGCCGTGGTCATTCTGGCCGTGCTGCTCGCCGTGGTCGGCTCGCTCGTGACGAAAGACCCCGCAACGTGGGTCTACCGCGCGCTCATTCTGCTCGTGGTGTCGTGCCCCTGCGCCGTGGTCATCTCGGTGCCGCTGGCGTTTTTCGCCGGCATCGGCGGGGCGTCCGCCAAAGGCATCCTCGTGAAGGGCGGCGACCACCTCGAGACCGCCGCCGCCGTGAAAACAGCCGTGTTCGACAAGACCGGCACGCTCACCGAGGGGCGCTTTACGGTGTCCGAGGTCCTGCCCGCAGGCGAGCTCACCGAACGCCAGCTTCTGGCGCTCGCCGCCGGGGCCGAATATTATTCCACCCATCCGCTCGCGGCGTCGGTGCGCGCCGCCGCAGAAGACGTGCGCGTCACCCCGCCGGATGAAACGAAAGAGCTCTCGGGCAAGGGCGTGCTCGCCGTGTTCGGCGAGCGCAGGGTCCTCGCGGGCTCGGCGATCCTCTTGCGGGAAGAAAACGTGGAATTCGACGCCGTGCGCGACGAGGGCACGGTGATCTATCTCGCCGTGGACGGCGTTTACGCCGGGGCGGTGAAGCTCACCGACCAACCGAAAAAACGCGCAGCCGCGGCCCTCGCGGCCGCGAAAAAGCTCGGCGTGAAGCGCACCGTGATGCTCACGGGCGACCGCAGGGGAGCCGCGGAGCGCATCGGGCGCGAGCTCGGCATCGACGAGATTCTTTCTTCGCTCCTGCCGCAGGAAAAGGTGTCGCGCATGCGCGAGATCCTGAGCGCTCAGGGACGGCGCGAAAAGACGCTCTATATCGGCGACGGCATCAACGACGCCCCGGTGCTCACGCTCGCGGACGTGGGCGTCGCGATGGGGGCGCTGGGTTCCGACGCCGCGATCGAAGCCGCCGATGTGGTGTTCACCGACGACGACATCGGCAAGCTGCCGACCTTCCTTTCGATCGCGAAAAAGACCGCGCGAATCGTGCGCGAGAACGTGGCGTTCGCCCTGTTCGTGAAGCTCCTCGTGCTGCTTTTAGCGGCGCTGGGCCTTGCCGACATGTGGCTCGGCGTGCTCGCGGACGTGGGCGTGGCGGTGCTGTGCATCCTCAACTCCATGCGCATGCTCACGAAACGCTGACGCTCCGTCATTTTTGCCAAATTGTTGCGACAATGTTTGGTAAAGATTACAAAACTGTAGCAATTTGTAACCGGATTTTTCTTTTCTTTTCGGTTTCGTTCTGCTATAATGCCCACGTTCCGAATGAATTTTGCCGAAGTGAAGGCATGAGGGAGAGAAACATTATGAAAGGGTTTTTTGCGGAAAACCGCATCGGTTTTCTGTGCACGTTGATGCTTGCAGCCGTCTTCGCCGCCGCCGCTGCGATCGGCGGGATGCTGCTGTAAGATACAGAAAGGCGCGGCCCAATAGGGTCGCGTTTTTCATTTTTCGTTGTTTGTTTTTATACATTCGCGCGGGTGTTTAATGTTGACAATATAGCCCGTTTAAGATATAATTTTATGGATACAGTATATTTACGGGAGGAACGGCATATGGCAAAAACGAAGCTCGCGTTCATCGCGGATCTCCATTACTATTCCCCGCGGCTCGGCACCACCGGCCGGGCTTATGACCTGAGGCAAGGCAGCGACCAGAAATGCCTTGCCGAAAGCGGCGCCATCATCGACGCTGCGTTCGAGCGCCTGCTTTCGGAGCCGGACGTGGACGCCCTCGTCATCTCCGGCGACGTGACGAACGACGGCGAGAAATGCAGCCACGACGAGGTGCGCGCCAAATTCCTTTCTTTCGCCGAGAAAAAGCCGCTCTATCTCATCACCTCCACGCACGACTGGTGCACCGACCACAATCCCCGCCGCTTCGAGGGGAACGAAATTTATCACGACGTGGAGACTCTCGACGCCGAAACGCTCGACGCCTATTACCGCGATTTCGGGCGCGAGAACCTCGTGGACGAATACGAGACCGGCAGGGGCTTCCATTCCCGCTGCTTCCAGGTCGGCCCCGCATTGCGGCTTCTGGCCGTCAACGACGACATGGACGGCGAGGGCGGCAAATCGGGTTACAGCGAAGCGCATCTTCAATGGATGGAAAAGCAGCTTGCCGACGCGAAAGCCGCCGGGTGCGACGTGATCGCCACCGAGCACCATCTGCTTTTATGGGGCATTTCGGGCCTCATCAACAAGGGGCAGAGCATCGGCGACAATTTCGCCGTGGCGTCGCGCCTCGCGGACGCGGGCCTTCGGCTCATGTTCGTGGGCCACTCGCATATGCAGCGCACCACCGAATTCACGTCCGAAAACGGCAACAAGATCACGCAGGTCAACGTCGGGTCCCTGTGCGGCCACCCCGCGCCGATCAACTACGTGACCGTGGAAGACGGCAAGGCCCACATCGAGGTCAAATGCCTCGAACACTTCACCTACGAGGGTGAAGAAAAGGACGCCTCCTTCATCCGCGACCACTCCACCGCCGTGCTCACGAACCTGCTGCACGCCGCCGCCGAGGATAAACAGGATTTCCGCGAGCGGCTCGAAAGCCAGGGCATCCATCTGAAACCCCTCGACAAGATTTATCCCATCATCCGGCACTACGCGAAGCTCGCGCTCGGCGTGTCGGTCGGCAAGGCCGCGAAAAAGGTCAACCGCCTCACCTTCGGCAAGGGCGTGGACAAAAAGGCCGCGAAAGCCATCAAAAACGAACCGCTGCTTCCGCACATCCTCGACATTTTCTGCTGCGTGTTCGACGGCTCGATGCACGCCAAAGACATGTCCGAAGAGACGCGCAGGGTGGCCACGGACGTAAGTACGCTCCCGCGCCGTATCATCAACAAAGCGCCGATCAAAAAGGCGAAAAAAGAAAAGATTTTCCGCACCACCGACGAGATCGAAAAGATTTTGCAGGAGCTCATCAACCCGTCGCTGCCCGATAACGTCGATTGCGAGGTCGACCTCAGGTGAGCCTTGTCGCCGACGCGAAGGCGATCGCCGGAGCCGCGATAAAAGCGGCATTGCCGTATGAGAATACACTTCGCGCCGTTCTTTCGCTCGGCGGGCTCAAAAACGTGACGGCCCTCGCCCTCGGCAAGGCCGCCGCGCCGATGGCGTCCGCCGCCGTCGACGTTCTCGGCGGCCGCATCAAAAAGGGTCTGCTCATCACGAAATACGGCCACGCCGAAGGCTTTTCCTCCCCGAACTTTGAGGTGATCGAGGCGGGCCACCCCGTGAGCGACGACAATTCCGAGCGCGCGGCGAAGGCCGCGCTCGATCTCTGCCGCGCGCTGGGCAAAGACGACGTCCTGCTCGTGCTGCTCTCGGGCGGCGGCAGCGCGCTGATGGAAGCGCCGCGCGTGCCCTCGGGGGTGCAGCGGGCGATCACCGAACGACTATTAGCCCGCGGGGCGGACATCAGAGAGATGAACCTCGTCCGGCGCAGGCTCTCGCGCGTCAAGGGCGGGCGGCTGGCAGCCGCCGCGTACCCGGCAAAGGTGATCACGCTCGCGCTGTCCGACGTGCCGGGCGGCGGGCCCGAAGACATCGCCTCGGGCCCCACCGTGCCCGATAAGCCCGACAACGGCGCGCTTGACCGCGTGCTCAACCGCTACCTCTTCGACGTGCCGCAGGAGATCTTATCGCTCCTTCCGCGCGAAGTAAAGGATCTCAGGATCAACGACGGGGGGTTCTATATCGTCGGCGATATGAACACCCTCGTTTCGGGCGCGGAAAACGAGGCCAAACGCCTCGGCTACACGCCCCACGTCGTCACCGCCGCGCTTTCGGGCGAGGCGCGCGACAGGGCCGTTGAAATTATCAAAGAAACGCCCGATCTGCCCGGCAGACACGCCTATCTGTATGCCGGCGAGACCACCGTCACCCTGCTGGGGGACGGCAAGGGCGGGCGCAATCAGGAGATGGCGCTCGCCGCCGCGATCGCCCTGCAGGGGAAAGAGCATATCGCGTTTCTCGCCGTGGGGTCCGACGGCACCGACGGCCCCACCGACGCCGCGGGCGGCGCGGTGGACGGCAGCACAGCGGAAAAGATGCGCGCCGCCGGCGCCGACCCCGAAAAGGCCCTTTCGAACAACGATTCTTACGCCGCCCTCAAAGCCTCCGGCGCCCTGCTCGTCACCGGCCCGACGGGAACGAACGTCAACGATCTGGTTATCGTGTTGACCGAAGAATAAGGGCCAAGGGCGCACATGATTTCGTCCGAAATACAAAATGCAAAATACAAAATACAAAATTTTGCGGATTGCATGTTTTTCGGGATACGATATGAGGTTTCGCCCCGTTCGTAGGGGCGCAGACCGTACCGAGAGGACCGCCGGTCCGCCGCGCCCTCCGGCCCCTGGCCTCTGGCCCCTCAATTTTGTATTTTGTATTTTGTATTCTGCATTTTATATAAAGGAGATTCCCATGCAAAAACGCGTTTGCCTCACGGGCGCGACCGGCCACGTCGGTTACGCCATCCTCAAAGAGCTCCAGAACCATCCCGACAAGGAGACCCGCATCCTCGTGCGGCGCGACAGCGACATGTTCGACGGCCTTGTCTGTGAAAAGGTGAAGGGCGACATCACCGACTACGACAGCCTCGTGAAGGCCTTCGACGGCTGCGAGATCGTCTATCACGTGGCGGGCTGCGTCGAGATCAAGCCCGGCAACGAAGATTTCGTGTATAAGGTCAACGTCACGGGCACCGAAAACGTGATCAAAGCCTGCAAAGAGACCGGCGTGAAAAAGCTCGTATACATGGGCAGCGTCGACACCTACGTCCCCCTGCCCGACAACGAGGTCATGCACGAGACCTACACCTACGACCCCGACACCCTCGAGGGCGCCTACGCCAAAACGAAGGCCGAGGCCACCGCGAAGGTGCTCGCCGCGAACGGCGAGGGCCTCGAGACCGTGGTGTGCCAGCCGTCCGCCTGCATGGGCCCCTACGACTTCAAGGTGTCGTCGGTGGGCTCGATGATCCGCATGTTCTCGAAGGGCGCTTTTCCGATCACCATGACCTTCGGCGGCTATAACTTCGTGGACGTGCGCGACGTGGCGTTCGGCACTGTGGCAGCCGGCGACAAGGCCAAGGGCGGCAGCGTGTACATTCTCTGCAACAAGAGCGTCACCGTGGACGAATTCATCCGCATGCTCGCCGACGCCTCGGGCAACGCTTCGCCGAAGGTGAAGATCGGCAAGGGCGTGGTCAACTTCGCCGCCCCGCTGATGGAGACCTATTACAAGGTCGCCAACAAGCCCGCCATCTTCACGCGCTACGCGATCAGAAAGCTCTGCTCGAACTGCAACTTCTCTTACGAGAAGGCCGAAAAAGAGCTCGGTTACCATCCGCGCCCGCTCGAAACGAGCCTCAAAGAGACCCTCGCGTGGATCCGCGAGACCGAAGAGGCCGAGGCGCAGAAGCAGGCGCAGAAAGCCGAAGAAGCCGCCGAGGCCGCGAAACAGGCGGCGGAGGAGGCCGAGCGCAAGGCCGAAGAGATGGAAAAGGCCGTGGAACAGGCGCAGCAGGCGGCCGAGCAGGCCGCGCTGGACGCCCAGCAGGCAGCCGCCGCGGCGCAGAAAGCCAACCGCAAGGCCGTAAAGAAGCACAAAAAAACGCTCAAGCAGGCCGAAAAGGCCGCCGAAGCGGAGATGACGGAAGAATAAAAACGAAGGCGCGTTCACAACGCGCCTTTGTTTTTGCGACAATTTAGAGTAGTAAGATAAAAAACCGAGATCTCGCCGGGTGTTCACGGCACACGTAGCCGCACGGGTTTTCCCGGTAGCGCGGCAGACCTCTGCCGCAGCGGCAAGAGATTTGCGGTTTTCTGTCCGGTTTGGACGGCATGCCCGTCGACCGAGTTCATTCGGTTCCCATTGTATTTTCGTCGAGCGGCAGAGGTCTGCCGCGCTACCAATAAATATCACCCGCCGCCCCGGCGGCGGATTTCACCGCGTCAGCGATTTCACCATCCCCAAGGATGATTTCACCCGCCGCAGGCGGATCTCACCGCCGCCTCCGGCGGCTTTACGTTTCGTACATCCCGTTGACGGACATATAGTTATAAAGCGCCTTGCCGTGGGCCTGTTCTTCTTTCTGGATGTGGTTCAACGCGTTTCGCACGTGCTCGTCGCGGAACTCGAACACCGAGGTGTCGTAGAGCGACGACGCGTGCTTTTCGGCCGAAAGCAGATCGGTGCACAAGAAGCAGTCGTTCTGTTTGTCCGGCGTTTCGGCGGTGTAAACGGGCGTAAAGGTGGGCGCGGGCTTCTGCCCGCCGGGCGGGACGGGCACGTTTCCGCGTTCGATGCCCGACAACGTATCAAAGTGATTCTGTTCCTCGTCGCGCAGGTTCGAGAAAAGCCCTTTGAGCTGGCCGTCCACGGCCGCGTCGGCGGCGCGGGCATACTTGTCGGCGCAGAGCTTTTCCTGATTTTTAAGCTCCTTCAAAAGCGACGTTTCTTTCGGTGTAAACTGCATATTCGGTTCTCCTTTTCCGTTTTGAGGGATCCTTCCCGTCTTACTGTGTCCCGAAACGCCGAAAATATACCGAAATCTCTGATTTTGCGCGATTTCTGGGGCTGAAACCTTGATTTTATTTATTTTTTCTGTTATTATATAATTTCAGAAAATCGGTTGAAGGTGAAATTTTGAGCAAACGGGCTGACATTCGCAATATCGCCATCATCGCGCACGTGGACCACGGCAAGACCACGCTCGTGGACAAGCTCCTCAAACAGAGCGGCACGTTCCGCGACAACGAGGTGGTGGAGGACCGCGTGATGGACTCGAACGACCTCGAGCGCGAGCGCGGCATCACGATCCTTTCGAAAAATACCTCCGTCGTGTATAACGGCGTGAAGATCAATATCGTCGACACCCCCGGCCACGCCGATTTCGGCGGCGAGGTGGAGCGCATCATGACCATGGTGGACGGCGTTCTGCTGCTCGTGGACGCGTTCGAGGGCTGCATGCCCCAGACCCGCTTCGTGCTGAGCAAGGCGCTTGCCCTCAAAAAGACCCCG
>JAFZOL010000057.1 GCA_017550625.1 Clostridia bacterium | reverse complement strand
GGCGCGGGCGCGGGCTTTTCCGCTGCGCGGGCAGCAGGACGCGGGCGCGGTTCGGGCGCGGGCGCGGACGGGCGGGCGGCCTTCGGCGCGCCGAACACGTCGTCCGACATGAGTTTCATCCCGTCGCCGTTTTCGGGGCGGAAGAGACCGGAATATTCGTTTTTATCCATGTTCTCGCCCTCCTTAGAAGCCCGCGTAAAGGAATGAGGTGTAGGTGCTGCCGACCATGGCGGCGACGCTCAGAAGCAGCAGGCACGCGAAATACGCGACTTTGATATAGGGGTACGCCTTCGGGAGGCGCTGCTCGAGGCGGCCGGCGAGCTCTTTGCCGACGGGCAGGGCGGCGAACGCCGAAATGAGCAGCAGCGGAAGGGCGGTCAGGACGGCGTAGGCGCCGGGGTCGGTGCCCGCGCCGATCCCGAGCATCGCGCCGAGGTACTTAAAGCTGCCGATGAGCGAGCCCGAGAAGAAGAACACCCAGCCGGTCAGCGCGATCAGGAAGGTGCCCGCGATGCGAAGAACGGGCGGGATCTTATCGAGCTTTTTCTTGAAGAGGTATTTCTCCGCGGCGATCCACAGAAAATGCCAGAGCCCCCACGCGACGAAGGCGAGGGTGCTGCCGTGCCACACGCCCGTGAGGATCCACACGACGAGAAGGTTGAGCACCGTGCGGCGCGCGCCCTTGCGGTTGCCGCCGAGCGGGATATAGACGTATTCGCGGAAGAACGCGCCGAGGCTGATGTGCCAGCGCCGCCAGAAATCGGACACCGAGAGGCTGACGTAAGGATAGCGGAAGTTTTCGGCCATCGTGACGCCGAGCATCCGCCCGACGCCGAGCGCCATGTCGGAATAGCCCGAGAAATCGAAATAGAGAAGGAACGTATACGCCAGCGCCCCGCCCCAAGCGAGCAGCGCGGACGGCGCGGCGGCGGTCGACGCGGCGGTGAAGAGGACCGTGAGGCCGTCCGCCAGCAGGACCTTTTTGGCAAGGCCCGTGAGATAAAGACAGGCGCCCTCTTCGGTCTTTTCGCGCGTGACCTCCATTTCGGAGAGCTGCTTCGTGAAGTCAACAAAACGCACGATCGGGCCGCTCGTGAATTTCGGGAAGAAGGTGACAAACAGCGAGAAATCGAGGAAATTGGGCAGCGTTTCGCGCCCGCGGTAGAGGTCCGCAAGGAACGACAACAGCGAAAACGTGAAGAAAGACACGCCCACGGGCACGGGCAGGGGGCTGCCCGCCCAGACGTTGATGTATTTGAAAAAGGCCAGGAACCCGAGGTCCAGCGCGACGCCCGTGATGAACGTGACGCGCGCGTAATTGACATAACCGTCCTTTTTGAGGCCGGTGAACAGCATCGCCGTGAGGTAGTTGAACGCGATCGCGCACGCGACGTAAAACAGGTCGGCCGCGCTGCCCCACACGATGTAGAATACGCTCAGGATCAGAAGCGCCGGTTTGCGCAAACGCGCCGGCAAAAAGCGGAACAAAATCACCGCGAGCGGCAGAATCAGGAGCGTGAAAATCAGTTGCTGGAACGCCATCGTATTGCCCTCCCTTACAGCGCCGAGAGGAACGCCTGCCGCACGGCTTCGGCGTCCTCACCGACGACGAAGAGCACGTAGTTGCCGCGCACCTCGATCACACAGTGGTTCTCAAGCAGGTCGAACTGCGTCACGCCGTAGCCGTCGAAGCTCTTTTTCTGCGCGTCCACGCGCGAAACGACCGCCTGCTTCACGGCGGCGCCCTGCGACACGTCGGACAGTTTAATCAGCAGCAGCTCCTCGGCGTCCATGTTCGACAGGGGCCAGCGGAGGTATACGCCCTCGTAATCGGCGGGGTCAAGGCCGTAGAGGCGGCGGACGGCCGCGTCGTCGCCGTCCTGCATGGACGGCGAAACGCTCGCTTCGGCGACCGCCTGCTTCACTTCTTCAAACGGCGTTTTGCTCACGCGATTGCCGGAGCACGACACCGCCCAGAATATGACGACCGCCAGCACGGGGATGAGCCGGGCGATCTCAAGAATGCGATATTTCGTCATGCGCGTCTCCTTATTCCGCCTGCTCGGCCGCAAGCTGCGCGAGCAGCAGGTTTGCCGCCCAGTAGGGATAAAAATCGGGGTTCAGGTGGACGCCGTCGCTCTCCCAGTAGACGTCCATATATTTGTCCGCGAGCTCCGCGCAGTCGGCGAAGGCGCAGTTGAGCTCTTCGCACGCTTCGCGCATGGCCTCGGAAAACGCCGGGATCTTGCGCCAGACGGGGTTCAGGTACATCGCGCTCTCGGTGGCGGGCAGGATGGAGGAGACCACGATTTCGGCCTCGGGGAAGGTCTCTTTGAGAAGCGTGAGCACCTCGCGGCACTCGACGCCGTATTCCTCGCCGGTCTTCCAGTAGCCCATGCCGGTGTCGTTGAGGCCGTAGCACAGATAGATGTACGAGGGATCGAGGGCCCTGAGCTCGTCCATATGGTCCTTCACGTCGCGGATGCAGTCGCCGCCGTCGGCAAACACGCGCGAGGACTGCAGAAAGCGATAGTAATAGAAGCCCACGGCACGGGAATCGCCGAGAACCGCGTAATCGTGAAAGCGCGACCAGACGTCGTCGCCCGCGTTCTCGATCTCGGACATCAGTTCGTCGCGCATGCTCTCACGCTCGGAGGCGTCCATCTCGGCCTGCTGCGACTCGCGCCGCGCCTTGAGCTCGCGCTCGACCTCTTTGGGGTCGGCGTCGGCCTCGGCGTCGAGCAGCGCCAGAGCGGGCAGCTCGGCGGGGTCGGACTGCTTTTTGGTTTTGATTTCGCTCACTGCCACGAGCAGCAGCACCGCGAGCGCGACCGCGAGCGCGACGGGGATCGCGAGCGGATACGGGAAGGCGCCTTTGCGGCGGGTTTGGTTCATGCGGTTCCCTCCTGTGAAGAAGGCTCGTCCGCCGGCGGTTCGGGCTGCCCCAGCACGCTCTCGTAGCCGAAGAGCGCGGCGAGGATCTCATACGCCGACAGGTCCCGGAAGCCGTCCGGGTCGGTGAGGACGCCGTTTTCGAGGTCCCACGTGAAGAGGCCCGCGACGTCGCCGGTAAAGGACGTGTAATACGAATAGGAGTAAAGGCTCACGTCGTTTCGGCGCGACCACTCCGGATAGAACAGGGTCATGTATTCGACCGCGAGGCGGTAAGCCTCACAGGTCTCGTTTTCGCCGATCGCCGAGAGCTGCACGCCCCCGCCGGGACAGCCGGACTGGCTTTTTGTGGGCGAGGCGTGGGCGATCACCATGCTGCCGTCGGAGCAGACGCCGACGCACATCCACACGTGGCCGTTGATGCTCATGACGCTGCCGGGTTTGAAATCGGTCGGCGCGAAGGTCTGCGTGAACGTGCCCCAGCCGTAAGAGGCGAACGCGCCCGCCGTGGGCGTGCCGCCGACGACGTAGCCGTCGCCCCCGCTTTCGGTGTGCGTGACGTTATAGGCGATCCACGCGAGGTACCCCGCGCAGTCGAGGCCCGCGTAGTAATATTCGTTGAATTCCCCGAAAGGGCAGAAGGAATGCGCCTTGTCGCGCTGTTCGGGATCGCCGAAGGGATCGCGGTAGGAGTAGTTTTCGTCCTGTTGGAAGAAGAAGTCGGTCCACGTCCGGCAGAGCCCCAGCGTGACGGACTGCGGGCCTGAGCCCTCGTCCTGCCAGTCCCAGCCGCCGCCGAACATATAAAGGCACACGCCGACCGGCTCAAGCGCCGTGGCGAGCAGGTTTTTGAGCGTTTTAACGCCGGGAGTCCCCGCGACGGGCGGCTCGTAATCGACCGAGAGCGGCAGGATGAACGCGCGCGAAAGCTCTTCGTTTTCGTATTCGAGCAGCACGCGATCGCCCTTTTTGAACGCGGATTCATAAAGGAGCGCGCCGCCGGCCTTGGGGTCGATCCGAATGACGGGAACGCCGTCGGAGAGGGCGAATTCCTGTCCGTCGGCGGAGAGGAAGCCCCCGTCGGTCGGCTGTTTGACCGTGAACAGGGCGTCACCGTCGGTAAAGGGGTCGAGAGCTTCGATCACGTTGCCGCGCGCCGTGACGCGGAAAAACGCGCCCTCTTCAAGCAGATTCTGCAGGGCGTAGGCGTTTTCGCCCGCGCCGACCGGGATCCGGTAGGTCTTCTCCTGCCCGGACGTATAAAAACGGTATAAAAACTGCGCGGCGTTTTCTTTGTTGATCCGCTCGGTGTCGCCGTAGCCCTGCACGCCGAGATACAGGCCGAGGAACTCGGTCGCTTCGCCGATAGGTTCGGTGGACTCTTCCGAAGGCGTGTCGGAGACGGCGGGGTCCGTCACGCCCGCGGTCGGCGGCGTGCCGGTGACGACGTTGGTCACACAGGAACTTAAAAGCGCAAGACACAGGAGCGGGATCAGCAAACGCGGGAGTGCCCTGAATCGTTTCATATCGATATAAACTCCATAAATTTGCTATTTTATCATACACTGGAAACGGCGAAAAGTCAATGCCTATTTAAGAGGGCAAACCTTGACAAACGGCGCGCAATCTGCTATGCTTGACAAAGAACCGAACGAAGAGAAAAGGGGTATCCGGCATGCGGATCTTGATCATAGACGGGCAGAGCGGGCGCATCGGCGCGTGCCTTGCAGAAGAGCTCAGACGCCGCGGCGTGACCGAGCGGCACGAGGTGCTGGGCGTGGGCACGAACGCCCTCGCCACCGCCGCCATGCTCAAGGCCGGCGTTTCGGCCGGCGCGACCGGTGAGAACGCAGCCGTGGTACAGGCGAAAAAGGCGGATATCATCACGGGGCCGATCGGGATCCTGCTCGCTGACTCACTGCTCGGCGAGATCACGCCCGCGATCAGCGTGGCCGTGGGGCAGAGCGAGGCCGTGAAGATCCCGGTGCCCGTGAACCGCTGCGCCTGCCGCATCGTGGGCGCGGACGCCCTGACGCGCACGCAGCTCATCGAAGCCGTGTGCGACGAGATCGAACGCATTTCTTCGCCGAAAAAGCCAGAGATCGCGCAGTTATAAATATATGCGAATGAAAAGAAAAAGAGCCCGGGGGCTCTTTTTTTGTTTAGCAGAGTTATTCGTCCATGCTGCCGCTGCGAAAGCCCGCGAGGTCCAACGTGACGTGTTTGAATCCGAGGGAACGAAGCTTTTCGGCGACCGCCGCGGCGGCACCGGGCGACGTGAGGAGCGGAAAGTCGGCGGGCAGGGCCTCGATGCGGGCAAGCTCGCCGTGCACGCGCACGCGCGCCTGCCTCAGGCCCAGAGAGAAGAGGTACGACTCCCCCGCTTCCACGGCGGCGAGCTTTTCGGGCGTGAGCGTTTCGCCGTAGGGAAAGCGCGTGGCAAGGCACGAAAGCGACGGTTTTGACGCAGTGGGCAGCCCCGCCTCGGCGGAGAGCAGACGGATCTCGGCTTTCGTGAGGCCGGCGTCGAGCAGGGGGCTTATGACCCCGAACTCTTCGACCGCCAGCATGCCGGGGCGGTAAACGAGGGCGTCGTCGGCGTTGGAGCCCTCGATCACGCGGGAGATCCCCTTTTCGGATGCAACTTTGATTATTTCGGAAAACAGGGCTTTTTTGCAGTGATAGCAGCGGTCCTTCGCGTTATGGACGAAGGCGGGGACGGTAAACTGGTCGAAAGAAATGATTTGTTGCCCGATCCCGTTTGCGCGGCAGAAGTCTTCGGCGGCCTGCGTCTCGCGCCGCGGCACGGCCGACGCGTCGACGGTGACGGCGAGCACCCGGCAGCCCGCTTGGACAGCCGCGTGGAGCAGATAGGTGGAATCCACGCCCGCCGAAAACGCCGCGGCAACGCTGCCGAGGGAAGAGAGCCGTGTCAGAAGCGCCTGTTGTTTTTCGTGCGCGTCCACTTAAAAGCCCCCTTTTCAGTCTTTTTTCGCCATGTGGTTGATGCGGTTCGCGAGAAAGCCCGCGCCGAAGCCGTTGTCAATGTTCACCACGCTCATGCCCGTTGCGCAGGAGTTGAGCATGTCGAGCAGCGCCGAGAGCCCGCCGAACGACGCCCCGTAGCCCACGGACGTGGGGACGGCGATGACCGGGCAGTCGACAAGACCGCCGATCACGCCCGGCAGAGCGCCCTCCATGCCAGCGACCGCGACGACGACCGAGGCGCTCATGAGCTCTTCCATATGCGAGAGCAGGCGGTGGAGCCCCGCCACGCCCACGTCGTAGAGCCGCACGACTTTGCTGCCGAAGATCTCGGCGGTGCGGGCCGCCTCCTCTGCGACCGGAATGTCGCTGGTGCCGCCGGTCGCCACGACCACGGTGCCGAGGCCGTCCGGCGGCGGGACGGCGCCCACCAAAGCGAGGCGGGCGGTATTATCATAAGAGAATTCGGGCATATCGGGCAAAAGGCGCAGCGCCTCGGCCTGCTCGGCGGAGAGGCGCGTGATCAGCACGGTTTTCTGCCCGGCGGACAGCATGGCGCCGACAATGCCGGCGATCTGCTCGGGCGTTTTGCCCGCGCCGTAGATCACCTCGGCCGCGCCCTGCCTGAGCTTGCGGTGCAGGTCGACCTTGGCGTAGCCGAGCTCGCGGAAGGGCTCGGTTTTGAGGCGCAGCAGCGCTTCGTCCACGGTCATCGCGCCGTCGCGTACGGCTTCAAGCAGATTTTTGGTTTCGGGGTCGGTCATGAGAAAGTCTCCTTTCGTCAGGTCCAAAGGGAGCGAAAGATCGCGGCGGCGTTTTCGAAAAGGCGTCTGAGACGGTCGAAAAACGCGCGCAGTTTCAGGGTCAGAGTTTCGGTTTTCGGCGCGGCAAGCGAAAACACGCCGTTGTTGTCGTCAACGCCGTCAGAGTCGTTGGCGAAGCCGTAAACGAGGTCGGACACGAGCAGGGCCACGAGGACCTCGCCGGGGTTTATACGCCCGAACACGCGTTTCGCGAGCGCCTTCGCGGACGCGAGGGCGTCCGTTTCGATCGAAGAAACGGCTTCGGAGAACAGGCTTTCGAGAGCTGAGGCGGGCACGTCCTTGAGGATGAGCGAGGCAAGGCGCAGCAGCGCCGTGACCTCGGGCGAATCGAGGGCGAAACGCTCGCTGCCGGCGTAGTGCGCCGCAACGAATTCGGCGGCGAGATCCCAACCCGAGTCGTAAGGCGTGACGGGCACTTCGATGCCGTAGACGGCCGCGAGGGCGACGGCCTCGTCCATCGGCATGGAGAGGACCTCGTCGAGCCGCAGATAGACGGCGTCGAGAAGCTCATAGAGCGGCGTGCCCGGCGTGAGACCGGACTTCTCGGCAGAAAGGCCGAGGCGCAGCCGGTAAACGACGCCCGCCTTCAGAAACGCCTTGGAGTAGGCGTTGAGGTCGGCGTCCATGAGGGAGAGCTGGGCGTCCGTGTAGCCGTTGACGGCGCGGGAGAGGGCTTCGGTATCGATCGTTTGCAGCGTGCGCGAGGAATAGGAGACGTCGCCGCCGGTGAAGGTGAAAAGGCGGTACGAGAGCGGATACATCGTGAGCGACGTCGTCGCGAAGTCGCGGATCTCATTAAGGGCGGCGGAGCGGCAGATTGCCGCGTCGGAGCAGTGCTCGTGGCCGGAGAGGACGATCCCGATGCCGGCGTCGGCGAAGAGCTCGGCGGTCGTATAATGGGCGCGCACGATGAAATTGCGGCTGAACAACCGCTGGGCGGGCATATGGTCGAGAAGGTTATGGTGCATCATCAGGAGGGGCGTGCGCCCCTCATCCTTCGCGCGCTTCGCCTCTTCGAGCACCCACAGGACCTTTTCGGCGGACATGCCGTCGGCGGTGGAAACGGTTGGGTCGCAGGAATCGAGGGCGATGAGGCGGATCGTTTCGCCGAGGTCGGCGGTGTAGGAGCAGTCGGCTTCGCGCAAAGAAAGCGCGTGGTCGTAGCCGAGGTCGCGGTAGATCGCCTGAAAGGCGGCGACATCGGTGGCGGCCCCGTCGCCGAGGTCGTGGTTGCCGTCGATGACAAAGACCTCGATCCCGGTTTCGCGCTCGAAGGCGAGCAGCTTGTCGCGCACCGCGTAATGCTCTTCGGGCACGCTGCGGCCGTTGTCGGCAAGGTCGCCGGAAATGAGCACGTAATCGGCGCCGGCTCCGGCGGCGTCGGAGAGGAAGGCGTCGATCAGAAAGCCGCTCTCGTTTTCCATCGCGGCGCGGCGGTTCGCGTAGCCGAACACGGGGTCGGACGTGAGCCACGCAAGCTCCTCTTCGGGCAGATTATAATGGAGGTCGGACGCGACGGCGATCTTGAGCGCCGAAGGCTCCGCCGACACGGGGCAGACTGACAGGCAGCCGAGCGCCAGCGTGAGCGCCAGAATGAGCGCGAGCGGTTTTTTCATGGGACTTCCCCTCCCTACCCGTTTATTATACAATCCCGACGGCGGGAATGTCAACAAAAAGCGAAAGGGCTTTGACGCTCTTTCGCTTTTTCGATGTTTTGTGCGTTTTATTCGGCGGACTCGAACGAGCCGGTGTAGAGGCGGTAATAGGTGCCCTTCTGGGCGATCAGGTCGTCGTGCGAGCCGCGCTCGATGATGCGGCCGTGGTCGAGCACCATGATGGCGTCGGCGTTGCGCACGGTGGAGAGTCTGTGCGCGATCACGAAGGTGGTGCGCCCGTGCATGAGGGCGTCCATGCCGCGCTGGACGAGCAGCTCGGTGCGCGTGTCGATCGAGGACGTGGCTTCGTCCAAAATCATCACGGGCGGGTCGGCGACCGCCGCGCGGGCGATCGAGATGAGCTGCCGCTGGCCCTGCGAGAGGTTCGCGCCGTTCGAGGTGAGCATGGTCTGATAGCCCTCGGGCAGGCGCGTGATGAAGTCGTGGGCGTTGGCGAGCTTCGCGGCCTCGATGCACTCTTCGTCGGTGGCCTCGAGCCGGCCGTAGCGGATGTTCTCCATCACCGTGCCGGTGAAGAGGTTCACGCTCTGCAGCACCACGCCGAGCGAGCGGCGGAGGTCGTCCTTTTTGATCTTGTTGATGTTGATGCCGTCGTAGCGGATCTTGCCGTCGGCGATGTCATAGAAGCGGTTGAGGAGGTTCGTGATCGTGGTCTTGCCGGCGCCCGTGGCCCCGACGAAGGCGATCTTCTGGCCGGGACGCGCGTAGAGCGACACGTCGAACAGCACCTGCTTATCGGGCACGTAGGCGAAATCGACCCGGTCGAGCACGATGTCGCCTTTGAGGGGCGTATAGGTGACGGTGCCCTCGGCCGCGTGCGGATGGCGCCACGCCCAGTTGCCCGTGTGCTCGGCGCACTCGACAAGCTCGCCGTTTTCTTCTTTGCAGTTGACGAGCGTGACGTAGCCGTTGTCGGGCTCGGGCTCCTGCTCGAGGAGGGTGAAAATTCTGCCCGCGCCCGCCATGGCCATGGCGATGGCGTTGATCTGCTGGCTGGCCTGGTTGACCTGCCCCGTGAACTGCTTGCACATACCGAGATACGACGCGACGACAGCCACGGTGAGGGGGGCGAGGAAGTTGCCCGTGAACACGTTCTCAAGCGAGATATTCGGCACGTTGTCGCCGAAGGTGATGAGCACGCCGCCCATGAACGCCGTGAGCACGTAGAGGATGTTGCCGATGTTGTTCATGATGGGCCCGAAGATGTTCGAGAAGGTGTTCGCGCGGCGGCTGTTTTCGCACAGCTCGCCGTTGACGGCGTCGAAGTCGCGCTTCGCGGCCTCTTCGTGCGTGAAGACCTTGATGACCTTCTGGCCGTTCATCATCTCTTCGATGAAGCCCTCGACCTTGCCGACGCTCATCTGCTGCTTGCCGAAATACTTGGCGGAGTTGCCGCCGACCTTTTTCGTGACGAAGAACATGCCGATGACGCCGAGCACCACCACGAGCATCAGAGAGATGCTGAAATACATCATCACGAAGACGAGCACCACGAGGGTGATGGCGGCGGAGAAGATGGACGGGATGCCTTGGCTGATAAGCTGGCGCAGGGTGTCGATATCATTGGTGTAGATGCTCATGATATCGCCGTGGGTGTTCCGGTCGAAGTATCTGACGGGCAGGTCTTCCATCTTGTCGAACAGACGCACGCGCATCTTGTCAAGGAAGCCCTGCGTCATATACGCCACGAGCTGCTCGCGCGTTGCCGCGGCGACGAGCCCGAGGAACAGGATGGAGCCGTAGGTGAGCAGGACCTTGCCGATCTCGGGCAGATAGAGCGCCCAGATCTCGGCGCCGCTCATGCCGGTCTCGGCGTGAAGGGCCAAACCGTCGGTCATGAAGGCGGTCATTTTGCGCACGATGATCGCGGGCACCACGCCCGCGCCCGCCGCCACGGCGATGCACACGGCGATCAGGATGAGCACGACAGGATAGTCCTTCCACAACAGGCGGAAGAGCTTGCCGATGAGCTTGAAGTCAAGGTCACGGATCTTCGCGCCGCGGGGGCCGCCTCTGCCGCGGGGACCCTGCGGGGCCTTTACGGCCTTCGTGTTCTCATTGCTCATCAAAATCACCGCCCTTCGTCTGGGATTCATAGACCTCGGTATAGATCTCGTTGGTGCCGAGGAGGGTATCGTGGGTGCCGACCGCGTCGATTTTGCCGTTTTCCATCACCACGATCATGTCGGCGTCCTGCACCGAGGCGATGCGCTGCGCGATGATGATCTTGGTGGTGTTCGGGATCTCCTCACGGAAGGTCTTGCGGATGAGGGCGTCGGTGCGGGTGTCCACGGCGGAGGTGGAGTCGTCGAGGATCAGGATCTTCGGCTGCTTTAAGAGCGCGCGGGCGATGCAGAGCCGCTGCTGCTGGCCGCCCGACACGTTCGCGCCGCCCTGCTCGATGTAAGTATCGTATTTATCGGGGAAGGCCTCGATGAACTCGGACGCCTGCGCGAGACGGCAGTAGTATTCGATCTCTTCGTCGGTGGCGTCGGGCTTGCCCCAGCGCATGTTTTCTTTGATGGTGCCCGAGAAGAGGACGTTTTTCTGCAAGACGACCGCGACTTCGTTGCGTAAGGTTTCGAGGTCATAGCGCCTCACGTCCACGCCGCCGACTCTCACTTCGCCCTCGGTGACGTCGTAGAGGCGGGAGATGAGCTGGATGAGCGTGGTCTTGCCGACGCCCGTGCCGCCGATGACGCCGACGGTGGCGCCCGCGGGGATGTGCAGGTCGATGTCGTCGAGGGCGTTGTTTTCGGCGGTTTTTACGTATTTGAACGACACGTGGTCAAAGTCGACGCTGCCGCTTTCGACCTCGGTGACCGGGTCTTCGGGCGCGGTGATGTCGCTCTCTTCGTCGAGCACCTCGGTGATGCGCTTGGCCGAGGCGATGGAGATGGTGACCGTGACGAAGATCATGGTGGCCATCATCAGCGACATGAGGATCTGCATGGAATAGGTCAGCATGCCGGAGATGGTGCCGACCTCGAGATCCGTGCCGAGGTAGTTGATGACGTTTTTGGCGCAGAAGTAGCTCAAGAGGATCATCGAGCCGTACATCGCGACCTGCATGAGCGGCGCCGCGCCGGCGATGATGCGCTCGGCCTTGAGGAAGTTCGCGCGCAGCATATCGGAAGCCTTGCCGAATTTCTCTTTTTCATATTCCTCGCGCACGAAGCTCTTGACGACCCGGATGCCCTTGATGTTCTCCTGCACCGAGGCGTTGACGTCGTCGTATTTCTTGAACACGGCCTTGAACAGCGGCATGACGAACACGGTCATCATGATCACGCCGAAAGCGAGCAGGGGCAGGAAGCCGACGAAGACCCACGCAAGCTTGCCGCCGAGGTTGGCGCTCATGATCGACGAGAAGATGAGCATCAGCGGGGCGCGCACAGCCACGCGGATGATCATCATGAACGACATCTGCACGTTCGTGACGTCGGTGGTGAGGCGCGTGACGAGCGACGAGGTGGAGAATTTGTCGATGTTCGCGAACGAGAACGACTGGACGCGATAGAACAGGTCCTTGCGGAGGTTCTTGGCGAAGCCCGTGGAGGCGTCGGCCGCGAATTTGCCGGCGAGCGCCCCGAACATGAGCGAGAGCATGGCCATGCCGAGAAGCCCCAGCCCGTATTTCACGATGTCGGCAAACGCGCCGTTCGCCTGGATCGTGTTGATAAGATACGCCGTGAGCGTGGGGATGACGCACTCGCACGTGACCTCGCCGATCATGAAGAGGGGCGTGAGCAGCGCCGGTTTTTTGTATTCCCGTACGCTCTTGGATAGTTTTTTCAGCATGCGGGTCCCTCCTTTTCGCACCGCGGGCGAGGCGGTTTTACGCCGAGGTTTTCAAGCAACCGGACGAGATACGCCCTGAGCGCCGCGGTTTCGTCCTCAGAGAAGCCCCCGAGCATCGCGTGCTCGTTGGCGACAATGAAATCGTGCGCCTGGCCGTCGACGAAAAGCGCCTTTTCTTCGGCGAACAGCACGGTGCGGCGGCGGTCGGCGGCGTCTTCTTGCCGCCGGATGAAGCCTTTTGTTTCAAGCCGCGTGATGATGCCCGACGCGGTGGCATGGGTGAGATCGAACTTCTGCTCGATATCCCGGAGCACGACCCTGCCGGAATGGCGGCAGATGAAGTGCAGGATGTGCAGCTGCGCCCCGGTGAGCCCGAGCTCCTCCGCCTTCTGGCTGAGAAGCAGCTCGTTTTCGCGGGAGCAGACCTTGAGCAGGACCCCGATCGGGATCGGTTCCGTCAATGGGATCGCCTCTTTCTGTGAAACGGCGGAAAACCGCCGTGAATTTACGTTGCAAGCTACATAATATCACAATCCAAAACGAAATGCAAGCAAAAAAATGCCCGTTCGGGCGAAAAAAAAGCGGCGCAAGCGCCGCGGGTGCACGGGTGCACGGGAACGCGGCGGAGCCGCGTAGGTCAATGCAAAATGCAAAATACAAAATACAAAATTGTATGATCTATTTTAATATATTATTACATTGATATTTGAGTGGATCTGTTCCGGCGGGAAAAGCGGCGTGCGGGAACAAGGACGATGGGGCTACCGTTCATCTTGACAAACGAGCAATAATCTGCTATTGTATTAACGGTAGGTGCCTGTTGGGTTAGCTCAATTCTGAGTGAACATCCATATGCAGTGCGCCTGCTTTTTTTCTCACTTTATATAATTACATTTATAGAATGCAGCGGACGGCAATCAAGAGCTGAATGCCGAAGCCTTCATAGCTACGCTCGAAGCGAACCTTGATATGCCGTCCGATTAGATTATACACAAAGAATACGGGAAGTCAATGAGATTTTGCGGGGTCAGTCGATCTGCGGGAGTTTGGCGGCGTAGACGGCGAGCTCCTCGTCGGTGGGCACGTAGTCGGTCATCTTGCCGTCGTGGAACTTCTCGTAAGCCAGCATATCGAAATAACCGGTGCCGGTGAGGCCGAAGACGATGTTCTTTGCTTCGCCGGTCTCTTTGCATTTGAGCGCTTCGTCGATCGCGACGCGGATGGCGTGGCTCGATTCGGGCGCGGGCAGGATGCCCTCGACACGGGCGAAGAGCTCAGCCGCCTCGAACACGTCGGTCTGCTTGACGCTGACCGCCTCCATGAGGCCCTCGTGGTAGAGCTCGGAGAGCACCGGGCTCATGCCGTGGTACCTCAGGCCGCCGGCGTGGTTCGGCGCGGGGATGAAGTCGGCGCCGAGGGTATACATCTTCGCGAGCGGGCACACCATGCCGGTGTCGGCGAAGTCGTAGGCGTAGCGTCCGCGGGTGAACGACGGGCAGGACGCGGGCTCGACGGCGATGATGCGGTAATCGTTTTCGCCGCGCAGCTTTTCGCCCATGAACGGGGCGATGAGGCCGCCGAGGTTCGAGCCGCCGCCGGCGCAGCCGATCACGATATCGGCCTTGACGCCGTATTTATCGAGCACGGCCTTGGTTTCGAGGCCGATCACGGACTGGTGCAGCAGCACCTGATTGAGCACGCTGCCCAGCACATACCGGTAGCCGGGCGTGCCGACCGCGGTTTCGACCGCCTCGCTGATGGCGCAGCCGAGGCTGCCCGTGGTGCCGGGGTGCTCGGCGTTGATCTTGCGCCCGATCGCCGTATCCATCGAGGGCGAAGGCGTGACGGACGCGCCGTAGGTGCGCATGACCTCGCGGCGGAAGGGCTTTTGCTCGTAAGAGACCTTGACCATATAGACCTTGCAGTCGAGGCCGAAGAACGAGCACGCCATCGAGAGCGCCGTGCCCCACTGGCCCGCGCCCGTCTCGGTGGTGACGCCCCTGAGGCCCTGCTTTTTGGCGTAATAGGCCTGCGCCACGGCGGAGTTGAGCTTGTGGCTGCCCGAGGTGTTGTTGCCCTCGAACTTATAATAGATGTGCGCCGGGGTGCCGAGCTTTTCTTCAAGGAAATAGGCGCGCACGAGGGGCGACGGACGGTACATGCGGTAGAAATCGCGGATCTCGGCGGGGATCGGGATGAAGCGCGTGTCGTTGTCGAGCTCCTGCTCGGCAAGCTCGCGGCAGAACACGCCCGAGAGCTCGTCCACCGTCATCGGCTGCTTCGTGCCGGGGTTCAAAAGCGGCGCCGGCTTGATCGGCATGTCGGCGCGCAGATTATACCACGCCGACGGGATCTCGTTTTCGTTGAGGTACATTTTGTAGGGGATGTGCTGTTCGCTCATGGTTTTTTCTCCTTTCTTTTTCGGGACGAAAAAAAGCCCCGTTTCCGGGACAAAAAAACGCCCCGGCTGGAATTTGCCGGGACAGGAAAACTTCCTGCGGTGCCACCCTGCTTGACGGAAAAAAACCGCCCACTCTGTTCGGCTCTCGCTTTGCGTAAGCCTATCCGCTGTAACGGGCGGCGCCCGTCTCCCCTACTCGCGGCCGCTTTCGGTTCGCCCTCGCGGGTCCATTCCGCAACGCATTCTTTGCCGCGTCGCACCGAAAGGCGGCTCTCTGAGAAAGAAAAACGAAGCGTACTTACTCCCGTTCACAGGTGTTGGTGATATTATATTGCATCGGGCGCGGTTTGTCAATATAAAAACGCGATTTTTCTTCTGCACGCTTCGCGGATTCCATAAACCGGAGCGGCCCCTCCGAAACCGGAAGGGCCGCCCCGTAAAGGTCGTGAAAATGAGGATCTTGATTATCTGCCGAACAGGTTCTTGAAGAAGCTGATGATCCGCGTGAAGAACGCGAGGATGCGTCCGAGAACGCCGGACACGACAGCGGTCTCATGCTCGTTATACTCGTAAGGCGGTTTCAGATAGTCTTCCGCGTTTTCGATGAGCTCGAGCGCGGCCGGATACTCAACGGCAAGGACCTCGGCGTAAATGAATTCGATCCGCTGGATGTAATCGGGCGCCTTGTCGGAGATGAGGTAAAGCATCTCGAAGAAGTTGAGATCCTTATAGCGGTAGAAGAAGTCCGCCACCGCGTCGGTCACGCTGTCGGCGCCGAAGAAGATCCAGAACAGCTCGGCGAGCGCCACGTCGTGGATGCCGTGCAGGTCTCTGTAATCCTGATCCGCGTGCTTCATGATGCTGAGCAGGCCGATCACGAAGGCTCTCGTATCGTCGTCGGTGATGAGACCGGAGAAGATCTCAGACAGCTTGTCGAAGTTATCCTCGAAGATCACCTGATTGATGCCGTAATCGAGGACTCTGGACAGCAGCTCCGCCTTGCCCTGGGTGGTCAGGCGGATCCGGTACGCCGTGTCGCCGTTTGCGGAGGTATAGGCCTCGGGCTCGGTGAAGTGCAGCGTCTCGGTGAGCGTGGCCACCGTGAAGTCGATGTTGATGCGCACGTCAGTGTTCTCTTCGATCACATCGGCGATCTTGGTCAGCAGGAAGTCGACGGGGCTCTCTTCGGCGAAGTGCAGGTCGACGCCGGTCTTTTCTTCGACGAGCTCATAGATATCGAGGTCGTAGATCGGGAAGAGTGTGTCGAGCACGACGTTGATGGCGTAGAGCAGGTTCGGGATCGCGACCTGAACGCCCTTGTTGTAATCGTAGAACAGGATGCCCGGAAGCACGTCCTCGATGAACGCGATGGGATCTGCGATCAGATGATCGAGGATCGAGAACACGGGATCGACAAGGTTCTTGGCGACGTGGGCTTTATCGGCCTTGAACGCGGAGGTGGTCTTGACGCCGGTGGCGCCGAGGGCCTCGAGCAGCGGCACGATGCCGTAGGAATAGCCGTCGTAGCCGTGGATGGTGATCGGAAGGGCGTCAAGCACGGTGCCCTCGAGGTCGCCCTTGTCCACAAGGATCATGCGCAGGATGGGCGCGATGGGATCGATGATCTCGATGAGGGCGTTCTTGAACGCGGTCTTGTCGCCGTCGGCGAAGCTGAAGCTCATGTCGTCCCACGCGGTGAGATCGACGCCGATCTGCTTCGCGACGTCAAAGATCGTGTCGGGCAGGCCGAGGCTGGCGATCAGGTTCTTGAGCGCCGCGGCGATGGCGTTGGCGTTCTCGGCGGTCAGATAGTTCTTGACAAGGAAGTCGATCGCTTCTTCCACGGTGGACGCGCCGCCGAGCTGCTCGCCGAAGATGATGACGATATCGTTCAGGAAGTCGCCGAGGTGCTCCGCCATGTAGACGGCCTTTTCTTCGGTCCACAGCGTCTTGTGGCCTTCGGGAAGGGCGTCGGTGCCCATCCAGTCGTCAGCCGCGCCGATGTTGCCTTCGGTGGTCCATTCAATGACCGGAGCAGCCTTGAGCGGCGAGTAGCCCTCCAGGCGAGGATAGGTGTTGTATTCCTGTCTCATATCCTTCCGATCCGGGAACAGGAGGCGGAAGGCGGCGACGATGGAATCGGGATAGTTGTTCTTGACGTTGTTGAGGATGTCGGTGACGATGGCGGGCACTTCTTCACCTTCGCCGGCAAGACCGGCCACGGCGTCGGTGATGAGCTCGAAGTTATCCCTGAAGAGGACCTGACCGAGAACGAAGTCGAAGGTGCGGGCAAGAAGCTCGAGCCGGCCGTCTTCGCTCAGGGCGATGGTGTAACCGTCGTCGCCGTTCGCGGAATCGAAGCGGGTGGGATCGGTGAAGTGAATGGTGTGAACGAAATCTTCAAGCTCGAAGTCGATCTGAAGGGTGATGCCCAGCTTCTCGGACACGAGCCCGACGACCGTCTGAAGCAGGAAGCTCACGGGATCGGCAAGGATCGCGTTCAGGTCGACGCCGGGTTCCACGTTGCCCTCTTCGTCCTCTTTGGCGGTGAGCTCTTTGATGAGCGCGAAGAGATCGATATCATAGATCGGACGGATGGTGTCGAGCAGGACGTTGACGGAAACCAGAAGGTGGTTCGCGGCGACCTTGGGGCCGTCCACCTTGATGAAGTAGATGAGCTTCGGCAGGACGGTGCGAAGGAAGCCGATGGGATCGTCGAGGAGCTGATCGACAACGCTGAAGAGGGCGTCAACGATGCCGGAAACGACCTTGTCGGGGTTCGCCTGCAGGTATGCGGTGGTCGGAACGGCCTTGGAGTTCAGCGCCTCAAGAAGCGGCACGAGACCGTAGGAATAGGCGTCGTAGGAGACGGCGGTGAGGTCAAGGCCGAGAACGCTCAGCTCGAGATTCTTCGCGCCGGTGAGGACGTAGGCAAGGATGTCGTTCAGCGGATTCAGGATCGTAACGAGCGCAGCCTTGAACGCGTCAAGATCGCCGGGTTCAAAGTTGAAGGTCATGTTGTCCCAGGCATTGACGTCGAGGCCGAGCTGCTCGAGCAGGCCGAGATCCGCGATCGCCTCGGGCAGTTCAAGACCGCCGAAAAGGCCGCCGATGGTCTCAACAAGGGAGTTGGCGGTATCCGCCGTGATGAAGTTCGCGAGCAGATATTCGATCGCGCCGCCGACGGTGGTCGCGCCGCCGATCTTTTCGGAGACAAAGTCAAGCTTGAGAATGTAGCCGAGGACTTGTTCAAACTTGGAATCAACGAAGCTGATATCCGCTTTGGTCCACTTGGTCTGGTAGTCTTTGACGTTGAGATCGCCCACGTCGCCGGCGAAGTCCGCCCAAACGACCTGATACTGATCTTCACTGTTGATGTTGCCTTCGGTGATCCAGTCGATCGCGTCGGGCATCGTGTATTTCGGGTCGGCGGGACGGATCAGCTCGAAGATCGCGGCGATGGCGTCGGTGCCGTTTGTAATGATATTATCCAGAATGGTGGTCAGGATGTCGGGGGTTGCCTCCGCGGGCTCCTCGGGAGCAGGCTCGGCGGGTTCGTCACCCTCGGCGGGTTCCTCTTCCTTGGCAAGCATATTCTGAATGGCGGGCAGGAAGTTTTCGTCCTTGATCGCCTCGAGCAGGAATTCCACAAGGAACTGCATGACCTGCGGACGGTTCGCGATGATGTTGGCGTGCACGTCCACGCGGCCTTCGTAAGTGATCTGGCTCTTGGAGCGGAACGAATCGTTCCACTCGACGTCGGTGCCGAGCATCGCGAGCTTCGCGCCGTCCATATGCGGGAGCACGAGCTCGGGCGCGGGCTCCTCACCTTCTTCGGCTTCCTCAGCGGGCATGAGCAGGCCCATCAGGATCTTGAGCACGCCGTCCATGGTTTTGATATCGTCGTAGAAGGTCTCGACGCCGAGCAGGTCGACAAAGTCAAGTTCTTCGTAAAGGTCGATCGAAACGCCTTCCGCCGGAAGCTGATTGTTGATGATGCCGCCGGCGCAGCCGCCGCCCGAGATATCGAGGTCGACCTTCAGGTTGTGGAGCAGTTCAAGGAACAACTGGTTCTGGATCGCAAAGGCAAGGTTCGGCAGAAGATCAAGGATCTTTTCGAGCGGGGTCCCCTTGATCTGATCGAGCAGATCGGCAAGCGGAGAGAAGAGCCCGAATTCAAAGATGTCTCTGATCCTCGTATATGTCTTCGCGTCGTACAGCGCGTCCGCGTGCACGCCCAGAGCTTCAAAAATCGGAAGCAGCGTGTTGTTATAGCCGTCGTTGGCAAACATGCCCATCGACACGGTCGCCAAACCGCCGAGCGCGGAAACGATCTGCGTCTTCGCAACGGCCTTGTTGCAGAGCAGCGCCATAAACAGAGGCTGCAGGGCCTTCAGGGCGGAGTCGACGGCCTCAAGGAAGGCTTCTTTCTTTTCTGCGAGCGTTTCTTTGGCGTCGATGCCCCAGTCGAAGATCAGCTCATAGGTGGGGTTGCCGTCTTCGTCCAGCACAGGCTCATTGTTTTCATCAACCACTGCTCTGTAAAGCTCGTTTCTTGCTTCGGTGCTGTTCCAGCAGTTTGTGCCTGCTTCCGCATCACCGTACATGAAGCCGCTGTCGCTGCCGGTTACGCCTTTCAGAGCGTTCGCGATCGCCGGATATTTGCTGCTGTCAACATAGTTGCCGACCTTCTTCGGCGACAGACCGACGTTCAGTTTTGCAAACGCGTCGTCGAGATTGCCCATCAGGCTCAGATAACTGCCGACCAGCTCGTTCAACTGATCGCGGACCAGTTCGGCCAGCATGGGATAGAGCGCGTTCATCAGGGTGTTCACGAATTTATCGGTATAGAACGTATTCCAGATGCCGTCGAGCGTGCCGGCGATGTCGAGCTCAACGCCGAGGGCGGCAAGGCCATCGCCGGTCAGAAGATTCTGCAACACGCCGATGAGATTCGCGAAGTCGGCGTCTTCAACGGCGTAATCGCGGTCGCGGACGATGTCCTTCGCGCTGACGTAGCGGATGATCTGCTCGAGCGTCTGGGCGTTATACTTATAAGCAGAAAGGGTGTGGGAAGGATCGTAGTTGCGCAGGGCGATCAGGATGTCGCGCAGCGCCTCATACTTCTCAACGGTCTCGGGCGCGAGGGTGAAGTTCGGCGAGCCCTCGAGGAACTCGTAGGCGTCCACCTCGATGAGGCCGATGGAGCTGCGCAGCTCGTTGTAGTTATCCATGGTGACCTCGTCGATCACAAGACCGGTAGCTTCGACAAGGTCGAGATAGATGGCGTAAGCGTCGTTGATCTCGCCCTCGAGGATCGCGTTCAGCGCGGCGTAGGTCGCGTTGATCTTCGCTTCCATGGCGGCTTCGGCGTCGGTGAAGATCTTCGCGGCGAGCTCGGGATTCGTATTGCGCAGCTCTTCGGCGAACGCGAGCAGATCGGAATACCAGCCGTCGCGCTGACGCAGGATGTTAAGCAGCTGCGTGGAGGTCTCGTTCAGCGTAAGGGGCGCAAAGACCGAATTGTAGGTCGCCTGATAATTGAGGAACTGACGGTTGAGGTCGTTCGTGTCGAGCACGTCTTCAAAGCCGTCGATCACGGGCTGGATGACGGTTTCGAAATAATCCTCACCGAACACGGCGACAACGTTTTCGGGCTTTTTGGACGACAGATCGGAACGGATGGATTCGAGCTCGATCATCGCGGCGGAAACGGCGGCGGAGACGGCGTCGGGACCGGTGGCGATCACCCAGTCGTCGTCATAGGTCGCATAGAGCGCGAGGTCCTCTTCGATGCGGGGCGCGAGCACGTCGCGCAGATACCTGAGCTCATATTCGTTTTCGATCTCGATGAACTTCGCGTCGGCCGCGTCGATATCGATGTAGCCGTTCTCTTCGAGATAGCTTTTCGCGGCGGCGGGCGCGGACTTATAGTTATTGTATCTGGTGCGCATCAGGAAGTAGAGGTCGGACAGCTCTTGGAACGAGAGCTCGGCGACGACGACTTCCGTTTTCGACTGCAGCCACTGGGCGATCTCGACATAGCTCGCGATCGCGATCGCGGCGTCGATCTGATCGATCAGGCCCGCGACGTCATAAGCGGAGATATACTTTTCATAGGCGGCGGCGCCGCTGTAGCCGGAGGCGTTGAGCAGGGCGTCGTAGGGCGTTTTGAAGAGCGTCTTCGCGGCGGCAAGGCCATCCTCGCCCAGGGCGAGCAGCTCGTCGAACGAGTAGCCGAAATACGCGGCGTTGTTTACGCAGACGTTATAAAGGGTTTTGATCGCACTCGTGTTGGCCGAGGTAGGCGTGCGGGTGACGCTCGTAAGGCGCGCATAGTGATGCTCCACAGCATTACAGCCGGAGCCGGTCGAATAATAGGTATCGCCGTGCACGTAGGTGTAAACGACCTGCGTCATCACTGAATCCGGAAGGGTCGCAATGCTGTCATAGCCAAGCACGCCGACGGAATTGGTGATCGTGACTTTGAGCGTGACGCCGTCCCTTGCGGAGGTGCCGTAGTCGTTGCTCGACAGCGTGTCTAAGGAATAGTTCGCGTTGAAGCCGAGCAGGACGTTCGCGACGTTATAGGCCGTAAAATCATCGCCCATCTTGGTCTGGAGCTGGTTTTTGATGTAAGCGTTCACCTTACTGGCGGTGCGGGTGTTGGCGCCGGCGTTGTTTTCGGACCCGTTGCCCGTCTGGATCGCCTTATAGGTGTTGAAAGCGTCGTAGTACGCTTCGGCTGCGACGAGCAGGTTGCCGGATGGGTCGTCAGCCTTCACGGCGTTGGTCCCGTCCGCGTTGAACTGCGCGTCCTTCACGTTATCGAGCTTGAGCGCGGCGATGAGGGTATTCCACTGCGCATCGCTGATGTTGGCGGCGAATACCGTCGGCGCGAACTGCGGCAGAGCGACAGCCGTTACCGAGAAGGCCATCACCAGCGAAAGAACGATACATAAATACTTTCTCAGTGTTTTGTTCTTCACAGAAACACATCCTTTCTTTGCCCCGGCGGCAGCGTTTTTCAACACATGCCGCCAGAATGCATATTTTCTATTCCATTATACATATTCGATTCGGGATTTACAAGGGTTTTGCGAGCAGTCTTTTTCGTCGTTTTTGCTGAATATTTTTACGTTTTTATGTTTATATTGCCGGTTATTATGCAGTTTGAATGTGCTTTTGTCAATTTTTATTACAATGGGACAAATCGAAACACAGAGTTCCTTTGCCTCTTACATATGCAGTTTTCTTTATATTTTTGCACACTTTCGGGCTATCCGTGCATTCAAAGCGGTAGGGGCAGATCACACACGCGTTTTTCTGTCGGTTTTCCCTGCCGGAAACCGTAACCGACAAAAAAAGGGAACGGACAGAAAAAAACCTTCGGAGACCGTAATGGTAAACGAAGGCCTTTTTTGTGCGCCGCTCCCCTGCCGCGGCGACGCAGCGTATCCGCGGAAAAAAGGGAGCCCTCCCGGTTTCCCGGGAGGGCTCTGAGGTTCGTTCAGCTTATTTGTTGAACAGGTGCTTGAAGAAGTTGATGAGCTGCGTGAAGAACGCGAGGATGCGGCCCAGAACACCGGACACGACCTGCGTCTCATGCTCGTCATACTCGTAAGGCGGCTTGAGGTATTCGTCCGCGTTCTCGATGAGCTCGAGAGCGGCCGGATACTCAACGGCGTAGACTTCCTTCATCAGGAACTCGATGCGCTGGATGTAATCGGGCGCCTTGTCGGAGATGAGATACAGGATCTCGAAGAAGTTCGCATCCTTGTAGCGGTAGAAGAAGTCCGCCACAGCGTCGGTCACGGAATCCGCGCCGAAGAAGATCCAGAACAGCTCGGCGAGCGCCACGTCGTGGATGCCGTGCAGATCTCTGTAATCCTGATCCGCGTGCTTCATGATGTCGAGGATACCGATCGCGAACGCGCGGGTATCGTCGTCGGAGATGAGGCTCTTGAAGATCTCGGACAGCTTGTCGAAGTTATCCTCGAAGATCACCTGGTTGACGCCGTAGTCCAGAATTCTGGAGAGCAGGGCGGCCGTGCCGGTTTCGGTCAGGCGCACGGTGTAGGCGTCGTCGCCGTTGGCGGAGGTGAACTTGGTGGGCTCTTCGAACTCGAGCGCCTCGGTCAGCTCAGCGGCGGACTCAAGGTTGAGCTTGATGCCGGTGCTGTCTTCGACCATGTCGGTGACCAGGTCGAGCACGACGTCGATCGGGTCTTCGTTTTCGAAGGTGAGGTCAATGCCGGTCTTCTCTTCGACGAGCTCGTAGATATCGATCTTGTCGTAGAGCGGGGAGATGACGTGCAGCAGGGCTTCGACCGCGAACAGAAGGTTCGGGACGGCGGCCTGGATGCCTTCGACCTTATCGAAGTAGAGGATCGCGGGGATCACGTCTTCGATGAACTTCACGGGGTTCGCGATCAGATGGTCGACGATCGTGAAGAGCGGGTTGATGATGTTTTCAACGATGTGAGCCGTGTCGGCCTTGAAGGCGGCGGTCTTCTTGAGACCGGTGGCGCCGAGGGCCTCGAGCAGCGGCACGATGCCGTAGGAGTAACCGTCGTAACCGAGGGCACGGATCGGAAGCGCATCCTTGAGGATGACTTCAAGCTGCTTTTCGGCAAGCAGGAAGGAAAGCACGGGCGAAAGCGGCTTGATGATCGTGATCAGGGCGTTCTTGAACGCGGTTCTGTCGCCGTCGGCGAAGCTGAAGGTCATGCCCTCCCAGTTCGAGGCTTCGAGGCCGAGCTGCTCGAGCACGCCGAGGTCAGCCACGATCTCGGGAAGGTTCAGGCCGTCGACGAAGTCATACAGCGCCTTCGCGATCTTGTTCGCGTTCTCGGCGGTGAAGATATCCTTCACCAGGTATTCAACGGCCTGGTCAACAGTCTCGGCGCCGCCGAGCTGTTCGCCGAAGATCACGACGATGTCGTTGAGGAAGTCGCCGAGATGCTCGGCCATGTAGACGGCCTTTTCTTTGGTCCACAGGGTCCTCTCGCCTTCGGGAATGTCGGCGTAACCCATCCAGTCCTCATCGGAGCCGATGTTGCCCTCGGTGATCCAGTTGATCTTCTTGACGGGGGACATATCCTCACGGTCGGTGGGATTCGTCTCGCTCGGTTCGGCAGGATCTCTGGGATACATGAGGATAACAAGCGCCATGACGGAGTCGGTGTAGTTGGCGACGGCGTTATCGATCACTTCGTCAACGATGGCCTGCGCCTGTTCGTCGGTCACTGCCTCATGAACAGCCTCTTTGATCGCGGCCTTGTTCTCGGACTTGCCGATGGTCTCCATCACGATATCCAGCACCACGGCAAGGAGTCTGGCTCTGCCTTCTGCGGACAGCTCAACAGTGTAGGCGTCGTCGCCGTTGGCGGAGGTGACCTTCTTGGGCGCGGTGAACAGAAGGACGTTCGCGAGCTGGTCAAGCGTGAGCTCAAGGTTCACGGTGACGGGCGTGTTCTCGGTGATCGCCTTGGAAGCGACTCCGAGGAGCTTTTCGACGATGAATTCGCCGTCGACGGTTCTGAGGTCGATGCCTTCGCTGTCTTCACCGGCGGTGAAGTCCTTGATGCGCTCGAACAGATCCAATTCGTAGAGCGGCTGGATCATGTCGATCAGCGCGGTGACGGAGAAGAGGATGTTGTCGATCGCGACGCCGATGCCGTCCACCTTATTGAAGTAGATGAGCGACGGAATCAGCTTACGGATGGTGTTCATCGGGTTGGCGATCAGGTGATCGACGACCGTGAACAGCGGGTCAACGATGTTCTTGACGATGTTGTCGGGATCCGCGAGAAAATCCTCGGTGGTCATGATATTGGTGGCGCCGAGGGCCTCAAGCAGCGGCACGATGCCGTAGGAGTAGCCGTCGTAGCCGAAGCTCTTGACCGTGAGCGCATCCTTCACGGGCAGCTCGAGGGTCTGGCCCGCAAGCAGGTAAGCAAGGATGGGCGTGAGCGGCTCGAGGATCTCGATCAGGGCTTTCTTGAATTCTTCGGTATCACCGTCTTCGAAGCTGTAGCTCAATCCGGTCCAGTTGGCAGCGTCGATGCCGAGCGGCGCGAGCGAGATGTATTCACCGACCTCTTCGGGAAGCGCGATGCCTTCGAACACGCCGGCAAGGGCTTCAGCGATCTTGTTGGCGTTTTCGGCGGTGATCACATTGGCAAGCACGTAGTTGAGCGCGTCGCCGAGGTCTTCGGCACCGCCGAGTTTGTCGCCGAGAAGCTTCACAACGTTGTCGAGGATCTCATCGAGATGGCTTTCGGCATACGTGGCGTCAACTTTCGTCCACTTGGTGTAGCCTTCGGTGCTTTCGGTGGACCAGAAGGGATCCACAGGCTCGCTGCCGATATTGCCTTCGGTGATCCAGTTGATCTTCTTGACGGGCGTCATATCCGCACGCTCTTCGGGCTCTCTCGGATAGAGGAGCTTGAAGAGGACCAGGACGGAGTCGGTGTAGTTGCCGACGACGTTATCGAGGATCTCGTTGACCGCGGCCTGGACCTGTTCGTTGTCGCCGAGCTTTTCGGCAACCATCGCCTTGATGGAGGCAAGGTTCTCTTCCGTGCCGATCTGGGCGATCACGATATCCATAACGGTGGCGAAGAGTCTGGCCTTGCCTTCTGCCGTCATGCGCACGGTGTAGGCGTCGTCGCCGTTGGCGGAATCGAACTTGGTGGGATCGCTGAACTGAAGATCGTTCATCAGATCTTCGAGCGCGAGGTCAAGATCGAGCGTGATGCCGAGCTCAGTCACCTTTTCGGAGGCAAGCCCGAGCAGCGCTTCGACGATGAAGTCGCCGTTGACGGTTTCGAGGTCAATGCCTTCGCTCCCCTCTTTGGCGGTCAGCTCTTTCACGAGATCGTAGAGATCGACTTCGTAGAGCGGCTGGATGAGTCTGAACAAAGCGTTGATGGAGAAGAGGATGTTGTCGAGCGCGACCTGGATGCCGTCGACCTGATTGAAGTAGAGGATCGCGGGAATGAGGTCGGTGAGGGTCGCCACCGGGTTCGCGATCAGATGATCAACGACGGTGAAGAGCGGATCGATCACGTTCTTGACGATGTTTTCGGGATCGGCAAGGAATTCGTCGGTGGTTTTGACGCCTTCAGCACCGAGCGCCTCAAGCAGCGGCACGATGCCGTAGGAATAGCCGTCGTAGCCGAGAGACTTGACAACGAGCGCATCCATCACGGGCAGCTCGAGGGTCTTGCCTGCAAGCAGATAAGCAAGGATGGGCGTGAGCGGCTTAGCGATGGTGATCAGGGCGTTCTTGAAGGCCGCGGTATCGCCGTCTTCGAAGTTGAAGTTGTCCATATCGTCCCAAGCCCATTTGACGGTCTTGGTCACGGTGGGTTCGGATTCTTCGTCTTCGGCCGGAGTTTCGGTAACGATCACTTCGGCAAGGCCGAGCTGCTGGAGCACGCCGAGGTCAACGACGAGATCGGGCAAATCGAAGCCGCCGAGCAGATCCTTGATCGCCGAAACGATCTTATTGGCGTTATCAGCGGTGAACAGCGAACCCGTGAGATTCTGGACCGCTTCGGCAATGGTTTCGGCTCCGCCGAGAGTGTCGGTATCGGCGAGCAGTTTGATCACGCCGGTCAAAAGCTCTTCAAGATGGCTCGCGGCGTATTCGGCGTCCGCCTGTCTCCAGGGGGTCTTGCCGGGAACTTCGTCGGTGGTCCAGAAGGGTTCGGTCGAAGTCGTGCCTTCGGTGATCCATTCGATCTTCTTGACGGGGGACATATCCTCACGGTCGGTGGGATTCGTCTCACTCGGCACTTCGGGATCTCTCGGGAACAGCAGCTTGAAGATGACAAGGACGGAATCGGTGTAATTATCGGTGAGGTTCGAGACAATCTTTCCGACGGTCTCAACCACCTTTTCATCGTCGCCGAGAAGATCGGAGAGGATCCGTCCGATCGCGGCGGGATTGTCGGCGCCGGTCTCTTCGTCCTTATAGTTGATCTGTTCGATCAGGTAGTCGAAGATGCGGGCAAGAAGTTCGGGTCTGCCGTAGGTAGGATCAAGCGTGATCGTGTACGCCTTATCGCCGTTGGCGGAATTGAACTCGATGGGATCGGTGTAATGGATCGTTTGTTTCAACGTGTCAAGCGTGAAGTCCACGAACACACGCACGCCGTTTTCACCGTTTTCATCGGCGGTGGCTTCGTAGATCATATCGGACAGCAGCGACATCACATATTTGAGAGGATCGGTCGCCACGGAATTCAGATCGAACACAGCGCCGGTGAAGAGCGAATCGAGATTCACATCGTAAATCGGGCGGATGGTGTCGAGCAGGACGTTCACGCTCATCTTCAGATGTTCGATCGCAACGGGAAGGCCGCCGACCATATCGAAGTAGATGAGGGCGGGCAAGGTGTTGCGGATGAACTCGAGCGGATCGGCGGTGATGCTGTCAAGCAGTGAGAATACGGGATTCACAATGTTCGCGACGATATTCTCAGAATCCGCGGCAAATTCGGCGGTGGTCTTGAGACCGTCTTCCGTTCTGACGCCGAGCGCCTCAAGGAAAGGCACAAGGCCGTAAGAATAGCCGTCGTAGCTCACAGCAGTGAGATCAAGCCCGAGAATGCTGAGATGGATATCGTCTTCGCCGGTCAGAATGAAAGCAAGAAGGTTGTTCAGCGGGCTGAGGACTTCGATAAGCGCGGCCTTGAAGGCATCGGCGTCACCGTTTTCAAAGGCATAGTCTTCGATGTCATCCCAAGCCGTGATATCAAGCCCGAGCTGCTCAAGCAGACGGAACTTTGTGACAAGATCGGGAAGCATGCCCTTGAGACCGGTATCAACGGTGCCGTCTTCCAGCTCGCCCTTACCGTTCATTAAATCTTTAAATGTATGCAGAAGCGTGTTGGCAAGATCGGCGGTGAAGAGCTTCTGGTTGAGCAGATAATCAACCGCACCGGCGAAGTCGGTTGCTTCGCCGAAGGTCTTCTCTTCTTCGTCTGCCTGCATGTTATGGACAAGAAGAACGATCTGATCGAGAAGATCTTCAAGGTTGTCGTCTGCGAATTTCGCATCCTGATACGACCAGGCCGTTCCGTTCTGCTCGGGATTGGATTCTTTCCAATACTGGTAGTCGCCCGCGCCGATGTTGCCCTCGGTGATCCATGTGATCTTCTGAGGCGAAGTATATTTCGGATCGGCGGGACAAATCAGTTCAAAGATGGCTGCGATGGCGTCGGTTCCGTTCTTCGAAATATTCTCAAGGATCTGATCGATCAGAGGCGGTTCTGCCGGCTCGTCGGGATTCTCGGGATCAGCGGGCTCGGCAGGTTCCGTGCCGGCAGCGGGCTCTTCGTCCTTGGCGAGCATGGTCTTCAGCGTGGCAACAAAGTCTTCGTCGCCCAACGCTCTGACAAGGTATTCGAGAATGCCCTGCATCACCTTCGGCTGATCCACGATGATGTTGGCGTGGATGTTCGAGCGGCCTTCATAGATGATCTGGCTCTTGGAGCGGAACGAGTCGTTCCATTCCACGTCCGTGCCGAGCATGGCAAGCTTGGCGCCGTCGATATGGGGCAGCTTGAGCTCGGGCGCGGGCTCTTCGCCTTCTTCAGTTTCCTCAGCGGGATTGAGCAGGCCGAGCAGGATATCGACCACACCGTCCATGGTCATGAAATCCTCATAGAAGGTGTCGATCCCGAGGATATCGGAGAGGTCGAGGGTGCCTCTGTCGCCGAGATTGACGTAGATCATGCCGTTATCGAGCGAATCGTTGATGCTGTCCGCGCAGCCGCTGCCGACAACGTGAAGGTTGAGGACCAGGTTGTTGAGCAGCTCAAGGATCAGATTGTGCTGTACGGCAAAGGCAAGGTTCGGCAGGAGCTCGAGGATCTTCTCAAGGGGTCTTTCCTTGATCTGTTCGAAGAGGTTCCGCACGGGTTCCACGAGACCGTATTTCACGACGTCTCTGACGCTCGTGTAGGTCTTCGCGTCTTTCAGCGCGCTGGCGTCAACACCCATAGCTTCGAAGATCGGAAGCAGGGTATTGTTGTAGCCGTCGTTAGGATAGACGCCCATCGTGAGGGAAGCAACTTCCCAAATAATGGAAATCGAAACGATCTTCGTATCGTTGACCTTCTTATTGCACAGCAGGCCCATAAGAAGGGGTTCAAGCGCCTTGAGGGCGGCGTCGATCGCGTCGAGGAAGGCTTCGCGTTTCGCGTCGAGCCCTTCAGCGGCGTCGATGCCCCAGTCGAAGACCAGCTCATAGGTGACATTGCCGTCATCGTCGAGAATGTTTTCGCCGTTTTCATCCGTAGCGACTTTATAAAGCCTGCTTCTGGCGTTGCTGCTGTTCCAGCAGTTCGTGCCGGCGTCGGCATCGCCGTCCATGAAACCGCCTGAGGTGTTGGTCAGAAGGTTTTTGATCGTGGAATACCTTGACGGGACGTAACTGCCGACCTTTTTGGGCGCGAGACCGACATTGAGCTTTGCGAAGGCGTCGTCAAGGTCGCCGGCAAGGCCGATGAGGCTGCCGCCCTTTTCGTTGAGCATGTCTCTGACAAGCTCGCAGAGCATGGGATAGACAGCGTCCATGATGCTGTTCACGAATTTATCGGTATACACCTTCTCGGGGATGCCGTCCAACGTGTCGACAAGATCGAAATCAAGCCCCAGATCGGCAAGACCGCCATCCAGAATGAGATTCTGCAGGGACTGGATCAGCGTGTTGTAAGCTTCGTCGGTGACGGTATAGTCGCGATCGCGGGCGACATCGTAGTAATCGCGCTCGTTGCCCGGTTCGTCCTTCGAAACGGTGCGCACGATGGGATCGAGCTGGACCGCGTTATACCGATAGGCGGAAAGCGTTTTGGAGGGCGTGTAGTTGTTCAGCGCGATAACGATGTTTTTCAGTTCGTTATACCGATTCTGCGCCTGTTCGGTCAAATTGAAATTCGGGCTGTTGAACAGGAAATTATAAACGTTGACTTCGATCATGCCGACGCTGCTCTTCAAATCGTTATACGTGTTGATGTTCGCCTCGGTGATCTGAAGCCCCGTTTCGTCTCTGAGGTTCTCATAGAGACCCCAAGCAAAGTTGATCTCGTTTTCGAGGATGATGTTCAGCGCGGAATAGGTCGCGTCGATCTTATCTTCCATCGCGGCTTCAGCGTCGGTGAAGATCTTTTCGGCAACCGTTTCGTCGTATGCCCTGACCTCTTCCACGAATTCCAGAAGCTCAGTATACCAAGCGTCTCTCTGGTTCAGGATGTTCAGAAGCTGCGTGGAGGTCTCTTCAAGCGTCAGAGGCAGGAACACACTGTTGTAAACGCTCTGATACTCTTTGAAGCTCAGGTTGTAACCGTTGACCTCGCGGATCCTCGCGAACTGCGCGTCAACGGGATCGAACGTGGCGGAGATATACGCCTCGGTTTCGGCGCCGAACACCTCGGCGACCGCTTCGGAGCTGCGGGCTCTGAGATCGGAGATCACTAAGCCGATCTCGACCTCGGCGGCCGCAATGATACCTTCAACGCCTTCGGTAGCGACAACCCAGTCGTCGGTATAGCCGGCGTAGGTCGCGAGGTCGGCCTCGATCCTCGGCTTGAGGGTGTGCACGAGATAGTAGAGGTCGCGCGCCTTTTTAACAGCGGCGATCTTGGCCGTAACTTGTGCAACGTCGATATAGTCGTGTTCTTCGAGATACTCTTTCGTGGAAGCGGTCGCGCTGTTATAGAACGTGAATTTCTGATCCATCTCCGTATAGAGATCCGAAAGCCCTTGGAAATCCAGCGCGTCGATATCCACATCGAGCTGATCCATCAGATACTCACAGGCCTCGATGTAGGTGATCATGCCAAGCGCTTCAGTGATGCGATCGATCGTGCCTTTGACGTCGATACCGGGCGTTCCGAAATACTTCGTGTACGCAGCCTGGCCGTCGAAAGTTGTCACATTGATCAGAGCGTTATACCGCGTGGTGAGCGCGGTCTTCACGGCGTTGAGCGTATCATTATCCAACGTGAGCAGCTGGGAGATATCCTTCGTGAGATATTCAGCATAAGCTTCACTCGTTGCGACATCATACAGGCTCTTGATCACGGTCGTGTCGACCGTTTCAGGCGTTCTGGACGCGGAGGACAGCGTCAGATAATGATAGGTTTTCTTATTGCAGCCGGTTCCGGATTCGTAACTCGCATCCGTATTATAGTATTGATAAATGACTTTCTTCGTCACTGTGGTGGGAACGGACTGCGCGTTCGCATACAGAAGCACCGCGTCCAGCACGGTCACCGTCACTTTCTTCGTAACAGCGGTAAGGGTGGAAGTGCTGGTCGTTGTTTCGCTGACATTCGTGCCGGGATCGAAATACTTCAGAATGGTTCGATTCTGCACCTCAGTCAGAGTGTTCTTGCCCTGCACGTTGTTCAGAATGACGTTGTTGATCTGCGTTGACGTGCGGGTGGAAGAGTTCTGGTCTGCGTTCTGAGAATAAAGCTTGTTGAACACGGTCCAGTATTGTTCCGCGGCAGCAAGGATCTCACCGGTGGGATCGGTGATCGAGCATTCGTCCCCCTGCGTCAGATAATGCGTGGAGTCTTTCACCGTGGCGTTATCAATCTTCGTGGCAAGATTCTCGTAATCCGCCGTTGACGGCGCGGCCTTTGCCTCGGGGGCCAGCAGCGGCAACGCCACTGCTGTGACTGAGAATGCCATGACAAAAGAGAGGAACAGACTCAGTGCTTTGGTGAATGTTGTTTTTTTCATGATCTGAAATCACGACCTTTCTTATCCGCCGCGGCGCTCCGTTGTCGGATGCGACGCTTTAGATATATATTCGTATCTATTTTATATAAATACGATATTTTTTTCAAGTCTTTTTAAGAATATTTTATATCGTCAAAAAAGAAGTTTTTAACATCAAAATATAGTAATGTTGCACAAAGCACCCCCTTTTAGCATAAAAAACCGCATAATGTAAAAGCCGTGACGGAAAAAACGGGGCCCGGAACGTTGCGGCGCGGCACGGGCGCGCCGCCGTGCCGTGCCGCCGCGGTTTTTGATATTGACTTTTCAAACCGCTTTTTGTATACTCGTTATGAACCGACTTTTCGGGAAAGGAGACCTCAGGATGAACATCATTACCCGGATGCTGATCTACGACGCGACCTACTTGCTGGGCTTTCTGTTCATGCTGGTGCTGTGCACCGTCAGAAGCAGGGCTTACGGGATCTCGCGTCTGCGCGCCTTTATATATTGCTTTATCACGTTCGGCGGAGGTTTGTGCGGGGCGTGGCTCGTGGGGCAGGTCTATAATCTGATCGCCTCGCTGAAAGACTGGTATCCCAAGATCAAAGTGGACATGCTCGGCGCGGTGATCTTTACCACCGTGTTCCTTCTGGCGGCGGTGTATCCCGAAAAATGGTTTTTGAAGCTTTGGCAGAAGAAAAAGGAAAAAGCGGACGCCGAAGCCGACGGGGACCAGAAAAAGAAGCGGGCCGCGCCGAAAACCGTGAGCTTTCGCGATACCATGGACCTGATGATCCCGGGGGCGTTCGTCGTTTTCGCTACCATCAAGATCGGCTGCGCGATCAACGGCTGCTGCATGGGCGTGGAATGGAGCTGGGGCCTTATGAATCCCCAACTGAACAAGACCCTGTTCCCCGTGCAGATCTTTGAGAGCGCTTCGCTCTTCGCCATCGTGATCGTGTCTTATTACATCAAGCAGTCGCGGTTTTACCGCCGCGGCATGGCGGGTCCCCTTGCCGCTTTCATGTACGGCGCGGTGCGCTTTTTCTGGGAGCACTTCCGCTGGTATTCGCCCGAAACGCGGTACTTCGTTTTCGGCCTTACCCTTTGGCAGGCCTTCTGCGTAGTCGTGCTGATCGTTGCCGGCATATGGGTCTGGGTCCTTTACAAGACGCAGCCGAACGAACCGCTGCCGAAAGGCAGGTCCTACGCCTTTCTGGAAAAGGTGTTCACGTCGAAAGAAAAACAGCGCAAAAAGGAACTCGCCCAAAACAGGGTCCATCACAAAAAGAAGAAAAAGGGCGGTAAAAAGCGCTGACGCCCAACGGAGAACCTTTTATGAACACCGGACTGTATCTGTATTACGCGAGCTTTCTCGTGGGGTATCTCGCCGCGTTTTTCGTCAACCTGAAAACGTATTACAAATACCGCACCACGGCGACGCGGGTGTGGATGTATTCGCTGACCTTCGTTTACGGCTTCGCGGGGGCGTTCGCCGCCGGGCGCGTGTATAACGTCGTGTACCACCGCCTCGGCTTTGCGGGGGACGCGACCTTCGCCATGTTCGGCGCGGTGATTTTGGTGCCGGTGATGGAGATCGCGACGGTGCTGACCGAAAAGGCGGTGCGGAAAGCGGTCAACAAAAAGCGGGCGCAGACGCAGATAAAGGCTCCCCTGCCGGCGGTGAGCGTACGCGACACCGTGGACATGCTGGCGCCCAACATCTTTATCGTGCTGGGCTTCGGCAAGCTCGGCTGCCACCTCAACGGCTGCTGCTTCGGCATCGAGTGCGGCTTCGGCATCGAGCATACCGTGAACGGCGCGGCGGTGCGCACGTTTCCGGTGCAGATCTTCGAGGCGTGCCTCATTTTCGGCATGCTGATCGCCGTATATTTTCTCAAAAAACGCCCCTTCTACCGCCGGGGCATGGCCTATCCCCTGACCGCCGCGTGCTATTGCGCGATCCGCTTCGGCGTGGAGTTTCTGCGCTGGTACGAGCCCGAGATGCGCCGCGCCGTGCTCGGCATGACGCTGTGGCAGTGCGCGAGCGTGATCGTGTTCGTGTCGTCCGTGATCTCGCTGATCGTGCTTTATAAAACGGGCGAAAGCAGCCCGCTGCCGGGAAAGAACAAACCGGCCGAAGATCCCGAATTAACGATCGAGGAAGAATGACCGCAACAAAGGAAATATGACATAAAAAACCGGAGCCGGACTGTCAGAAAGCAGTCCGGCTCCGTTGTTATCGGGTTGTATAATCATCCAAAAAAAGATGTGGGATGTGAAATGTCGGATGTGAAATGTCGGATGTGAGATGTCGGAGCCTGCGGCTCGCATTTTAAATAGGGTACGGGTCGCAGCCCCGTCCTACATTCCACATTTCACATTTATTCCTCTTCGCTCTCAAACATCTCAACAAGTGTGTCGTAAAGCGCGTCGTCGGTGATCTCGGTGTAGGTCTCGCGGCCGTTTTTGCCCTCGGCGAACGCCATAATATAGGCGTCGTCGTTTTCGTCGGCGATCACCGCGTATTCGCGCCCCTCGTAAATAAGCAGGTCCAGAAAGGTGAAGAGGGCCGTTAAGCCGTCATCGTTTTTCAGGATGATCTTATCGTCCTTTTCGCCGGTCTTCACAAGCTTCATATCGCGCCTCCGTATCGGGATAAGCCCAGTATACGCCCCGGCGCGGGGTTTGTCAACCGTCGGCGGGCGTTTCGGCCTGATCGGGGGCGGTTTCGGCAGGCTCCTTTGCGGAGGCGTTTGCCTCGGCGGCTTCGCTTTCAGACGGAGATTCGACCGCGGTCACGCCCACGGGAGCCGAGACGCGCACGTTTTCGTAGGCGTCGCCGCAGACGGTGCGGATCACGTCGGTGACTGTGAGCACGTTCTGCTCGTTGAGCGCCTCGGGGCGCAGGATCACGTCGACGCCGGTGTCGGTCACCACGGCCACGCACTCGCTGCCGACGCCCGCCGACACGAGGCTTTCGATGTCCGTCTGCTTCTGCAGGCGGGCGGTGTAGGAAGCGACGGCCTCGGCGGCTGCCCTGCCCTGCTCGGTGTCGGGTTCGGCGTTCGCCGCCACCGCCTCGAGCTCTTCGAGCGCAGCCGACTGCTCGGACGCGCGCCTGACGCGCATATCGGCAAAATAGGCGTCGGTATCGGCGGCGGTGAACTTTGCCGCGCCGTCGAGCGCCTGCCCGTCGGCCGGGGACGTGCCCTCGGGCGTGAACGGCGAGCCGTTTTTCGCGTAGTACCAGTTGACGAAGACCGCGAGCGCCAGCGTCACGACGAGGGCGGCGAGCAGGATCTGCTTTTTACCGATGAGAATGTGCATGGTCAGGACTCCTTTATAACTTTATAAAAAACATAAAATGTGGAATGTGAAGTGAAGGACGGGCTCTGCCCGTACCCATTTTTATAATGCGAGCCGCAGGCTCCGAAACGTTTCGCGCAGCGAAACACATCATGCCGCGAAGCGGCGCATCACTTGCGAAGCAAACATCACGTCGCATCAGCGACACATCACTGCGCCGAAAGCGCGCACCGTTATCCCGGGGCGACGCTGATGCGGTTCTCGCCGACGCCGAGGCAGGCCGAGAGCAGCCCGACGATGCGCTGGCGCACGACCGGCGAATCGCCGCCGCGGCAGGTGACCGCCACGCCGCGTACGACCGGGAGATACACCGTCCCCGTGCCGCCCGTGAGCGTAAACGCGCCCGAGGCGCCGTCGTCCGGGGCGGGCTCGAGGCGCTCGATCGTAACGAGGACGTGCGCGCCGCTCACGCCGTCGACGGTGTTCAAGAGCTTTTGGATCCGCTCTTCCAGGGCTTGCTCCGTCCGGGCGGCGAAGGCCGCGCGGTCCGAATCGCCGACCGCCGTCTTTTTGCCGCCGCCGGCCAGCGCCAGCAGCAGGACGCCCGAAAGCAGCAGCCCCGGCAGGATCCATTTTTTCCGCCCCGCGAAGGCGTTCCGGAAGAAATCGGCTGGATTTTTCACGGCGGATCTCCCCTTTCGTCGCTTTGCGGGCCGGAAAAGGCCACGCGCACGGCGGGCCCGAGCAGATCGATCAGCTCCCCGGTCAGCGCCGTTTCGTAAGGCCCTTCGCCGCCGATCACGATCTCGACGACGGTAATATCTATGCTGCCGTCCTCGCGGATATGCGCGTCGGCGCCGATCTCGTAGGGCGCGTCGGTATACGAGCGGATGACGGGCTCGCACAGCGCCGTGACCGCGGATTCGACCTCAGGCAGGAAGCGCGTCCCGTCCGCGCCCGCGGGGGAAGCGGACGGAAGTTCCCAAGCGGAGAGAGATGGCAGTGCGGTCGTGAACAGGGGCGAGAACGCCAGAAGCAGCAGGCAGCACGACAGTACGCGCCTCAGCGCCGGGGCGACGCGCGTTTCGGGCGTCAGCCGCCGCCAGAGGAAGGCGAACACCGAGAACGCCAACAGGCGCAGCGACCAGGCGGAAAGAGATTCGAGCATGGCATGATCCTTTCGGGATGTGAGATGTTGGATTTGAGATGTGGGATGAAAGGAATCAATGCAGGAGAAGGGCGAGGGAGATGACGTAAACGGCGGCGTGGAACACGGCCGCCGCGCCGAGCAGGGTGAACGCCGACGAGAGGGCGGTTGCGTAGTCCCCGGCCTTCGGCATGCCGACGGCGGGGGCGAACAGCGCCGCCGCCCACAAAAACAGCTTGACTGTGAGCACCGCCGCGAGGGCGGGCAGCAATACCACGAGGGCGAGCAGCACGCCGAGCATCGCCACACTCCCGCCCGCGAGGCGCACGCCCTCGAGCACGCCCGAAAGGGTGTCCGCGAGCGCCCCGCCAACCACCGGCACCGCGCTGCCGACAAGGATGCGGGCGCTCTTGAGAGTGACCGAGTCCGCCGCCCCCGCGAGCGTGCCCTGCAGACGCGTGACAAGGGCGAACACGCCCGAAACGAGGCCCGCAAGCAGGGTAAGGCCCTTCGAAAGTCCCGCAGTCAGGCGCGACAGCGTATCGTCGGGGTCGATCGCCGCGGCGGCGCACAGGGTCATCAGCACGGCGGTGAGCGGGACGACGGCGTCGGAGAACGCAGCACCGACGGTCTCGGCGAAGAAGAACACGCCGTTTTCGACGACGGCCGCGGTGAGGGGCTTGCCCGCGAGCGAAGCCGCTGCGACCGGCACGGGCAGGAGGGAGAGTTCGAGCGTCCGCGTGAGCCGGACGGCGGAGGCGACGCTCCGGGCGGCGGCGACGGCGGGCGCGGAGATGAGAAAGACGGCGAACAGGGCGGCACACTGGCCCGCCGTGTCGCGCACGCTTTCGGGGCACAGCGGCAGCAGTACAGCAGCCGTAAGAAGCGCTGCCCCGGCGGCAAGGAACTGCGACGCGATGTCCGAAGACGTGGCGGAGAAGACGTTTTTGACGAGCGTCAAAAGCGAAGTCGGCGAAAGGGAGAAGAGGGACGAGAGGTCTTCGGGGTCCACGCCGACGCTTTCGAGAAGGCGCGCCGTGTCGGGGTCCAGAAGGCTCCACGCCGCGGAATAGACCTCGTTTTCGTCGGCGAGGGGATCGTCTTGAGCCGCGGCAAAAACGGGTAGAAGAAAAAGAGCGAAAAGGACGGGCAGCAGAAGGACGGACAGGGAGAAACGCAGGAATTTCATCACGTGCCTCCGATCAGGGCGAACAGCGCCCGAAGCACCGGCAGCACGAGGAGCAGCAGCGCCGCTTTGCCCGCGAGCTCGACGCCCGAGGCGAGCCCCGAGGCGCCCGCGTCGCGCGCGCTTTCGGCAAGAAGGCCGCTCACGATCGCGACGCCGAGCACCTGCGTGAGGGGCGTGAGCCACTCCCCCGCCCCGGCGGCGTTTGCGGCCTCGGCGGCGAACGAGACGAGCGTTTGCACCGTGGGCAGGACCGCGAGCACGACGAGGGCCGTGAGCGCGAGGCGCATCACGCCGGACCAGGCGGGGACCACTTCTTTGACGAGCGTGAACAGGATGAGGCCCGCCGCCGCGCCCGCAAGTATGGCGGTCACAGGCTGAACAGCTCCCTGAGCGACCGGAAGAGCTGCGACAGATACGGCAGGAGGATCAGCAGCGCCGCAAGCAGCCCCGACAGCGTCAAGAGAACCGAATATTCCCCTTTGCCGGCGCGCGCGAGCACCTGGTCGAGCACCGCCACCAACAGTCCCAGGGCGGCGATCCTGAATATCACGTCTACGTTCATGGCATCCCTCCGCATTTCGCCGCGTCCGGCGCGGATACGGCTTCCTTCGACTCCAAATAACGGGACTTGACAGAAACCGCGTTTTCGGTTATACTTTTAACTTGAGGGCGTGCGGCCCTCTCAATCACATATGTATTGGCAGGTCCGGAAAAATATGAACAACTACGAAAAAAGGAACTGGAGCAAACCGAAGGCTATGTACGCTGTGATCAAGCGGATCCTCGAGTTTCTGCTCTCGCTGTTTGCCCTGATCCTTTTATCCCCCGTGATCACTGCGATCTCGCTCGCAATCAGGCTCGACAGCAAGGGCCCGGTGATCTTCAAGCAGCTTCGCACCGGAAAATACGGCAAGCCTTTCAAGGCGTGGAAGTTCCGCACCATGATCGCGGACAACGACGTGCATGATTTTTCGACCTCGGACCAGCACACCAAGATCGGCACATTCCTGCGTAAAACAAGTCTGGACGAGCTTCCCCAGCTGTTCAACGTGCTGAGCGGCAAAATGAGCTTCATCGGCCCGCGCCCGTGGATCACGGACTATTACGAGCTCATGAACGAGGAGCAGCGCCACCGGGTGGACGTGACCCCCGGCATCACGGGGCTCGCGCAGGCCAAGGGGCGCAACAACCTGTCGATCTTCGAGAAGATCGGCTACGACCTCGAGTATATCGACAATTATTCACTCATCGAGGACCTGAAGGTCGTGCTGCTCACGGTGAAGGCCGTGTTCTCGAGCGAGGGCGCGGACGCGGGCAAATCCACGATCCAGAACGAGCTCGACGAGCTGCGCGCCCAGTGGAAAAAGGAACCAGCGGAAGAGAAATAAACAACGGAGAATCCGGAATCAAAAAAAAGAGATTTGCGTGCGCAAATCTCTTTTTTCGTATGCGGTTCGTTCGCCGGTCAGCCCGAGACGTTCATGTTCGGGCGGGCGATGACGAGGGTGATAACCTCGGCGAGCGGCTCGTAGCGCCACGTGCCCATCTGGCGGTCGAAATAGTAGACGCGCTCGGTCACGCGCGGGGTGTCGTACATCAGCGCGCCCTCGGTGCACAGGAACGTGCCGTCGGCATACACCTGCGTGATCTGGGCGGTGTGGTCGACGGTGGGCAGGCCGTTGACGTAGGTGCTGGTCTTGTTGCTCATGAACAGGATGTCGCCGACCTTGGGATAATAGGAATTCGCGTTCGCGGAGCGCGTGTAGGCGCGCTCGGTGACGATGTCGTCGTAATACGAGACGAAGGTATAGGTGGTCGCGTATTCCGGATGGCAGAGGTAGTAGTCGCCGAGAAGGCTCGGCACGTAGGTCTCGATGAGCTTGAGACCGATAAGAGCGGACGGGATGTTCATGTTCACGCCCTTTTTGATCGCCTTCTGCACCTTGTCGGAATCGTGATAGCGCGGCGCGATCTTATCCATCTGGGCCTCGGTGTAGCCCATCGTTTCGAGCACGGGACGGAACACGTCCTTGATCGTGTAATAGCAGCACCAGTCGGTGGAGGCGCGGTACGCCATGCCGACGACGGAGGAGCCGCCCCAGGCCCTTTCCATATCGAGGGCGGAATAGCCCTTGAAGCGGTGCGAATGCTCATAGAGCATGGTGTTGAACACAAGCGTGCGCTGGCTCGGCGTCTCGTGCGGGTCCACGGGCTCGGGATACGGGCCGCCAGGGGTCACGGGCGGGGTGGGATCATCGGGCTCTTCGGCGGGCAGGCCGACGGCGAGGCGCAAAATCACGCGCGCGTCGGCGGCGGTGATGAGGTTATCCTCATCCATATCGGCGACAGTAAACGCGTCTCCGGTCAGCTCCTCAAGGCCCACGGCGGCTCTGAGCGCGATGCGCGCGTCGGCCGCGGTGACGACGTAGTCGTTGTCGACGTCGCCGGCGATGCCGGACAGGGCGGCGGGCGCGTCGGGTTCTTCAGGGTCTTCGGGCTCTTCCCCGACCGGGGGCACGTCCGGCTCTTCCCCGCCGGGCTCGGTCTCCCCCGTTTCGGGCTCGCCGGGCGTTTCGGGCTCTTCGGCGAACGCGGGCGTCAGCACGCAGAGCAGCAAAAGAGCCGCGAGCAGCACGCTGAGCAGGTGTTTCAATTTCATCTCTTTCATCCCCCAATGTTGGATTTTAGGTTATTATACAACAGAAATATCCGAGAATCAATAGAAAAATTATGAACGGAACGCGATTTATCAGAAATATGGGGCGGCGGGCGCAAGTTTTGCTTGACAAACCGCGCCCGGCGGATTATAATCTGAACGATATTTTTTCTGCGATCGTACGGTCAGTTTCCGCGAGCGTTTCAGAGAGGGCCCGGTGGGTGCGAGGGCCTAAAGCGGACGGAAGCGCGCCGCCGTACGGCAGCCGGGTGACGAGCCCGGCGTTTTGCCCGCGTTAAGGGCAGTCGAGTGATGCCCAAAGCATAATCCGGGTGGTACCGCGGTCGGTTCGATCGTCCCGGAGAACGCGGAGGGGCTTTTTTATTCCCCGCTATCCCCCGGCTGCAAAACGTTTTAGTATTTTTATGCAATTTCAGTGAATATTCAAAGGAGTGTTATCGATATGGAATGGCAATCTCTGAACACCATCCGCGAGAAGTATCTCGCCTTTTTCGAGACGAAGGACCATTTAAGGCTCCCCTCGTTCTCGCTCATCCCGCAGGGCGACAAGAGCCTGCTGCTCATCAACGCCGGCATGGCGCCGATGAAGAAGTATTTCACCGGTGAAGTCACCCCGCCGAGAAAGCGCGTGACCACCTGCCAGAAGTGCATCCGCACCCCCGACATCGAGCGCGTGGGCCACACCGCCCGCCACGGCACGTTCTTCGAGATGCTGGGCAACTTCTCGTTCGGCGACTATTTCAAAGAAGAGGCCACGACCTGGGCGTGGGAATTCTGCACGAAGGTCATGGAGATGGACGTGGACAAGCTCTATGTTTCGGTGTTTGAAGAGGACGACGAGGCCTACGACATCTGGACGCAGAGAAGGGGCGTGAAACCCGACCACATGGTGCGCCTCGGCCGGGAGGACAACTTCTGGGAGCACGGCGCCGGTCCCTGCGGCCCCTGCAGCGAGATCTATTACGACCGCGGGCCCGAAAAGGGCTGCGGCAAGCCCACCTGCAGGGTCGGCTGCGACTGCGACCGGTACGTGGAGTTCTGGAACCTCGTGTTCACGCAGTTCGAGAACGACGGCAACGGCAACTACACCCGCCTGTCGCACCCCAACATCGACACCGGCATGGGCCTCGAGCGCCTCGCCTGCATCGCGCAGGGCGTGGACAACCTGTTCGAGGTCGACACCATCCAGAACATCATGAAGCACATCTCGGAGATCGCGGGCGTGAAGTACCACGAGAACGAGAAGAACGACGTGTCGCTGCGCGTCATCACCGACCACATCCGCAGCACCGTGATGATGATCTCGGACGGCGTGCTGCCCTCGAACGAGGGCCGCGGCTACGTGCTGAGACGCCTGCTACGCCGTGCCGCGCGCCACGGAAGGCTGCTCGGCATCGAGGATACCTTCCTTTATAAAGTCGCCGAGACCGTGATCCGCGAGAGCGGCTCCGCGTATCCGGCGCTCGTGGAGAAGCACGATTTCATCATCAAGATCATCACCATCGAAGAAGAAAACTTCGCCCGCACCATCGACCAGGGCCTGAGCCTGCTCGAGAACATGATCGCGGAATCCGACGGCAAGACGCTTTCGGGCGACGCGGCGTTCAAGCTCAGCGACACCTTCGGCTTCCCGATCGACCTGACGAAGGAGATCATCGAAGAAAGAGGCATGGAGGTGGATCTCGACCGCTTCAACGCCCTCGTGCTCAACCAGAAGCAGACCGCCCGCGCCGCGAGAAAGGCCGAGGACACCGACGCGTGGAAGAGCGCCGGCTTCGCGATCAGCGACATCGGCGAGACGGCGTTCACGGGCTATGAGACCCTTGTTTCGGACGCGCACGTGCTCGACATTCTGAACGCCGACGGCGAGCTCTGCGAAGAGGCGGCCGAAGGCGAAAAAGCCATCGTGGCGCTCGACGTTTCGCCCTTCTATCCGGGCGGCGGCGGCCAGATCGCCGACACCGGCGTGATCGAGGGCGAAGGCTTTACGTTCACCGTCGAAGAGACGCTCAAGACCCCGAAAAACGTGTATCTCCACAAGGGCACGGTGAAATGCGGCACCCTGATGAAGGGCGCGGAATGCGTCGCCAAGGTCGACGAAGCGCGCCGCCGCGCCGTGATGCGCAACCACACCTCCGCCCACCTGCTGCAGGCCGCGCTCAGAAAAACGCTCGGCACCCACGTAGAGCAGGCCGGCCAGCTCGTGAGCGACACGGTGTGCCGCTTCGACTTCACGCACTTCTCGCCGCTCACCGGCGAAGAGCTGAAGGCCGTGGAGCGCGCGGTGAACGAAGTCATCCTTTCGGCGCAGAGCGTGAACACCGTGGAGACGACCATCGAAGAGGCGAAAAAGGCCGGGGCGATGGCGCTGTTCGGCGAGAAATACGGCGACACCGTGCGCATGGTGAGCGTGGGCGATTTCTCCATTGAGCTGTGCGGCGGCACGCACGTGAAGAACACCGGCGAGATCGGCTTGTTCCGCGTGCTGTCCGAGGCGAGCGTCGCGTCGGGCGTGCGCAGGATCGAGGCCGTGACCGGCTTCAACGCGCTGACTTACCTCGACGAGACCGCGGCTGCGCTGCATAAAGCAGCGGCGCTCATCAAGTGCGGCGACGCTTTGAACGTGCCGGAGCGCGTGTCGGCGCTGCAGGCGGAACTTAAGGACACGCAGAAAGAGCTCGCGAAGGCGAAGAGCGAGCTGACCGCGATGAGCGCCGACAAGGTGCTCGAAAACGCGGGCGAACTGAACGGCGTGAAGGTGTTCACCGCCGACCTCGGCGAGGCGGACGCCAATGCGCTCAGAAGCTTTCTTGATTCCGTGAAGGCGGACGACGCCGTGATCGTGGCGGCGGGCGTGAATAAAGAAAAAGGCACCTGCGCCTTCGCCTGCGCGGCCGGCAAAACGGCCGTGGCAAAGGGCACGCACGCGGGCAACGTGGTGCGCGCGGTGGCGACGGTAGCCGGCGGCAGCGGCGGCGGCAAGCCCGATTCCGCCATGGCCGGCGGCAAGGACCCGACGAAAGTGAAAGAAGCCCTCGGCGCGGTGTTCGCCGCCGTGCAGGGCATGATCAAATAATGGGAGGAACGACTATGGACTGCATTTTCTGCGCGATCGCGAACGGCGAGATCCCGAGCAAAAAGGTTTACGAGGACGACGAGATCCTCGCGTTCCACGACATCGACCCCCAGGCGCCCGTGCACGTGCTGATCATTCCGAAGCAGCACATCAAATGGGCGTATGACGTCAACGAAACGAACTCCGCCGTGGTGGCGCACATCTTCGAGAAGATCCCCGAGATCGCGAAGAGCCTCGGCGTGGAGGACGGGTTCCGCATCGTCAACAACTGCGGCGACATCGCCGGGCAGAGCGTGAAGCACCTGCACTTCCACCTGATGGCGGGCAGGCCCTTCGGCTGGCCGGCGGGCTGACAGAGGCAAGTCACCCTTCATCCTTTGCGGCATATACTGTCCGTGAAAGGAGGTTGGGAGGCATGTTCTTCGGCAACAACAGTTATTGGATCCTTTTCATCATCCTGATCCTCGTGCTCAGTGAAAACGGTTTCGGCTGCGGCAACAACAACGGCTGCGGCTGCGGCTGCAACAACTGACCCGGTTCCCCGTCCCCAGCGGACGGGGATTTTTCGTATTGAAAGGCCGGGACCTTGACTTTTGCGGCGCGGTTCGGTATACTGAAAGCATAAAACGAAAGGAGCCCCGTTATGGAAAAGACCTTCACCTTCAACGCGCTTCCGCAGACGCTCGAGGAGCTCAAAGCGATGCCCGAAGCCGACCTCACGGACCCCTGCGCCGCCGTCGCCCTCACCGTGGCCGCGCTGTGCCGCTACGGCACGGACAAAGACGCGTGCGTGGAGATGCTGGATTTCCTGCGCGGGCCGCGTCCGCTTTCGCCCTATGACGTGCAGTTTCTGCGCGACCGCCTCGGCGGGAAAGAATATAAGCCCTTCTCGTTCTTCGCCGGCGCCGTGCCCGCCAACGACTACGCCCCCGACGTGCCGTACGTGATCACGGTGTGCGAGAACCCGGTGATGCCGGACGAGAATTACAAGCAGTTCCTCGTAAGATCCGGCGGCGCGGACAACCCCCGTCAGGTCACGGTGCGCCGCAAGGGCGACGGACAGTGGTTGTTGTGGGAGGAAATGCTGCTGTCGGATATCCGCACGCCGAAGTCGCAGGACCCGTGGGCGTAAGGGTGCGAAAACGCTGAAAAAAAGCCGCTGATAAGCGGCTTTTTTTCTCTCTGCGTTTTCGCGTGAAGTGCAGCAAAGCTGCCTGATGTTTGCTTCGCAAGTGATGTGCCGCTTCGCGGCGTGATGTGTTTCGCTCACGCGAAACGTGAAATAACAAATGCGGGGAAAGGATCGGCAGATTCCGCTGCGGAGCGGGTTACGGGACACAAATCACGGGCGGGCTTGTTTTCGGTGGCGCGCTGCGCCGCGCTATCCGTAAACGGCGCAGGGGTCTGCGCCCCTACCGTCCACCTCGCGGCCTCGCCGATCCCTGTGTGCCCTGTGCGCCCTGTGCGCCCTGTGCGCCCTATACGCCCTCGGCCCTGTGTGCCCTCAGCCCTGTGTGCCCTCGGCCCTGTGCGCCCGAAAAAAAGCCGCGCTGAGCGCGGCTTTTTTTGCATATACGGTATATTTACTCAGTCTTTCTCGAGCACGAACTTGCGGTAGAGGGCCTCGCCGAGGAGGGTGCGGCGCATCATGTCGACGAGGTCGAGAAGCTTCTGCACGATGAACGGATGGCTCTCGGGCACAGGCTCGGCGATCAGATGGCTCTGCATATTGCCGTCGTCGCAGATGAACGCCTGCGAGAGCAGAAGGCCGCCCTCGTTCTTGATCTGGAAGCGCACGTAGGCGCCGATCTCATCCGCGTGCTCCCGGAGGGAGATCGAGGGGCCGGTGGCGATCACGACGCCGTCGGCGACCCATTCGATCGCGTCGGCGTTTTCGGCGTCGACGGTGATCACGTCGTTTTCGTCGTCCACGGTGATTCTGCGAACGTTCGCGAAGTTGCCGTTGCCGCGGAAATCCTCGCCCATCTCGTCGCGGGCGATCGTGGAGCAGGCGAAGAACGTGCCGGTCTCCATCGCGGTGCGAAGCGCCTCGGCGGTGTTTTCGGGCATGAGCATGATCTCGGCGGTGATGCCGATGTCGTCGTCATAATGGGAGTCGTCGTTCGAGAAGGCGAACACGTTGCGCCCGCGCGGGATGCAGTACATGAGCAGGTTATCCCAGATGATGCGGTCGTAGCGGTCGGCCGTGTCGAAGCCGTTGAACGCCTCGACGCCCACGCAGCTTTTCGGGTGTTTGAGCAGCGAGTCGGCGAAGATCATCAGGTTGTTCCAATCGTAGGCGCGTGCGCGGTTCTGGTTGGCGTGGAAAAAATCGCCGGGATGGTTGATGACCGAGATGCCGCCCGCCTTTTCGGTTTCGGCGATCGAGGTCTCATAGTCTTCCTCTTTGCCGAGGTACCCCTGTCCCCAGCCGCAGAAATAGCCGTTGACATGGTTCTTGCGCACGTTGAGGGCGTTCATCTCGATGCCCAGCGGCACGTCGAGCATGCCGCGGCCGCCGCGGTCGGCGCCGGTGGTGATCTCGGCGTAGCGCTCGTCGCTCATGGGCTTGACGTCGAAGGGCTTGATGAGGGCGTTGTAGCCGATGACCGGGATCATCTGGTGTTTCTTGTTCCAGCCCGTGTTCACCACGCCGTGGTCGGTGATGGCAAGGATATCGTAGCCGAGGGCGTAATACGCCTCCACGACGTCGGTGATGTTCTGCCGGCCGTCGGAGTAGAGGGTGTGCGTGTGCAGCTGCGCGCGGTACCGGTTCCAATTATCCCAGTCGACGGTCTCGTAGGGGTTCGTGATCGCGTAGGAGACCCCGCCGTCCGCCGCGAAGGCGGGCAGGGCGAAGGGCAGGCAGAGCGCGGTTACAAGGATCAGGGCGAGAAGCTTTTTGATGTTTTTCATAACTGACCTCCCGATTCTATTCATTCCCCGGTCAGAAGCCGAGGGTATCGTTGACGAGGATCACGTGGATGCGCCCCGCGTGGCGCGAATAGCGCGTGATGAGGAACTGGCAGCAGATCGTGTCGGGCGACTTGCAGTTCGCGCACGCCCCGGTCTTCGAGCAGGGGGTGTTGAGCCCGAAGCGCTGGGCGTTGATCGGCGCGGCCGTGCCGCGGGCGCGCTTCATGGCGGCGTCAACGTCCTGACAGATCTTGTTCATGCCCACGATGAAGACGACCTTTTTGGGGCCGTTCGCGATCGCGGACACGCGGTTGGCGTTGCCGTCGATGTTCACGAGCACGCCGTCTTCGGTCATGGCGTTCACGGACGAGAGGAAGACGTCGGCGCCGTAGGCGGCGAGCAGCGCCTCCCTTTTGTCGGCGAAGGCGGCGCGGTCGATGAAGTTGTAGTTCCCCGCTTTCACGGCCGAAACGAGGCCGATCTCGGCGGCGCTGACGCTCCCGCCCATGGTGACGGACGCGCCCTCGGGGATGAGCGACAGCGCGAGGGCGAGCGCCTCTTCGCGCGTGGCGGCGTAATAGCCCGCCATGTTGCGGGACTCGAGCCCCTTGATGACCTTTTGCGCATACAGGGCGCTGCGTTTCGATACGATCTCGTTCATGGCGATTCCTCCTGTCGGAATTTTCTTTTTTATCATAGCACAGAATTTCAAAAAAAGAAAGAGGAAATTGCAGAAAATATTCTTTTTGATTTCCGCCATTCCCGTTTTTTATGTTGACTTTTTTGACAAATTGCACGAATGTGCTTGCATTCAACAAAAGTTTATTGTATAGTTTATATGTAACGATTTCGGTTTTCAGATCTGATTTCGTAACATGATTCCGGATTGGAGGAAAACAATCATGAAAAAACGTATGGTTTCCATCGTTTTGGCCGTGCTGATGGTGGTCACCGCCCTGCCCCTTATGGGGCTCGACGGGCTGTTCACAACGCCGGCCGAAGCGACCCTTGTCAAGGACCTGCCCTCGACGGAATTCGTCAGGTTCGGCTCCTATCCCACAAAACGCGTGACCGATTCGATGTACACCACGCTGAGCTCGTATATCGGCAATTTCGACACGCACCCCGACAAAAAGAGCCTCCGCTTCGTGTTCGGCACCGGCAGCCCCGGCACCGCGAAGGTGGAAGAGAATTACGCGCATTATATCGACTTTACGTATCAAGGAGAAAAATACCGCGCCGTGAAATACGCGGCTTACCGCCCGAGGATCGCGTATCAGTCGTATATCCCGGCCAATTCCCTGGTCGACGACAACGGCTACACGATCAATACCGTATATTTCTTTAAATATGACGATCTGTACTGGGAAGTGCTGGACGCCGAGAAGGGGCTTCTGGTGTGCACCAACGTGGTCGACGCCGCGTGGTACAACGGCACCTACAGAGTCGTCAACAACAAATGGCTCGTGGCAGCCGCGGAATACCCGAATATGTACGCGAACTGCTATTATATGAGCGACCTGAACGGGCGCCTCTCGAGCCAGTATTACGACTACAGCTTCTATAACGTCGCGTTCGACGACGACCAGAAGGCGATGCTCGCCGACGTGCCGATCGCGAACGAGGACCAGAACGGCAACGTGGACTGGGAAAACTACCCCGATCCCGGCTTCACCGCGAAGGTGTCGTCGCTCTCGCTATCGCAGTATTCCGCCTACCGCGCCAAGCACAAGACCGAAGTGTGCAAGCCCACCGACTACGCGAAATGCATGGGCGTGGCGTACGACAGCACGACCGAAGCCTGCTCGTTCTGGCTCACCAACAGATACACCCACTCGCAGCCCGTGTATTTCAGCAAATTCGCGGCCTTTGTCGGGTACAACGGCGACAGCGTTTTTGATTCGCAGGTCGACTGCCTGCACGGCGTGCGCCCGGTCATCCGCCTCACCGGCGACTACGACCTGACCCAGATCGAGCTGAAGTTCAACGGCACCCCGACCGTCGGCAACACGCCCTCGAACTTCGTGGTCAACCCGGGCAAGCTCTCTGACAAGCATTATTACGTCAACAACGTGTCCTGGAAAGAAGGCAGCGGCAGTTATTCCACCAACGTGCCCACAATGAAAAGCGGCAAGACTTATACGGTCCGCCTTCAGATCTTCCCCGATACAGGCTGGATGTTCGCGCCGAACATGACACTGAATGTCAAGGGCGCTTCTCTGAAGCCTGTGAGCGCAAATATCAACTCGGCCTTTGCCATACTGGAGTATCAGTTCACCATTCCCGAGCCGCAGCCCGTGTACGGGTTCCAGGTCGGCTGGCAGGTCCCGAAGATCGGCGACACGCTGGTGCATCAGGCGGCCAACTACAGCTGCACCACCGGTCCGTCCGCCGGCGTCCAGTACTTTACCGTGACCGAAAAATGGACCAAGAACGGCAGCGCCTTCAATCCCGGCTCGACGATCACCGCCGGCACCTATACCGTGGACGTCACTTACAAGCTCAAGGCCGGTTACTACATGGCGGACAGCTTCCAGTTCGGCGAAAGAGTGGTCTCGTTCTGGAAGCCGGACAGCGACATCCTGCTCGAGTATGACGTGGATAAGGGAACGGCGCACGCGCAGGCGACCTATACCCTTTCGAACACCATCAACTACCTGAACCTGATGATCCCGCAGGATCCGCTGCCGGGGAATGAGATCAAATCGTATGCGACGCCCGGCGCGAGGGACAAGGCCGGCAACTACGTGGCGGGCACCTCGACCGGCTGCGCCGTGACGCTCGAAGGCTACTGGTATGAGGGCAAGGACATCTCGAATCCCACGCAGATGCACGCGGGCGACAAATTTGTCAAGGGCAAGACTTATACCTACCGCTTCACCATCCTGCCGAACACCGGGTTCTCGTGGGGCAGCAACCCCTCGTTCACCCTGAACACCACAGATAAATCCCCCACGAAGAAGCTTTTGAACGTGGGCCGCTATATCGTGGACTTCACCTATGAAAACCTGCCCGACCGGCTCACGAACGTGGTGATCAGCAACGTCACGCGGCCGTGCAACGGCGCGGGCTTCAGGACCGATCCCGCCGTTTCGGCGAACGGCAATGAGGCGAACAAGTATTTCGTCAACCTCGCCAAGGGCTGGTACGACAAGCCCGACGGCAGCATCGTGGCGGCCCCGCAGGTCGGCGAAGTCTATTACATGCAGCTCGTCCTCGGCGCGTATGACGGCTACAGCTTCAGCCCCTATACCGACAGCCTTTCGGTGAGCCTGCGCGACAAGGATATGAACACGGTCCCGTTTGAGGGCAAGCAGGTCAAGGTGTGGACCAGGACCCGCGACAACGACACGGCGACCGTTTGGGTCGGCATCAAGTGCAACGAGATCCACTCGCTCAAGAACGTGCTGGACGGCCTCGATTCGCCGAAGATCGGAAAGCCGCTCGACACCGAAGTGACCGTCAACGCCCCGCTGGCGCATCTGGCGTTCATCTCGTATTACATCAACGGCGAAAAGGTCATCGACCCGGATACGACGCCCGCCGCCGGCGACGTGGTGGACGTTTACGTGGGCCTTGTGACCCACAGCGGCGCCGTGTTCGACGAGAACGTGTACCTTAACTGGGTCGTGGACGGCGACACGATCAACTCCCGCCGCACCTACCGCGACTACAGCCTCGGCCTGCCGGACGACGTGGCAGGGTTCAAGCTGCGCTTCGTGATGCCGTATCCGAAGACGCCAGAACCCGTGGAGACGTTCACCTTTGAAAACGCCACCCAGCCCGTGAAGGGCCAGAAGGTCAGTTCCTCGGTGACCTCCGGCGCGCCGGACAAATACCTGCTGGCCAACGACAACGGCGCATGGTTCACCGTGGACGGCCTCGACCCCGACGAGCAGCTCGAGTCGAGCGACACCTTCCAGGCGGACACCATGTACGCCCTCAGGGTCGTCATCAAGATGCAGGACGGCTACAACTTCGGCAAGTCCCCCAAGTTCAAGCTGACGGACAAGAACGGCACCGAGGTCGACGTCGACCACATTGAATACACGAAGCAGGGCGACAACTACATCATCTGGTTCTTCGTCAACTCGCTCGCTTCCACGCCCGCGAAGACGGTCGACGAAGTCGTCATCAACGGCGTGACGCAGCCCGTGAACGGCCAGACGGTCGGCGACGGCGACATGTCGGGTCACGCCGCAGAGTGGGCGACCCTGGGCGAACCCTGGAAATACCAGTTCATGCGCTTCAACGGCGGCTACTGGCTTGAGATGTACGACCTGGACCACAGCGACTACATCAGCGCCGGTTCGGTGTTCGATTCCAAAACCGCCTACGCGATCCGGTTCTATCTCAAACCGCAGCCCGGCTATCAGTTCGCCGACCCGCTGCGCATCGTGATGTACGATGACAACGGCAAGGAAGTGGACTACGGCTATTACGAAATGTCGAAGGATTTCGAGACCGGCGCATTCATCTTTGAAGTCAACTTCAACCAGACCATTGACGCCGTGCCCGAGAAAGAGACGTTCTACACGATGGTCAAAAACGGCAAGAGAACGCCCACCGGCCCGCAGGAGGCCGGCACGAAGATCACCATCACCGCCGACGCCGCGCCGGAGGGCAAGGTGTTCAGCCGCTGGGTGGTCGACTCGGGCAACGTGAAGCTCGCCAGCATCACCTCCGCCACCACCACCTTCATCCAGCCCGCCGAAAACGTGACCGTGACCGCGGTATTCGTTGACAAGAGCGAGAGCGTGATGCTCGGCGACGTGGACAACGACAAGAAGATCACCGCGTCCGACGCCCGCCTCGCGCTCAGACGCGCCGTGGACCTTGAGACCTATCCCGCAGGCAGCCGCGAGTTCAAGGCCTGCGACGTGGACAAGGACGGCAAGGTGACCGCAGGCGACGCGAGACACATCCTGCGCGCGGCCGTGTCCCTTGAAGATCCCACGAAGTGGTAAACTGACGCGACACAAACACACAACACAAAAAGGACCGGAGCCCGTCAAGGGTTCCGGTCCTTGGTTTTTTTATATCATTCAATCGCCGAAGAGCATCAGCAGCAGGAAGCTGGCCGACCAGTTGTAATCGGTGATCGCGTGCATTTTGACGCGGTAGTCGGGGGGCGTGGGCTGCTCTCCCTTGCGGTGCAGGAACCACGGGTCGGTTTTGTCCTCGGGGTCGTAGAACTCGAACACCGCGCCGGTGGAGAGGAAACGGCGGTTGACGCATTCGAGCGTTTTTTCGAGCAGGGCGCGCGCCTCTTTTTCGTACCCGCAGCGCCTGAGGCCGGCGCTTACCATATAATTATAGTTGAGCCAGACGCCGCCGCGCCACATATCGCTGCCGTAGGCCGGGTCGTCGCGCGTGACGCTGGGGATCGGGAAGGGAGAGGCGAACTTTTCGGGGTCTTTCAGAAGCCGCACGAGGCGTTCGGCGCGCCGGGGCGGGCAGAAGCCCGCGAACATCGGCAAGAACGACGAGGGCGTCAGCACGCCGGTGAGGCGCCCGGAGAGCGTGCGGTCGGTATACGCGCCGACGGATTCATCCCATAAAAGGGCGTTCGCGGCGTCGGCGGAGGCCTTCGCGCGGGCGGCGAATTCCGAAGCCTGCGTTTTGTCGCCGAGGATAGTGAATATCCCGGAAAGGCAAAGGCAGTCGTGGACGAAGAAGCTCACGGCGTCGATCGCGTCGACGGGCTCGGTCACGTCGAAGCGCGGGGAGTTATCCATGCCCGATTCGTCGCAGCGGCAGCGCACGCTGTCGAAATTCATGTACCATTCCTGCACGCTGTTGCGGTTTTGGTCGCGGTTTTCGGCAAACCAGCGGAGGAACGCGGCGGCAGCGGGGGCCGTTTCACGAAGAAAAGCAAGGTCCCCGTCGCGGCGGTAGATTTCATATAGCGCCCACGCGACGACGGTCGGCTGCGTGATGGACGACACGTCGGCGCGGCTCTTCATCATGTGCGGGATGAAGCCGTCCGCGCGCTGACACGCGAGCACGGCGCGCACCGCGTCCTTCGCGAGGGCGGGGTCGTAGCGCACGATCGCCATGGCGTGGAACATGCTGTCCCACAGCCACATATGGCGGTGCGGCAGGCGGTCGGGCGTGGTGTAGCGGCACGGGACGCCGTTTTGCGGGCTGTAGACGTTGACGCGGTTCACGGCGAGGCATTTGTAATAAAGGCGCTCGTATTCCGGCCGCGGACAGGGCGGCAGGCGGCGGTAATAGCCGAGGATTTCGTCAACGCGCGCCGAAAGGTCGAGGGCGAGGGCGCGAAGGGCTTTCGATCTCGCGTCGGGTTCATTCCCCGCGCGGCAGAAGGCGAAGCGCTCACCGGATAAAGCGAGGGCGTAAACGAAGCCGTCGGCCGAAATGAGCGTGAGATCGCCGTCCGTTTTGCGCGCGCCGCCCTCCCCCGCCGCGACCGCGGGCGGGACGGAGGAACAGCCGATCACGGTCTCGCCGTCGGCGAAGGCAGCGGTGAAGCCCTCGGCGATGATGAGATCCGAGAGCACGCAGGTAAACGCCGCGCCGCCGGGCAGCGGGGCGCTGAGTGTGACGGGCACATTCGCGTCGAAGCGCAGGGTGACGGGAGACGGCATCGTGACTGCGACAAAATCGCGGCCGTGGAAGTTTTCGCCGTCGACGCCGCTGTAAGCGAACAGCGCGCCGTAGCCGTAATGATCGGGAAGACGCATAGGACCGCTCCTTTCGGGTCGTTTTCTCTATCATAGACCCCCGCCGCAAAAAATGCAAGTCTTTTGTTGCGCCGGGCGGTTCCGGGTGGTATAATGGTAAAAAAACCGGGAGGAGGCGGAACGTGGAGACGCTTGAGAAAGAGGCCGTACGCGAAGAGGCGAAAACGGGACAAAAACGCGGCGCACAGGCAAAAAAGCGACTGAAGGTGTGTTTGATCCTGCTGCTCGTTTTATGCGCGCTCATCGCGCTCGGGGCGGGCGTCGGCGCGCTCGGCAACCGCTCGAATATGCGAAAGGTCGAGGCCCTCTCCCCCGTCGACTATCCGGAGGACCGGCTCGTGCCCGATACGGACGCGTTCGGGAACGTGAGCTTCGTGACCGACCGGACGCTCAAGATCGTGCAGCTTACCGATATCCACCTCGGCTGCGGGTGGATGTCGCTCAAAAAGGACGCGATGGCGCTCGGGTGCGTGGCGGCGATGCTGGCGGCCGAAAAGCCCGACCTCGTGATCGTGACGGGCGACGTGGGGTACCCGATCCCCTTCCAGTCCGGCACGCTCAACAACCTGACCCCGGCAAAAATGTTCGCCGCCCTGATGGAGCGGCTCGGCGTGTACTGGACGCTGACCCTCGGCAATCACGACGCGGAGAGCTATTCTTACTACACGCGCGAAGAGATCGGCGCGTTCTATGAGAGCGGGGACTATCCGCACTGCCTGTTCCGCCGCGGCCCGACCGACGTCGACGGCGTTGGCAACCAGATCGTTTCGGTGCGAAACAGCGAAGGGGCGTATACGCAGCTCCTCTATCTCTTTGACTCGCACGACTACCGCAGGGACAGAGCCCTCGGATGGCTCACGTGGAAATACGACAATATCCACGAGAACCAGGTCGCGTGGTACGCGCGCACGCTCGGGGAATACGAAAAAGCGAACGGCGCGGCCGTGAATTCGCTCGCGTTTTTCCACATCCCGCTCACCGAATACCGCGACGCGTGGTATGAGTTTCTCGACAACGGCTGCCGGAACACCGAAAACGTGCGCTACGTGTACGGGGCGGCGTCGGACAGCCATAAGGTCGTATACTGCGGTGTGGGCGAGGACGACCTGTTCGAGACCGCGATCGCGCTCGGCTCCACGCAGGGCTTTTTCTGCGGGCACGACCACTATAACACGTTTTCGGTGGAGTATCGGGGCGTGCGGCTCACCTACGGCAAGAGCGTGGACTACCTCGCCATGCCGGGCATCGCCCGCGTGGGCGGCCAGCGCGGGTGCACCGTGATCGAGGTAAACCCCGACGGATCGTTCGGCTGCCGGTCGGAAAGCTATTATCAGGACAAATACGCTCTCGACGGCAAAGAGGACGTGAAGATGCAGTACGACCCCGCCGTGTACGACGCGCCCGGCGACCCGCGCGGGCGGACCTTCGGCAGGGCGAAGCGGAAATAAACAGAAAGACCGTCGGAGGATCCCGGCGGTCATTTTGTATTGATCGGGCATCAGCCCGCGAGGCGCAGGAGCGCTTCGGCGAGCTTATCGGTGAGGTCGCCGGGCTCCACGGCGGGGAATACCGCTTCGTCCCAGCCGAGCGCCTTCGCGACGCGCACCGGCAGTTCATAGTTATCCACGGCCTGCCCGTTTTCGATGAAGGTGTCGCTGCCGTAGACGAACACGGGCACGTTGACGCCGGTGTGCGACCACGAATGGAAGACATATTCGCCGTTTTCGGCGTAGAGGTTGCCGGTCTCGTGGTCGGCGGTGACGATCACGAGGGTGTGGCCGTCGCGCCGCGCGAAGTCCACAGCCGCCTCGACCGCCCGGTCGAAGGCCTTGACCGCCTCGGCGGCGTTCTGCCGCTTATAGGGCGAATCCGCGACGCCGCCCGGCTTCAAGTGGGACCACTTGTCGATGTGCGCGCCCTCGACCATCAGGAAAAAGCCGTGACCGGCGTCCGAAGAGAGGAGCCGGAGCGCCTCTTCGGTCATCTCTTTGAGCGTGGGCGAAGGGTCGTCGGCGTCGGTTTCGAGCTTCCAGGTGTTGAGGCTGAACTGCCCGAAGCTTTTGTCGCCGGGGGCAAGAGAAGCGAGGTCCTCGCGCGATGAAACGCGGGTATAGCCCGCTGCGGCGATATCGGCAGGGTCGGCAGCCGCTTCATTCGCGCCCCAGATGAGGTCGAAGCCCGTTTTCAGCTGGTCGCGCGTGATCTCGCCCGGCTGGTTCCGGTTGAGCGTGTGCGCCGTGAAGCCCGCGGGCGTGGCGCCGGAGGTCAGGTCCGTAGTGACCACGCCGACCCTCATGCCGAGGCCGCGCGCGGCTTCAGTGATGAGGCGCGGCGCAGTGAAAAGCCCGAGCACGTCGGACGGGTAAACGCCCACGCACGCGTTGGCGGTGCGCACCCCAGCCGAGAGGGCGGTGGCGCCGGCGGCGGAGTCGGTGACTTCAATGGTGGAACGCGTGCGGCTCTCGCCCGCGAGGTCGGCGTTCTCTTGCATGAAGAGTTCGTACCCCTCCTGCTCGGCGAGGCGCAGATGGTTGAACCCCATGCCGTCGCCGATCATGAAGATCACGTTGCGGATGCCCTCACCGCTCCCCTTTTGGGCAGCGGCGGGCAGCGCGCATATGAAAAGCAGCACGAACGCCGCCGCGAGCGCCGTCAGGCGCCGGAACCGTTCCATCGTTTCGCCTCCGTTCCGGTTTCTTATTGTAGCATGCCGCATTCCGCCTGTCAAGGCGGGCGGGAGACGAAACTTTCTCTTTACAACAAGAAAAAAAAGGTGTAAAATATAAGAATCAAACCGACTACGGAGAGATCGTATGAAAATCATTGTTGCCGGATGCGGAAAGATCGGCACCGCGATCACCCACGCCCTCGTGGGCGAGGGGCACAACGTGACCGTTGTGGATATCAAAGGCGCCGCGGTTGAGGAACTCATCAACCGCTACGACGTGAACGGCCTGACCGGCAGCGCCGCCGACTACGACGTGCTGCTCGAGGCGGAGGCCGGCAAGGCGGACCTGTTCGTCAGCGTGACCGAAAAGGACGAGATGAACATGCTCGCCTGCCTGTTCGCGCGCAGGCTCGGCGCGAAGCACACGATCGCGCGCATCCGCACCACCGACTATAACGAGGGCAACCTCGGCTTTCTCAAGCAGGAATTACAGCTCTCGATGGCGCTGAACCCCGACCTGCTCGCGGGCCAGCAGGTGTTCAACCTGCTCAGGCTGCCCTCGGCCGCCCGCATCGACACGTTTTCGGGCAAGAACATCGAGATGGTGGAGCTGCGCCTCAAGCAGGACAACCCCGTGTGCGGCCTCACCCTGTGGGACCTGCGCGAAAAGTATAAAGGCCTGTTTCTCGTGTGCTACGTGCAGCGCGGCGAGGACGTGATAATCCCGGACGGGCGCTTTACCCTGCTCGCGGACGACAAGATCGGCGTGATCGCGTCGCCGGGCGAGATGCAGCGCCTTCTCAAAAAGATGCACCTGACCACGAAGACCGCCCGCTCGATCATGATCCTCGGCGGCAGCCGCGCCTCGTATTATCTGGCGCGCAGGCTCGACTTTCTCGGCAAAAGCGTGAAGATCATCGACAAGGATCCCGTCCGCTGCCGGGAGCTCGCGGACCTTTTGCCCTCGGTGTCGGTCGTGGAGGGCGACGGCACGCATCAGGACCTGCTGTTCGAAGAGGGCATCCGCAGCGTCGACGCCTTCGTGGCGCTCACCGGCACGGACGAAGAGAATATCCTTCTGTCGGTGTTCGCGTCGAAGCTCGGCGTGAAGCGCGTGATCACCAAGGTCAACCGCACCGAGCTTACGGGAATCGCGGGCGATCTGGGGCTTGAGACCGTGATCTCGCCCAAAAAGGCCGTGACGGACGTGGTGACGCGTTACGCCCGCGCCCTGAATACAGCCGAAGGCAGCAAGATCGAAACGCTTTACCGCATCGCGGACGAAAAGGCCGAGGCGATCGAATTCGTGGTGACGCCGGAATTCCGCGGCAAGGGCGTGGAGCTCAGGGACCTCAAGCTCCAGCCGAACACCCTGATCGCCGGCATCTCGCGCGGGCGCAAGACCCTGATCCCTACCGGCAGCGACACCATTGAGCCCGGCGACCGCGTGATCGTGGTGACCGCCGGACGCAAGCTCGTGGAGCTCTCGGATATCATGGCCGGAGGCAGGAAATGAACAGACGGATGATCCTGTATATGCCCCTGCAGATCCTTAAGGTGGCGGCGGCCGTGCTGCTGCTGCCGGCTCTGGTGGGGCTCATCTACGGCGAAACGCGCCACGCCCTCGTCTATCTATGCGTGGGCGCGGCGACCTTTGTGCTGTCGGTGATCGGGCAGCGCGTGGTGAAGCCGTGGACGAAGGTGATCTACGCGCGCGAGGGCTTCGTGATCGTGGCGCTCACGTGGGTGCTGATGAGCCTCGTGGGGGCCCTGCCCTTCGTGATCACCGGCGACATCCCGAACTACGTCAACGCCCTGTTCGAGACCATGAGCGGCTTTACGACCACAGGCGCGTCGATCTTGACGGACATCCCCGCCATGTCGCACGCGAACCTGTTCTGGCGCAGCTTCACCCACTGGCTCGGCGGCATGGGGATATTGGTGTTCGTGATGGCGATCTCGAACATGGGCGACCGCTCGATCCATATCATGCGCGCCGAGATCCCGGGGCCGATCGTGGGCAAGCTTGTACCGCGCGCCCGCGAGACCGCGAAGATTTTGTATCTCATCTACATGGGCATGACGCTGCTCGAGGTGGCGCTGCTGTGGGTCGGCAAAATGCCGCTGTTCGACTGCTTCATCCACGCGTTCGGCTCGGCCGGTACCGGCGGCTTCAGCTCGCAGGCAGCCTCGATGGGCGCTTACGATTCCGCCTATCTGCAATGGGTCGTGACCGTGTTCATGTTCCTGTTCGGCGTGAACTTTAATATTTATTACCTGATCCTCGTGAAAAAGATCGGGCAGGCGGTCAGGAGCACGGAGCTTCGCACCTACGCCGCCATCGCGGTGATCTCAGCCGCGGCGATCGCGATCAACATCCGCTCGATGTACGCCACCCTCGGCGAAACGGTACGCCACGCGGCGTTCCAGGTCAGCTCCATTCTGACCACGACGGGCTTTTCGACGACCGACTTCGACCGGTGGCCCCATTTTTCGCGGACCGTGCTGGTGCTTCTGATGTTCGTCGGCGCGTCGGCGGGCTCCACCGGCGGCGGCCTGAAGGTCTCGCGCGTGATGATATTGTTCAAGAGCATGCACCGCGAGATCATGCGGCTGCTGCATCCCAAAAGCGTGCGCAGCCTGCGGCTCGAGGGCAAGAAGCTCGACGAGACCGTGGTGCACAACACCCTCAACTATTTCGCGCTCTATATGCTGTGCTTCGCGTTGTGCTTCCTCGTGGTGAGCGTGGACCAATTCAACATCGAGACCTCGCTCACGGCGACGGCCGCGTGCTTCAACAACATCGGCCCCGGCCTCGGGGCGGTGGGCCCGACGGCGAGCTACGCGGGCATGACAACCCTCTCAAAGCTGACGCTCACACTCGCGATGCTGCTCGGCAGGCTCGAGATCTTCCCCGTCCTGCTCGCCGTGGCGCCGGCGACCTGGCAGAGAAAGTAAAAACGGCACCCCCGCGCGGCAAATTCCCTCTTGACGCGTGTGTAAATATATGATATGATAACTGCGATTAAAGGGGAGTAGCTTGAGGACCTCGGTCCGAGCTGACCGTCAACAGCCGGCTGAAACGCCTGGCGGTCCGCCCAACTTCGGTAGCAAGACCTTTGACCGCACGAAACTGTGGTCAGGGGTCTTTTTCTTTTAAGAATCCCCCGGCGGGGCAAAGCCCGCCGCAATCCAACGAAAGGATGAAACGAAAATGAAGTTTTACCTGGAAGACAACGCGACGGTACTCAAAGAAGTCGGGTCGAACGATAACGGCCTTACTTCCGCCGAGGCCGAAGCCCGGCTCGCCGCGAACGGCAAGAACAAGCTCAAGGAAGCCGAAAAGGACAGCCTGCTGAAAAAGATCTTCTCCGCCCTCGCGGACCCGATGATCATCATGCTGCTCGTCGCCGCCGGCATTCAGGCCGTGGTGGCCGTGATCCAGACGGGCGGCAAGCCCACGCTGTCGGAATTCGCCGACGTGATGATCATCCTCGTGGTGGTCATCATCAACACGATCATGAGCCTCGTGCAGGAATCGAAGGCCGAGGCCGCGATGGAAGCTTTGATGCAGATGACGGCGGCCACCTCACACGTGATCCGCGACGGCAAGATCGTGACGATCAAGAGCGAAGACATCGTGGTGGGCGACGTGGTGGTGCTCGAGGCCGGCGACGCCGTGCCCGCGGACTGCCGCATCCTCGAGAGCTATTCGATGAAGGCCGAAGAGGCCGCCCTGACCGGTGAGAGCGTGCCCGTGACCAAGATGGTCGAGGCGCTGATGCTCAAGAAAGACACCGAAGACGTGCCGCTCGGCGACCGCCGCAATATGCTGTATTCCGGCTCCACCGTGGTGTACGGCCGCGGCAAGGCCGTGGTGACCGGCACCGGCATGGACACCGAGATGGGCAAGATCGCCGACGCCCTGGCCCAGGCCGAGGACGAGCAGACCCCGCTGCAGATCAAGATGGCGGAGCTTTCGAAGTTCCTCACGAAGCTCGTGATCGGCATCAGCGTGCTGGTGTTCGTCGTGGGCCTCGTTGAGAGCCTCATTACCTCCACCGAGCCCTTCTCGATGGCGCTGCTCGGCAACATCGGGTTGTCGACCTTCATCGCCGCGATCGCGCTGGCGGTGGCCGCCATCCCCGAAGGCCTGCCCGCCGTGGTCACGATCATCCTTTCGATCGGCGTGACCGCGATGAGTAAGCGCCAGGCGCTGATCCGCAAGCTCACCGCCGTGGAAACGCTGGGCTGCACGCAGATCATCTGTTCGGATAAGACGGGCACGCTGACGCAGAACAAGATGACCGTCGTCGATTATTACGGCGACGACGAAAAGCTGCTGGCGCGCGGCATGGCGCTGTGCAGCGACGCGAACCTCGACGAGACCGGCAACGCCGTGGGCGAACCCACCGAGGCAGCCCTCGTGAATTACGCGAACAAGCTCGGCATGCCGAAGGGCGGCCTTGTGGAAGAGAACCCCCGCATCGGCGAGGCGCCGTTCGACTCGGGCAGAAAGATGATGTCCACGGTGCATAAGACCAAGGACGGCATCATTCAGTTCACCAAGGGCGCGCCGGACGAGATCCTGAAAAAATGCACGCACGCTCTGGTCGGCGGCAGGACCGTCCCGATGACCGACGAGCTGAAAAAGGATATCCTCGCGGGCAACAAGGCGATGGCCGACAAGGCCCTGCGCGTGCTGGCGCTTTCGATGCGCGCGCACGTGGCCGAGCCCGCCGATTATGAAGCAACCACGCTTGAAAAAGAGCTGGTGTTCGTGGGCCTGACCGGCATGATCGACCCCGTACGCCCCGAAGTGAAGGCCGCCATCGAAGAGTGCCGCGGCGCCGGCATCGTGCCGATCATGATCACCGGCGACCACCTCGACACCGCCGTGGCCATCGGCAGGGAGCTCGGCATCATCGCGGATACCTCGCAGGCCATCATGGGCGCGGAGCTCGACAAGTTCACCGACGAAGAGATGGTGGACGAGGTCGTGAAGTATTCCGTTTACGCCCGCGTGCAGCCCGAACATAAGACCAAGATCGTGCGCGCCTGGAAAGCCCGCGGCATGGTGACCGCCATGACCGGCGACGGCGTGAACGATGCGCCGTCCATCAAGGCTGCGGACATCGGCATCG
>JAFZOL010000056.1 GCA_017550625.1 Clostridia bacterium | reverse complement strand
GCAGCGGCGCACTTATTTGCGAAATACTGTGTTGCAGGGGTCGGATATCCGTCAGGATTATCCGACCCCTGCGCCTTGTCTTTCACAAAAATTGCATCCGCTGCGGTGCGAAGCAGTTTTTCGCCGGCTATTTTTTGTTCGAACAATCTGAACGGCAGGGGATCATCCTGGCGGATATCCCCTGCCGGACGGGCAGTTCGGGCGGAAAAGAGCGGCGAAGAACCATGTAAATCCCTAAGTGAGGGCGCCTGACGGCTCGCTTTTTTATGTCTGCAAAGCGCTAAAATTCTCTTTGTTTGCCCTTGCAAAGCGGGCGCGAATCGGGTATGATGAAGATAACACAACGGCTTGGAGGATCGCTTATGCAGCCCTTTTCATTCGTTCAGGCGTCGCCCGTGTGGATCGCGGGCGAAGACGCCGCTCTCAACACGTCCGTGCTGCTGCGCGCCGTCATCCCGCAGGATACCGGGGCAACGCTCCATATCGCCGCGCATTCGCGCTATCAGGTGTTTCTGAACGGCGCGTTCTTCGCCGAAGGCCCCGCCCGCGCCGCCCACGGCTTCTACCGCGTGAGCGTCTACGACCTCCCGCGCGCCGCCGCGCCGAGCGTGCTCACGGTGCTCGCGGTTGGCTACAACGTCAACAGCTTTTCTGTTTGGGACGCCCCCGCCTTCGTGTGCGCCGAGCTTCTTTCCGGCGAAACCGTGCTCGCCGCCACCGGCGCGGCCCCCGGTTTCGAAGCGTTTTATGAAACGCACCGCGTGCGCAAAACGCCGCGCTTCTCGTTCCAGCGCCCCGCGACGGAGGCCTATGTCTACGATCTGTCCTACGACCTCGTCCGCAAGGACCCGTCGTATTGCCCCGCGCCCTGCACGCTCGAAAACACCGCGCCGAAGACGTTCATCCGCCGCGACGTGCCCTATTGCGACTATGAAGAGCGCTGCGCGAAAACCGTCCTGCGCTGTGGCAAACTCGTGCGCGAGACCGACCTCAAACGCCGACGGAATGACCGCATGCATCAGCCGGGCGGCGACCTCAAGGGCTGGCGAAAGAAAGAGCTCGAGGCCTTTCCGGTGCACGAGGTCCTCGCTTACTCCCCGCGCACAAAGCAGCAGGGCCCCCTGCCCGCCGCCGACGCTATCCTCCCGGCAAAGGGCTTTCTCGTTTACGACATGGGCGTGAACACCAGCGGCTTTTTACGCCTGAAACTCAACGCGCCCGAAGACGTGACACTCTACGCCGTCTTCTCTGAAAAGGTCGGCGAAAACGGCGTGCCCGAGCCCGGCGCCGACAACTGTCAGAACTGCGTCAAGTGGACGCTCGCCGGCGGGCGGGACTACGATCTCGTCACCTTCGCGCCCTACACCTTCCGCTACCTTGCCCTCTACGCGCCCGGCGCGGGGGCCGAAATCGAGCGCGTGTCGCAGTTCACCGAAACGTACCCCGCAGCGGGGCTCAAAAATCTCGTCAAAATGCCCGATGACGACCTGCAGACGGTCTACGACGCGGCGGTCGAGACCTTCCGCCAAAACGCGACCGATATCTTCATGGACTGCCCGTCGCGTGAGCGCGCAGGGTGGCTGTGCGACAGCTTTTTCACCGCCCGCACCGAATACGCCCTCACGGGCGAAAGCAAAGTCGAGCGCGCCTTTCTCGAAAACTTTCTGCTGCCCGAGGCCCTGCCGCACGTGCCCGCGGGCATGCTGCCCATGTGCTACCCGGGCGACCACGTCGGCGGCGGCTACATCCCGAACTGGGCGATGTGGTACGTCCTCGAGATGGAAGAATACGAAAAGCGCTCCGGCGACCGCGCGCTTATCGACCGTGCCAAAACGCGCCTCTACGCGCTCAAGGATTTCTTCACGAAATACGAAAACGCCGACGGCTTGCTCCAGAACCTCGAGAGCTGGGTCTTCATCGAGTGGAGCGCCGCCAACGACTACGTACAGGACGTGAACTACCCCAGCAACATGCTCTACGCCCGTTTTCTCGAGGCCCTCGCGAACCTCTACGGCGACGAAACGCTGCGCCTCAAATCCGCGCGTATCAAGGCCGCGATCCGCAGGCTCGCCCTGCGTGACGACGGCTTCTTCGCCGACAACGCGGTGCTGAAAAACGGCGCTCTTCAACGCACCGACAACCACACCGAAACCGCCCAGTATTACGCCTTTTTCATGGGCGTGGCGTCGCCCGAGACCGACCCCGCCCTGTTCGAAACGATGTTCACCGCGTTCGGCCCGCGCCGCAAAGAGACCGGCGCCTATCCCGATATGCCAGCCTCCAACGCGTTCATCGGCAACTTCCTGCGCGTGGACCTGTTGTTCCGTTACGGGCGCACGCAGCAGGCCCTCGACGAGATCCGCGCGTTCTTTCTGCCGATGGCGCAGCAGACCGGCACGCTGTGGGAAAACATGACCGATTTCGCCTCATGCTGCCACGGCTTTGCGAGCCACGTCGCGGTGTGGCTCAATGCGTTCGCGAACGGCAACGGATAAACAAAAAGGCCGTCTGCCCGACGGCCTTTCCGCGTGGATCCTTTGATATAAGAAACACGAAAGGGGAGTCGTATATGATCGGACCGCTCGCGTCGCCCGACGGCTGGCTCGGGTTCCTGCGCTTTTTCGACGGGGATAAGGCGTTCTCGGTCCCGCGCGGCGGCACCGCCGAAGAGCGCTTCGAAATGCTGCGCGAGGCCTGCCGAAAGCCCGACCGGCTCGTACTCGGCGCGTCGCGCGAAGGCGAAAAGACGGGCTTGTTCTATTTCCTGCTGCTGGAGGACGAGCGCTATCTTGAAATGCTCTCGTGCCTCACGCGCGACGAGCTTTCATGCCGCGAGCTCGGTGCGTATCTTCGCGAACGCTTCCCGGGGTATCAGGCCGATTTTGTTTACAGCCCCGAGATCACACCGCTCACGGCGCTCCTGCGGCAAAACGGCGCGTCGTTTGATACCGAGCAGCAGAAAATGGTGTTCGCCGGGCAGATCCCTGCCATCGACCTCAGCGGCGTGGAACCGCTCAGTGAAAAATACCTCTCGCAGTATTGCGCCATGCACAATACGGACGTCTACTGGACCGGCGAAAAAGTGGCGGCGAATCCGGAGAGCTTTCGCGTGTTCATCGCGCGCGAGGGCGAAACGGTCGTCGGGTATCTCGACGTGACCGTCGGCCACGACGAAAACGAGCCCGTCGACGTGCTCGTGAAAGAGCCTTACCGCTGCCGCGGTTGGGGCAGAAAGCTGCTCGTCGCGGCGCTCGCGGCGAACCGCCCGCACGGCATGCGCCTGCACGTGGACGTGGATAACGCCCCCGCCATCGGGCTTTACACGTCCGTGGGCTTCGTCAAGGCTGAGGGTGAAAACAGCCTCACCGTCACGTGGAAGATCCCGCCCGCCGATTAACGCAATTCCCGCCCGCCGATCAAAAAAAACAGCCCCGCAGAAAGTTCACCTTCCCGCGGGGCTGTACCATTTTATTCGCAGTCGAAGATCGTCTTGCTCTCAAGAAGATCTCCGTAGGTCGCTTTCCAATAGCGGTGGACGTCCGAGCCGTCGAAGGCTTCAAGCCCCTCGGGCGTGAGCGTCATCTCGATCATCAGGTGGTACCGGTTTTCGCGTTCGCTGTTCGTCTCGTGCAGCGTCACGCCCTTCACCCCGTCGAGCAGCAGCGTCTTTTCGAACAGCGCCCCGATCTCCGGCACGAGCCGCAGCCCCGCCTCTTTGTCCTTGAATTTCACGATGATATAGTGCTTCATCTTTTCCGTCCTTTCCCGTTCAGTTCCCGCGGAGCTTGCCGAACACCAGGGCGGCGGCGATGACGATGACCAGCACCACGGCGATCACGGCGGCGGGGCCGGTGAAGCCGCCGCTGAACCACGACTTGACGAGCGCCGCGATCCCGACGATGATCGCGATGAAAAACAGCACCACGAGGATCAGGATCACGATGCCGAGCTTCATATGGCCGCTGTCGGTGTCCTCTTTGGGCCCGTCCTGCCGCTTCTCCTTCTCGCGCATGGCGTCGAGCTTCGTTTGGCACAGCGTTAGGCTCTCGCCCACGTCCGCGGCGAGCGAGATCGACTGCAGCTCCCATATCGCCTCGGCGTACCCGGCGGAGGTATCCCGCCCCATCAGCTCTTTTGCGCGGGCGTACACCTCGTTGATCTTTTTCACGTCCTCTTCGTCCGCCGCGGCTTCTTTGCCGCAGGCGCGGCACGTGACGGCCCCGCTTTCGGGGTCCAGCAGCACGCGGCCCCCGCAGTGCGGGCATTCAGGCAGTTTCAGCATCATTCTTATTTCCCCGTCCTTTATCCTGTTTTCTTGCGTAACGTATTGTGTTTTTGTGATTTAGATGATATGATGGCATTAGATCCCCCGAAAACCGCGCAAAGGAGTTTATCGGCATGGACAAGCTCAGGCACTTCTTATCCGATATGAAGACCCACTGGAAAACGCCCGACGCCGCCAACGGCAAATACGTGAGCGGACGGGAATACCTTGATATCTTCATCGGTGTGGCGGCCAACTACGCGGCGATGGCGCCGCTCAAATACATCGGCTTCGCGGCGTCGTGCTTTCTGATCATGCACCACTACTCGCTGCCGTATCTGTCGTTCGCGGTGATCTCGCTGATCGGCGTGCCGCTCTCGTATCTGTGGAACCTACTCGACTGGTTCGTGACGGATAACCTCGGCCTGCTCGACAAACGCAGCGAGCGGACGATGGAGACTATCTATCTGTCCGCGGCATCGCTGGGACTGCTTTTGTTGGTCTTTGACGCCAGCCGCCTCTTCCCGGCAGACGGGGCGCTCATCACAGCGCTGGATGGCCTGAGCGGCATCAACGCGCGGTCGTTTTTCAAGATCCTCGGCGTGCAGCTGCTGCAAAACGGCTGGGGCGGCACGCGCAACATCCTGTGGCGCAAAAAGCTGGTGCCGAAATACGGGCGGTATAAATTCGGCCTGTATGAAAACGTGATCCAGAAATCCGTGATGGTGGTGCTGATCGGCTGGCTGCCCGTCTACGACATCCCCGACGTCAACGAGCGCCTGTGGCTCGCGTATCTGCTGTTTTCGCTCTACAACCTGTTCGGCTTCACGAACCGCCTTGAATCGTGCGCGGACAATATAAGCCCCAATTCACAGGAGCGCATCTTCACGCGCGCCTACCCCGTGAAGATCAGCCATCTCTTAAACTCCCTGCTCGCGACCGTGATCCCGATGATGGGCTCGTTCGACGACATCAATTTCTACCGCTGGGTGATCCCCGGCATCTTCCTTCCGTTCGCCGCCCTCACGATGGTGTGCGCGGGGCGCATCAAAGAGCGCATCCCGCAGCCGCCGCTCGAGAAAAAGCAGCCCGTCCCGTTCTGGTACGGCATCTTTCAGGTGATGCGCAACAAATACCGGTGGCTCAACATGGTGTGCAACCTGATGGATTCGCTGGGCGACGGCATGCTCGACATCGTGACCGTGATCATGCTGTATACCCTGCGGCTCTCCGGCATCGAATACGGCGCGATGATGCTCCTTTTATTGGCGCGGTTCGCCCTGCCGTCGTTCTTCGCCCCGTATTTTATGCGAAAATACACCTTCAAGCAGATGCGCATCTTCCGGCAGATCTTCGAGATGGCGCACTGCGTCAACGTGATATTGTCGCTCTGGTTCCTCGGCGGGAACGTGCGCCTGTGCGGGATCGTGATGCTCACGGGCTACTGGCTGCGCGATTTCATCATCGAGATCCCGAAGGTGGCCGAAAAGGACATGAACATCCGGCTTTACGACTACCAGATGTATCTGTCCGGCGAGCGGCTCGAGGGCTTTTCGAACATTTTCAACTGGTTCGTCGCGCCCATCGCCACGATGGTGGGTCTCGTGATCCCGCTGCTGCTGCTTCGAAACGGCTTCAATTCCGACTGGGGCATCCTGTACTACGACAGTGCGCGCTTCCGCATCCTCGCCATCCCGATCGCCTTCGACCTCGTCGGACACTTTTTGATGATGATCCCGTATTTCTTCTGGGACTACAATAACGCCCAGCACGAATACGTGATCTCGGTGCTCAAACAGCGCGCGTCGCTTGCCGAAAAGGGGATCTACCCCGCCGAGTATAAAGGCGGACTCAGGTTTGCCCGTCCGAAAACAAGCGCCGTGCACATCCCCGAGGATCTGTGAGCGGCAGGGGAGCCGCCTTCCGTTCAAATGATACCACGAACCGCCGAAAAAGTCCATAGTTCCTTTATGAAAATGAAAAAGTACCCGAAACGCTCTGTGAGCTTTCGGGTACTTGTCCTTTTAACGCCCCGTCGCAAACATTGTCGTTTCACTTCGCTTGGGGCGCTCGTGAAACTCTGTGTTTGCTCCAAATAAAACCGCTGCTGCATCCGCCACCGGCGGCGCAGCGGTGATTTTGCCCAGTCGCAAACATTGTCGTTTCACTTCGCTTGGGGCGCTCGTGAAACTCTGTGTTTGCTCCAAATAAAACCGCTGCTGCATCCGCCACCGGCGGCGCAGCGATGTGTATTGCCCCG
>JAFZOL010000055.1 GCA_017550625.1 Clostridia bacterium | reverse complement strand
GGGAGTCAGTCGCCTGCGGCGGGGTATAAAGCGCGCTGTGCGCGCGGGTGCACGGGAGCGCGGCATCGCACGGCCCACGGCCCCGGCCTCTTAATTTTGTATTTTGTATTTTGTATTCTGCATCATTTCCTTTCCGCAACGCCTGCCGGCAGGCCGTTTTCGGTCCATCGACGCAGCGTCAGGATGAAATGGATGCTGAACACGGTGAACAGCAGCAGGTTGTGGCCGATCATGCAGCCCCACGCTTCCACGAGGCCGCCGCCGAAAAAGCGGGTGAACACGAAGGTGAGCGCGATGCGCACGCCCCACATGCCCATCACGTTCACGGCGAAGGGGAAGCCGGTGCGCCCGAGACCCTGCAGCATGCCCTCGATAATGATCGACACGCCGTAAAACGGCTCGCTGACCGCCACCATGCGCAGCACCGTGGTGCCGAGCTCGGCCACCGCCGGGTCCTTCGAGAAGATGCCGATGAGCTCCGGCGCGAAAACAAATAACAGCCCGCCCGAAACGACCATCAGCGCCACCTCGAGCACCAACAGCATCCGCCTGAGGTCCTTGAGCTTCGTGAGGTCCTTCGCGCCGAGGGCGCGCCCCGCGAGCGTGGCTGCGGCGGTCTGCATGCCGTAGCCCGGCACGTAAAACGCAGATTCCACGGTGTTCGCCACCGTGTGCGTGGCGGTGGCAAGGGTGCCCAAGGCGTTCACGAGCGACGCGAACACCACGTAGCCGAGCGAGGTGGCGAAGCGCTGCAGGGCGTTGGGCAGCGCGACTTTGAGGCAGGGCAGCAGCACGTCCTTTTGGGGCGTCAGCTTCTGCCCCTTCGGGGTGATCGCCGGGTTTCTCAGAAACGCCACGGTGATCAGTATCCCGCCCGCCGCGAACGCCAGCGCCGAGGCGAGCGCCGCCCCGGTCACGCCGAGCCCCGCCCCGGGCAGCGTCAGCGACACGCCGAAAACGGTCCTCTGCCGCGCTTCGGGGATCAGCAGGGCGTTGAGGCAGACATTCAACACGTTCATCGCAAGGCCGATGCGCATCGGCGTCCTCGCGTCGCCCGCGGCGCGCAGCATGGTGCCGAACACGATGATCGCGGTTCGGAACAGCATCGGCGCGTATAGGATGAAGAAATAGCGCGAGGCGGTCTCGCGCAGGGGCTCGTCCACCTGCATCCACGCGGGCACGAAGGGGCTGAGGCCCAGCGTGATCGCGGTGAAGGCCGCGCCCACCGTCAGCACGGCAAGCACGCCCTGCCCGGCGGCGCGGTGCGCGTCCCCGGGCCTGTCGGCGCCGAGCGCCTGCGCGATATACGCCAAAAACCCCACGGCGAGGGCGTGGATCGTGCTGCCGACGAGCCAGTTGACGGTCACCGTGGCGCCGACTGCCGCGGTGGCGTCGGTGCCCAGCGCCCCCACCATGGCGGTGTCGGCGTATTGAACTGCGGTCTGGCTCAGCTCTTCGAGCATCGTGGGCCACGCGAGGGCCCAGATGCCGGGCAGCAGGCCCCACGGCAAAAGCCGCGACTTCCGGTTTTCCATACGTATCAGTATACCCTTTCCGACGCCGTTCGTCAAGGTTTTTCGAAGTCTTGCATTTTGCGGTCGGTTTTGATATAATGAACGCAAATGAAACGCCAATGGGAGAAAAACCATGCAGGAAAAGAATAACGCGCCCGGGTCCGACCCCGTGGTGCTCACGCCGGACGTGATCGGCCAGCTCAGGATGCTGCAGAAGCTGCGCGAGCAGGGAGTTTTGGACGACGCGTCCTACGAAAAACAGCGCGCCGCGCTGATCGGGGAGACCGTCTCGGTCCCCGCCGCGCCGGAAAAGAAACAAACCCCGCCCGAAACGGCGGAAACACCCGCCCCCGTAGCGGAAGTCCCCGCGCCCGCGGAGGAGCAGGGCGGCAAACGGAAAAAACGCCCGCTCGCGCTCGTCATCGCGGCCGTGCTCGTGATCGCCGCCGCTGTGGTGCTCGCCATCGTCCTGTCGAAGCCGAAAGGCGAAACGCCCCCGGCTCAGATCGAGCCCGCGGAGCAGACCGAGCCCGCGGAGCAGACCGAGCCCGCGGAGCAGACCGAGCCCACGGAGCAGACCGAGCCCGCGGAGCAGACCGAGCCCACGGAACAGCCTGAAACAACGCAGCCGCCTGAAGAGACGAACGAGGTGAGCGAAAGCCCCGTCGCCCGGGGGAACCTTGCCGTGATCGCGGCGGGCCTCTATCATACGGTGGCCGTGACTGCGGACGGCAAAGCGGTGGTCGCCGGGACCGACAACGACTATAACATGTCCGGCGTTATTATGTGGAGAGACATCGTCGCCGTCGCCGCGGGGCGCTACCATCTCGTCGGTCTCAAGGCGGACGGCAAGGTCGTCGCGGTCGGCGACGACAGCGCGGGGCAGCTCGCGGCGCGCGGCTGGACCGATATCGCCGATATCGCGGCCGGGCTGAAGCATACGGTCGGCCTGAAAAAGGACGGCACGGTCGTCGCGGTGGGGGACAATCAGAGCAAACAGCTCAACGTGTCCGATTGGACCGATATCGTTGACGTTGCCGCTGGGTGGGGCCACACCGTCGGCCTGAAAAAAGACGGCACCGTGGTCGCCGTCGGCTCGAACGTCAACGGCCAGTGCGACGTGTCCGACTGGGTCGATATCGTCGCGATCGCCGCGGGGTCGGATTTCACGGTCGGCCTGACGGCGGACGGCAGGGTTGTTGCCGTCGGCAGCAACAGCGGCGGGCAGCTCGACGTGTCCGGCTGGCGGGATATCACGGCCATCGCCGCGGGGCGCGAGCACACGGTCGGCCTCAAAGCGGACGGCACGGTGGTAGCCGTCGGCAGGAATTCATACAGCCAGACCGAGGTCTCGAAGATGGAGAACGTCGTTGCCGTCGCGGCCGGCGATTCGCACACCGTCGCGATCCGTGCGGACGGCACAGCCGTCGCCGCCGGGATCGATTTCGAGGGCCGGTGCGACGTCTCTTCGTGGAACGGCCTCAAACTTCCCGAATGACCTTTATCCGAATCTTTTCGCGGTCCCTCTTCAGGCGCCCTCACTTAGGGATTTACATGGTTCTTCGCCGCTCTTTTCCGCCCGAACTGCCTGTCCGGCAGGGGATATCCGTCAGGATTATCCCCTGCCGTTCAGATTGTCCGAACAAAAAATAGCCGGCGAAAAACTGCTTCGCACCGCAGCGGATGCAATTTTTGTGAAAGACAAGGCGCAGGGGTCGGATAATCCTGACGGATATCCGACCCCTGCAACACAGTATTTCGCAAATAAGTGCGCCGCTGC
>JAFZOL010000054.1 GCA_017550625.1 Clostridia bacterium | reverse complement strand
GTACGGCTGCCTACAGCCGTTCGTTCCCTACGGAGTGGGGTGGGTCGATTTGACGGAAAAAGACGGGGAATAAATAAAACCCGATTCAAATCGATCCCATCCCCGACGTGGGGAAGTCGCGGCGGCGCCCGCTTGCTTTTGATGATGAACCCGGTCGGCGGGGTCGTTTGTTTTGTGATTTTGATTCTTTATGTATGATTGAAATATGAGAAGAAGTCTGTTCGTCGCCCAAGCGGATATGGAGCCGGTCGTCTATCCGTCGGTTTTCCCCGCGTCGGGGAGTCTCGCCGTACGGCTCAACCCCCGCTCCGCGGGGAAAGAACGGCTGTGGGCAGCCGTACTACCCACGGCGTGCCCGTCGACAAGGCAAATTGAAAACCTCAAATCCCTTTCCGCGGCGGCAGAGGCAGACTCCCCTGTGGGGCGGGGAAGATGTCGGCGAAACCGACAGAGGGGGACGGACCAGATACGGTCTGCGCCCCTACCGTTCTGTTATCGGCCTTACCGCGCTTTTTCAATGCCGGCCGCAGGCCCCTTCATCCAACATCTAACATCCAACATCTCACATCATTTCACATTTTCCCGTGCACCCGTGCACCCGTGGACCGTGCACCCGCCGCGCGAAGCGCGGCTATAAAACAAGACCCCCGCGGTTGCGAAGGTCCGTTTTTGCGCGAAAAAAGCGTTCATGCCGCTTCTTACTTCATGCCGTTCTCATAGGACTGGATCATCTTTTTGACCATCTGACCGCCCACGGAACCGGCTTCGCGGGAGGTCAGCTGGCCGTTGTAGCCCTGCTGCAGATTCACACCGACTTCTCGGGCTGCTTCCATCTTGAATCTGTTCAGCGCCTCCTTCGCCTCGGGCACGAGGTGGGAATTACCGCTCTTCATTCCTGTTTCCCTCCTTTTTCACTCGCTGCCGCGGCAGGTTTTCACCGGCCGCGGCGCAGCGCGCGGCGGGACGCTCCCGCACAAAAACGCGTCTGCAGTTCTATTGTGCGCCGACGAACCGATTCTATCAATGGTAATATTTATTTGATCGAAGCGTGAAGCGCGGCGTATGAAATGAGGTACGGAGTTTTGCCCCGTACCTCATTAAAAAACGCAAACCGCGGGCGGTTTATTCCGCCGGGTTCAAGACCGCGTCGTAATACGCGACGTTTAAGAGCGAGGTCGCGACGCCGCACTGGGACAACAGGCCGTTATAGCCGCCGGGGTCGGAGCCGCCGGAGCAGAAAAACGGGTCGTAGAGGCCGTCTTCGTCCTTCGTGGCGAGTTCCGACTTCATCGCGGCGAGGGCGAGGTCCATGGCGGACGTATCCTTTGCGGGGTCGACCTCGTAGAACCTGACGTAGGCGCGCATGAGCCAGCCGATGCACCACGCCGTGAAGATCGGGTTCTGCCGCAGCACGGTCACGGTCTCGCCCGCGTCGTTTATCTTCTGCTCGAAGATGTGCGGCAGGGTCGCCGCGACGGTCTTTTTCGCGTTTTCGTAATACGTTTCGTCGCCCGTCAGCTCATACAGCAGCGCCCCGGAATAGATCATCGTGGCCTGGTTGTACGCGCCCTTCCAGCGGTCGATCCCGTTCGTCGAGATCGCGTCCCAATACATGCCGTCCCTGTCGCCGAGGGTATCGTTGACCCAGTCGTAGATCATCTTCGCGCGGGTGAGATAGACCTCGTTCCCCGTGCACTGATACCCGAGCGCGAACGCGATGACGCCGGGGGCGTTCGAGCAGGTGTTCTTCGTGAAGTAGTCCTTCGACCAGTAAAGCCCGCCGCCGAGGTGGTCGTCCCAGCCGGTCCACAAAAAGGCGAGGTTCGTCTCGGCAGCCTTCAGAAGCGACTTGTCGCCGAGGTTCTGATAGCCGAGCAGCAGCTCGATGCACACCCACTCGTTGTCGTCGTAATAATAGTCGCCCGACGCGCCGGGGGTGACGTTGTAATACGACACCGTGGGCGTCTCGCCCGAGGGCAGGGTGAGAACGGCGTCCTTGACGAGATAGCTCGGCAGCAGCCTTTTGAGCATCAGCCGGTAAGAAGTACTGACGTTCGTGTTGCCCGGGAACAGGCGGTAGGCGTCCGTCAGCATCTCGGCGAACGAGGCCGCCGGCCAGACGTAGGCCGTGACTTTGCCGTCGATCGTGCTGTGCAGGGTGTTGAACACCCGGTCAAAACAGGCGTCGTTGATCTTTTTCGTCAGCGAATAGCCGGCCGACGCGTAGTCGTTTCCCGACACGCGCCGGCTTTGTTTTACGTCGCCGCCCGTGCCGAACAGTGATGAGAAAAACAGCGTCAGCGTCAAAAAGAAGGATATGATCTTTGCCATATTGCCGCAGCTCCTTTCATGGATCGTCTTTATGATAGCAGATTTGCGCACACAAAACAAGCGTTTTTAAAAAAGTGAGAAGTTAGGGGGTGAGGAGTGAGGAGCCGCGGCTCGCATTTAAAAAAAGGGTAAGGGAGACCTTCCTCCCTTTCATATTTCACATTTTTCCCTGGCCTCTGGCCTCTGGCCCCTTTTTCCTCCACCCTGTGCGCCCTTGGCCCTTTCATCGTTTTCCCTCTTTACAACCGCTTCGGGCTTATGATATGATATAAAAAAGACCCTTCGGAAGGGAGGCGCGTTCCATGCGCTTTGCGGTGCTGTCCGATACCCATTATATCTCGCTCTCGACCCTTTATTCCGAGGCGGAGACGCGCGACGTATTGCGCCACGATATCAACGTGTCGCTGTTCCGGAAACTCACGGAACAGACCGGGATCGACACGGTGCTCATCACCGGCGACCTCTGCGACGCGGGCGACATGCAGAGCCACCTCGAGTTCGTTGAGATTCTCAAAGAATTGCAGGAGAGCGGCAAGCGCGTGTTCGTGCTCACCGCCACGCACGACTTCCATTTTTCGCGGGCGTACGTGAGCACCTACGGCTGGCCCGTGCGCTACCGCGCCCGTCCTTGGGAGCGCCCGTGGTGCGACCTCGACAAGGTGGACTACCGCGCCCTCGCGCTGGATGAGTATCAGGACCTGCCCGACGAGAAGCTCAAAATGCGCGCCCTGCCCGTGGCAACGCCCGACGATTTGTGGGAGCTCTACCGTCCCTTCGGGCGCGATCAGGCGTTTTCGACCTGCGACTCGGCGTATTCCTACGCCGTGAAGCTCGAAGACAAGCTCTGGTGCTTGATGCTCAACAACAACTTCCGCGATATCGACGCGAATTACGACATGAGCCCCACCTATTCGCCCGCGTGCCTGAGGTGGATCCGCTCGGTGCTCGACGACGCCGAAAAAGAGGGCGCCTTCGTGTTCGCGTGCACGCACCATCCGCTCGTGCCGCCCGTGCCCGCCTACCGCATCGGCGGCACCACGCGCAACATGCGCAGCCCCACGGTGGTGCACACGCTCGCCGACGTCGGCCTGCAGCTCGTGTTCAGCGGGCACACGCATTTTGCCGACGTGTCGTTCGCCCGGTCGGACGCGGGCAACGTTCTGTGCAACGTCACCACGCCCTCGATCTGCTTCTTGCCTCCGGCTTACCGGTATGCCGAGATCTTTCCGGATGAAAAGCGCCTCAAAACCGAAACGGTGCCGGTCGAAACGCCCGAAAACGCCGCCGTATCCGAAAAAACACTCCGCGACCACTTCGAAAAAGAGTTCCGCGCCGACCAGCTGAAGAAGCTCGAAAAGCTCCCGCATAACCTTGGCAAGGTCGCCTACGGCGTCAGGTGCAAACACCTTTATCCGCTCGTCAAAAAGGCGTCGGGGCTTACGCAGGCTGCCTTCGCGCCGATCGCCGACAGGCGCCTGTTCGACCTCGTGATCGACGCCGCCGTGAACATGCAGACCGGCGACGGCGCCTACACGCCCGACACGCCGGAATACCGCTTTCTGATGGGCCTTGCGGCTGTGCTCGACAGCGTGAAGGACGCCCAGCCCTTCATAAAGCTCGACAAAAAGCTGCTCGGCTATTCGTTTGCCGAGATCGTGGAGCCGATGCTCTTCAATAACTACGTGCCCGACAACGACGCCGATTTCGTGTTCGACCGCCTGCCGGCCCCCGGCGTTTCCGTGCCCACGTTCCAAAGCCATGCCGGGGACGTTCTGATGCTGATCCTTTCGGGCGCGGCGGCCCTCGTCGCCCCCGTCGCCCCCGTCCCCGCCGCCCTCGCGCTGCCCGCTCTGACGGTGATGAAAAAGCTGAAGCTGAAAAAGAACCCCGTGAAGGCGGATCGGTATTGAAATAGCGCGGCTTCGCCGCGCGGGTGCACGGGTGCACGGTCCACGGGTGCACGGGAGTTATGAAACGGCTGCGCGGCAGCCATTCGCGGTTTCCTGTCCCGGCGGGGCGGCGCATCTCGCCTGCCGGTAGGGGCGCAGACCTCTGCCGCACTGCCAAAATTTTAATGGGGTAATGGGCGGAGCACCTTCCTTCACTCCTCACCCCTCACCCCTCACCCCTCCCC
>JAFZOL010000053.1 GCA_017550625.1 Clostridia bacterium | reverse complement strand
TCCGTCGTCGTTCCCGACCATTCCTCGCGGTCACGCATGAAGTCTACCAACTGAAAAAGAAATTGCGGGATACGCTCCTTTCTCAGTTCTTCTCCGTCCTTGCGCTCGACCATCACCCAATGCAGTTTTTCAAAGTTGATGCAAAACTGCTGATAGTCGATATCGCGTCCGGTGGCGATCAATTTCGCCGTGTTGCTCCCGCGCGCGTCGCGCATCATTACATACGCCGTATCCGCCGAGCCGATGATTCCGGTCGAGCCGGAGATCTGATTGAAGACGTCGCTGTCTTTCTGCTTTCTCAGATGGTGGACGAGCAGGATCGTAACCCCGCGCTCGGCAGACACTTTCTTGAGCGCGGACATATCCTCATAGTCGCTTGCGTAAACGCCGCCCGCGTTTCCGGTCTTCGGCGCGCGGATCTTCTGCAGCGTATCAATGATGATCAGCTTCGTTTGCGGATAGGAATGAAGAAAATCCGAGATCTCCTGTTCCAGCCCGTTTCCGAGCGTTCCCGCCGTCACCGAAAAGCGCAGATTCGTCGGCGCTTCGTCGGTCAGCTTCATCAGGCGATCCTGGATTCGCTGATACGAGTCTTCAAGACAGAGATACAGTACGTCGCACTGCATCGTCTCCATGCCCCAGAACGCCTCGCCCTTTGCGATTGTCAGCGCCAGATCGAGCATCAGCCAGCTTTTGCCGATCTTACTCGCGCCTCCGAGGATGTTTACCCCCTGAGGCACAAGACCTTCGACGAGAAACCGGCTTTTCGGCAGCGGCTTGTTCATCAGCGTATCGGCGTCGATGGTGTCAAATCCCTGCACACGATTACACATATTCAGTCCGTTCATATCGTTTTCACCTCCTCTCTTCTGTTCTCAACGAGAACGGTATTCTGTGTTTTGCATTTTGACATTCTTTCACGTCCTTTCGTAGATTTGATATACATAGCGAATAATCCGTCACACCCGTCATATCCGTCATCATAGGGGTCAAAAGTGGCAGTCAGCCCGACCATCTTTTTACTGATCTGGGGTCAAATTTGACAGTCACTTTCCGCAAGGTGGGCGCAGTATTCGTAATTGCGATCTCAAAACTGGGGGCAGTTATCTAATAACGGATTTATAAGTTTCCCTCACTATGTAGGCGGCGAGAAAAGCACTTTTTTACAACACCCCTCACTATGTAGCCAGCGAGAACGGTCAAAAAGTGCAATATCTCAAGAATGTTTACAAAAACTTCACCTTTTCGACTGTCCCTCAAAAGGTAGGCAGCGAGAAATGGCAAAATTCACCCGTTTCCCGAAATCTTGACAATACATTTACATTTGCCGTTTTACCCGAACGTCGTTTTTGTATGCCTGCCCCGGAATCTCACCGCAGCGTCGCCGCTCTCATATCATTGCGCAGTCATATCCCGTTCGGACGGTTATTCAGTTGTCAAGGATCACAGAGAGCTTTCAAGCCCCTCATCTTCTTTGGACAAAGGGGTGCCAAAAGACAACCTTATCGGCGAAAAAAGTTTCTTCTCCGTATAAAGAACAATGCGTAATGGGCTAATTGTTCCTGCGTTTTGAAAAAAGTTTCAAAGAACAAAAAAAGAGCCGCTGCATAGAAACACCAAAAGGCGAGACAACTACCTCGCTTTAAAAAGTGTGTCTATGTAACGGCTCTTGTTAGGAGACGGGATCACGATTTCGCGTTCCGCCTGTGATCCGAAGGCGAAGGAACGTGTACGGCAATTACGTTAGCCTGCCGCCGCATTGTCGGGTGTAAAGCCCGTTAAATATGTTGACACTGATATTCAGTTTTTGTGCTTTTCCCGCATAAAGCGACAAAACCACAAATATCATTATAGAGAACATTTGTTCGTTTGTCAAGAGGAAAATCAATTTTTTTATAATCGGGATGATTTTTTAACAAATCTCTGCTATAATGTCATTGTGAGTTTTCAAAATTACCCCGACAAATCGGTCGGTTCAATCGTTATAATAGTGTAAGGAGGATTCAGGCATGACGAAAACTGCACCCGGTACCGATGCGGATTTCGAGGAGTTTTACGAAAGGCACTGGAAATATGTTTATCGCCTTTGCTTTACATATATGAAGAACGAAGCGGATGCAGAGGACTGCACCGAGGACTTATTTGTAAAGGTGTTTACTGGCGATTTCTCTTTCGAAGATGAAACACACGAGCGAAAGTGGCTGACAGTTACGGCAATCAATTTATGCAAAGATAGGCTGAAAAGTTACGCCCGCAAAAATGTTTCGTCCATCGACAATGAGGATTTCCCCGAAATCGCAGCACCAGAAATGGAAGATCACAGTGAGGTTTTGGAAGCGATCATGAAGTTGCCGCCAAAGCTCAAGGATGTGATTTGGCTCTACTACTACGAAGGATATCAGACGGACGAGATTGCAAAAATCCTCGGTAGACCTCCGTCCACGGTAAGGAACCAGATGAAGGACGCACGAAATCTACTTAAAAATATATTAGGAGGTGATTCACAGTGAACGAAAGCAGAGATGACCGCATTCGGGAATCCATAAACAATATCGAGCCTGCCGCCGGAGCAAGAGAACGGATGCTGGAAAACATCCGGCGCAAAGCGGCAGAACAAACATCGAAAACAGCGCAGGAGATTCCTCAAAAGACAAAGGTTTTGTCAATCAGTAAGTTCTTAAAATGGGCACTGCCTGTTGCTGCCTGTTTTGCAATTGCAATTATTGGAGTGAATATAATACCGAATATTACTAATTCGCCATCAATAGATAATCAGGAAGTTGAAATAGCAAATCCGTTCGCGCCTGTCAGCGATTCATCCGCATTTGCCAAACAGCTGGGAATCAACATCGATGCGCCGGACGGTGCAACAAGCGTTGCGTACACTATCGTTGACAATGAAATGGCGAATATTGATTTCGACTACACTGGACACTCATATACCCTACGCGCTTCTGAACAAAGCGGAGATTTCTCAGGACTCAACGGTATAGCCGCCAGTATCGAACAGATCGACTCGGAAACCGACGCTGTATTGACTTCGATCAAAAGCAGCGATGAGATTTATCGCAAGATCGAATGGACAGACGGCAAAGTAAGATACGTACTGATCAACACAGACGGTGCCGATCCCGGACAAATGAAAGAGCTTTACCAAAGGGTAAAATAACAAAGCGGAAACGAACATCGGAAGATTTTCATTTTTTTTGAGAATCTTCCGACATTTTCGTTTTTCGGATCGTTATATCTATGTAGGACGCAAGAGGCCGCAGCTGCAGAGTGGTAAGAAGGCGTCATGAAAAAAATCCTAAAGGAGTCTTATAAAATGAAAAAAGTAATCACAGTTATCCTTGCAGCACTGATGCTGCTCTCATTTGCCGCCTGTTCTTCTAATCAGAATAACAACAGCAATAACAACGCAAGCACAAATACAAATGAAAGCAAAAACGATACTCCGGCAAAAACGGAAAAATCTCCTGCTGAGATCGAAGAAGCGATTGCAAAAGCGCTTGGCGACGGATATCTTTGCACTGTTGATGTCCCAGAAGAAGAACTGTTCTCAAGCGCAATAGGTCGTCTCGATCTGACCAAAGTGAAAAACTACGTTGCAAAGCAGGCAGCAGTAGCCGCAGTCGATCTGGATTCTGTTGCTATCGCAGAATGTGATGACGGATACGCGGACGAGGCAGTAGCACTGTTTAATGAGTTCTACGATCAGACAATCAGCTACATCAGGCAATACCCGTTCGGTGTAGCAAAAGTGGAAGGCGCAAGGCTCTACAAGGTTGGCAACACTGTTATATTCATTATCGCGGGTGCTTCATACGATGGGGAGGATAGCGAAGCTGAAGCAAAGCTTGCTGCCGAAGAGTATGCAAAAATCGACGAGGCAATCAAATCGATCTTCGGCACGGTACCCGAAAATCTTGCCGTTATTCCGAAGAACTAATAACCGATGGTATTTTCGAGTTTAACGTTTCTTCTCTTGTTTCTGCCGGCGGTGCTGCTTGTTTACTTTGCAGTACCCCGGCAGGGAAAAAACGCCGTTTTGTTTCTGTTCAGCCTGCTGTTTTATGCATGGGGTGAGCCGGTCTATGTGGTGCTGATGATCTTTTCCACCGTCCTGGATTACACCTGCGGACGGCTTGTGGAGAAATACAGGGGCACGTCCAAGCAGAAAATAGGGTTGCTTATTTCCGTGTTCGTCAATCTTGGACTTCTGTTCTTCTTCAAGTACACCGATTTCTTTATCGGGACGATCAACGACATTTTTGGTGCGAATATCCCGCTCTTAAATCTGCCTCTGCCCATAGGCATTTCCTTCTACACCTTCCAGACGATGAGCTACACCATCGACGTCTACCGGGGCGAAGCGAATATGCAAAAGAACATCATCTCCTTCGGGGCGTACGTTTCGCTGTTCCCGCAGCTTATCGCCGGACCGATCGTACGGTATCAGGACATTGCCGATCAGCTTGACAAGCGGACGCACAGCTTTGATAAGTTCGGCGACGGCGTAAAGCGCTTTGTCACCGGCCTTGGAAAGAAAGTACTGCTCGCAAATAATATCGGACTTTTGTGGAGCACCATTTCCGAAACAAACGCTGCAAGTTTAACCACCGTTGGTGCATGGCTCGGCATTATTGCCTTCGCATTCCAGATCTATTTCGACTTCTCCGGCTATAGTGATATGGCAATAGGTCTCGGCAAAATATTCGGCTTTGATTTTCTCGAAAACTTCAACTATCCGTATATTTCAAAAAGCGTGACGGAGTTTTGGCGGCGCTGGCACATGAGCCTCGGAACGTGGTTCCGGGATTACATCTACATCCCACTGGGCGGCAACCGTAAAGGGCTGCCGATCCAGATCCGCAATATTGCCATCGTGTGGCTACTCACCGGCTTTTGGCACGGAGCGAGCTGGAATTTCGTCCTTTGGGGCGTATTCTACGGAGTGTTGCTTGTATTCGAAAAGCTGTTCCTGTTGAAACGTCTGAAAAAAGCTCCCGCGTTCATCGGGCATATCTACACGATGCTTGCCGTTCTTCTCGGCTGGGTATTGTTCGCCTTTGACGATTTCGGAAAGGGGTTTGCATTCTTAAAAGTGATGTTAGGCGGCGGTGCGGGTTTCGTGAGCAACGAGGCGCTGTATCAACTGCTCTCTTATCTGCCGCTGATCGTAATCTGCGTGATTGCCTCCACCCCGCTTATGAAAAAGTTGTATGAGAAAATGACCTCAAAATGCGGCGAGGGCGTTCTCCTTACTGCAGATACCGTCCGCATTTTGGGGCTGTCCGCCCTCTCGGTGGCGTATCTCATCAGCGGATCTTACAATCCATTTCTGTATTTCCGGTTTTAGGAGGTTGATATGAGAAACAAAGTAATTACGATCGTTTTTTGCCTCCTCTTGGTCGCCGGAATAGGTGCAAGCATTCTTGTACCGGACAAATACTACTCCGAAAGCGAAAAGCGGACGCTGAAACAATTTCCGACCATATCCCTTGCTGACATTCGTTCCGGCAAATTCGGGGATGAGATTGAAAACTATCTCGCCGACCAATTTCCAGGCAGGGACGGATGGGTCACGATCAAGACGATTGCGGAGCGTGCCTCAGGCAAAAAGGAAAGCGGCGGCGTGTATTTTGCCGATGACGGGTATCTGATCGAGATCAACAAGACGTTTAATAACAAACAAACGGTCGCCAATATTACGGCGCTCAAACAGTTACAGGATGCTCTTGAAAAGAAGAATATCACGCTGCGCGTTATGCTTGTGCCGACGGCAAGCGATATTCTTGCGGAGAAATTGCCTAAATACGCCCCGAACGCCGATCAGCAGGCGATCATAGACTATGCGAAGAATCAAGGGCTGAATGTCGTTGACGTAACAGATGTGCTGACCGGACACAAAGACGAGTATATTTTCTATAAAACTGACCACCATTGGACATCACTCGGCGCATATTACGCTTACGCCGCGTGGATGCAGGCAAAGGGAGAGACACCTACTCCGCTGTCCGACTTTATAAAAGAAATGCTCTGCGACAATTTTCGTGGAACGACCTATTCCAAAGTGAACTATCCCTTTGCGCCGTATGACATCATCGACGCCTACTACAAAGCTGCGCATCACATGGTAGATTACAACGGTGGGAATTACGTGACCGACAGCATCTATGAGCGTAAATACCTTGATGGCAGCGATCAATACGCTGCGTTCCTCAATTCCAATCAAGCCACCACCGTGGTAAGCGGAGGCGGAAACGGAAAACTCCTCATTCTCAAGGATTCCTACGCCAACTGCTCCGCCCAGTTCTGTGTGGACGATTACGAGGAAACGCACCTGATCGATATGCGTTTCTTTCGTGGATCGGTGCAGGATTATATCGAACAAAACGGCATTACCGAGGTGCTGACGCTCTATAACATCCCGAACTTTACCGGCGACACCGGTATCACAAGGTGCACAAAATAAGGCGAAACAGATATGCGGCGAGGCATAACCCCCGCCGCATTTGTTTTAATTGTAGATCACTTCGCTGTTGACAATCTCTGTTGTCCTGTCTCGAATGTTGTCCATCCGCTGCACCCAAAGCATTTGATTCTGCCGTTTGAGTGCTTCGGTCACACCCTCGCGCTCTGCCATCTGTTTTACAAGCTGAGAAAACAATTCATCCGCCTGTTTGTCAGCATCGGCAAGGTAGTCAGGCAATTCGCCGCTGATGAGTAGTCCTGCGTAAATCGCTTTCTTGTTATGCCTGAGATAACGCCCGTGACGTTGTCCCCATACTCCGATGTGCCGCTGTTCCTCCGGCTCGTCATCCCCGGCGAGGAAATAGTAGTCTCCAATCAATTCATACTTCAGCCCGGTTCTTTCGTCTGTAATGTACTTTTCAAGTTCTTTCATGATCTGAAACCTCCGTTTTTCTTTATTTTACTTGGTTGTTTCAGATAAGTCGAATGTGCGAATCGGTCGGGTATCGGAATGTGTATCGCATCGGATTTCATATAATATATTCACTTGCGTTATGAACACTCCGACCACAGAAGAGGCAGCTAAACGCTGCCTCTTCTTTTTTTCATCAACCAGAATGATGACTTTGACGTTTTTTTACACGATCCCTTCGAGGAAGTTCGTTTCGGTCACACCCTCGCCCCCAATCCGGAAAGTCTTGATCTGATTATGTCCGAACGACGCGCTGAACGCGCGGCCGAGGACCATGATATTGACCGTCGTATCTTTTCCGGCTATTTCCGTCAGGCGTATGATCAGATCGCCGGAGCCGTCCTCGCAGAGCTTCAGGGCGTTGAGCACGACATTCGGACGGTCGATCTCAATGAAAGACCGATATTGCGGCGCGCTTCCCTTATGAAAGCTCTCGGGCACGCACACGGGCTCCACGTTGAGCATCAGCGCTTCGTTTTCGAGCACGGCGGGGTCGGCGTCCCCGGCGGCGACGCACACGCCGTAGGCAAAACGGTGCAGCCCCTCGTCCGTGAAGTTGAATTCGGCGGCGGGGCGGTGCGAATAATGATCCGCGAAAATCACGTTGCGCAGCAGCGTGAGGCGGAAATCGTTGCCGTCGCAGTCGTAGCTGTATTTGGAATCGTTGAGGATCGCAAGCGTATGGCGCGCGCCGTGGGTAAAGCTCACAGCGCCCCATTTGCCCGCGGGCTCCTCTTCGCCGTTGGCGGGGCGTCTGATAAACGCGCCGGGGATCTCATAAGTGTTTTCAAGGTCGCCGCCGGGCACGGAGAAGCTCATTTTGAGCAGCGTGAACTTTTCGCGCCAGTTGGCTTTGCACCGGACGGTCAGCGTTTTCTGCCCGCTGCCGAGAATGAAATCCTGGACGAGATACGAGTCGCCGTAAACATGGCGGGTGCGGATCACGGCGCGCACCGGACCCGTTTCAACAAGCTCGATGCTTTCGAGTTTCATCACGCCTGCGACGTCGTGGAACCGGAACACGTTGTGCGCCCAGGTGTCCGTTTTATGATCGTCGATCACGGTGGGCACGGCCACGGGCTTTTCGGGCGAGGCGTAATCGAAGCCCTCGTCCTTGTTGAAAAGGGAAGTGATAAATCCGGTCTCGGGCGAAAAAGCGACTTTGAGATGCCCGTTTTCCATCGTGAGACCGTCCGCTTTCACGTCCGTGGCGGGCGAAATCTCAGGCGGGACGAAATCTTCTTCCCATCTCAGCCAATAGGTCTCGTAGCCAAGGGCGGGCAGCTTTGCGAGAAACAGCGTGTCCGCGTGGGAATCGTTCGAGCGCGAGGCGCGCACGTTCTGTGCGGGCACGAAGTCCCCGCTGCTGTTTTTCACATATTTCGAGGCGTTGTAAGTCTGCAACGGCACCTCGACCGGGAACGACAGGGGATTGAACACGATCACCGGGCGGTCGAAATCGACGCAGCCGTGGCTGCGCACCTCGCTCAGGGGGTCGCTGACGCCGTCCACCCACGTATCGACCTGCCGGGCGATGCGAAGCAGCGCCTCGTTGAGATTCCGGTCGGAGATCGTGACGGCGTGGCCGAACGAATCGCGCACGTCGCGATAGGCCTCCATGATCGAGCACCCGCACAGGATATCGTGGAACTGATTGAAGCAGACGTCCTTCCACGCTTCTCCGAAATCATCCGTTTTGGGTTGCATGCCCGCGATCTTTCCCGCGACGGTAGAAAACGCCTCGGCGGCGTACAGCGCGTTCTCGGCGCGGCGGTTGAGCGCCTTCACGAGCGACGTAGCCGAATAGCAGCCGCTCGCGTGGTGCTGCAGATCGTCCGTCCAAACGGGCAGACGGCCGGTTTCAGGGCGCAGAGCGTCGAAGTATTCCTCCGGCGACGAGAACGCAAGGTTTTTGTCCGCTTCTTTGAGCTCTCGCAGATATTCGATGTCGCCGCGCGTCGGCCCTCCGCCGTGGTTGCCCACGCCGTAAAACAGCATCACGCCGACGCCGTTTTTCTCTTCATTCGCTTCGGCAAGGCGAATGCGGTCGTCGATGCTCTTTCTACCGCTGGCCGTGTAGCTCTCGGGGATCTTGAACGTGGGCAGGCGTGTGCCGTCCGGCCCCTGCCAGAGAAAAATATCGGGGATGTCGGCGTTCTCGTGCGGCTGCGGGCGCATCATCACGTAAGCGTCCATTCCGCCCTGCATCAGCAGCTGAGGCAGGTTGCCGCTGTGGCCGAACGAATCCACGTTGTAACCGGTTTTGCAGATCCTGCCGAATTTCTCGTGATAGAATAGCTGCGAATACAGGGCCTGCCGCGCGAACGACTCGGATGAAGGCATGTTGCAGTCAGGCTGCACCCACCAGCCGTTCACGGGCACCCAGCGGCCCTCGCGCACGCGGCGGCGGATCTCGTCGAACATATCGGGCGCGATCTCTTCCACCCATTTATAATAGGCGGCGGAGGAACAGGTGAATACGAAATCGTCGTATTCGTTGAGCCTGTCCAAAGCGCTGCGGAAGGTCTGCAGCACCTCGCCGCAGCCCTCCTGCCAGCGCCAGAGCCAGATGGGATCGAGATGCGCGGAACCGATCAGATATATCTTTTTCTCCATGTGAACGCCGCCTTTCATTTCTATAATCTTATTGTAAACGAAACGGACACGTTTTTCAAGAACGGTTCGATAAAAATCGGCTTTTTGCCGCGTCAAAAAGCCTCTTGCAATCGCCGCCGCGGCGTATTATACTGGAATCACAGAAGGCGAGGGATAACCATGCGACAAGCGGAGATCGTGCCTGTGAATAAAAAAGAGGCCGGGCGTTTCGCCGCCGAGGTCCTGAAAAATGAGTATTCCTGCGGCGTGAAAAGCGTGAAATACGTGGGCGGCGGTTCGTTCGGCTTCGTGTATAAGGCCGAGATCGAACACGCGCCGTATACCGTGATCATGAAAGCCTGCCGCACGAAAGGGATCTGCGCACGCGAGGCGAACGAATTGAGGCGCCTCGGTGAGGACAGCGTCGTCAAGGTGCCGAAAGTTTACTTCACTTTCACGGCTACGAAAAAGATCCCGATCGATTTCATCTGCATGGAATTCGTGGAAGGCACGAACTGCTTCACAGATTTCGGGAAACTTCTGAACTCGAGAAAAACGAAAGCGCGGTTTGCCGACGAGGTGACTTCCGCGATCCGCCACTGGCACGAACAGACGAACGACAAGTTCGGCCTGCTCGATCACGCGGTATATGACGAATGGTTCGATTTCTACCGTCCCTTTGCCGAAGAGATCCTTGACGGAGCAAAAAAACTCGAATCCGAAAACAAACTCGAAAAGAACGTCGTAGCCACCATGGAGCGCGCGTGGGCGGCCTTCAGTTTCATTTTCAGCGAAAAGGTCGAACGCGCCTGCCTCATCCACGGCGATCTGAACGTGATGAACGTGATGACCGACAAACGCCTTCATCTCACCGCGATCATCGACCCGCTCGAGAGCAAATGGGCGGACGTTGAATACGAGCTCTTTCAGCTCCGGAACCTCACGGGGGACCGCTTCGGTTTATATGAGACCTACAAGAAAAAATATCCGGTTTCGGAAAAATGCGATCTCAAAACGGCATTTTACGCCCTGTATCACGAGGTCTACGCTTATTTGAGATCCGGCGTGAAGGTGAATTTCATCCTCAAACCGCTCGTGAAAAGAATGAACCGGGAATTGGATAAATACGGATTATAAAAAACGGGGCGCCTGCGAAGGACGCCCCGAAATCTTTGTAGCTTATTTTCTGCTCTCCGTGTTCTTGAGCGTCACGTCGTGGTAACCGCCCTCCACGATGCTCGTAGCGGACACGAGCGTGAGCTTCGCCTTTTCGTGCAGCTCCGGGATCGAAAGCACGCCGCAGTTGCACATGGTGGATTTGACCTTGTAAAGGCTCTTCTCGACGTTGTCGTGCAGAGGGCCGGCGTAAGTGACGTAAGAATCCACGCCCTCTTCAAAGCTCAGCTTCGCCGTATCGCCCAGGTCGTACCGCTGCCAGTTCTTCGCGCGGTTCGAGCCCTCGCCCCAGTATTCCTTCACGTACGCGCCGTTGATCATCAGCTTGTTCGTGGGGCTTTCGTCAAAGCGTGCAAAATAGCGGCCCAGCATGATGAAATCGGCGCCCATCGCGAGCGCGAGGGTCAGGTGATAGTCGTGCACGATGCCGCCGTCGGAGCACACGGGCACGTAGATGCCGGTCTCTTCGAAATACTTGTTGCGGGCGTTCACCACGTCGATGAGGGCGGTCGCCTGGCCTCTGCCGATTCCCTTCGTCTCGCGGGTGATGCAGATCGAGCCGCCGCCGATGCCTACTTTCACGAAGTCGGCGCCCGCCTCGGCGAGGAAGCGGAAGCCATCGCCGTCCACCACGTTGCCGGCGCCAACCTTGACGGTATCGCCGTACTGCTCGCGGATGAAGTCGAGCGTCTTTTTCTGCCAGCAGGAATAGCCCTCGGACGAGTCGATGCACAGCACGTCCGCGCCGGCTTCCACAAGGGCGGGCACGCGCTCTTTATAGTCTCTCGTGTTGATGCCTGCGCCGGTCATGAAGCGCTTGTCTGCGTCAAGCAGCTCGTTGGGATTGTTCTTATGGCTGTCGTAGTCCTTGCGGAACACAAAGTATACGAGGTGGCCGTCGCTGTCGACGATCGGCAGGGAATTGAGCTTGTGGTCCCAGATGATGTCGTTCGCCTCTTTGAGCGAGGTGCCGAGCGGGGCGGTCACGAGACGCTCGATGGGGGTCATGAACTCGCGCACCTTGAGCGACGGGTCCATACGCGAAACGCGGTAGTCGCGGCTCGTCACGATGCCCATGAGCTTGCCGTTGCAGGTGCCGTCGTCGGTCACGGCGATCGTGGAAAAGCCGTTTTTCTCTTTCAGGGCGACCACGTCGTAAAGCTCGTCGTCGGGCGTGAGGTTTGAGGCGCTGACCACGAACCCTGCCTTATAATTCTTCACACGGGCGACCATGGCGGCCTCGTTTTCGATCGTCTGCGAGCCGTAGATGAACGACATGCCGCCCTCTTTCGCAAGCGCGATCGCGAGCGTGTCGTTGGAAACGGACTGCATGATGGCGGATACCATCGGCACGTTCAGCGAGATCGCGGGCTCTTCGCCCTTTTTGAACTTGACGAGGGGCGTTTTCAGGCTCACGTTCGCCGGTATGCAGGCTTCGCTCGTGTAACCGGGGATCAGAAGGTATTCGCTGAAGGTATGTGAGGGCTCCGCATAGTAATGTGCCATAAACAACAGTCCTTTCCTGAATTTAAATAACTATATCACGCGAAAGGCGGGCCTGTCAACCGTTTTTTGACACGCGCACGCTTTTTTTGAGCTGTAATACGTGTGTTTTTCGGCGGAAAAATCGGGCTTGACTCCGTCCTTAATTGATATTATACTTGAAAAGAAGAAAAGGAGTGGCCGCGATGAAAGAAATGACCGAAAAACAGCTCGATATCCACGAGATCTACGACGGCAAGATCCTGCACGTATATTACGACGACGTGCTGCTGCCGAACGGGAATACGGCGATCCGCGAATACATCCGCCACATCGGCGCCGCCTGCGTGGTCCCGCTGATGGACGACGGAAAAGTACTGATGCTCAGGCAGTTCCGCTATCCGTTCAGGGACGTGCTGCTCGAGATCCCGGCGGGCAAGCTCGACAGCAAAAACGAGGATCCGCTCGAGGCCGCGAAGCGCGAGCTAAAAGAGGAGACCGGCGCCTCGGCAGCCGAATGGACCGATCTCGGCCCGTTTTACCCTACCTGCGCGTATTCGGACGAGGTGATCCACACGTATCTCGCGCGGGACTTAAGCTTCGGCGAGATGCACCCGGACGACGATGAGTTCGTCGAGCCGGTCACGATCGCGCTGGACGAGCTGATCGACATGGTTACGGCCGGCAAGATCCCGGACGGCAAGACGCAGGCCGCGCTCATGAAGGCGTTTCTGTTCCTGCAGCGGGAAAAAGCCGGGAATTAAGCCTTATTTAAGCGCATTGCGCGATAATCCGGACAGAACGGGGAAACACAGAAAAGAAGGGAAGTGCGTTTGATGCAGATCCTTGTTGTGGAGGACGAGCGGCGCCTCGCCGAGGCGCTGGGACAGATCCTCAGGGAAAAGAAATATATGGTGGATATCGCGTTCGACGGGCGCGACGGACTTGACATGGCGATGAGCGGCATCTACGACGTGATCATTCTCGATATCATGCTGCCGAAAATGAGCGGCATCGACGTGGCCATGAACCTGCGCAAAGAAAAGGTCGATACGCCGATTCTGATGCTCACGGCGAAGGACCAGGTAGCCGATAAGGTCAAGGGCCTCGACGCGGGCGCGGACGACTATATGACCAAGCCCTTTTCGCCGGAAGAGCTTCTGGCGCGCGTGCGCGCGCTGACGCGCCGTCAGGGCGAGGTGGTGATGGACAGCCTCGAGTATGAGGACCTGTCGCTCAACCTCTCGACCTGCGATCTTATCTGCGGCGACAAGAGCGTGCATCTTAATTTCAAGGAATTCGAGATCATGAAGATCCTGCTCGGCAATTCGCAGAACGTGACCACGAAAGACGACCTGATCGTCAGAGTCTGGGGCTACGATTCGAACGCCGTCGACAACAACGTGGAGGTATACATCTCCTTTTTACGCAAAAAGCTCGATTTCATCGGCACAAAAGTCGAGATCGTGTCGCTGAGAAAGATCGGTTACCGCTTAGGGGTTCAGAAGGATGCTTAAAAAACTGCGCCGCCGCTTCATGACGATCTGGATGACCATTATCACGGTCGTCCTGATCGTCTTTTTCGTGATGATCACGTCGATCTTGTTCCTGCGCATCACCGCGAGCGTCCAGAGCACGCTGCGCAACTATTCGTCGGAGGACTACGCCTCGAAATCGTTCGAGGTGGGCAGCGGCGAGGACGTGTATGAGAACTACGCGATCGACGCCGGCAGCATCTGCGTTGTCAGCATCAACGAGAGCGGCACCCGCGCGATCGTAGACGCCGGGCACGGCAGGATGGACGAAGACGTCCTCGTGAATTCGGTCAGCTACGTGATGAACACCGACGCCTCGTTCGGCCTGATCCTCAAATATAATCTGTTCTATTACAAAACGGATCTCGCGGTAGGCTCGCGGATCGCCTTCGCCGACGCGACGCGGTATTACAATTATCTCAAAGACGCCCTGTTTTACGACGGCGTGATCTTCGTCGTGATTCTGCTCGGGCTGTTCTTCGTCACGTCGAAGCTCGCCACGTTCTTTCTCAAACCGGTTGAAAAGGCGTGGACGCAGCAGCAGAACTTTTTGGCGGACGCCTCGCACGAGCTGAAAACGCCGCTCACGGTCATCCTCGCGAATTCCAATATTCTGTTATCACACGAACAGGATACGATCGAAGCGCAGCGCAAGTGGATCGAATCGACAAACGAAGAGGCCTCGCATATGAAAGACCTCGTTGACAAGATGCTGTATCTCGCGAAAGCCGAGAATATGCGCACTGCCACAGTGCGTACGCTCGTGCCGATCTCGGACCTCGCCACAAAGCTGATCTTGCAATTTGAACCGGTCGCGTTCGAGGCGGGCGTTACGATCGTATCCGAAGTCGAAAACGGCGTGTCGATCCTCGCGGATTCCACCGCCGTGAACCAGATCATCCATATTCTGATCGACAACGCCGTGAAATACGCCGGCCTCGGCGGCACGGTCCGTGTGAAGCTATACCGCCACAAAGACACGGTATATCTGTCCACGCTGAACACCGGCGCGCCGATCCCGCCCGAGGATCTGCCGCACATTTTCGAGCGGTTCTATCGGTCTGATAAGGCGCGCACGGCGGGCTCCGGCTACGGCCTCGGCCTCGCGATCTGCAAGTCGCTCGCCGAAGAACAGAAGGCGACGGTGAGCGTGACGTCCGACGAAGCGCACGGCACGGAATTTACCGTGAAGTTCATGAAGCAAAAAGAAAAGCAGCTCCGCTGAGCTGCTTTTTTTTATCTCAAATGTTATATCTTCACGTGCATCCAAGGCAGGCCCGCCGCAATCGCGCCGCGGTAGTTGACGTCGGTCTTGTCGTAGTAGCTCAAGCCGTAATAGCTGTATTTCGTGCTCACGCGGCTCCATTCGGGGTCGTATACGAGGCCGTCGATCTCGGCCCAGCCGTGCCCGCCCGAGTGGCAGCCGTACACGTTTTCATAGCCGATCGCCTTCGCCATGAACGCGAAAGCCGCCGCGTAGCTGAAGCAGTTCCCGCCGCCGTTGACGAACATATCGTTCGCGTAAACGATCGGCCAGTCCATGCCCTGATAATGCGGCGAGCGCGGGCTGCATTCTCGGTAGGCGGTCATCGCGTACAGAAAACACGCGCGAAGCTTCTGCTCTTTCGTCATGTCGGGCGTCGTGGCCTTTTCCACTTCGAGAAACGCGCGATAGAGCGTCACATCCGAGGCGGACACGGCAGGCGAGGCGACGCCTTCGAGCACGAGATAGCGCTGTCCGTTATACATTAGCGCGGTGCGCGCGGTCTCGTCGCATACGCCGTTCAAGCAGTACCAGAGCGTGCCGTCGTTGCCCGCGATCAGGCGCACGCCGGCGGGCGGCAAGCCGGTCTCGTCGAACCAGACCCAATCGGAGCCGATCTTCATCCAGCCCGTTTTCATGAGCCCGCACAGCTTGCAGGTCTGCGCGTGTACAAGAGTCGCTTCGGTCCAGACGTGCCCGGTCGCGGAAACGCTTATGATCTCGTCATAACCGCACACGCCGCAGGTGACGCGCTTTTCGCCCGGCGTCTCGCAGGTCGCGGGCGTCAGAACCGTGACCTCAAGTCTGTGACCGTTTGCGGGCGTATTGAGCGTGACCGTTTTCCCGCATACGAGACAAACGCCTTCTGTGATGCCGCCCTCTGTGCATGTGGCGTGCTCAGTCGTTTGCGCATCAAACAAGTGCCGCTCGGTTTCATCCAGCCCCACCGAAACGCGCAGCGTGTCCCGCGCGTCGGCGGCGCTGATGAGGCCGTCGCCGTTCGTATCGGCGTAAAGCACGCTGTCCTCGGGAATGCCCTCGAGCGACACGGCGGCGCGCAAAACGGCGCGGGCGTCGGCGGCGGATACCGTTCCGTCAAGGTCAACGTCGCCGAGGAAAAAGCAGTCCTCCCCGTGCGTGGGTTCGGCAACGGTCTCATCCTCTTCGCCGTCGGCGGCGAGAGAAACCGCTGTCAAAACCGCCAGCAGCAGGAGAGAGAGGAAAAGAGAAACGGCAAGTTTCATAATGGATCGTGTGTTCTGATTGATCATGATCGGAACCTCTTTTTTTTATGGGGTCAGTAGCAATACGCCGAGATCCCGAGATAATAGACGAATAACCCCGCGAGGATCAGCACGTGGAAAACGCAGTGCAGATAGCGGACTTTTTTGCCGAGCCGCAGAAACACGGCGCCGGCGAGCAGAAGCGCGCTGCCGATCAGAAACGCCTTGAACGCGCCGAAGGGAAGGGCGAAATACGCGCCGGACCCGACAGCAGCGCACACGGCTGCCGTTGTGATATACAGGATCATGCGCGCCTTCGCGGTCTTCTCGAAGAAAAACAGGGTCATGACGAGCCCGCCCACGGCGCCCGCCCACGCGCACACGATCATGAGCACGGCAGGGAACAGCCCAACGGTATCGTACACGGCGGGCACGCAGCCCGTGGCGGTGCCCGCGACCGCGAAATAGATCATACAGTGGTCGAGCACGCGCAGTTTTCCCTTGGCGGATGAAGTCGGCTCCGCGGCGTGATAAACGACCGAGCACGCGAACATCAGCACCGTGCCGAGAAGATACAGACCCGCGCATACGACGGACAGCGCTTCGCCGTACGACAGCGCCGGGATGAGGCACGCTTCAAAAATGAAGTAACAGAGAATAAACCCGAGCGCGTGCGTGAGCACGTTCAGAATTTCTTCGCCCTTCGTATACGTAACGACCTCTGCCTTGTTCAGCGTCGACCCGCCCTTTCCTCAATGATAAACGCATTATAACACTTTTTTTCGGCGCGGTCAATCCCGCTTTCACACGTTGTCCGTCTCACGCATATTATAAAGCGAGAAGCGCTTCTCAAACTTATATAAGGAGGAATCCATATGTCGGAGGAATCGACGATCCCCGTCGCGGGGCAGTACGCCGTGCTCGCGCCCTTGCCTGCCGACGCGGCGGTCACGATGGCTTATGTGCCGTTCCAGACGGATAAAAGCCGCTATGAGGACGCCGCCGCCCTGAGCGCGGGCACGCTGTTCCCGACGCTCAACAAACCGTTCTTACGAGGTGCGTGCAAATGAGCAAACGCGAAAAGCTGATGCGTCAGCTCTCGTCGGTGCAGTTCGCGCTGTGGGAGCTGCACCTCTATCTCGATACCCATCCGTCCGATCTCGAGGCGGTCTCGCTGCACGAGCAGTATGAAAAGAAGCTTATGAAGCTCTGTGAAGAATACGAATCCGCCTACGGGCCGCTCACGCCGTTGAAGGGCGAGGGCGTCGGCTGGCTGAGCGATCCCTGGCCCTGGGACGCCGAAAGGAGCGACGACTGATGTGGGCTTATGAAAAGAAACTGCAATACCCGATCCGCATCAAGCGGCCGAACGCGAAGCTCGCGCAGATCATCGCGAGCCAATACGGGGGCCCCGACGGCGAGCTCGGCGCGTCGCTGAGATATCTTTCTCAGCGGTTCTCGATGCCGTATCCCGAGCTCAAGGGCCTTTTGACCGACATCGGCACCGAAGAACTCGGCCACCTTGAGATGGTGGGCTCGATCATCTATCAGCTGACGAGGGATCTCAGCATCGAAGAGATCCAGAGATCGGGCTTCGACAAGTATTTCGTGGACCACACGGCGGGCGTGTATCCGTCGTCCGCATCCGGCGTGCCGTTCACGGCGGCGTATCTGCAGAGCAAAGGCGACGTGATCACCGACCTGCACGAGAACCTCGCCGCCGAGCAGAAAGCGCGCACGACCTACGACAATATCCTGCGGTTCACCGACGACCCGGACGTCGCCGATCCGATCAAGTTCCTGCGCGAGCGCGAGATCGTGCACTATCAGCGCTTCGGCGAGGGGCTGCGCCTCGCGACCGACAGGCTTAACAGCAAAAACTTCTACGCCTTCAACCCGTCGTTCGACAAAAAATAAAACAAGCGCCGGTCTCCCGGCGCTTCATTATTATATAGCGAATCAGTTACGCACGGTATGGTGAGCGTTGAAGCTCGTGTCGTCCGTGGTGAGCGGAAGGAAGGTATATCCGTTTTCGAGCGCCCACGGGATGAAGAGCTTCATGCCCTTGACCGTGTATTCCTTGATGTCGTGGCACAAAATCACCGAAACGCGCGTGTTCTCAACGCCTCGCTTGCAGTTTTCAGAAACCTCTTCGGCGCTTCTGGCGCTCCCGGCGTCGTCGCTGTCAACGTTCCAGTCGAAATAGTAATAGCCCTTCTCCTTCATTTGCTTCGTAAGCGTGGTCATGATGCCGGGCACGCCGCTGCTGATCGTGTTCGAGGATCCGCCGGGGAAGCGCATCAAAAGCGTTTCGGAGCCGGTCTTCTCGCGGATGATATCCTGCATGGCGTTGAAATCTTCCCAAAACGCGTCGGTGCTCGAATAGATGACGTTGTATTTGTGGGTCAGCGAATGCACGCCGATGCTGTGCCCTTCGCTTGCCTCGCGTGTGAGAACGTCGAGTTTATCCTCATTGCCGGCCGTGACAAAGAACGTCGCCTTGACGTTGTTTTCTTTCAGGACGTCCAGAAGCGTCTCGGTGAATTCGCCGGGGCCGTCGTCGAAGGTGAGATAAATGACCTTGTTCTGCGGCGCGGGCTTCTGCGGTTGGTCGAAGACCTTGTTCGTCAGGTTGACCTGGTTCGCGGGCGTCAAGGGCTTGCCCGCGGGATCCGCCTCCGCTTCGCCTTCGGGCGCGGCGGTCTGATCCGACGGGGCCTCTTCAGCGGTTTTGAGAGATTCTTCCAAATCTTTCTTCTCAACGGAATAGGCGATCGCAAACGTCAGGGTGAAGATCAGTATAAACGCGGCTGAGGCCGCGAGCACTCTGTTGAATACGGCTTTTTTACGCATGGCGCATTCCCCCAAAATATCTTAGGATATATTATACTACATAAAACAATGCAAAAAAGGTTACAAATTGTTACAAATGAAAAAACCGCCGTCCCGCGCAAAGAATCGGCGCGGGGCGGCGTTTTCAGGAGGCCGGCGAAAAGGTTTCGCCTGTTATTATGGGATCAGTCTTCTTTGATCGCGCTCTTCAGCGTCGCGGCAAGCCCTACGACGCTCTGCAGGTCCGAGGGGACGATCAGCTTGGTTGCTTTGCCGTCGGCGGCCTTCTCGAACGCTTCCATGCTGCGCATACGGAGCATCGCGTCGGAGGGCTTCGCCTCGTTGATGAGCTCGATGCCCTTGGCTTTCGCCTGCTGGATCGCAAGGATCGCCTGCGCTTCGCCTTCGGATTCGCGGATCTTCGCTTCCTTCACGGCTTCGGCGCGCAGGATGGCGGACTGCTTGTCGGCTTCGGCGGCGAGGATCTTGGCCTCTTTTTCGCCTTCCGCCACGAGCACGGCGCTGGCTTTTTCACCCTCGGCGCGCAGGATCGCCTCACGGCGCTCGCGCTCCGCCTTCATCTGCTTCTCCATCGCGTCTTGGATCTCTCTGGGCGGGAAGATGTTCTTGAGCTCCACGCGGTTGACCTTGATGCCCCAGGGATCGGTGGCTTCGTCGAGGATCACGCGGATCTTCGCGTTGATCGTATCGCGGGAGGTGAGGGTGTGGTCAAGCTCCATCTCGCCGATGATGTTTCTCAGCGTCGTCGCGGTCAGGTTCTCGATCGCGGAAATGGGATTTTCAACGCCGTAGGTATAGAGCTTCGGGTCCGTGATCTGGAAGAAGACCACGGTGTCGATCTGCATGGTCACGTTATCCTTCGTGATAACGGGCTGCGGGGGGAAGTCGGCCACCTGCTCTTTCAGGGACACGATTTTCGCGATGCGCTCGATGACCGGGATCTTGATATGCAGGCCGGTCTGCCAGGTGCTGTTATACGCGCCGAGACGCTCCACGATATAGGCTCTCGACTGCGGAACGATCTTGATGCACGAGATCACGATGCCGATCAGGATCACGACCAGGGCGCCGAGCGCGATAAAGCCGTAATTGATGTTGCTGGGTTCAATCATGTTCATTACCTCCGTTTTCCTTTTCCACGAGAAGCTTTACGCCCTCGATCCTTATCACCCGGACAATGTCACCGGCCGGGATGTCGGTGCCGTCTGAACTTCTCGCCGTCCAGACGGTGCCTCTGACTTTGACCGCGCCTTTTCCTTCCAGATTGACGATATCTTCGGTAACGATTGCCGTTTCGCCGATATTCCGGTCAGCGTTCGTGGGCTGTTTCTTTTTATCGAGCAGCTTTTTCGTCAGAGGCCTTGTGGCGATCAAAGACGCCAGCGACACGGCGACGAACACAATGATCTGCACTGTGACGCTTTCAACGTGGAAGATCGCGAGAAGCATCGCGACGACCGATCCGAGCGCGAACCAAATCGAGGTCAACTGAACGGATACGCATTCCAGAATCAGGAAAAATACGGTGAGGCCGAGCCAGACAAAGATCATCGTTGAACTTGTCATTTTGATCACCTCGAATGACAGTATATCATAACAAGGCGCGCAATACAATACTTTTCGCGGTTACAGTTTTGAGAAAAACGCGGGTATCGTAAACCCGGGCACGTGGTAACCGTTACTATGTACGTCTGTTTGCCGCGGGCGGAGATAAAGAAACCATAAATGTAACGCACATCAGCACAAGCGCCGTCAGGAGACCGACGTTGCCGCCCGCAGCGGCGGCGGGAACAGTGTGCACGTTCACCGACACGGCGACCGCCGCGGGGAATAGTTTCATGAACAGATAAACGGTAAGATAAGAAAAAGCGCCGCTCAACGTTCGGCAGAAAAAATACATTCTTATGCCTACGCCGAAGCTCCTGAGATCCTCAAAGAGCTGAAGCCAAAGGCATATGCCGCCGAACGCGAGCGTGAACGCGCACAGAGGCAGATCGGCCTTTTCTTTGCAGTATACGGCGCCGCCCGTGACCTCAAAGAAGATCTGCATCCACCCGACCGGGAATACGTGCCTGACGATCGAGAAAATGGATGAGAACAACAAGATCCATCCGCACATTACGGCAACGTTTTTCACGGATTCCCGCACGCAGCCGACGAACGCCCCCGCGATATCGGGCTGTGTTTTTTCCGTGTTCTGATCGGTTATTCTTCTATTTGAACGTAAGCGCGTTTTCGGAAAACGCTGCAGCAGGATGCCTGTCAGCGTATTTCCGGTCAGCGTTGCGGCGTAGAGCAGCGCGCCAGTTTTTGCCGAACCGAACAACGAAACGCCCGTCGTGAGCACGGCGAAACCTATGCCTGGGTTGACGTTTATGAGAGCGCTCCTTGCAGCTTCGTCGTTACGGAGAATTCTTGTTCCGACGCACGCTTTCGCCGTTTTTACGCCCGTCACGTAGCCGCCGGTCGATCCGAACAAAAAAACAGGCGCGGCATTTCCCGAAACACCGAACAAAGGCCTCAGGAACTGTCCGGCGAACGACGAAGTCCTTCTGCCCAAGCCGAGTTTCGCGAGAAACGTCGTCAGGATCATGAGCGGGAACACCGTCGGCGCAACGGTTTCGCAGCATAATCTGAGCGCCGCGCGGAAGCCGCTCGCACCTTCTTCGGGGAAAAGAAGAAACAGGATGAATGCCGCAAGTCCGCACAGGAATGCCGCCCGCTTGGTAATGAAGAGTTTGTCTTTCGTCATACAGTATTGTATGCTGTCGCAGAATAAAACATACGCCGCGTTCATAGCTTATAGCGATTGGCGGTGGTAGTATCGGTAAAAACGTATTCAGGCGTCTCACGGACGCCGCGGGAAAAGACGCCGGCATCGACACGTTCGATTCGTTCCTTCTCAAAACCGACGCTTCCGGCGAGGTGTTTATCAAGGGGTGCAAACGGCTTTTGCTCTGTTTCGACACGCGGCTCGATTTCGATTGCGGAGACAGGGTCGTTTCGGTCATCGGCGCGGACCTGTCGCTCAAAATGCTGTCGCCGAACGATACGCGCGTCGGCGGGAGCATCGCATCAATTTCGTTCGTGGAGGTGAGCGGAGAATGCTGATCTCATTCGTAAGGGAGAAACTGCGCGGCGGGGTGAAGTTCCGCGTGAGCGGAGGCTTCCCGAATGCGTTTCTCGACGCGTGCGCCGCGCGGAATATCACGTTGACGGACGTGAAAACCGGAGCGGATTATGTGGAAAGCAAAGCGCTTTACAGAGACCGCAAGCTTCTTGAGGCCGCCGCCGTAGACGCCGGGATGACGCTGGAACGTGTCCGGTCTTCCGGCCTTCACGCCGCTGCGCACCGGTACCGCTTTCGCTGGGGCGTGCCGGTCGGCATCGTTTGCTTTATCGCGGTGCTCGCCGTGCTTTCATCCATGCTCTGGACGATCGAGATCCGGGGCCTTACGTGTATACAGAAAGAAGATCTGCTTGCCGTTCTGGAGGCGCTTGACGTGAAAAAAGGCACGTTTCTGAACCGGATCAGCCGCAGGGAGCTGCAGGCAGTGCTCGAAAACCTCGACCCGCGCATCGTGCGCGTCACGGTGAACCTCAGCGGCACGGGTCTGTATATCGATTTTCTTGAGCGCGAAGAGCCGACGGAACAAAAAGAAACGAAAAAGCTTGTGAATATCTATGCCGCCGAGGACGGCATGCTGCTCGTAGCGAATTACTTTGCGGGCGTCGGGCAGTTCAAGGTCGGCGACGCGGTGCTCAAAGGCGACCTGCTCTGCACGGGAGAGCTGCCGATGTCCGACGGGAGCCACAGATTCGTCAGAGCCGAGGCCGAGGTGATCGCCGAAACGCGCAAAACGCTGCACGTGTTTACGGCGAAAAGCATCAAAGCTGAGCTGATCGAAAAAGCGACAGATCATTACGGCGCGGCGTTCTTCTCTCTGCGCCTGACACCGACCGAAAAGAAAGGACAAGAGGGAGTCGTGTCGGCGGGGGAGCGGTATCTCCAAACGAACAGCCTCGTATTTCCCGTCGGGACTCTGCGCGACCGTGAAACGTCCTTTTTCACGGCGACGCTTGAATTGACGTATCCGCAGGCAAAGCTCCTCTCTTTAACGTATCTCGGCGAAAAGCTGATTCATTCGGATGATTTCGCGCATATTACGAAAGCAGGGCTGAATTATCTGCACGAGGGCGGGTGTACGCTCGAGGCCGAGATCACGGCGGTGAAAAATATCGCGCTGCCGATGGAGATCGACGTGACGGACCGTTATAACGGACTTGACCCCTGAATCGGCAGAATGCACGATTGACATCATATTTATTTTGTGATAGTATTAAATGGGGTGTGATAGGATGAGGCGCAGAAAGCTCGAAACAGGCAATAAAAACATCGTCGGCGAACGGATCGTTACGCTGCGCAAAAGCAGAGGCATCCGCCAGAAAGATCTGCTGGTGCAGCTTCAGATCCGCGGCGTCGACGTCAGTTATTCCGTATTGTCGAAGATCGAGGGCCAGACCCGCGCCGTCTACGATTACGAGATCCTCGCGTTTGCCGATATCTTCGGCATCACCGCGGACGAACTGCTCGGCAGGAGCGATTGACTGATCCCGCGCCCCACGGAAAACGGAGGAAGATATGGCGACAATCGATTTGAAGGCCCTGCGTGTGCGGGAGGGCCTGAATAAGTCCGCCATGGCGGAACTTTTGAAGGTCGACAGGGCAAAATACGAAACGTATGAAACCGGCGAGCAGGAACTCCCCATCGAAACGTATCTCGAGGTCTGCGGGCTGTTCGGCATTTCGCCCAACGCGTTTCTGCGGCAGGACAGCTTCGTTTTGCACGACGATACGCTCAAGATGTTCGGCTTCGGCGATTACAGGATCACCGAGAGCGCGCTGAATCTCAACAGCGAGCTTTCGGAAAAGGAATTCGAATTCGACGTGACGGGCGTCGAGCGCATCCGCAAGATGCGCAAGATCGACCTGATCGGCAAGGGGGAAGAGCTTGACCGCCTGCTGGACAAGCTGCTTGAGGAAGAAGAATGAAGATCGGGATCATCGGCGGGGGCGCGTCCGGCCTGTTTGCGGCCGTTCACGCCGCCCTGACCGCCTCCCAGTCGAATATCGCGGCCGAGATCACGGTCTACGAAAAAAACGCCGCCGCGGGCAGAAAGCTGCTCGCGACCGGCAACGGGCGCTGCAATTTTACGAACGAGGACGTGACGCCTTCGTTTTATCACGGCGACGAAAAACTGTTTGAAGCCGTTTACCCGCAGTTTACGAACGACGACGCCGTCGCGTTCTTCCGGTCGATCGGCCTTGAGCCGTATACCGACAACGCGGGGCGCGTGTATCCGCTGAGCAGGCGGTCCGAGTCCGTTCTCTCGCTGCTTATTTTTCAGTGCGGGCGGCTCGGCGTCAAGTTCCGGTTCGATTATAACGTGACTTCGGTCAAACGAGAACGGTGCGGGTTTTTGCTCAACGGCGAAGATCACGCCGACCGGCTTGTGATCGCGGCGGGCGGCGCCGCTGCGCCGCAGCTCGGCACCGACGGCTCTGTTTTTGCGCTTCTTCAAACGCTCGGCGTACGCGCGACGGATCTGTATCCCGCGCTCACAGCGATCGAGCTTATGGGCTTTCCGAAAAAGCTCAAGGGCGTGCGCGCGTTCGGAACGGTAGAAATCGTCAAAGACGGCAAAACGCTCGCCTCCGATACGGGAGAGCTGCAGCTCACCGAATATGGCGTGTCCGGCATCCCGGCGATGACAGTTTCCGAAGCCGCGGTAAGAAACCCAGGCGCGACCGCGATACTTACGTTCGCGCCCGAAACGCCGTTCCGAGAGATCTGCGACGCGGCGGTCCGGTTCAGAAAGGACTATCCCGAAGCTTCCGTCTCGCTGTTCTTGACCGGCTTTTTACCGTCGAAACTCGCCGAATACGTCGCGTCCGCCGCCGGCTTTGATCCCGCCGACGCGATCGGCAAAATGTCCCCGCAGGCTCTGCGCGATCTCGCGGGGCTCGTGAAGGGCTCGCGCTGGCGCGTGCGTGGTGTAAAGGGATTCTCTTTCGCCCAGGTGACGGCCGGCGGCGTCGGCAGCGACTCGGTCGACCCGCAAACGCTTTGCTGCAAAACCGTTCCGGGGCTTTTCCTCTGCGGCGAAGTGCTGAACGTCAACGGCGATTGCGGCGGTTATAATCTGCAATGGGCGTGGTCCTCCGGCTACGTAGCGGGCAGAAACTGCGTATTGAACTGAGTTTGGAGTTATAACGTGTTAAGAGTGAACGAAATATCCGCCGAACCGGGCGCCGGGATCGAAGACCTGCGACATGCGGCGGCAAAAGAGCTCGGCGTTCCGGCTTCGCATATCAAATCGGTCGAGATCTGGCGCGAGTCCATCGATTCACGCAAACGGAACAGGATCCGAATGATTTATTCTGTCAACGTCGAAACGGATCTCGACGAGGCCGCCGTCGCGGCCGGGTTCCTGCCGAGCAAGGTCTCGGTCTGCGAGCATTACCGCTATGAAATGCCCGAAAACCGGCGGCGTTCGGCGTTTCGTCCCGTGATCGTCGGCTTCGGCCCTGCCGGGATGTTCGCCGCCCTTCTGCTCGCGCGGGCGGGCCTTAAGCCTCTCGTGCTCGAGCGCGGGCACGACGTGGACCGACGCACGCGCGACGTTTACGCGTTCTGGAACACGGCGAAGCTCGATCCCTCGTCCAACGTGCAGTTCGGCGAGGGCGGCGCGGGCACGTTTTCCGACGGCAAACTGACCACCGGCATCAAAGACAGCCGCTGCCGCTTCGTACTCGAAACCTTCGTGGAGTTCGGCGCGCCCGAGCAGATCCTGTATTCCGCCCATCCGCACATCGGCACCGACAAACTGAAGCCTCTTGTAAAAAACATGAGGAAGGAGATCATCCGCCTCGGCGGGGAAGTGCTCTTCGGCTGCTGCCTCACGGATATTTACGTCGCGAACGGTTATATACAAGGTATCGCCTATGCCGACGAAAACGGCGGCGCGCACGACCTTGAGACCGATACGCTGCTGCTGTGCATCGGGCATTCCGCGCGAGATACCGTGGAGATGCTCTTCCGGCACGGTCTCAGGATGGAAAAGAAGGCTTTTTCGGTCGGCGTGCGCATCGAGCATAAACAGGAGATGATCAATAAGGCGCTGTTCGGCTCCAGCTGGAACGACCCGCGTCTCGGCGCGGCGAATTATAAATTTGCCAACCATCCGCTGCACGGCCGCGGCGGCTACACGTTCTGCATGTGCCCCGGCGGCACGGTCGTGGGGGCTGCGTCGGAGCCGGATATGGTCGTCGTCAACGGCATGAGCGAGTTTGCCCGCGACGGCGAAAACGCCAATTCCGCCATCCTCGTGGGCATCGAACCGGAGCATATCCCCGATCCGCATCCGCTTGCGGGCATCGCTTTGCAGCGCGATATCGAGCGCGCGGCGTTTGAAGCCGGAGGCAGGTCCTACCGTGCGCCGGCGCAGCTCGTGGGCGACTTCATGAACGGCAGTCCGTCCGCCCGGTTCGGCAGCGTAAAGCCGACCTGCACGAGCGGCGTGGTGCCGTCTGATATCCGAAAAATACTGCCGCCCGAGGTCACGCGCGAGATCGCGCTGGCGCTCACGGCGTTTGATAAAAAACTCGCGGGCTTCGCCATGCCGGACGCCGTGCTCACCGCGCCCGAAAGCCGTTCGTCTTCGCCTGTGCGCATCGTGCGCGACGAGTTCAGGCAGGCGAGCGTGAAGGGCATATTCCCGTGCGGCGAGGGCGCCGGTTACGCAGGCGGCATCGTGAGCGCCGCCGTGGACGGGCTCAGAAGCGCCGAGGCGGTTCTGGCCGACGAGATCGACGATTGTTAAAGGAGAGACCATCATGAAAAAGACTTTGGCGCTCATCGTGCCGTGCTATAACGAACAGGAGGTACTGCCGCTTTTCTATGACGAAGTCGGCAAGGTGCTCAAAAAGCTCTCGCTCGGCTTCAGGACGGAGCTCGTCTTCGTCAACGACGGCAGCGCGGACGAAACGCTTTCGATCCTAAAAGACCTCGCCGCGATGGATCCGGACGTAAAGTATATCTCTTTCTCCCGGAATTTCGGCAAAGAGGCCGCGATGCTCGCCGGTATGGAATACGCGGTCAAGAACGCGGACTATATCGGCATCATCGACGCGGACCTGCAGCATTCGCCCGAGCTCATCACCGAGATGCTCTATTACGTCGACCGGGAGGGCTACGACGTCGCCGCAGCGAGAAGGGAAGACCGCGAGGGCGAAGCAAAGCTCAAGAGCGCCCTATCCGGCGCGTTCTATAAAGTGATCAACCGCGTCAGCGACACGAAGATCAGCGATTCGGCGCAGGATTTCCGCATCATGAAGCGCAAGGTCGTCGAGGCCGTGCTCTCGATGCCCGAAAACATCCGCTTTTCGAAGGGGATCTTCAGTTGGGTCGGCTTCAACGTGAAGTGGATCTCGCACGAGAACCGCGAACGCGCCGCAGGCGAGACCAAGTGGTCGATCCGCAAGCTCTTCCGCTACGCGCTCGACGGCATCCTCGGCTACACGAACGCCCCGCTGCGCCTGAGCTTTCTGTTCAGCGCCGTCTGCGGCGCTCTCACGCTCATCGCGCTGATCTACGCCCTCGTGCGCGCGATCATCGGTTCTTATAATCCCGTGATCCCGCTGCTGCTTGCCGCCGTGTTCGGCGTGGGCGCGGCGCTGCTTCTGAGCCTCGGCATTCTCGGCGAATACCTCGCGCGCGTTTACACCGAGGCGAAGGACCGCCCAAAGTTTATCGTTTCGGAAACAAATACCGAAAAAGAATAAAGCAAAAACCAAGGAGAAAACGTTATGAAAATCACCAAGGATATGACCATCGGCGAGATCCTCGACCTAGATATCGACGTGGCGCCGTATTTCCTCAACATGGGCATGCATTGCCTCGGCTGCCCCGCGTCCAGAGGCGAATCGCTTGAGGACGCCTGCTTCGTGCACGGCGTGGATCCCGACGATCTCATTGAAGAGCTGAACACGTATTTCGAAAACGTCCAATGATCCGCCTGACCGACAGGCTTGCCGCCGTCGCGTCGCTGATCAAAGGCGGCGGCTCGGTCGCGGATATCGGCACCGACCACGCCTATCTGACCGTCTGGCTCGTCCAAAACGGCTTTGAGGGGCGCGTGATCGCGTCCGATATCGGTGAGGGCCCGCTTGCGAATGCCCGAAAGACCGTCGATATATACGGTCTCGGAGGTCGGATCGAGCTGCGCGTTTCCGACGGGCTGAAGGCCTATGCCCCCGGCGAAGCGGACGAGATTGTGATCGCGGGCATGGGCGGCGAACTGATCGCCGATATTCTGTCGGCGGTGCCGTGGGTCAAGCGCCCCGGCACGCGCCTCGTGCTGCAGCCGATGTCTCATCAGCAGGACGTTCGACGGTGGCTGAGCGAAAACGGGTTCCGCACCGAAAAGGAACTCTGCGTCCCCGAGGGGCGCAGGGCGTATCTTGTTATCAGCGCCGATTACACGGGTGAATGCGAATCAAAAGAGGAAGGCTATTACTATTTCGGCGAACTGCCGCCGCAAACGCCGACCGAAGCCAGGATGAAGCACGCAACGCTACGTCACCTCAAAACGCGCGTACGATCCCTGCACGATGCGGGACGACTTCTGGATGAAGAGACGCTTCTCAACGGCGCGATCGCGTATTACGAAAGGAACTGCAAAGAATGACCGTCAAAGACGTTTACGACCTGATCGACGGCTATGCGCCGTTTTCGTCCCAGTGCGAGTGGGATAATTCAGGCATCCTCCTCGGGGATGCCGACGCCGACGTCAAGGGCGTGCTCGTCGCGCTCGACGTGACGAACTATGAGGCGAAGCTCGCCGTCGAACGCGGCGCGAACCTGATCGTGGCGCACCATCCGCTCATTTTTCATCCGCTCAAACGCATTGAATATGACTCGCTGGTCTCGTTCCTAATCAGAAGCGGTATCCACGTGATCGCGGCGCACACGAACCTCGACAAAGCGCCCGGCGGCGTCAACGACGCGTTATGCGAAGCGCTCGGATTTTCATTTGAAAAAGTCACCGACGCGGGCGACGGGTTCCTGAATATCGCGTCTTTTCCGGATTCTCTTTCCGCAAATGAAGTCGCGGCGCTTCTGAAGGCGCGGCTTTCCGGCGCGGTGTCATATATTGACGACGGAAAGCCCGTCCGCAAGGCCGCGCTCTGCGGCGGTGACGGCGGCTCGTTCCTTCAAGACGCCGATTCACTCGGCTGCGACGCGCTGATCACGGGCGAGGCGGGCTATCACGATTTTCTCGACGCGAAAACGCTCGGCGTTTCTCTCTTTGCCGCCGGACATTACGAGACCGAAGCGCCCGTGATGACGGCGCTCCGCAAGACGATCAAAAACGCGTTCCCCGATATCCCCGTCACGGTCTCAGACAGAAAGAATTCCATTCTCACGGTTTTATAATATGGCGATCGACGGACTGTTTCTGCACTGCATGAAAAACGAACTTTCCGCCTTCGCGCTCGGTGCGAGGGTGGACAAGATCTATATGCCCACGCGCTTTGAGCTTGTGATCGCGCTCAGGTCCCGCGCCGGCGGCAAAAAGCTGTTCATTTCCGCGGGCGGCAACTATCCGCGCGTCAATTTCACCGATTTCACGCCCGAAAACCCCGCGTCGCCCCCGATGCTGTGCATGTATCTGCGCAAAGTCCTGTCCGGCGCCATGCTCAAGGCGATCCGTCAGGAGGGCCTCGACCGGATCCTTTATTTCGATTTCGACGCGATCAACGAGATCGGCGACAAGGTCGAGAGGACGCTCGTGGTTGAGGTCATGGCGCAGTATTCGAATGTCATTCTGACCGACGGGCAGGGGATTATCATGGACGCGCTCAAACGCATCGACGCTTCGCGCTCGTCATACCGCGAGATCCTTCCCCAGCGCGCCTACACTCTGCCTCCTGCGCAGGATAAGCTGAATATCCTTGAAACGGACACCGAAACGCTTCTCGCGCGTATCGCGCAGAACGCCGACAGAGCCCTCTCATCGGCTTTGCTGCGTTCGCTTTCCGGCGTTTCGCCTCTCACGGCAAAAGAACTCGCTTACCGCGTGACCCTCGGCGACCCCGAGGTGCGCGAACTGCCCGATGCCGTGAAGGCGCGGCTCGCTTCCGAGCTCGACGCGCTGCGGGAAACGCTCCTCACGAATGAGATCTCGCCCTGCTATACGACCGACGAAAACGGGAACCTGCTTGATTTCTCGTTCCAGCCGCTCACGCACATGCAGAGCTACGCGAAGCTCAACCGCTGCGGTTTTCTTTCGGAGCTGCTCGACCGTTTCTGCGTGGAGGGGGAGCGTGTCGCCCGCACGAAAATGCAGGCGGACGACCTGTTCAAGACCGTGTCGAACCTCGTCGAGCGCACCGCGAAAAAGATCGCCGTGCGGCGTGAAGAGCTGCTCACCGACGGCGAGATCGAGAAAAAACGCGTCGCCGCCGAGCTCATCAACGTAAACATCTCGAACCTGCCGAAGGGCGTTTCTTTCTACGAGGTCGAGAACTATTACGACGAGAACCGTCCGATCCGCATCCCTGCGTCGCCGGAGCTGAGCCCCGCGAAAAACGCGCAGAAATACTACAAAGAATACAAAAAGGCGCAGACCGCGAAAAAGGTGCTCGCCGAACAGATCGAAAAGGGCGAGTTGGAGCTCGTATATCTGCAGACCGTGCAGGATGAGCTCACGCGCGCGCGTTCATCAGCCGAGATCGCCGAGATCCGCGAGGAACTCACAGAGACCGGCTTTATGCGCAGAAAGAACACCGGCAAGGTCAAAAAGCCTTCCGTACAGCCGCCGCTGACGTTCGTATCGCCGAACGGGCTGAAAGTCCTTGTGGGGCGCAACAACCTGCAGAACGACCGGCTCTCGCTTCACACCGCGAAAAAGAACGATCTGTGGTTCCACGTGCAGAAGGCGCCGGGTTCGCACGTCGTGCTGGCGTCGGCCGACGTCGCCCCGAAAGAAAGCGATATCGAGTTTGCCGCGGGCCTTGCCGTGTGGTTCTCGTCGCAGCGCGAGCGCGGCGTGGCCGAGGTCGACTACACCGAGGCAAAGTATCTCAAAAAGCCGCCGGCGTCCAATCCCGGCTACGTGATCTATCACGTGTATCAATCCGTTTACGCAAAGGCTGTAAAGCCAGATCATTTACAGGAGGTTTGACCAAAATGAAGAAAGACAGACTCCTGCGGGGCGAGACCTCGCTCGGCATCGAATTCGGTTCCACGCGCATCAAGGCGGTGCTGCTCGACGACGACGGCAATCTCTTGGCGTCCGGCAACCACGAATGGGAGAACACGCTCGACAACGGGCTGTGGACCTATTCTGATGAAGCGATCCGCAACGGCCTTCGCAGCGCTTACGCGGCGCTCAAGACGGACGTAAAGGCGCGTTACGGCGTCACGCTGACCACCGTGGGCGTGATCGGCATTTCAGCCATGATGCATGGTTATCTTGCGTTTGACGCCTCCGATAACCTGTTGGCACCTTTCAGAACGTGGCGCAACACAAACACCGGCGAGGCCGCCGAAAAGCTCTCGAAGGAGCTCGATTTCAACATCCCGCTGCGCTGGAGCGTGGCGCATCTCGAGCAGACCATCCTCAACGGCGAGGCGCACGTCAAAGATATCGCGTTTCTGACCACGCTCGCGGGATATATCCATTATCTGCTGACGGGCGAAAAGGTGCTCGGCGTGGGCGACGCCTCGGGCATGTTCCCGATCGACAGTGAGAAAAACGATTACGATCAGAAGCGTGTTGACAAGTTCAACGCTTTACATATAAACGACGGCTTCAAGTGGGATCTGCGCGGCATTCTGCCCAAGGTCCTTGCCGCGGGCGACGCCGCGGGCCGCCTGACCGAGAGCGGCGCAAGGCTCATCGACCCCGCGGGCGACCTGAAAGCGGGCGTCCCGTTCTGCCCGCCCGAGGGCGACGCCGGCACCGGCATGACCGCAACCGACAGCATCGCCGCGCGGACCGGCAACATTTCGGCCGGCACCTCCGTTTTCGCCATGCTCGTGCTCGAGCATCCGCTGTCGAAGGTCTATCCCGAGATCGATATGGTCACCACGCCCGACGGCAAGCCCGTGGCGATGGTGCATTGCAATAACTGCACGTCCGATATCGACGCATGGGTGCGCCTGTTCGGCGAGGTGCTGCGCATCTTCGGCGCCTCGGTGAAGAAAGGGGAGCTTTACGACGCGTTTTACGCCTACGCCATGCACGGCGAGTCCGACTGCGGCGGCGTGGTGTCTTATAACCTTCTGGCGGGCGAGCCGCTGCTCGGCCTCGAGACCGGCGCGCCGATGGTCTACCGCAGCCCCGACGCGAAATTCGATTTCGCGAACGTATCCCGCAGCCTTCTGTTCTCGTCGTTCGCCGCGCTCAGGGTGGGCATGGAGATCCTGACCGAAAAAGAGAACGTAAAGATCGACAAGCTCCTCGGCCACGGCGGTCTGTTCAAGACCGAAAAAGTGGCGCAGAGCCTCATCGCCTCGGCGCTCGGCATTCCGGTGTCGGTGATGCCGTCCGCGTCCGAAGGCGGCGCTTGGGGCATCGCGATCCTTGCCCAGTATTCCCGCCTCAGGAATAAGGGCGAAACGCTCGACGCGTATCTTGAGAACCGCGTGTTCTCGAAGATCGCGGTCAAGACCGAGCATCCCGTTGCGTCCGACGCGCGCGGATTCAACAAATACTTCGAAGAATATCTGCGCGGTCTCAGCGCTGAAAAAGCGCTTGCCGAGAACTGATAAACGGAGTGAAAGCTTATGTTTGAAGAAATCAGAAAACAGGCGTATGAGGCGAATATGCTCCTGTCGAAGTACGGCGTCGCGCCCTTCACCTGGGGCAACGCTTCGGCCTGCGACCGCGAGCAGTGGGTGTTCGCCATCAAGCCCTCCGGCGTGCCGTATGACGAGCTGACGCCCGAAAAAATGGTGATCGTCGACTTCAACGGCAATAAGGTGGAAGGGGAGTATTCGCCCTCTTCCGACACACCAACACACGCCCTGCTGTTCCGCGCATTTCCGTCGATCGGCGGCGTGGTGCACACACATTCGGTGAACGCCGTGGCGTTCGCGCAGGCGGGGCTGCCGATCCCGGCGCTCGGCACCACGCACGCGGATTTCTGCTACGGCGAGGTCCCGTGCGCCCGCGCGCTGACCGAAGAAGAAGTTAACTCCGCCTATGAAGAGAATACCGGTCGCGTGATCGTGGAGCATTTCCGCGCCAACGGGCTCGACGCCGGGGCGATCCCGGCTGTACTCGTGCGTTCGCACGGCCCGTTCTGCTGGGGCAAGGACGCGAAAACGGCCGCGTATAACGCCGCCGTGCTCGAGATCGTCGCCGAGATGGCGCTCAAGACCCTGCGCCTGAACAACGAGATCAGCGCGATCCCTTCGTATCTGTTAGACAAACACTATCTCAGAAAACACGGCGCAAACGCCTATTACGGACAAAGGGAACATCATGACTGAGTTTACGCATCTGCACGTACATACCGAGTATTCGCTGCTCGACGGCGCATGCCGCATCAAGCCCCTTGTCGCACGTGCCAAGGAGCTGGGCATGCATTCGCTCGCCATGACGGATCACGGCGCGATGTACGGCGCGATCGATTTTTATCAGGCCTGTAAAAAAGAGGGGATCCGCCCCATCATCGGGTGCGAGGTCTACGTCGCGAAGCGCACGCGGTTCGACAAGGTCCACGGCCTTGACAACGAACGCTACCATCTTATTCTGCTGTGCGAGAACCAGACCGGTTATCAGAACCTCATCAAGCTCGTGTCCGCGGCGTGGGTCGAGGGCTTCTACACGAAGCCCCGCATCGACAAAGACCTTCTCAAAGAGCACCACGAGGGGCTCATCTGCTGCTCTGCCTGCCTTGCAGGCGAGATCCCGCAGGCTCTGCTCAACAACGATTACGAAAAAGCCAAAGAGACCGCGAAATGGTTCATCGACGTTTTCGGCAAGGATTATTATTTCATTGAGATCCAGGACCACGGTCTCGAGGAGCAGAAGCGCATCAATCCGCTCCTTGTGAAGCTCGCGCGCGAGCTCAGGGTCGGACTCGTGGCCACCAACGACGCGCATTATATCAAAAAAGAGGACGCCGAGATCCAGAAGATCCTCGTGTGCATCGCCACGAAGCATACGATCGAAGAAGACACCGGCATGGGCTTCCAGACGGATGAGTTCTATCTCAAATCCGGCGACGAGATGGCCGAGCTTTTCCCTGACGTGCCGGAAGCGCTCGCAAACACCAACAGGATCGCGGAGCGCTGCAATTATGAGTTCGAGTTCGGCAACACCAAGCTGCCGATCTTCGAGATCCCCGGTAACCCCGATCACTTTGAATATTTCAAGGACCTCTGCTATAAAGGGATGGTCAAACGCTACGGCGAAGACTATCCGCAGGAGTATCGCGAGCGCCTCGACTACGAGCTCGACGTGATCCATCAGATGGGGTTCATCGACTACTTCCTGATCGTGTGGGACTATATCAACTACGCGAAGAGCGTCGGCATCCCGGTCGGCCCCGGGCGCGGCTCGGGCGCCGGCAGCATCGCGGCATACGCCTGCGGCATCACAGATATCGACCCGATGCGTTACTCTCTGCTGTTCGAGCGTTTCCTGAACCCCGAGCGCGTCAGCATGCCCGATTTCGACATCGACTTTTGTTACGAGCACAGACAGGACGTGATCGACTACGTGGTGCGCCGCTACGGCGCGGACCACGTGGCGCAGATCGCGACCTTCGGTACGCTGGCAGCCAAGGGCGCCGTGCGCGACGTCGGCAGGGTGCTCGGCATGCCGCTCGCCGAAGTCGCGGCGGTGACCAAAGAGATCCCGCAGGAGCTTGACATGACGATCCAGAAAGCGCTGGATTCGAACGCCGAGCTGAAAAAGATGTATAACTCGAATCCCATGGTCAAAAAGGTGATCGACACCTCGATCAAGATCGAGGGCATGCCGCGCAACACCGGCATGCACGCGTGCGGCGTGGTGATCTGCGACAAGCCCGTGGACGATTACGTGCCGCTGTTCAAGAGCGGCGACGCCGTGGTGACTCAGTATTACAAGGGGTGGGTCGAAAAGCTCGGCCTGCTGAAAATGGACTTCCTGGGTCTGAGGACTCTCACGGTCATCACCGACGCCGTGAACATGATCCGTAAAACGGAGCCTGATTTCGATATCATGAAGATCGACGTGGACGACAAAAAGGTCTACGAAATGCTCGGCGAAGGCGGCACCTTCGGGGTGTTCCAATGTGAAAGCGCAGGCATCCGGTCGCTCATGATCAACATGAAACCGAAGGATCTTGAAGATATCATCGCCGTGATCGCGCTTTACCGACCCGGCCCGATGGACGCGATCCCGTCTTATCTCAAAAACAGGCAGAACCCCGCGAAGATCAAATACGCCACGCCTCTTCTCAAACCGATCCTCGACGTGACCTACGGCACCATCGTGTATCAGGAGCAGGTCATGCAGATCTTCCGCGAGCTTGCCGGCTATTCGATGGGCGCCGCCGACATGGTTCGCCGCGCCGTGGCGAAAAAGCAGCCCGAGGTGCTCGCGCAGCAGAAAAAGTATTTCATCAACGGCTCCGACGGCACCGACGGCGGCTCGAAGTGCGACGGCTGCCTCAAGCGCGGCGTCAGCGAAGAGGCCGCGAACAAGATCTTCGACGATATGGCGTCGTTCGCCTCCTACGCGTTCAACAAATCCCACGCCGCGGCCTACGCCCTGCTTACGTACCAGACCGCGTATCTGCGCTGCTATTATCCGCAGGCGTTCATGGCGGCCATGCTCACGAGCGTGCTCGACAACACCGATAAGGTGGTCGGCTACATCACCGAATGCCAGACGACCCTCGGCTTTAAGGTGCTGCCGCCGAGCGTGAACGAATCGGAAGTGAACTTCTCGGTCGTAGGCGAGAACATCCGCTTCGGCCTGCTCGCGATCAAGAACCTCGGCGCGAACGTGATCGAAGCGATCATCGAAGAGCGCGAGGAGAACGGCCCGTTCGAAAGCTATTACTCGTTCTGCAAACGCTGCTACGGCAAGGATTTCAACAAACGCGCGCTTGAGAACCTCATCAAGAGCGGCGCGACTGACTGCTTCGGCCTCAGACGCAGCCAGATGCTCAGGATGATCGACGATATCTTCGGGCAGCTCGATTCCGACAAGAAGAACAAGCTCGAGGGCCAGATCGGTTTCTTCGACCTCGGGTCCGTGTTCGCGTCGGCCGCCGAGATTGAGGCTCCCGATATCCCGGAGCTGCCGCTCAAAGAGCTGCTCGCCAATGAAAAACTTACGACGGGCATCTATATGTCAGGGCATCCTGTTGCCGAGCACATGGAGCTTGCCAAGGCGCTCGGCTGTGTGAAGAGCACCGATATCAAAGAATCGTCCCTCACAGAGATCGACTCGCCGCTGCACGACGGCGACGAGGTGCAGATCCTGTGCATCCTGTCCACGGTCAGAAAAAAGATCACGCGCAGCAACACCACGATGGCGTTTCTGAGCGTGGAAGACGTTTATGGCGGCATCGAGTGCCTCGTATTCCCGAAGACTTTCGATAAGATCGGCAAATACCTGATCGAGGACGAGATCGTGCTTCTGAGCGGCAAGGTGTCACTGCGCGACGACGAGATGCCGAAGATCCTATGTGAGAACGTGACGCCCCTCGATGAGCTTCCTGCCGTGACGCACTATAAAACGCCGGCGCGCGCCTATTCCACCGGCGCCAGCGCCCTCAACGCCTATGACGGCGAAGAGCGCGACGAGCCTGCTGAGCCTGAAGAAGAACCCGAACGCACAGCCCAGGAGACGGAACCTGAACTGCCGGCGCCCCGGCCGGAACCGGAACCCGAGACCCGCGAGACGTCGCCGCAGAAAGCGAACGGAAGCCGGGCGCCGAAGGGGATATTCCTGCGCGTACCAGGCGCGTCGGCGCCCGCATGCGAGCGCGCGAAAAAGATGTGTGCTATCTTCCCGGGCAGCGTGAACGTGTTCCTGTATTTCGAAGACACAAAGACCTATGAAATGAATTCAGGGATCTCGGTAGAGCACAACGCCGCGCTGATCGGCGGCCTCAAAAAGCTGCTCGGAGAAACGAACGTGGCGCTGAGAACGTAAATTCTCTCTTGACAACGCGGCGAATTCCATTATAATATAGAATCGATTTGTGAAACCTTTTACAGGAGGAAGATATGAAAACGATTGCTGTACTTACCAGCGGCGGCGACGCCCCCGGCATGAACGCCGCCATCCGTGCGGTCGTGCGTACCGGCTGTGAAAACGGCGCGCGTGTGCTCGGCATCAGAAGAGGATATATGGGCCTCATGGCGGGCGATATGTTCGAGATGAACCTCAGAAGCGTTTCTGACATCATCCATCGCGGCGGCACCATGCTCTATTCGGCGCGCTGCCCCGAATTCGCCACCGAAGAGGGCATGCAGAAGGCCATCGAGATCTGCAAGGCCAACGAGATCGAGGGCATCGTGGTCATCGGCGGCGACGGTTCGTTCCGCGGCGCGCGGGACCTGAGCCTTCGCGGCGTCAACTGCGTCGGCATCCCCGGCACGATCGACAACGATATCGGCTGCTGCGACTACACGATCGGCTACGATACGTGCCTCAACACGATCATGGATATGATCGACCGTATCCGCGACACCAGTGAATCGCACGATCGCTGCACGGTCGTTGAGGTCATGGGCAGACGCGCTGGCTATCTCGCACTCAACGCCGGCATCGCGATCGGCGCCACGTCCATCCTGATCCCCGAGCTTGAGTTCGATATCGAGAAGGATATCATCGAGCGCATGCGCAGAACGCAGAAAACGGGCAAGGAGCACTTCATCATCGTTGTCGCCGAGGGCGTTACCGAAAAGCTCGAGGCACAGGGCATCAACGGCGTGTCGGCGCTCGCCAAATATATCGAGCATAACCTCGGCGTCGAAAGCCGCGCTACCGTACTCGGCCACGTCCAGCGCGGCGGTTCACCGTCCGCGAAAGACAGGGTCGTTGCCAGCGAGATGGGGTCCCGTGCCGCGCACCTGCTGCTCGACGGCATCGGCAACCGCGTGGTCGCCATGCAGAAAGAGCAGATCTACGATTACGACATCTTCGAGGCGCTCAATATGACGAAGTCCATCGATCTCAGGCTCTATAACATCGCGATGGAAATCTCCATCTGACCGAAAACAGACGCTCCCTGCCCGGCGGCAGGGAGTTTTTTTTGAATAATCCGTAAAATATCGGATTTTTGTGTTTACAGGACCGAAAAAATAATGTAGAATAGATTCAATCAAATAAAGGAGCGTTATTATGAAAACTGTATTTCTTACCGGCGGCACCGGCAACATGGGTTGGGCGGCGTTCCAGGAGCTCTATAAGCACAAGGACGTCAAGGTTCATTTCCTTGCCCGCGCCTCCGAAGCGAACAAAGAAAAGCTGAAACCCTATCTCGGCGACAAGAACGTTGAGGTCATCTGGGGCGATTTTCTCGATTACGAATCGATCCTCAAGGGCGTCACCGGCGCTGATTACGTGCTGCACATCGGCGGCATGGTGTCTCCCGCGGCGGACTATAAGCCCTACACGACCAGAAAGGTCAACGTGGGCGCCGCCGAAAACATCGTGAAGGCCGTCCTCGCGCAGCCGAATGCCGACGACATCAAGGTCTGCTACATCGGCTCCGTTGCCGAAACCGGCGACAGAAACACGCCCATCCACTGGGGCCGCTGCGGCGACCCGATCAAGATCTCCGTTTACGACCACTACGCGATCTCCAAGGTCATGGCTGAGCGTGTGTTCGTCGAAAGCGGCATCAAGCACTGGGTCGTGATGCGCCAGTCCGGCATCCTGTATCCCGCGATCCTGCACAACATGGAGCCCATCATGTATCACGTCCCGCTCAACGGCATGCTCGAGTGGTGCACTGTGGAAGACGCCGGCCGTCTCATGTGCAACTTTGTAACAGAGGACCTGCCCGAAGAGTTCTTCCAGAGATATTATAACATCGGCTCCGGCAAAGAATACCGCCTCACGAACTTCGAATTCGAAGAGCTGCTGCTCGGCTGCATCGGCCTCGGTTCGCCGAAGAACCTGTTCGATCCCAACTGGTTTACCATCAAGAACTTCCACGGTCAGTATTATGCCGACGGCGACCTGCTCGAGGAGTATCTGCACTTCCGCGAGAACCTGCCCGTGAAGGACTATTTCGACCGTCTCGCGAGCCAGGTGGAGTTCTATTACCGCATCCCGAAGTATCTGCCCTTCAAAAAGCCGATCGGCGTGGCCGCGAAGCCCTTCATGAAGAAGATCGCCCAGACGCCCAAGTGGGGCACGCTTGATTGGGTCAAGACCAAGGATCCCGTCAGAATGTCCGCCTATTACGGCTCGTATGAAGACTATCTGAAGATTCCCTCGAAGTGGGAGGATTTCAAGCTCGAAAGCCCCGACAAGTCCAACGAAGCCGCCGAGAAATATAAGCTCTCGCACGGTTACGATGAATCGAAGCCCAAGAGCGAGCTCGACATCGACGATATGCGCAAGGCTGCGGAATTCAGGGGCGGCGAGTGCCTGAGCGAAACGATGACCAAGGGCGACCTCATGACGAAGCTGCGCTGGAAGTGCGGCTGCTGCGGCGCCGAATTCGAGGCGAGCCCCAACCTCATCCTGCTCGGCGGTCACTGGTGCCCCGAATGCTATCTTCCCGAAAAGACCTGGAACTACGACGAGATCGCGAAGACCAATCCTTTCTTCGCGCAGGTCTGGTACACCAACCACACGAAGGAAGAGCACAACGTGTATCACTTTGACGATATCTTCGCCGGCTGGGAAAAGAAGAAATAAACGCATAACGCTCAGCATAGAAATAGACGATCGGCTTGCCGGTCGTCTATTTGTTTTTTTTGAGGTGTAGGTATGGACGTGATCGTGAGCGGCGCGAAGGGAAAAATGGGCAGTACTCTTGTGCGGTTGCTGCTGCGCACGTCCGGAGCTCATCTCTCCGGAGGGATAGACCGGAATACCGACGGCAGCGAAGGATTCAACTGCGTCAAAAGCGCGGAACAGGCCGTTTGGCCCGCCGACGTGATCGTTGATTTCTCAAACAGGACCCAAACGCGCGAGATCGTTTCATTTGCGGTTTCCCGAAGGTTGCCGCTCGTGATCGGCACGACTGGGCAGACTCCGGAGGATATGGTCGAGATCAGGAAAGCAGCGGAAATAATATCTATCCTTATGACGGCGAATTTCGCGGTCTGTTATCCGTTGATAAGATCCGTCGTTGCCGAAACGGTAGGCGCGTTGGAAGCGTGCGAAGTCACGATCACGGAGATCCACGGCGTCCACAAAAAGGACAGTCCGAGCGGCACGGCGAAAGCATTTGCAAGCGATATACTCAGTGGCAACGCGAATATACCTGTTGAGATTATTTCAAAACGCGAGGCGGATGTAAAAGGCATACACGAGATCACGGTCAAAGGCGCTGACGAAAAGCTGACGATCATACACGAGATCATTTCGCGCGACTCGTTCGCACACGGCGCCTTGGAGGCCGCGAAACGACTGACCGGGCGAAGCCCCGGGCTCTATACGGAATGAAGAGGAGAGAGACGTATGAGATTTGCGATATACGGTTACGGGAACCTCGGGCGCGGGGTCGAAAACGCGATCAATGAAGACGATGAGATCCAACTCGTCGGCATATTCACAAGAAGAAACCCTGAACAAGTAATAAGCACGTACGGCGCGCCGGTTTATTCCGTTAACGCGCTTGAACGGTTTGCGAACGAGATCGACGTGATGATCAATTGCGGCGGCAGCAAGAGCGATCTGCCTCACACCACGCCGAAGCTCGCGTCACGCTTCAACGTTGTCGATTCGTTCGATACACATACTGACGTTTCGGCGCATTTCGCCGCGGTGGACGAGGCAGCTCGACGCGCGAACAAGCTCGCTTTGATCTCCGCAGGCTGGGACCCGGGTCTCTTCTCGATCGCCCGGATGTACGGCGCCGCCGTTCTGCGAAACGCCGAGATCTGCACGCTTTGGGGCCCCGGCGTGAGTCAGGGGCATTCCGAGGCGGTGCGCGGCGTCCCCGGCGTTCGGTATGCCGCGTCGTATACTGTTTCGAAGCCCGACGCGGAAACGAAGTTCTTTGCCGATCCGCGTTCTGACCATTCCGCCGAAGAAACGCACAGACGTGTGGTATACGTCGTCGCGGATGAGAACGCCGACCGTAAAGAGATCGAAAAGGGCATCGTCACCATGCCCGCTTATTATCTTGGTTACGATACTGAGGTCCATTTTGTAGAGAAAGAAGAGTTCCTGCGCGAGTACACCGGCTTTCCGCACGCGGGGAAAGTGCTGTGCGCGTCCGATGAAACGGGCGACAGAGCCGAATTCCGGCTCACGCTGCCGTCGAATCCCGCGTTTACCGGACGCGTGCTGACAGTGTTCGCGAAGGCAGTTTGCCGATTGTCAAGCGAAGGCCGCGTCGGGGCGATCACGCCCCTCGAAATCCCGCCTTCGGCGCTGCTCGGCAGGGAAGAAACGCTCAAATATATATAAGTTCTTGCAATTTTCAAATTTTATGATAAAATATGCTTGGTGGTTTATATGACGCACGAAGCGTATCTGAAGCCTTTTGAAACGCTGTTCGGCCTGTTAAAGGCGCGAAATCTGCACGTCGCCGCGGCGGAATCCTGCACCGCGGGGCTCTTTTCGGCGACGCTTGCGGAGATCCCCGGCGCGTCCGACGTGATGGAATACGGCTTTATCGTCTATTCCGTCGACGCGAAGGACAAGCTTATCGGCGTATCGCGACGCACGGTCGAAGATTTCGGCGTTGTGAGCGAAGAGACCGCGAAAGAGATGGCGCTCGGCGCCGCCGAACGCGCGGGCGCCGAGATCGGCGTCGGCATCACCGGTTTTGCCGGGCCCGGCTCGGATGGCGTGCTGCCCGTCGGGCGGGTCTGCTTCGGATACCGTGTGTTCGGAAAAACGTTTGCCGAAACGGTCGATTTTGGCGACAGAGGAAGAAACGAGGTCCGGCGCCTCGCCGCCTTTCGCGCGGCGCAGAAACTGACCATATTGTTGAGGGAAAACGCATGCGACTGAAAAAAATGACCAACGTACAGATCATCACGATCGGCTTTCTGCTGCTCGCGCTGATCGGGGCATGCCTTCTTTCGCTTCCCATCGCCTCGCGCGACCGCACGTGGACGCCGTTTCTCCCGTCTCTGTTCACCTCCGTTTCCGCCTCATGCGTGACGGGCCTCATCGTGGTCGACACGGCCACGCATTGGTCGCTGTTCGGGCAGATCGTGATCATCACGCTGATCCAGATCGGCGGCCTCGGCTTCATCACGATCGCCACGGCCTTCCTCTCATTCATGCGAAAGGGGCTCGGGCTCAAAAGCCGCGCCCTGATGGCCGAAAGCGTGAACACCGGCCGCATCGCCGGGCTCCGAGGGTACGTGCGCTACATCGTGAAAGGCGCAATTCTGATAGAGAGCGCGGGGACGGTGCTGCTGGCGATCCCGTTCATCCGCGAGTTCGGCGTGTGGAAGGGGATCTATTACGGCGTCTTCCATTCGATCTCCGCGTTCTGCAACGCGGGCTTCGACCTCATGGGTGTAAAAGAGCCCTTCTCTTCGCTCGTGTCCTATTGCGACCGCGCCTATATCAACATCGTATTCATTCTTCTCATCACCGTCGGCGGCATCGGCTTCCAGGTGTGGGAGGACGTGCGCAAATACCGCTGGCGCCTGAAGCGCTATTCTCTGCATTCCAAGCTCGTGCTCGTCGTATCCGCCGTGCTCACGTTCGGCGGCGCCTTCGCGTATTACGTGTTTGAGCGCAACGCCCTGTTCGCGGACGTCGGCGTGGGCGAGGCGCTCCTTTCGGCGCTGTTCCAGTCTGTTACGTGCAGAACGGCTGGGTTCAATACCGTAGACTTATCGAAGCTCTCCGACCCGTCGGCGCTGCTGTCGTGCTTTCTGATGTTCATCGGCGGCTCGCCGGGCTCCACCGCCGGCGGCATCAAGACCACGACCCTCGCGATCATGTTCATCTATCTCGTGTCCTCGCTGCGTTCGTCGGCAGGGGAGCCGCAGCTGTTCGGCCGCTCGCTCGATCCCGCTGGGCTACGGAAAGCCTCTGGCGTGGTGTGCTTCAATTTTTCGCTCGTGATGATCGCATCGTTCGTGATCTCCGCTTACGGGCTGCCGCTCACACAGGTCCTGTTTGAGGCGTTCTCGGCGATGGGAACCGTCGGTATGTCGATGGGCATCACGCGCGAACTGCCCAACATAGGGCTCGTGCTCATCATGCTGCTGATGTTCTGCGGGCGCGTGGGCAGCGTTACCCTCGCTTCGGCCCTGCTCGAAAAGCGCGTACGGCCCAAGGTGCAGTATCCCAAAGAGGATATCAATATCGGTTAAGGAGTTTTTGATATGAAATCTTTTCTCATCATCGGCATGTCGACCTTCGGCGTGCACCTGTGCAAAAAACTCAACGACCTCGGCGCCGAGGTCATGATCGCGGACAAAGACCCCGAGATCATCGATTCCATGGCGTCTTTCGCTGTCAGCGCCAAGATCGCCGACTGCACCAACGTATCGGTGCTCCGGAGCTTCGGCGTGGATGAATTCGACACATGTTTCGTTTGCCTCGGCGGGTGCTTTTCAGATGCGCTCGAGATCACGAACCTGCTGAGCGAGCTCGGCGCAAAAAAGGTGATCACCGAAGTCAACCGCGATATCGAATCGAAATTCCTGCTGCGCAGCGGCGCCGACCGCGTTGTGTATCCCGAATACGACGTGGCGCAGCGCATCGCCGTAGCCGAGAGCAACGACAGCATCTTCGACGCGATCGACCTCGGCAACAACTACGCGATTTACGAGATCTCAACGCCCGAACGCTGGGCGGGACGCACCGTCAGGGAGCTTGGCATCCGTGCGAAATACAACGTGAACGTGATCGCCTCAAAGATCGACACCGAGATCAAGCCCGTGCTTTCCCCTGATTATCAGTTCCGCGCCGAGGACCATCTCATCGTGATGGGCCACGTCAAGGACATCGAAAAACTGGTGTAACACATTTTCAGCGCGGTTCTTTCATAGTTATTACCGAAGAATTCTCGGAGGTAACGCTATGGAAGAAATGAACATCCCGCAAAAGCCGCACACGCTTTTTATCGACAACAGAACGAAGCTCGACCTTACGGGCGTGACGGACGCCGCGAGCTTTGACGATGAGAACCTGCTGATCGAAACGACCGCCGGACGTATGAGCCTGAAGGGCGAGAACCTGCAGATCACGAAGCTGAGCCTCGATACCGGCGAGATGCGCGTCGAGGGCACGGTCAACGAGATCCGGTATTCCGCCCCGTCCGTCAAAACCGGCGGCTTCTTCGGCAAAGTGTTCGGCTGATGTTCGGGCTCGGCGTCGCTTTTCAAACGGACGTATTTCTCAAAAGTCTCGGCGTCGGGGCGCTTTGCGGCGTCCTGTTCGTTTTTTTACAGGGGATTCGCGCCCTGGGACTTCGATCAAAGGCGTTCATCTTCGTGCAGGACGTTTCGTTCTTTCTGATAGCCGGCGTATTGACGTTTTTGTTCCTGCTCGACGTCAATTTCGGAGTTGTGCGTCTCTATATCCTGTTCGGCGAAGCGGTCGGGTTTCTGATCCTACGCGAAGCGACATTGCCCCTGATGAAGAGCGTTTCCGTCCGCTTCGATGAGACAGCAAAGAAACGTGTGCAGAAAAGAAATGATCATAAAAGTGAAAAAACGTCAAAAAAACTATTGCAAAGAGAATGATAGCTGTTATATAATAAATTATTGGGCAGAGAAAATTCAATAAAAAGGAGGTCCCGACATGGAGAAGAAGGAAAAGAAAGAACGGGGCAGCAGCCTGATCCTGTTTTTGCTGCTGATCGCGGTCGCCGTGATCGCGTTCATCTATATCATGCACACCTCCAAGCAGATCGGCTCGCTGCAGGGCGAGCTCAACGACGCGCGCAGCCAGCTGCAGGACCTGCAGGAACAGAACGAGATGCTGAGCGGCTTTCTTGATCCCTCGAACAAAGACGCCCTGATGGAGTCGAAGGCCATTCAGGAGAATTACGGATATCCCGATCAAAGCGTGTATGAAAACATAACGCCCGGGAACGACAGCAAGAACTAAAACCTCAGGAGGACGCTTCTGTATATGCAGTCAAAAATTGGTGAGATCTATGATGGAAAAGTGACCGGGGTCACGAATTTCGGCGCTTTCGTGAAGCTTTCGAACGGCGAATCGGGTATGGTGCATATCTCCGAAGTCGCGCCCGTTTACGTGAAGGATATCCACGAATTCATCAGCGAAGGTCAGGACGTCAGGGTCAAGGTCCTTGCGGTCAACGAGAACAACAAGATAAGCCTGTCCATCAAGCAGACGCAGGAATCATCGCCGGCCAAGCCCGCCGCCAGAGCCCCGCAGGGCGACAACACGTTCAAAAAGCGTCCCGCCCGTCCTTCGGCGCCCGCCGATTTCCAGAAGAAAACCGCGCCCGCGGGTCCCATGTCGTTTGAAGACATGATGTCCAAATTCAAGGCGGACAGCGAAGAGAAGCTCAGCGACCTCAAACGGTTTTCCGACGTATCCCGCAAACGGGGCAACCGATAATCAGACTCCCGCACACGGTTCTTCCGTATGCGGTTTTTTTCCTATCCCGCAAAATCGGTCTTGCGAATATCATCGAAATAAGATATAATATAGCAAAGGTTTGAAAGGTGGAAGAGAAAGTATGAAAAGAAAAGGAAGTGTGATCGCGTGCGTTCTGCTTGTGCTGACGCTCGCGCTCACGGGCTGCGGTTTCTTTATGGAATCGTCGGAAGACCCGCCAGCGGCGTCGAGAAAGCCGACCGAGGAGCAAACCACTGTGATCCGCGACCCGAACGGCATGCCCGTGCCGATCTATGAGGACGTCGACCGCACCGAGCTCGACCCCGAAAAGTTTTATAAGGACGAAAAGGGCCGTATCGCGTATGAGGATCCCGATGTCGTTTTGTATCACGGCATCGACGTATCCGCGTTTCAGGAAGAGATCGACTGGCAGGCCGTGAAAGACGACGGGATCGACTTCGTGATGCTGCGCGCCGGCGGCCGCGGCTGGGGCGATAAGGGCATTTTGTATCAGGACAAGATGTTTAAGACGAACTACACCGAGGCGACGAAGGCAGGGCTCAAGGTCGGCGTGTATTTCTTCTCGCAGGCGCTGTCTGTGGAAGAGGCCGAAGAGGAAGCCAATTATCTGCTCGATCTCATCAAAAACCTGCAGCTGACGTATCCGATCGCGTACGACTGGGAACATATCGAGGACGAGCCCGAGGCGAGAACGAACAACGTGCCCAAAGCCACGATAACCGCATGCGCCTGTAAATTCCTCGACGTGATCCATGACGCCGGTTACGATCCGGTGCTCTATTTCAGCAGAAAACTCGGGTATTTCTATTACGACCTGTCTTTGGTAAAAGACTACGATTTCTGGCTCGCGGAGTTCACAGAGTCGCCGGCGTTCATCTATACATATAAGATCTGGCAATATTCGGATTGCGGCACCGTGAATGGCATCAACGGCACCGTAGATCTGAACGTATCTTACGTCGACTTTTCTCAGGAAATGAAATAAAGGGGAGCTGAGTGCATGAAACCACTGAGAGAGAACCTTTCGGGCATCTATTCGCTGATGCTCACGCCCTATCATCCGGACAGGAGCATCGATTATAAAACATACGAAGCCTACGTCGACTGGCAGGCGAGTCAGGGCGTTGAGCACCTCTTCGCCGTGTGCGGCAGCTCCGAGATGTCGAACCTCACGCTCGACGAGCGCCTGCGCCTCGCCGAGCTGACCGTGAAGCACAAAGGCTGCACCACGGTCGTCGCGACCGCCAACATGGAATACGGGCTCGACAAGCAGATCGAAGAAGTCAAGCGCATGAGCGCCACGGGCGTCGACGGCCTCGTGTTCACGACCAAGGGCATGGGCGACAGGGGAGACGAGCTCGTCGACTATATCGGCACGCTCGCGAAGCACACCGATCTGCCTCTCTTTATGTATGAATTCCCGGGCCAAAGGCCGCACCTCATCAGCGGCGAGACCTACGGCAAGCTCGTGACCGAGTGCGGCATCGTCGGCATCAAGGATACGACCTGCACAATCGAAGGGATCTGCGATAAGATTGCGCACAAGGGTGATTCGTGCGTCATCCAGGCGAACATGCCGTATCTTTACGAAGCCTTCAAGAACGGCGCAAAGGCCGTGATGGCCACGCCCACGTCCTGCGGCGGCGCGTTCTTCGCGCGCTTTTACGAGGCGTTCGTCAACGGCGACGACGCCCTTATGAAACAACGGTACAACGAGATCACGCTGCTCGACAACGCGATCGACAGCGGTTATAACAACTCCGCGAAGTATTTGATCCAGCTGCAGGGGCTCAGAGATTTCCTGCCGATCAACCGCGGCGGCGCCGAGCTTTCCCCTGCCAGAATGGCGAGCCTGAGATCCTTCCACGACTGGTGCGTTGTAAACGGGCTGATGGAATGACCGTAAAAAACTCGCATGAAAAAAGTACCCCGCGCGGGTACTTTTTTTGATTTTGCCCTTGCATTCTAAAAAAGAATGTGGTAGTATATACCCAACGCGGAAGTAGTTCAATTGGCAGAGCGTCAGCTTCCCAAGCTGAATGTTGCGGGTTCGAGTCCCGTTTTCCGCTCCAGAAAAAACTCCCTAAAATCGCTTTAGGGAGTATTTTTTTAGAAAGCGTGATCTCATGAAAACCGTGCTGCGTTTCATCGCCTGCAGCGATCTTCATTTCAAAGCCGACAGTCCCGCCGAGCCCGCGCGGTTCGAAAAGGGGATGCGGCTCGCTTACGCATACGCCGAAGCCGAAGAGTATCGGGGCATCGACGCTGTGTATATCAACGGCGATTTCGCCAACAACGGCCTGCCCGAGGAAATGGCGCTGATGCAAGAAACGGCGGCACGCTGCGTGCGCTCCGAAACCGAAATTGTATATACGCTCGCGAGCCATGAGTTCATGGCGCCGGACGGCGAAGCGGGGGCCGTTTCGCGGTTCGTTTCTCTGTTCGGTCAGGCGCCGGATTGCCATAAGAACATCGGCGGTTTTCATTTTATCAGTGTGACTACCGAACGCGGCTGCCACTTGGGCGAGAAAAAGCTTTCGTGGCTCCGCGCGGAGCTCGAAAAAGCTGCGTGTGACTATCCGAAGCCGATCTTCGTGTTCCAGCATCCGCACCCCACCGATACCGTTTACGGCAGCATCATCTGGGGCGAGGATGAGTTCATCCCCGTACTGATGGACTATCCCGGCGTCATCGATTTTTCGGGCCATTCGCACGCGCCCATCAACGACCCGCGCAGCGTCCACCAGAAATACTTCACTTCGGTTGGCACGGGGTCGCTGTCTTATACCGAGCTCGACGAGTTCGACAAGCTCCACGGCACGGTGCCCGAAAACGCACACGACTTTGCGCAGTTCGTGATCGTGGAGGCGCGCGACGACGGTTCGGTGCTTCTGCGTCCGTTCGATATCATCAGCGGCGCGTTCTTCGGCTGCGACCGCCTGATCGAAAAGCCCTGGGAGCCCGATTCGTTCGTCTATACCGACGACAGATATAACACGCAGAACAGACCTGCGTTCAAGACCGGCGACCGGATCTCGGTCGAAAGGAGAGACGGCGAGCTCCTTTTCACCTTCCCGCAGGCGTATTGCGGCGAAGAGCGCAGTGACAGCTATACACTGCGCCTTACGGACTGCGATACCGGCAGGATCGTGCGCCAGATCAACGTGACGTCTTCATATTATCTTGCCGATATGCCAGAAACGGTGACGATCCGATGCCCGCTGCCGCAGAACGGACGATATCTCGCAAGCGTTTCCGCAAACAGCTTTTGGGGCAAGGTTTCAGAACCGATCACGACCGAAATCGAGGTGATCCGATGACGGAATTACTTTATTTGCAGGACGCTTATCTGCGCGAGAACGAAGCCGTTGTGCTTGAGGTGACGGAGAAAGCGATCGTTGTCGACCGCACCTGCTTTTTCCCGGAGGGCGGCGGCCAGCCGGGCGATCCCGGCACGATCAATGACGTTAAGATCAAAGACGTAAAGCTCGAAAACGGCGTAGCGCTGCATATTTACGAGGGCGCGCGCCCCGCTTTTGCCCCCGGCGACCGCGTCGTTTGCCGCATCGACTGGGACGCGCGCTTCGCCCGCATGCAGGCGCACGGCGCCGAACACATCGTTTCGGGCCTTGCGTATTCGCGTTTCGGCTGCGCGAACGTCGGCTTTCACATGGATCCCGACGGGCTCATGGCCGTCGATTTCGACGTATTTCTCAGCGACGAGCAGCTCTCGTCCATCGAATACGAGGCAAACGCCTGCGTCTGGCGCGATCACGCGATCATCGCGAAGATCTATTCGAACGCCGAAGCGGCGAATGTCTTTTACCGCAGCAAACTCGAATTCCTTGAGGACCCGCGCATCGTCACGATCGAAAATGTGGACAGCTGTGCCTGCTGCGCGCCGCACCTGAGCTCCACGGGGCAGATCGGCGTCATCAAGATCCTCTCGTCCATGCGCCACCGCGGAGGCGTGCGTCTGACGCTCGCGGCGGGCAAGGGCGCGTATCTCGATTACGCGCTGAAACACGCGATCGCCGCGTCCGTCGGGCAGGCGCTCGCCGTCAGGCCCACAGAGACCGAGGCCGCTGTGTTCGCGCTCATCGACAGGAACAAAGAGCTCTCGTATGAAAAGAACGCCCAGCTGACTCGGCTTTTGACGTACATGAAAGACGAAACGCCGTTAAGCGACGCGCATCTCGTGCGCTTTCTGCCGTCGCTCAACGTCGAAGAGCTGAAAACCGCCGTGATGATCTTCCGTGAAAAGACGAACGGCGTCTGCGTCGTGCTGAGCGGCGACGATGAACAGGGATACTATTTCGCGATGTCGTCAGTCCGATACGACGTCAAAACGTTCTCGCGCGAAGTGACGAGTGCGCTGAACGGCAGCGGCGGCGGCAGATACGACGTGGTGCAGGGGAGACTGAAAGCCGACCGCGAAACGATCGAACGGTTCTTCCGTGATTTTGAGGTGACTGAAAAATGAGAATGCGCAGAAAAAAGCATCTGGAAGAAAAACTCAAAAAGTGCACGAACCTGCTCGAGTTTCCGACCGTCACGAAGGACTACCGCGAGATCCTGAAAGACAAAGAATATCTCGATTTAGAGGCGCTGTTCGGCAACGACCATCCCGTGCGGATGGAGATCGGCTGCGGCAAGGGCGCGTTTATCACCGAGCTCGCGAAACGTGAGCCGGACGTCAATTTTCTCGCCGTGGAGATCAACCGCAGCGTGCTGTGCACGGCGTGTGAGCTGGCGCTCGAAAACAACGTGAAAAACGTCGTCTTCCTGCATCTCGGGGCCGAGGTCCTGCCGAAGTATATTAAACCGCACACCATCGGGCGGATCTATCTCAATTTCTCATGCCCATTCCCGAAAAAGACTTACGCGAATCACCGTCTGACGAACCTGAAGTTCCTCGAGATCTACCGTGAGCTGCTCGCGCCGGGCGCCGAGATCCATCAGAAGACCGACAACATGCACTTTTTCGAGTATTCGCTCGAGCAGTATTCTCTGGCGGGCTATAAGCTCAAAAACGTGTCGCTCGATCTGCATAACAGCGATTTCGAGGGCAACATCGTGACCGAATACGAGCGGCGGTTCTCGTCGCAGGGATTTCCCATATACCGCCTCGAAGCGTACATATAAACGAAAACGGCACGCGTTTTTCAACGTGTGCCGTTTATCTTTAATGATATTTTATTCTTCGGGTTCTTTCTTCTTCAGAACCGTGAGCGCCTCGGAGAAGGATTCGATATCCTTGAAATCGCGGTAAACGGAGGCGAAACGCACGTAGGCGATCTCGTCGATGTCTTTGAGCTTTTCGAGCGCCATTTCGCCGATCTCGACCGACGTGATCTCGCGTTCGAGAGAATTCTGGAGCTTTGCCTCGATATCGTCGATCGCGCGCTCCAGCGTTTCGAGATCCACTGGGCGCTTCTCGCAGGCGCGCAGCATGCCGCTCAGGAGTTTATTGCGGTCAAACACCTGACGTGAGCGGTCGCGCTTGATGATCACGAGCGGCTGCGTTTCGATGGACTCATAGGTCGTAAAGCGCTGCCCGCACTGCATACACTCTCTTCTGCGGCGGATCCTCTGCCCGTCGTCGGTGGGACGGGAATCCACGACTTTGCTTTCAGGATATCCGCATTTGGGACATTTCATGCGATACATCTCCTTCTGTTTCGATCAAAGCTTGGTTTATCATACCACAATTTATCGGAACAATCAAGTTTTTTTATCAAAATATTGTGTATTTTGCAAAGAATCTCCAAATGATGCAGATGTTTGCGCTTGAAACGGACGCCCTTTTCCTGTACATTGATATGCGGGTGAGAGGCAATGATTCGGGAGAAAGAAAAAGGATACATAGGGCTTGAACCGCTGTCAAAGGCGATATTGATCTGCGTATCGCTCGTTTTCGCCGGCTTGTTATGCGCGGCATCCGTCGCAATGCTTATCAGGTGTGAAAAAGCGGATATCGCGACCGCCATCGTCTTCGCTGACAACGCGGCTGCATTCGCGAAAGAACTGCTCGGCGCGACCGTCGTGCCCACGCTCATAAGCGAGCTGATCCTTATGAAAACAGGCTGCAAAGAGCCGAAAAGCGGTAAATGAAAAAATTTAAAAAAAGACTTGATTTTTTTGATTCGTTATGCTAATATGTCTTAGCACGAATTGAAAAGACAACACGAAAGAGGTTTCAGATATGCAGTGGTATGATTGGACGATCGGCATTTTGCTTTTTATTTCCGCGGTTTTGATCATCGTTCTCGTTATGATGCAGCAGAGCAAAGAGGGCGGCCTTTCCGGCGCGATCGCGGGCGGTTCCGATACGTATTTCGGCAAGAATAAAAAGCGTTCGCAGGATGCGAAGCTTGCGAAAATCACGAAGGTTCTCACCGTCGTGTTCTTCGTTGTCGCCCTTTGCGGCACGTTCCTGTTCGCGTTCCTTCATCATTAACGGATGAATCGAGCCAGTAGCTCAGTCGGCAGAGCACCTGCCTTTTAAGCAGGGTGTCCGGGGTTCGAATCCCCGCTGGCTCACCATAGTCAAAGCCCCAAAACGCGCGTTATCGGCCGTTTTTGAGGCTTTTTTGTTTTTTTGTAAACACTCACAGGGCGGCGATAGAAGAGCAATAGAACTTGACACACATCCGCTTTATTTGTATAATGAAAGAAAAGGAGATGGAGATATGGAAACTTACGACGTTATCGTGATCGGCGCGGGTTCCACCGGCGCGTATCTCGCGAAACATTTGGCGAAACGCGGGCACAAGGTGCTCGTGATCGACAAGCTGCCGAAAGAAAAGATCGGCACGAAATACGATATCTTTCATATCGAGAAAAGGGAGTTCGAACGCCTCGGCATTCCGCGCCCTGTCGAGGGCGATCCCGCGTGGGCGTTCGAGTTTGAAAAGAACTATAACGCCGACCCGCTGACGCTCTATCCGAAATGCCAGATCAATCCCATCGTCGGCCTTCACATGCACGAATACACCCTGCTTCTGGATGAAGAGGCCGAAAAAGCCGGCGCCGAGTTTCTGTATTCCTGCGAATTCAAGGATTTCCTCTATGACGAGCAGGGCAAGATCTGCGGTGTGCTTGCCAACGTGCACGGAAAAGACGAAAAGCTTTCCGCGAAGCTCGTGGCAGACTGCTCCGGAATGGCTGCGGTCGGCAGAACGGCTCTGCCGGACGGCTACGGCGTGGAGAACAACCGGCTGACCGACGAAGACATGTTCTACGTCATCCTGCGCTACGTCACGCTCAAGGATCCGAAGGATTATCTCGAGGGCTCCACGTTCTGGGCGTATTACAAGAGCTGGATCGCCCCCTGCGCCGATCCGCACGGCGCGATCATCGGCATCGGAGCGTGCCATTCGTTTGAGTATGCAGAAAAGATATACGCCGACATGGAACTGACCGTTCCGCTGCCGGACTACGATCTCGTGAAGATCGAAAAGGGCCGCACGCCATATACCCGCAACCCGTATTCCATGGTGGCGGACGGGTTCTTCGTCTCCGGCGACGCGGGCAACCTCACGAAATCCGTTAACGGCGAGGGCGTAACGAGCTCAATGGTGCAGATCCTCTGCGCCGCGGACACGCTCGACCGCGCGCTGAAGCTCAACAAGGTGACGCGCTCGTATATGTGGGAGATCAATAAAAAATATAACTCCACGCAGGGCGCCGAGTTCGCCATGCTGCGCGCGCTACTCGTTGGCGTTGTCAACGCCGCGGATTTCCCGGAGTTCCAATACGCGTTCGAGAGCGGCATCATCAGCGACGAGCTGTTAAACGCCGCCAACGGCGAAAAGATCCCGCCTAAAAAGCTGATTGAGGCGGCGAAGGGCTTCGTGAGCGGCCTCGCGAAAAAGCAGATCCGCACCTCTACCGTCAGCGCGGCGGGCGCAGCGCTCAAAAACGCGATTGAGATCTCGAACCATTATAAGAACTTCCCGGATACCGAAGCCGGGTTCGCCGAATGGGCCGGGAAAGCCGATAAGCTCTATGAAAAGATCGGTAAGATCAAATAAGATTAAAAAGGATCTTTTATGGAACAGTATCAGGTAACAGGGATGAGCTGCGCCGCCTGCAGCGCCCGCGTTGAAAAGGCCGTGAAAAGCGTGCCGGGGGTTACGTCCTGCGCGGTGAGCCTGCTCACGAATTCGATGGGCGTCGAGGGCACCGCCTCCGCCGACGCCGTTATTTCGGCCGTCGCGAAGGCGGGGTACGGGGCGAGCCTCAAAAGCGCGCCCGGCCCTGAAAAAAAGGCGCAGCCCGAAAACGACCCGCTCAAAGACACCGAAACGCCGAAGCTCTTGAAACGGCTGATCGCTTCGGTGTGCTTTCTGCTGCCCCTGATGTATTTTTCGATGGGGCACATGATGTTCGGCTGGCCGCTGCCCAAGTTCTTTGACAACAATCACGTCGCGATGGGCCTTGCGCAGATGCTGCTCGCGATCGTGATCATCGTGATCAACAAACAGTTCTTTATAAGCGGCGTCAAGGGCGTTCTCCACCGTGCGCCGAACATGGACACGCTCGTGGCGATGGGCTCCGGTACGGCGTTTTTATGGAGCCTTTTCGCCCTGTTCATGATGACCAGAGCCGCAGCCGACGGCAGCGCCGACACTGTGATGAAATATATGTCGCAGCTCAACTTCGAGGCGTCCGGCATGATCCTCACGCTCATCACGGTCGGCAAAACGCTCGAGGCGCGTTCGAAAGGGCGCACGACCGACGCTCTCAAAGGCCTTATGCGCATGAAACCGAAGCAGGCCGTGATCGTTGAAAACGGCGAAGAGAAAGCCGTGCCGGTCGAGAACGTGAAAATCGGCGACGTGTTTCTCGTCCGTCCCGGTGAAAGCGTGCCTGTCGACGGTGTGATCATAGACGGCGGCACGGCGATCGACGAGTCGTCGCTCACCGGCGAGAGCATCCCGGTGGATAAAGGCGTCGGCGACGAAGTCAGCGCCGCGACCGTCAACCGCTCGGGCTTCATCAAATGCCGCGCGACGCGCGTCGGCGAGGATACCACGCTTTCGAAGATCATCAAAATGGTCAGCGATGCAGCCTCCACAAAAGCTCCGATCGCCAAGATCGCCGACAAGGTGTCCGGCGTGTTCGTGCCGGTCGTGATCGGCATCGCGCTCGTGACGACTGTCCTTTGGCTTGTGCTCTCTGGCAACGGCGTCGGCTACGCCCTTGAGCGCGGCATCGCCGTGCTCGTGATCAGCTGCCCCTGCGCGCTCGGGCTCGCGACGCCCGTGGCGATCATGGTGGGCAGCGGCGTCGGCGCGAAAAACGGCATCCTGTTCAAAACCGCGGTATCGCTTGAGGAAACCGGGCGTGTGAGGACCGTGATCCTCGACAAGACCGGCACCATCACGAAGGGCGAACCGACCGTGACGGATATCCTGCCCGCGGACGGATATGACGAACGAGAGCTGTTGTCTTTTGCCGCGGCTGTTGAAACGAAAAGCGAGCATCCGCTGGCGAAAGCGATCTGCCTGCGCGCGAAAGAAGAAGGTATTTCTCCTGAAGAAACCACAGCGTTCGAAGCGCTGCCGGGCAGCGGCGTCGAGGCTGTACTCAACGGACAAAAAGCGTACGCCGGCAGCGTAAAGTTCATCGGTGAAAAGACCGTAATTTCCGAAAACATGCTCGAAAAAGCGTCCGCGTTCGCAAACGAGGGCAAAACCCCGCTCGCGTTTATGAGGGACGGCGCGTTCCTCGGGTTGATCGCCGTGGCGGACGTGACGAAAGACGACAGCGCTGAAGCGATCGGGCAGCTGCGGAACATGGGGCTCGAGGTCGTGATGCTCACGGGCGACAACGAAAAGACTGCCAACGCAATCGGCAGACAGGCGGGCGTCGACCGTGTGATCGCGGGCGTGCTGCCGGATCAGAAAGAAGAAGCGGTCCGTTCACTTGCACGGGACGGGAAGACCGCCATGATCGGCGACGGCGTCAACGACGCGCCCGCCCTCACGCGCGCTGACGTGGGAATTGCCATCGGCGCGGGCACGGACGTTGCGATCGACGCCGCTGATATCGTGCTGATGAAGAGCAGCCTCAAGGACGCCGCGGCCGCGATCCGCCTGAGCCGCGCCACGCTCAGAGACATTAAGCAGAACCTGTTCTGGGCGTTTTTCTACAACGCCCTGCTGATCCCGCTGGCGGCCGGCGTGTTTATCCCGCTGCTCGGCTGGGAGCTCGACCCGATGTACGGCGCTGCCGCGATGAGCCTGTCGAGCTTCTGCGTGTGCATGAACGCGTTGAGACTCAATCTGTTCAGGCTCTATGACGAAAAAAACGACCGTCCTCAGCGATTGAATAAAGCGAAAAAGAGCGACACCGCTCAGGGCGAGATCGAGATCAAAATCAAGGGCATGATGTGCGAACACTGTGAAAAACGTGTTCGCGACGCTCTCGCTGCGATCGAAGGCGTTGCGCCGATCGAAGTCAGCCACGAGAAAGGGGCCGCGCGCGTTTCACTCGTTTCGCCCGTCGAAAAAGCGGCGCTCAGAAAGGTGATCGAAGACGCTGGATATAAGGTAACGTCCATATAACTCAAAGAATAAAGGCCGGACTCGTCCGGTCTTTTTTTTGTCATATCGCAAAATGCCCCGTCATATACTCTACTGAACAAAAGAATCATCGGAGGGGTTTTATGACGGACACCAATATTTATCAGGATATCGCCGTCAGGACCGGCGGCGATATCTATATCGGCGTGGTCGGTCCTGTCAGGACAGGCAAGTCAACCTTTATCAAAAAGTTCTTCGAGACGCTCATTATGCCGAACGTCCCCGCGGATTTCGCGCGCGAACGCATGATAGACGAGCTCCCGCAATCGTCGGCCGGGCGGACCATCATGACGACCGAGCCGAAATTCGTGCCTGAGAAGGGTGTGAGTTTAACGCTCGGCGAGCGCGTGAACCTCAAGGTCCGCCTCGTGGACTGCGTGGGCTACATCGTGCCCTCGTCGATCGGCTACATCGAAAACGACGCGCCGCGTATGGTGAAAACGCCGTGGTATGAAGAGGAGATCCCATTCAACATGGCAGCGGAGATCGGCACGAAAAAGGTGATCACCGAGCACGCCACGATCGGCCTCGTCGTGACCACCGACGGCAGCATCAGCGAGATCCCGCGCGAGGAATACGAAGAGGCCGAAGAGCGCGTGATCGACGAGCTCAAAGAGATCAGAAAGCCCTTCGTGATCCTGCTCAACTGCGTGTATCCGGAATCCGAGACCGCGCTCGCCCTTGCCTCGTCTCTCGCTGAAAAATACGGCGCGCCGGTGCTGCCGGTGAACTGCCTGCACCTGACCGAAGACGAGATCCGCGAGATCCTGTCGAGCGTTCTCAGGGAGTTCCCGGTCAAAAAACTCGTGCTGCAGCTGCCCGTGTGGCTGTCCGACCCGGCGCTGCCGGGCGACGTCAAGACCGAGATCTGTAAATGCGCCCGCGCTGCGGGGGCGGAGATCGCGAAGATAAGCGAGGTCTCGATCATGCCCGACGCGCTCTCTCAGCTCGACGCCGTGAAAAACGCGTCGATCGAGTCGGTCGACCTCGGCGAGGGTACGGCGTATATCGGCGTGGACGTGAGCCGCTCCGTCTTCTACTCGATCCTTTCGGGCGTCGCCGGCGAAGAGATCTCCGACGACAAGGCGATGATTGCGTCGATCATGGAGCTTGCCGAGACAAAACGCAAATACATGAAGATCGCCTCTGCGCTCGAACAGGTCAATTCCACGGGCTACGGCATCGTGATGCCGTCGATCGACGAACTGAGCCTCGAAGAGCCCGAGATCGTGCGGCAGGGGAGCCGCTACGGCGTACGCCTCAAAGCGAGCGCGCCGTCGATCCACATGATGCGCGCAGATATCAAGACCGAGGTCGCGCCGATCGTCGGCAGCGAAAAACAGAGCGAAGACCTCGTGAAATACCTGCTCGACGGCTTCAAAGAAGAGCCATCGAAGATCTGGGAATCCAACATCTTCGGCAAAAGCCTCGACGACCTTGTGAACGAGGGCCTCAAAACGAAGCTCATGCACATGCCGAACGAAGCGCGCATGAAGCTGCAGCAAACGCTTGAGCGCGTGATCAACGAGGGCTGCAACGGGCTCATATGCATTATTATCTGACTATACGCGTCCATAAAAAACGACCGGGCTGCCCTCAGGCGACCCGGTCGCGGTATTTCAAAACGGTCACGAAAGATACTGCTGATACTGCGATACCGCCATGCGGTCGCAGCGCTCGTTTTCGGGGTGGCCGTCGTGCCCCTTGATCCATTCGAATCTCACCTTGTGGAGTTTCATCAGCTCCAAAAGCTTCTCCCACAGATCGACGTTGAGCACGGGTTTGTTGTCGGCTTTTTTCCATTTTTTGCGCACCCACGTTTCGAGCCAATGCTGATTGATCGCATCACACACGTATTTCGAGTCCGAAACCACCGTCACTTCACAGGGGAAGCGCAGCTTTTTAAGTCCCATGATAACGGCGGTGAGCTCCATACGGTTGTTCGTGGTCTCTTCTTCGCCGCCCGCGAGTTCAAGCTCTTTGCCGTCGCAGCGCAGGATCGCGCCCCAGCCGCCGGGCCCCGGATTGCCCGAGCAAGCGCCGTCCGTATACAGAAAAACGTGTTTCATCTTATCAACTCCGAAGGGTATTATAGCACGTCGGACTCGGTTTTGCAATCCGCTAATGATTATTTTTCCCTGAACGGGTCATACTGATAGAAAAAGAAGAAAGGACGGTCAGATTTATGGAAGCTGTGATCATGTGCGGAGGCGTCGGCAGCAGGCTGCGCCCGTTAACGGAAACAAGGCCGAAGCCGCTCGTCATGTTTCTGGGCCGAGAGATCCTCGACCGGACGCTCGACGTCGTGGACGCGCTCGGTATCAAAGATACCCATCTCGCGCTCGGATATAAAGCGCAGGAGATCGTATCCCATTGTGAAAACAAAACGTACCGGACGCGCATCCACTATCACATCGAGGCGAAGCCGCTCGGCACGGCCGGCGGTGTGAGAAACTGCGTCGGCGAGCCTGACGAAGCCATCCTTGTGCTAAGCGGCGACAACGTGTTCGATTTCGATCTTTCAAAAGCGATCGATTCTCACGTTTCCCGCGGCGCCGACGTCACGATCGTATGCGTCGAAACAGCCGACCCGCGCGAATACGGCGTCGTTCTGACGGATGAAGATGACCGTGTCACGGGCTTCCTTGAAAAACCGACCTGGGAGAACGCCGCGTCGTTTCTGATCAATACCGGGATTTACGTTTTGAGCGCAAAAGTGTTGTATGAGATCCCCGATGACAGGCCTTTCGATTTCGCGAAGGATCTTTTCCCGCGGCTCATAAAGGATGATTTCAAAGTTTTCTGTTATCCCGAAACAGGGTTTTGGTGCGACGTCGGCGAACCCGAAAGCCTGCTGCGTGAGACTTTGCGTTTGTTGACCGACTATCAAGACGCAGATCCCGACAGCACGTTTTATAGCGAAGATGTTATCACGGAAACCGGCACGAAGATCCTCGCGCCAAGCCTTGTCGGAAAGGGGAGCGTCCTGTCGGCAGGCGCGGTGATCGGTCCCTTCGCCGTGCTCGGGAACCGCTGCGAGGTTTCCGAAGGCGCAACCGTTTCGCGAAGTATCATGGGCGACGGCGTTAAGCTTGAAACGAACGCCGAAGTCATCGGCGCGATCCTTGACGACGCGGTGACGGTCGGCTCTCACGCTGTCGTCGAGCCAGACGCCGTCGTCGGGTTCGGCGTGCAGATCGGCAGGTTCTCGCGCATCCTTTCCGGGTGCAGGATCTGGCCCGGCAACACGGTGCGGCCCGAATCGATCGCGAACAGAGATCTGTATTACGGCGCGCCGAAGCGCATCGAAACGGATTCCTTCGGCGTGGACGGCGACGTTTATACGGATCTTACGCTTTCCGACGCCGTAAGGATCGGCCAGGCTGTCGCGAGCCTCGGGCGCGTGAGAAGGGTAGGGGTAGCCTGTTCGGGCGAGGACGTCAGCGTGCTCTATAAAGACAACTGCGTGTCCGGCGTGCGCTCGTGCGGCGTGATCGCCTACGATTTCGAGCGCGTGTTCTTCGCGCAGGGCTATTTCTATTCCGCCTACTGTTCCCTCGACGCGTTTATCTATATTTCGTTCGACAGCAAGCGGATCTCTTTTTCTTTTCTCGGCAAAAACGGCATGCCGTTCGACGCTTCTTCCTCGCGGCAGATCAACAACCATTTTCGTTTTTCCTCGTTTACGTTCTCCGCGCCGGAGCTCGTCGGCGATCTGTTCCGGATGCATCTTTTATCCACCGCTTACGTGGCGGCGCTCAGAAAAACACTCGGGATACGCAGTCTCGACAGAGCAATATCCGTCGAATGCGACGAGCCTCTGATCCGCTCCGTGCTTGATTCCGTCCTGCCGAAAAACCGAAACACAGGCGCGTTCCCGCCGCTGCAGATCATGCTGAACAAAAACGGCACGGAGCTTTACTGCATTGAGAACGGCGCGTTCTTCGACGCGTCGTCGATCCGTTTTATGCTGTCAGAGAAATATCTTTCTGTAAACGACGGCCTTGTCGTACGTGAAGACTCTCCGATGATGCTCGAGGAGATCGCCCGCAGGAGCAGGAAGACGGTGATCAGGATCATCGGCAGCCGTGAAACGGCAGAAGACGCGAAAACAGACGTGCTGCCGTCGCTCTGGAATTTCGACGCGCTGTTCCTCTGCGCCGCTTTGTTAAAAGATTTGTCTGAGCGCGCGTGCTCACTGAAGGATGCGCTCTCCGGCGTAAACAGATCTTACGTCCGGCAGGTGGACGTTCCGCTCGACGTCGATCCCGGCGAGATCCGCGGCGGGATCGCTTCGATCGGCGCGGTGAAAAAGGCAGCCGAAGACCCGTATTATACCGTATCAACGGCGAAGGGGAACGTACGTTTGCGTCAGCTCGGAAACTCGCCGCGCGTCAGGATCCTCACCGAAGCGGCGAACATGGAGGCGGCGAAGGAACTCTCGGGAGACGTAAAAGCAAAAATAATCGCTTCGCTTCTTGACAAAAATCGAAATTGATAGTATTATAATATAATAAAAATTATAATAGGTCAATTTGCGGCTGTTTCGTCCCGTTTTGACCGATCGGATATATGATAAGGAGTAACTATGCAAAACAAAACTGCGGAAAAACAGAATAAAGCCGCGGCGAAAACCAAACTGAAAAAGAAAACGCCGGCGCCCGCGAAGCGCGTTGCGTCGAAAAAGAAGGAACAACCCGCCAAACCCGAAGCCGTGAGGCGCGATCCGCCCAAGAACGCAGAACCGCCCGTCAGGAAAAGAGCGAAGGCCGTCAAGTCCGAAAAGAAAACAGTAAAGAACGCGCCGGTGAAAAAGGCCGCCGTCAGCGAACTGAGCTTTCAGCCTTATTCCAACGAACCGCTGCGCATCGCGTTTCTCGGCGGCATCAACGAGATCGGCAAAAACCTGACGCTGTTCGAATACGACGGCGAGATGGTGATCCTCGACTGCGGCATGACGTTCCCGGACGCGGATATGCCCGGCATCGACTACGTTCTGCCGGATTTCAGCTATATCGAACGCAACAAAGACAAGATCAAAGCCGTGTTCATCACGCACGGGCATGAAGATCACATCGGTGGTCTTCCTTACTTACTCAAGATCGTCAACGTGCCGATCTACGCTTCGTGCCTTACGATGGGGCTCATCGAGGGCAAGCTCAGAGAGCACAGGCTCCTCAACGCGGCGCGGCTCAACACGATCCAGCCCGGCGACGTGATCGACGTGGGCGCGTTCTCGTTCGAAGCGATCCACGTGAACCACTCGATCCCCGATTCTCTGGCGTTCGCCATCCGCTGCGGCGCGGGACTCGTGGTCCACACAGGCGACTTCAAAGTGGATAACACCCCCATCAACGGCGGCGTGATCGACCTCGCGAAATTCGCAGAACTCGGCAGCGATGGCGTGCTGTGCCTGATGCAGGATTCCACAAACGCCGAAAAAGCCGGCTATACGCCCAGCGAGAAAAAGGTGGGCGAAACGCTTGAGCAGCTGTTCGTGAGAGCTGGCAAAAAGCGCATTATCGTTGCGTCGTTCGCCTCCAACATCCACCGCGTGCAGCAGATCGTCGACGCGTCGCAAAAGATGAACAGGAAGATCTTCCTGTCCGGCCGCAGCCTCGAAAACGTGATGAACGTCAGCCGCGAGCTCGGTTTCATCTCGATCCCGGACGACGTTCTCGTGCCGATCGATAACCTCAGGAATTACCGCGACGAGGATACGGTGATCATCACCACGGGCAGCCAGGGCGAGCCGATGTCGGCGCTCGCGCGCATGGCGACGGGCGACCACCGCAAGGTGAACGTCGGCGCGAACGACTTCGTGATCATCTCCGCAACGCCCATCCCCGGCAACGAGAAAAGCGTAGCGAACACGATCAACGAGCTCATGAAGTTCGGCGCGGAGGTCATTTACGAAAAGAGCCTCGGCATCCACGTGTCCGGCCACGCCGCGCAGGAAGAGCTCAAGCTCATCATGAATCTTGTCCGGCCGAAGTTCTTTATCCCGGTGCACGGCGAGCAGAAGCATATGCGCCGTCACGCCCAGCTTGCGGTGAGCGTGGGCATCCCCGAGAAGAACATTCTCGTGCCCGAGCTCGGTTCCGTGATCCGTCTGACGCAGGAGAAAGCGTCCTTCGAACAGACCGTTCCGGCGGGGCGGATCTATGTAGACGGATCAGGCTTCGGCGACGTGGGCAAGGGCGTGCTGCTCGACAGAAAAAAGCTTTCAACCGACGGCGTACTGTTCGTGAGCGCAGCCGTGGATATGTATACCGGCGAGCTGCTCGCGCCCGTCGATATCCAGACCAAGGGCTTCGTGTTCATCGAAAACGCGAACGAACTCTATCAGTTCATTTCACAGGCCTGCGAAAAGGCGTTTATCAAACAGGGCAAAAACAAACAGCTCGACGCTGTCGCCCTGCGCCAGAAGATCAGAGATACGGTGCAGAGCGTTGTGTTTGAGAAAACGAGAAGAAGCCCGATCGTGCTCGTGAGCGTCTTCTCGGTCTGAATCCGATGAAAGGAGAAAAGATATGGATTTCGGGTATATCGTAAAAACCTATCCCTACACGGCCGCGGCGTTCCTTTTGGCGGCGATCGCCGCGGGGCTTACGTTCATCTTTTCCCCCATGCTTGCCGTCATCGAGCTCACGGTGCTGCTCGTGAGCGTGTTTCTCACGATCCGCTGGTTCCTCAAAAAGCTCGCCCGCAAACGCGAATCCGTTGAGCTTCTCACGAGCTCCATGCGCGTTGGCGAAGAGGAAGAAAGTAGGCTCGACGCGTTCCCGTTCCCCGTGCTGCTTGCCGGGCGCGACGGCGATATCATCTGGTATAACACCCGTTTCGAGAGCCTCATCCCCGATTTTTCGTCTTTGAAAAACGGGAACGTCAACGACATCTTCCCGCTCACCGAAAAGCTCGGCGCGAATGAAGACGTCTCCGTGCTTGAGATCAAGGGTGACAAACACGCCTATACCGTCTACACGTCGCAGCTGCGCGACGACCTCTGCGCCGCCTATTTCGTGGACGACACGATCCTCAAGGAGATCCGCGAGACCTATAACATGACGCGCCCCGTGATCCTGCTCGTGAACGTGGATTCGCTTGAACAGGCCGAAGACGTGATGCCGCACGAAGATTATTACGCGATGAACTCCGACCTCGACCGCATGATCACGAAGTGGTTCTCGGAATACGACTGCGTGTTCCGCAAGGTCTCCGACGGCAGGTTCTTCGCGATCACCGAATCGAGGAACCTCGATTCCATGATGCAGACGCGCTTCGGCGTGATCGACAAAGTCCGCACCGCACATTTCGGCCCCGACGAAGCCGATATCACGCTGAGCATCGGCGTGGGCCATTCGCTCGATTTCAAAGAGAGCGAGGACTCTGCGCGCGAAGCGCTCGATATGGCGCGCGGCCGCGGCGGCGACCAGGTCGCGGTGAAGAACGGCGACAACTACGAATTCTTCGGCGGTCTCACCAGCGGCAAAGAGAAGCGAGGTAAAGTCAAGTCCCGCGTGTTCGCCGCGGCGCTCGACGAATATATCGCCAACGCCTCCGACGTGCTCGTGATGGGCCACGCGTTCAGCGATTTCGACTGCGTCGGCGCTGCCGCCGGCATCGTGGCGATCGTCAGGGCGAAGTCGAAAAACGTACATATCGTGATCGACAAGACCCGCACCATGGCGGCGTCGCTCGTGAAAATGCTCGAGAGCGGGTCCGGCGCGATCAGCTTTATAACGCCCGAAAAGGCGCTCGAGCTCGCAACGCCCGCCACGCTTCTTGTGATCGTGGATACGATGCGCGTGAAGCTCGTAGAAGCGCCTAAGCTTCTTGAACTCGGGCTCAAGACCGTGATCATCGACCATCACAGAATGGCTGTCGACCACATCGAGGGCAACACCTACGAGCTTCTGGAACCGTACGCGTCGTCCGCCTGCGAGATGGTGACCGAGCTCGTACAGTATTCGCCCGCGAAGCCCAAGCTCACGCCGAACCAGGCGCAGGCTCTGCTGTCGGGTATCATGCTTGACACGAAGGATTATACGCTGCGCGTCGGCGTCAGAACGTTCGACGCGGCGTCGTACCTCAAATCGCTGAAGGCCGACACGGTCGCCGTGAGAAAGCTCTTCGCAGGTTCTGCCGAAGACAATATCCAGATCAACAACGTCGTAAACGGCGCGAAATATTTCGGCCGCTACGCCATCGCCGTGGCCGACAACAACGGACCTTCGGCAAGGCTCATCTGCTCAAAGGCCGCCGACGAACTGCTGAATATCGAGAACGTGGACGCTTCGTTCGTGATCTCGTCGTTCGGCGGGGCGATTAACATATCCGCCAGAAGCCTCGGGCGCGTCAACGTCCAGCTCATCATGGAGAAGCTCGGCGGCGGCGGCCATCACAGCATGGCGGCGGTCCAGCTGCCGGATCTGACGGTCGAACAGGCCGAAGAACAGCTTAAAGAAGCAATCGAAACCTATATGGATACAGCAAACGCAACGTTAGGAGGAAACCAGCAATGAAGATCATCTTGAACCAGGATATCAAGGACCTCGGCAAAAAAGGCCAGCTCGTCAACGTATCCGACGGCTACGCGAAGAATTACCTGATCCCCAGAAAGCTCGCCGTCATCGCCGACGCGGGCGCGATGAACCAGCTCAAGAACCGTGAAGCCTCCGCCGCGCACAAGCTCGCCGTTGAAAAGGCCACCGCCGAAGAAAACGCCGCGAAGCTCGAAGGCAAAACCGTAAAAGTTTCCGCCAACGCAGGCGCCAACGGCAGACTGTTCGGCTCCGTCACGTCAAAAGAGATCGCCGAGAAAGTCAAAGAGCAGTTCGGCGTGGAGCTTGAAAAGAAAAAATATATCGTCGACGATATCCGCGCTTACGGCGTTTACCCGGTGACCGTGAAAGTGTATTCCGGCATCCAGGTGCAGATGTTCGTGCTGGTCGGCGACTGAGCCCGGAGTAGATTATGGCTGATCAAAACACACAGAACCGTGTAAGCAAGATTTATTCTTTCGAAGCTGAGCAAGCCGTGCTCGGCTCGGTTCTGCTTGACCCGAAATGCTTCTCGACCGTGGCGATGTATCTGCGCGCGGAATACTTTTATTACGAGCAGCACAAAGAGATCTTCACCGCGATGCAGGAGCTCGACGCCTCCGCCGGCAAGATCGATATCCTGATGGTGCTTGAGCACGTGCGCATGAAGAAGGTGTTCGACAGCGAAGACGGCGGCAAGCAATATCTGTTCCAGCTGTCCGAAAGCGTGCCTTCGTCCGATAACGTCGAAACCTACTGCAAGATCGTAAAGGACAAGTATTACACGAGAAGGCTTGTCGACGCCTCCCACGAGATCATCGAGCTCGCGGAGGACGCGTCGCTGGACGCCGACGGCCTGCTTGAAAAAGCGGAACAAAAGATCTTTGAGATCCGGCAGGGCAGAGACGTGCAGGGCCCGGCGCTCATCCGCAACGTGATCGTCAACGTGTTCGACACGCTGCACAAGCTCAATTCCGACGAAAAGGAGCTCTATAAAGGCCTGCCCACCGGCTTTCCGGAATTTGATAAAATCGTGACCGGCCTCAACCGGTCGGACCTCGTGATCATCGGCGCCCGCCCCGCGATGGGCAAAACGAGCTTCGCGCTCAACATGGCGCGCAATGTTGCCGTGCTGAGCAAAAAGAAGGTCGTGTTCTTCTCGCTCGAAATGTCAAAAGAGCAGCTCGCGCAGCGCGTGCTCGCCACCGAGGCGCGCGTGTCGAGCCAGAAGATGCGCACCGGCGAGCTCACGCCGAACGAGTGGAAGCTGTTGACCGGCGCGTGCGTCTTCCTCTACGACGTGCCGCTCTATCTTGACGATACATCCGGCATCACGGTGCCCGAGATGAAGGCGAGGCTTCGCCGGATGAAAGATCCCGGTGCCGTGTTCGTGGACTATCTGCAGCTCATGCAATCCGCCAAGCGCACCGAAAGCCGCGTGCAGGAGGTCTCTGAAATCACCCGGAGCCTCAAGCTCATGGCAAAGGACCTCAACGTACCCGTTGTCGTGTGCGCCCAGCTTTCGAGAAACACCGAATCGCGCGGCAACAAGTCGCACAAGCCGCAGCTTTCGGACCTGCGCGAATCCGGTACCATCGAGCAGGACGCCGATATCGTGGCGATGCTTTTCAGAGAAGATTATTACGCCTCCACTTCGGGGAATAAAGAAGAAGCCGACGCGAATCAGGATCCCGATAAGATCACGGCGAACATCGCCGAACTCATCGTCGAAAAGAACCGTCACGGCCCCGTCGGCACCGTGAAACTCGTGTGGAACAACCAGTATACGATGTATCAGTGCCTCGACAAACAAGAGTCATGATCGGGAACAAGTTTCTTGAAACCGTTCGTTCAAACAGCCTTTTGCAGTCCGGCGATAAGGTCGCGGTTGGTGTTTCAGGCGGCGCGGATTCCGTTTGCCTGCTGCATCTTTTGGTTACTTATCGCGACGAACTCGGCATCGAGGTAATTGCCGCCCATCTGAACCACGGATTGCGAGGCGAAGACGCCGACCGTGACGAGGCGTTCGTGCGGTCGTTCTGCGATAGCCTCGGCGTGCCGCTTTTCGTTGAACGCGCGGATGTCGCGTTTCTCGCGAAGGAGAAGGGCTTAGGCGTCGAGGAATGCGGCAGGGAAGCGCGCTACGCTTTTTTTCGCTCGCTCGGCGCGGATAAGATCGCCACGGCACACCACCTCAACGACGCTATTGAAACGTTTCTGTTCCGCTTCGCGCGGGGCACCGGCCTGCGCGGCCTGTGCTCGATCCCGGTCAGGCGCGGCGACGTGATCCGTCCGCTCATCAATTGTACGCGCGATGAGATCGAGGAATACTGTAAAGCACATAATCTTTCTTACGTGACAGACGCTTCTAACGGCGATCCCTCGTATTCCCGCAATAAGATCCGCATGGACGTCGTTCCAGCTTTGAAAGAGTTAAATCAATCTTTCGAAAGTGCAGCGGCTCGTTGTTTGACGCTGCTGCAAGCAGATGAAGATTATCTGACGCAGGAAACCGAGCGCGCATACCGTTTGCTTTTCGATGAAAAAACAACATGCCTCGAGCTCGGCCCGATGAAAGATCTTCACCCCGCTTTGAGAACACGCGTTCTGCGCCGGTTCTGCGCGGACTGCGGGATCCCGGAACCGGAAGAAAAGCATATCCTTTTGGTTGATTCACGGCTTTTTGAAAAAGGCTTCGCGCTCACGTTCCCGTCGGGAACAGTCCTGCGCACAGACGGCGAAACGCTTATGAGGGACGACGGGGAAGAGCTGCCCGAAAAGCTCCGCATCCCGGTTTCTCTTACAGAAGATCAGAGAATCCTGTTTTATGAAAAGATCGTGTCGATCGCGTGTGCGGAGAACCCCGGCGGGAACAACGCCGTAGACGTCGACAAGATCGGCAGAAATCCCGTGGTGCGTAGCCCCGAACCCGGCGACGCCGTGACGATGCAAAAGCGCGGCTGCACGAAAACGCTCAAGAAACTGTATACGGAGCTGAAGATCCCTGCGCGCGAGCGCGTAAAGCTCCCCGTTCTCGCGGATGAGAACGGCGTGATCTGGGCGGCGTTCGCCGGAGTCGACCGGTCGAGAACGCCCGAAGAACATACTAAAAAAATTATCAACATATATTCGGAGGATGCAAAAAATGAATACGGATATTGAACGCGTGATTTTTTCGGAAGACCAGCTTGCCGCGACGGTGGAAAAACTCGGCGCGCAGATCTCTGAGGATTACAAGGACCGCAGGCTCCTGCTCGTGAGCATCTTGAAGGGCAGCATCATGTTTATGTCCGACCTGATGCGCCAGATCAAGATCCCGTGCGAAATCGATTTCATGGCCGTTTCCGCCTACGGCAGCGGCACGAAAAACAGCGGCACCGTGCGGATCCTCAAGGACCTCGATCGCGACATCCGCGGCTACGACGTGCTGATCGTCGAGGATATCCTTGACAGCGGCATGACTCTCAATTACCTGATGGATCTGCTCTACGCGCGCAATCCCAACAGCATCCGCATCTGCACGCTATTCGACAAGCCCGAGCGCCGCAAGGTGGATATTTACGCCGACTACAGCGGCCTTGAGGTGCCCGACGAGTTCATCGTCGGCTACGGCCTCGACTATGCCGAGAAATACAGAAACCTGCCTTACATCGGCGTGCTTAAAAGATCAGTTTACGAAGACAAGGAGTGAACGTATTGGAGAACCGCAGTCCCAGAAGATTATCGCAGCTCATTCCTGTCCTTGTTCTGATTCTATGCGTCGTAGGCGGCCTGTTTTTCTTCACGCGAAACTATTCGGAGACGAAAAAGCTTGAATATTCCGAGCTTGTCAACACGTTTTTGTCTGACGGGATCAGCGAATTCAAGCTGAATCTTTCGAGCGGCGAGCTGACGTATAAAAAGAGAAATGATACGAAGGAGTATTCCTATAAGGTCCCCGACGTCAATATCTTTTATACCGACGTTCACGCCTATATCGTCGCTTATAACGAGGCGCATCCGAACGACCCTGTCGTTTTCGATTACGAGCCCGGCAGCTCCGGCTCGTGGTTCCTTAGCCTGCTGCCCACGCTCATTTTCATCCTGATCCTCGGCGCGTTCATGTTCATCATGATGCGGCGCATGAACCAGAGCCTCACGAGCGAGAGCAACCGGTCGATAAGCTTCGGCAAGGCGCGCATCCGCTCCGGCAACGATCGCGGCAAAAAAGTCACGTTTGACGACGTGGCGGGCGCGGACGAAGAAAAAGAAGAGCTCACCGAGATCGTGGAGTTCCTCAAGGACCCGAAAAAGTATGCCGATCTCGGCGCGCGCATTCCCAAGGGCGTGCTGCTTGTCGGCCCTCCCGGCACCGGTAAGACCCTGCTCGCGAAAGCCGTTGCAGGCGAGGCAGACGTGCCTTTCCTGTCCATCTCCGGCTCCGACTTCCTTGAGATGTACGTCGGCGTCGGCGCGTCGC
>JAFZOL010000052.1 GCA_017550625.1 Clostridia bacterium | reverse complement strand
CATAACGATACTCATCGCGCTCTTCGGCGGCTGGATATGGAAGACGCTCGGCATAGAGACGCTCTTCATCCTCTCGGCGATACTCGGCCTGTGCAACAGCGCCTACGCCGCCTCGATAAAGACGAAAAAGAAAGCATGAACGCACGCACCCAAGCCTTCCCCCCTCGGCGGGGGGAAGGTGGCACGGCGGAGCCGTGACGGATGAGGGGCAATGACCGCATTGCTCCGATATGCCCCTCATCAGTCGCCTTCGGCGACAGCTTCCCCCCCCCCCCCGGCGGGGAAGCCCTTGGGAAGCGCAGCATAGCCTCCCCTGCGTAAGGGGAGGTGGCGCGAAGCGCCGGAAGGGTCGTACCGGCGCATTTGCGGGCCGCGCTTCCCGATGCTGCGCTGCGACGACCCCTCAGTCAGCCTCCGGCTGACGGCTCCCCTTACGCAGGGGAGCCGGTCAAAAAAGCGCCCCGGCTGCGAACCTGTTTCGTGGCAGGGATATGTTCTTTTCCACATATGTCATAATTTACAATTTTGATGATTGTATTTTTCGCGTGGCCGTGTTAAAATAACCGTGCCACGCAATTTCATATTTATCACACCTTAGGTATGTGTTTTTCACGGTAAAAACGCATACCCCTTTCAGCATACCTATGGTGTGATTGAAGTTGCGTGGCAGCAATCGGGGCTCTGCGTTTTTCATGGCGCGGCTTCGGTCGCGCCATTTTTTATTTCTTCAGGAGGTCTTCAAATGAAAAAAGCAGTATTGATCCTTCTCGCGCTCGCCATGGTTTTCTCGCTCGCAGCCTGCGGAGGAGGCGGCAGTTCTTCAGGTACGCCTTCCGCTCCGGACACACCCTCTGCAAACACTCCCGATACCCCGGCGACTCCCGCCGAATCGACCGAACCTGCGCAGGAGCCCGCTCCCGCTCCTTCCGCCGAGCCCGCCAAGGAGGTAGATTACGAGATAACCTACGTGAGCAACACGATGTGGGTCAACAGTATCGGAACAACGTGGGAACAGACCATTGTTGAGATAACCAACACCGGCAGCAAGCCCCTTTATCTTAACAGCGCAAGCTACGACCTCGAGGATGAATCCGGAAGTCTTCTGTCCAGCGAAAGCATGGTTTCGTTCTATCCGACGGTCGTTGACGTCGGCGAGAAGGCATATATGTATAACGAGACCACCTTCGACGGCGCTCCCGTTGAAAACGTCACCGTTCTGCCGCACATCAAAGCCGAAAAAGCCAAAATCGACAATACCCGTTATCCCGTGAGCGACATTAAGATCTCAGAGGACAGTCTTTTCGGCATTAAGGTAATTGGCCGCATCGAGAACAACACGTCCGAAGACCTTTCGATGCCCGAGATCGCCGTCGTTCTCTACAATGCTGCCGGCGAGCCCATCGGCGTCATATATACATATGTCATGGACGGCGTGCCCGCCGGGGAAAAAGTCGGCTTTGAGGCCTCCGGCGTCTCCCTCCCCGATTCCGTTACTGCCGACGCCATCGCGGACTACGTCGCTTTTGCCTATCCGGGCCTGCAGATACAGTTCTGAAATCGGACAAAAACGGCGCCCCGGCTGCGATCGCGCAGCCGGGGCTGTTTTGTTTCTCCTGCGTTCTTGCGTTTTGCTTTCTCTTACGTCCTCGCTTTGAGCGCGTCGAAGTAGATGTTGATCATCTGGCGCGCGAGCTCGCCGCCGGGGTTCTTG
>JAFZOL010000051.1 GCA_017550625.1 Clostridia bacterium | reverse complement strand
TTCCCGCCCGAACTGCCCGCCCGGCAGGGGATATCCGCCAGGATTATCCCCTGCCGTTCAGATTGTTCGGACGATAAATAGCTGGCGACAAAACTGCTTCGCACCGCAGAGGATGCAATTTTTGCGAAAGACAAGGCGCAGAGGACGGATAAACCTGACGGTTATCCGTCCCCTGCAACGCAGTATTTCACAAACAAGTGCGCCGCTGCGGCTATATTATCCCTTATCTGCACCGCCCTTACGCGGCGGCTTTTTCTTTGAGAAGGGCGAAGGCAAGGCGCAGCCAGGTGCGCAGGGACTCGAAATACTGCCGGATACGCACGAATATGCTCGTGGGATAGTCCTTTTCCCTGTCGGCCTCCCAGTATTCGGTAGCGCAGTTTTCGGCGGTCATGGGCGAGACTTCGCCCGTCTCGTCGTCATAGACGATGAACTGCGTATAGGGCAGGTCGTCCACGGTCAGCTGCCGGTCGGCGGTGAGCACGGTGTAGAGGATCTGGTTCTCGACGTCCTGCCAGTCGCCGTGGCGGATGCCCTTGGTGAACCACGTGTAATCGGGATAGAGGCAGGTGGAGGCGTCCACGCAGCCGTCGGGGCTGAGGTAGCGCCCGTACCCGGCGGCGCGGCGGGCTTCGAGATAGTCGGCCGGGAGCGGCTCGTAGATCGTGCCCGTGGTCGCCCCGAAGGAGGAGCGCGTGACGGACGCGTATTGGTCGGAGATCGCGTCGCACGATTCGCAGATCGGCACCATCTGGAAGCCGTATTTCGAGATGATCGCGATGTTCGCGCCGTCATTTTTCATCTGCGCGTACAGATCGGTGAGATGCAGGCGGACGGTCTCGTGATAGGCGTCGAGCTTCGCGATGAGGCCGGCATATTTCACGCGCTTTTCGCTGCCCTCCTCACCGAACACGTAGTCTTTGGCGGTCTCGTAGTCCTCTTTGCACACGAAGCCCCAGTAGCAGGGCATGGTGAACACGGTGCTCAGCGCGATCGCGGAGGTGGCGCCTTGCTCGATCTTATCGTAGATCGTGGCGCGCAGCAGCTTGTCGCCGGCGTTGAGCGCGCCGCTCTTCACGAGAAGGTCGACCGACGCCATGGCGAACTCGGAGATATCGAACATGCCGAGCATGTCATAGTCCGTCAGAAAACGCTCAAGCGCGGGGCCGTCGAGCTTGAATTTGCCGCTGATGGCGTCGCTGAGAAACTCGCCGCCGTTGGTGATGGTGCCGTCGATGCCGAAGCCGTAGACCTTTTCGGTGCCGTATTTCGCGACGTAAGCCATCGCGACGTTGGTGCCCACGCACCGGCTGATGATCGCGACCTTGGGCGCGCCGGTGACGGCGAGCACGCGGTCGATGTAGTCCGCAAGCTGATCGGCGATCTCGAGCGGATCGAGACGCCAGTCGTACCAGAAATGGTAGTCGTTATACGCGTAATACCCTTTTTTGATCTTCTTGTCGACGGACAGGGCCTTTTCCATATCCTCGAACCGCTTCGGGGAGACCGAGGTGCCGTTCACCGCGTTGCCGTTTTCGTCCAGACGGAAGGAAGCGGTCAGCTCGCCGATCTCGCTTTCGAGCGCGGCGTAGTAATTATCCCACTTGTTGAACAGGATGCCCTCGAGCAGCATCGGCTGAAGGACGTTGGCGATCGACTTGTAGGCTTCGCTTGAATCCACGCCGCCGAACACCATCGTGATGTGCGAGGCGTCGAGCACCAGATTGCCGTCGGCGTCGTAAATGGGGTCGCCGTCGCCGCCGATCAGCACCACCGGGATCTCACGGCTGGGGTTTGAGTAATCCACCGCGAAAACGGGGAACGCCGCCGCCCAAAGCAGGACGGCGCACAACAGGAAGGCAATTGCTTTTTTCATGATCATGTCACCTCTGTTACATTTTAACACATAGTGACGGAAAAAACAAGAGAAAGCGGGACGAAAAAACGCACTCTCGGATGAGGGTGCGTTTTGGCGGTCAGGGGTCCGCCGGGGTGCGGTGGAGCATCGGCGCGGGGGCGGAGATCAGCTCGATCGCGGCGGCGGGGTCGGTGAGATAGGGGCGCACGTCCCGCGCGCCGACGATGACGGGCATGCGGTCGTGCACCTCGCGCATCGAGTCGTTGGCCGGGCGCGTGAGGATCACGAAGCGGTATTTGCCCTCGACGAGCTTATAGAGCCCGCCGAGATAGAGGGTGCGAAGACCGTCGAGCGTGAAAAGGTATTTCGTCTTGTTTTCGTCGCGGCCCCACTCGAAGAAGCCGTTGGCCGGCAATATCACGCGGCGATAGCGCAGGCTTTCGGCGAAGGTGGGCTTGTCGGCGGCGGTCTCGGCGCGGGCGTTGAGGATCAGAGCGTTCGGTTTGAACCCCGGAAAGCCGAACACGGCGGGCACGTGGCGAAGGCGCTTTTCCTCACCGATCACCGCGGCGGCGGTATCGCCCGGAAAGATCTCGCCAAGCTTATACGCGCCGGGATAGTCCCGCTCCATCAGGGACAGGATCGTGCTCGCCTCGTCCTCTTCGGGACGGTGGCTGAAATAATAGCGGCAGCACATACGGCGCCCTCCCTTTTCAGCGCGGCCGGAAGCCGGTCATCTCTTTTTGTAAAGCACGAGCTCGGGGTTCTCGCCCCCGGCATCGTAAGTGCACACAAGGATGAAATCCATGTTCGCGAGCACGCCGAAGCAGCGCTCGCCGCCGAACGGGGATTCGAGCTGCGTGCCGAGGTAGGTGGCGCCGTCGTCAAGGAACTTGACGGTCGCGCCGCCCGGGAGGGGGTATGCGAGGTTCACGTAGCTGCCGACGAGGGCGCTGAGCTTTTCGACCTTGGGCATGCCCTCGATCCCGAGGGCGTTGATCTCGTCCACGAGCTGCCGTTTGAACGCCTCGAACTGGCCGTCGTCGCTGAGCTCCTCGTAGCGCTTCCAGTAGTCGAGGTGCGGCAGGGTCTGCTTCATGTAGGCGCGCGCCTGCTCCTCGGTGAAGTGCTCGCCGACCATGTGCTTGACGCACACGTCGATGAGGTCGTCCATGTCGTGGTAGGTGTAGGTGCCGTCGGCGTAGCACCATTTGCAGTAGTCCTCGTTGAGCGAGCCGTCGGCGTTTTTGCCGATGATCTCATCTTCGAGCGGCATGCCGCAGCACTGGCAGATGAGCTTCTGCGGCGAGCCGAGCAGGGTGTTGATGGACACCCCGAACAGGTTCGACAACAGCATGAGCGTTTCGGTGTTCGGCACGGTCTCGCCGGTCTCCCAGCGCGAGACCGCCTGGCGGGTCACGAAGACCCGATCGGCGAGCTCATCCTGCGACAGGCCTTTTTTCGTTCTGAGTTCTTTAATAACGTCTCTCGTATTCATAAGGGGACCTCCTTCGTTTTGCTGATCCCATTGTACCGCGCTTTCGGCGTGCCGTCAAGCAACCCGCCGTTGCCCGGGCGATCAGAGGATCTTGAGCGCCCCGGTGGGGCAGGCCCCGGCGCATTTGAGGCAGCCGCGGCAGATCGCGGCGACGTCGAGATCGCCGAATTCGGGCTTGATGACGGTGGTAAAGCCCCTGCCCACGAGGCCGAGGATGCCGCGTTTGGCCTCGGTTTCGCACACGCGCACGCAGAGGTTGCACAGGATGCACTTATTTTGGTTGCGCTCGATGGCGCCGAGCGACGACTCGGTGAAGCGCGGGTGGAACTCGCCGGCGTAGCGTTTGCAGTCGACGTCATATCGGTCGGCGTAGCGGATCAGGCTGCATTCGCCGTAGTCGTGGCAGCCGCATTTGAGGCAGCGGGCCGCCTCGTTTTTCGCGGTCTCCTCGTCGAAGCCGAGGTTGATCTCGCCGAAGTCGTTTCGTCTTTCGGAAGCGGGGCGCTGCGGCATGGCGGCGCGGGGGCGTTTTTCGTATTGCGAAAAGTCGATATCCTTTTCGTCACGGCGCGAGAGCACGGGGTCTTTTGAGATATAGGGCTCCCCTTTCAGGTACGCGTCGACGGCAAGGGAGGCGGCGTTTGCCGCGGCGATGGCCTCGACCGCGATGCCGGCGCCCTTGTTCACGGCGTCGCCCGCGGCGAAGACGCCGGGAAGGGACGTTAAGAAGGAGCGTTCGTCGGCCGCGATGGTGCCCCGGTCGGTCACGGGCAGGGCTTCGAACCCGGCGGGGTCGTTTTTCTGCCCGGCGGCGATGATGACGGAATCGGCGTCGAGATACAGGAACTCGCCCTCCACGGGCACGGGACGGCGGCGCCCCTTCGCGTCGGGCTCGCCGAGCTGCATGACCTGCAGCTTGACACCGCTGACCTTACCGTCGGACCCGAGGATCTCGGCGGGGTTCGTGAGAAAACGGAAGGTTACGCCCTCTTCAAGGGCTTCGTCGATCTCAACGTCCTCGGCAGGCATTTCGGCGCGGGTGCGCCGGTAGACGACGCTGACTTCTTTCGCCCCGAGGCGAACTGCGGTGCGGCACGCGTCCATGGCGGTGTTGCCGCCGCCGACGATCACGGTGCGCTCGCCGATGGCGGGCCTGCCGCCGAGGGCGGCTTCACGCAAAAAGTCGATTCCGCCGAACACGCCGGCGAGGTCTTCGCCCGGGCAGCGGATCGAGGCGCTCTTCCACGCGCCGTTGGCGACGAGAAGGGCGTCGTGGCGAGCACGGAGCTCTTCGACCGTAACGTCGCGCCCGATCTCGCAGTTAGAAATGATTTCGGCCCCGAGGGCTTTGATCACGTCGATCTCGCGGTCGAGCACGGCCTTCGGGAGGCGGTATTCGGGGATGCCGTAGCGCAGCATGCCGCCGGGCTTCGGCATTTTGTCGTAGACGACGACCTTGTGCCCGCGTTTTGAGAGTTGATAGGCCGCCGTGAGGCCCGCGGGACCCGCGCCGATCACGCCGACGCTTTTGCCGGTGGCGGGGGCTTTTTCGGGCACGGGAAGGCCCTTTTCGTACATCCGGTCGGCGGCGAAGGCCTTGAGCGCGCAGATGGAGAGCGGCGCTTCGACGTTTTTGCGGCGGCACGCCGTTTCACACGGGTGCGGGCAGACGCGGCCGATGCTGGCAGGCAGCGGGATCTTTTCGCGGATCGTGTCGAGGGCGGCGGCGTAGTCGCCCGCCGCGATCTCGGCGAGATATTTCTGGCAGTTCGTGTGCGCCGGGCAGTTGAGCACGCATGGCGCGACGCAGTCGCCGTCGTGGTCGCCCATCATGAGCTCGAGCGACAGACGCCTTGCGCGCAGCACGCGCTCGCTCTCGGTATCGATCTCCATGCCCTCGCTCACCTTCGCGGAGCAGGCGCGCAGGAGCTTGGGCGAGACGTTCGTTTCGACCACGCACATGCCGCACGCGCCGTAGGGCGAGAGCTCTTTGAGATAGCAGAGGTTCGGGATGTGCACGCCCGCGCGCTCGGCGGCGAGCAGGATCGTATCGTCCCTTTCGGCGGCCACGGGCACGCCGTTTATTTTGATATTTACATATTCACTCATGTCGGTTCACCTCTCCCCTTTCCGGTCATTCGGCGATCACCGCGCCGAAGCGGCAAGCGGTTTCGCACGCGCCGCAGCGCACGCAGACTGCCGGGTCGATCGCGTGGGGCTCCTTGACCGCCCCGCTGATCGCGCCGACGGGGCATTTGCGCGCGCACAGCGTGCAGCCGCGGCAAAGCGCCGGATCGATGCGGTAGCGCCGCAGCGCAGGGCATTCCTTCGCCGGGCAGCGCTTTTCGCTGATATGCGCCTCGTATTCGTCGCGGAAGTATCTGAGCGTGGTGAGCACGGGGTTCGGCGCGGTCTGGCCGAGGCCGCACAGGGCGCCGTCCTTGACGCCGGCGCAGAGGGTCTCGAGCTTTTCGAGGTCGCTTTGCTCGCCCTCGCCCTTCGTGATGCGGTCGAGGATCTCGAACATGCGCTTGGTGCCGACGCGGCAGGGCACGCATTTGCCGCAGGATTCTTTGGTGGTGAAATCGAGGAAGAACTTCGCCATGTTCACCATGCAGGTGTCTTCGTCCATCACCACCATGCCGCCGCTGCCCATGATCGCGCCCGTGGCCGAGAGGGCCTTGTAGTCGATCACGGTGTCGAGCAGGCTTTCGGGGATGCACCCGCCCGAGGGGCCGCCCATCTGCACGGCCTTGAAGCGCTTGCCGCCGCGGATGCCGCCGCCGATGCCGAAGATCACGTCCCGGAGCGTGAGGCCCATCGGGATCTCCACGAGGCCGCCGCGGCGGATCTTGCCCGTGATGGCGAACACCTTGGTGCCCTTGCTGGTCTCGGTGCCCATAGCGGCGAAGGCCGCGCCGCCGTGGTTAATGATCCACGCGACGTTGGCGAAGGTTTCGACGTTGTTGATGTTCGAGGGCTTGCCCACGTAGCCCTTTTGCGCCGGGAACGGGGGCTTTAAGCGCGGCATGCCGCGGCTTCCCTCGAGCGATTCGATGAGCGCCGTTTCTTCGCCGCAGACGAACGCGCCCGCGCCCGCCTTGATGCGGAGCCTGAGCGAGAAATCCGTGCCGAGGATATGCTCGCCGAGGAAGCCCTTCGCTTCGGCGTCGGCGATCGCTTTTTTGAGGCGTTTGATCGCGAGCGGGTATTCCGCGCGCACGTAGACGAAGGCGTTTTCGGCGCCGATGGCGTAGGCTGCGATCAGCATGCCCTCGATGAGCGAATGGGGGTCGCTTTCGATGACAGCGCGGTCCATGAACGCGCCGGGGTCGCCCTCGTCGGCGTTGCAGATGAGGTATTTTTCGTCGCCGGGGGCCTTGCGGGCGGCGTCCCACTTAAACCACGTGGGGAAGCCCGCGCCGCCTCTGCCGGCGAGGCCCGAAGTTTTGATCTCGTCGATGACCTGCTCGGGGGTGTAATCCTTTAGGACCTTCGTGATAGCCCGATAACCGTCGTCGGCGAGATAGGAGCCGATGTCCTCGGGGTCGATCCTGCCGCAGTGCCTGAGAGCGATGCGGGTCTGCTTCGAGAGGAACGAGGCATCGTCGTCGGTGATCTCAAGGTCGGAAAGAGACGAGAGGTCGCCGGAAGTCACCGCCGCGGCGATGCGCGGGGCGTCGCTCGGCGTGACGCGCACGAGGCGCTTGAGAAGCAGCCCCCTGTCGTCGTAAATGTCGGCGATCGGCTCTAAAAAACACATGCCGATGCACCCGGTGATGCCGAGCGAGAACCCGTTTTTGAGGGGCTCGAGGGCTTTATACATTTTTTCGGCGCCGGCGGCGATGCCGCAGCTGCCTTCTCCGATCACGATGCGCATGGGTTCAGCTCCTTTCTCCGCCGCGGTAACCGCGCAAAATCTCGACGGCCTTTTGCGGCGTGAGCGACCCGAAGGTCTCGTCGTTGACCATCATCACGGGCGAGAGCGAGCAGCAGCCGAGGCACGCCACCGTTTTCAGGGTAAAAAGCCCGTCGGGGGTGGTTTCGCCGTCGCCGACGCCGAGCTCTTCCGAAACGGCCTTTTCGATGCCGTCGGCCCCGTTGACGTGGCAGGCCGTGCCCTTGCAGAGCATGATGAGGTATTTGCCCACGGGGTTCAGGCGGAACTGGGCGTAAAACGTGGCCACGCCGATGATCTTCGCCGCGGGCGTGCCCGTGACGCGCGAAACTTCTGCGATCACCTCTTTCGGCAGGTAGCCGTAATGCTCCTGCGCGCGCTGCAATATTTCGATCAGCGCGTGGGGGTCGCCCTCGTATTCGCCGAGAAGCGAACGGAGGAACGACAGGTCGACTTCTTTCATATGGGGTCTCCTTTCAGGGAAGAATCAATACTGATTTATGTAACGTGCCGTACGGGCGGCTCACGGGAGCTCTTTCGGCGGGACGTAATCGATGTGCGCCTTTTTTGCCTGAGACATCTGGTATTTGCGCTCGATCTGATAGCGCCTGCCGTCTTTGACGAAGTTGGCGCCCGTCTGCTTGAACGTGAACGGCACGCCGGTCCTCACGCATTGGCTGCGGAGGTCCAGCACCCACTCGTAGCGGCATTGCCGCGCGTCGGGGCCCGATTCGCCGCCGCAGATCACGTGCTCGATGAGGCCCGAGGCGAGGTATTTTTCCATCGAGATCGCCTCGAGCATTGGTTCGCTGGCGACGCGCCTGTGCTTGAGCGGCAAAGAGAGCAGGATCGGCAGGCGGTAGTCGGCCCGGTCCTGATTTTCACAAGTGGAGCAGATGGTCACGTTGTCCCAGCCGTCGCCCCAGTCGGGCGGGGCGCACTGCTCGAAGCGGTCGATGCGCTTGGTGATGATGAAAAACCTCAGATCCTGCCGCGCGCGGATCATATCCCAGCAGCCCTGCCGCCACGCGTCGGCCTCTTCGAGAAAGAAATCGGACGTCATGCAGGCGTAGACCGTGCCGTTTCCGGGCGTGAGCTTATAAGCGCCGCAGCGGTCCTTTTTGAGCGGCAGAGCATAATCGCCGGTCTTCGTGACGACGGACGCATCCTTGCCTATGCTTTCATCGCGACGGTACACGTAGCAGTGCGCGCACCCGGGACTCAGTTTGCGGCAGCCGTGCCAGGGGTTCCAGATCGGCATAAAACGGGCTCCTTTTGGTTTGCCGCCCGCGATTTTGCTTTACATCGCGGCGCGGGCGTGTTATGATGAGAAAAAAGAGACGGAGAGAGTAAAATATGGAAAAGAAAAGAATCGTGCTGCTCGGGGATTCCATCCGGCTGTATGGCTACGGAAAACTGGTGCCGGAGCTGCTCGGGGAAGGATTTGACGTGTGGCAGCCGGAGGATAACGGCAGATTCGTTTCGTACGTGCTCAGGCAACTGTTCGACTACGCTGACAAGATCGCCGAGGCCGACGCCGTGCACTTTAACTCCGGCGAATGGGATATCTGCGAGCTGTTCGGCGACGGGCCGTTCACGCCGGAGGATACGTACGTGTCGCAGATCATGCGCATCGTGGAGATCTTGAAACAGCGCGGCAAAAAGGTGATCTTCGCCACCACCACGCCCGTGCGCCCGGAGAACCCGTATAACCACAACCCCGTGATCGAACGCTATAACGCCCTCGTCGTGCCGCGGCTCATCGAAGCGGGCGTGACGGTCAACGACCTGCACGCCGTGGTGGCGCGCGACCTATACGTGAACGTGTGCGACGACACCATCCACCTTTCGGAGCAGGGTGCGAGGCTCTGCGCCGAGAGCACGGCAGACGCGATCAGAAAAGCGTGCGGCGAATAAAGGGGTTCAGAGGTCTTTTTTCAGAATGATCACGCCGTCCGTCCGGGACTGTTCGGCAAAGCCCCGGCGCAAAAACATGGTGATCGCGGGGTTGTCGGCGGCGATATCGTCATAGAGCGACGAAACGCCGTTTTCTTTCGCGGCGGCGCACAGGGCCTCAAGGGCGGCGGCGCCGTATCCCCTGCCCCGCAACGTGGCGTAAACGATCACGTTCGCCGCGTAGCCGCCGAGGGTCTCGTTATAATGATAAGCGACCTCGCCGACGAAATCGCCGGTTTCGTTCAGGACGTAGCGGTAAAAATGCCGTCCCGTGCCGTCGCCGACCCAGCGGGCGTACCAAGGTTCCCACGCGTCTTCCGGGAACAGGAGCGTGCCGCCCCAGTCGCGGTTATACGACATCGTTTCGCCGTCCGCGAGCAGTTTTTGCCGGAACCACAGATCCCGGAGCGTTGGTCTATATAAAGATACCATCATATTTATATGCTGAACGTTTCGCCGTCCGCCTGCCAGAGGGACGGCGTTTTCGTTTCGCGGCGGTCGACGGGGCGCAAGGCGTGAGGCGATTGCACTTCGGCGAACGCGGCCGAAATATCGCGCTTTTTGTCGTCCGAAATATCTGCGGGGGCGGAGACGAAAAGGGCGCTGTCGCTCTTCGCGAGCAGGTCGAGCCAGCGGCGGTTGAGCTCCCACGGGATGCAGTCGCCGAGGATGCCGACGCAATCCGCGTCCGCGAGATAAAAGCGCTTGTTCTGCGCCAAACGGAACGCCAGCGTGTTTACGCCCATCTTTTTCGTGCGCTCCCATTCGCGGCCGCTCGTGTCGTCGCCGGTGCGGGCGATCTCGACGAGGCCGGCGGCGAGGTGCGACACCGTGTTGCAGCCGATCACGAGCATGTCGCCGCACGCCTCGCGGATGAGCGTATAGAGATCGAGCACGATCTCGGCGTTGGTTTTCGTGCGGTCGGCAAAATGCCAGTCGGGGACGTTTGTGATCCCGTCGGCAAGCTCGCAGCCCCACGCGCCGAAGAGGTCGAAGGTGGTGTAGTCGTGCTTCAAAAGGTCGTAGCCCCAGCTCCGGATACGGCCGATATCGGCGCGGATGAGGGCCTTGACAGCGTCCACCGTGGGGTCGAGGTATTCGCGCTCGCCGCCGCGGAGAATGAGCATTTCGTCGGGGACCTTTTCTTCGGTGCGCAGCAGCCGCACCCAGATGCCGGCCTTGAGGCCCATGGCGTGGAGCTCGTCGGCGAGGGTCTTCATGTCGCCGAATTTGTCGTTCGGCAGCCACGGCCCGGCGCAGGAATGAAGCTGCCAGCAGTCGTCGATCACCTCAAAGGCGGGGGCGGGCAGGCCCTTCGCGAGTTCTGCGGTCATGCGCGCGTCGGCAAAAATCTCTTCGCGCGAGCTCTTGCCGTAGGCGTAATACCAGTTGTTGTTGCCGAAGACGGGCGCTGACGGCAGGATCGGGTCGGGGCAAAGAAGGGAGCAGAAATCGCCGAGGGCGTCGAAATCGTCGGTGCCGCGATACTCTTTCAGCAGGAATTCGGCGAGGCAGACTTCCCTGCCGCCGAGCTCCACGCCGCCCCCGCCGTTGCGGCAGTCCAGCGTGCAGGAAAGGCCCTCGGCCGTGTAACGGAACGAGACGAAGGCGCGCGGGCGCGTTTTGACGCCGAGGCAGAAGCAGTCGGTTTTGTCGGTGGCGATGAAATACCACGGCATCGGGCGGTCGTTTTCGCCGAGGGGCAAAAAGCCCAGCTCGCCGTAGGAGCGCTCCCACGCGTCGCCGAGCACGAGGGTATCGGGGGCGTTCGGCGCGTCCCAGAAAAGGCGGACGAAGGTGGGATGGCTCTCGTTCGCGGTCAGATAGACGCGCAGCATGTTGCCGGCGGATTCGACGCGCAGGCGCGCGTCGGAATGTTCGTTTTCACATATGATCTCGGCGCGATAGGCGCAGAGTTCGGGGATCTGCAGCATGGGGGCACCTCCGGTTTTATTTGATTCGCCCGTGCGCACGCGGTAGAGGGCGCGCAGCCATTCGGGCTTTTGGGGCATTTCGGCCTCGAGGTTTTTGAGCGTGCGCCTGCCGACGCGGCGGTCAAGGAGGGCGAACATCACGACGAGGGGGTCCGGGGAACGCAGGCTCGTCCCGATGTCCTCGGCGCGGTAGCGCTCCAGCGCGTCGCAGAGCTCACCGTCGGTGTATTCGGTGCGGGTATCGGGCGGGTAGCGATCCATCAGGGCCCAGAAGCCGTCCCAGTAGTCGCGGGTGTTCATCGGCGAGGGCTTTTCGGCGAGACCGGCGGCGATGAAATAGGAGTTCACCGTCTCCCACGAGAAACGCTTGAAGGGAACGCCGTCGATATACAATTCGAAAAAGCGGCAGCCGTCCATGCCGACCGAGGTGGAGCAGTTCCAGCGGACCCTGCCCCGGAGCTCCGGCGCGAGCATATCCTGCTCGAGGTATTTGCGCATGCCGCTCCACGAGCCTTCGGCTTTTTTCATCGGGCGTCACCTCTTTCGACGGTTGAATGAACGGGCGGGCAGCGGTATTCGAGGCCGAAGCAACGCGGGTTCGTTTCGTTTTGCAGGTAGTCGAAGCCGTCTTGCGAAACGATGCGGAATCCGCAGGTTTCGTGGGTTTTCAGGGACGCGGCGTTACGCTTGCCCACGCAGTCGCACAAACGGAAAGCGCCGTGTTGTTTCATGTCGGCGAGAACGCCGGAGAGAAGGTTCGCGGCGCATCCTTTCATTCTGCGGTCCGGGCGTGTCTCGAGCGCTTCGAGGTAATAGAGTTCCCGCCCCACCCGGCACGTGCGCAGCGCGCTGACCCAGACGCCGTCCTCTTCAAGCACCCAGTATACGGCTTCATCTCGGCGGAAAAAATCGTTTTTCAGGTATTCGAGGAACCCTTCTTCCACCTTTTTGACGGCAGAGGCAAGGTCCGTTTCTCCCGGGCAGAAATACGCCGTGTTGTCGGCGTTGCTCTCGGCGTAGACGTCCATCAGCTTTCTTGCGTCAAGATCGTGAAAAGCCGTGATTTTCAAGAGCATGTCTTTTCTCCTGTGATTTGGATGATTCAAGGGTATTATACCACAGAGCGGCTGGGAAAGCAATAAAAAAGACAGCGGGGACAGATGTGAAATCCCACGTTTCTCGGGAACAGAAAAAAGGCATCCTGCAATGCCTTTTTTGTAAGCACGAACAGCGGCTTGCCGCTTCGGCAAACAGGGATCCTTCAATCCGCCGTCATATGATAGAACAAGCCTTCTCCGACAGGCGTTGTTATTGTGACCGGTTCCCCGATGATTCGGAAACCGGCTTTTTCATAGCATCTGACTGCCCGCATATTCCACGTCCGGACTTGGATGCAAACCGGCTTTCCCGGATACAGTTGACGGGACAGCCCGCAGGCCGTTTTACAGATCTTCTGACCGTACCCCCGATCGCAAAAAGCCGGGGCTACGCTAACGCCCAACAAGACCTCGGTTTCTTTTTCAACCAGGTTAATATAAGCAATCAGTTCGCTCCCGTCGAAAAACGAATAGTAGTTGTTTTTGGGGTTCGCAAATCCCCGACGCGTTTTCACCTGTTCCTCGTAAGGAATACTATTATATATGGAATACACGCCGTCATACTTCCATTCGCAGATCGCGTGTTTTTCTTCTTCCGTCGTTTTGTGATATGCAAGCATTTAGGTCCTCCGGAAATCCCGGTTTGTCGGGATGAATTAAGAGCCGTTTCTTTTTCACGAAAAGTGGTCTGTCAAACCGAAATGCGCCGCGATTCTTTCGCAGACCTCTTCTCTCGTATCTTTGCCGTCGTCCTGCCGCACGACGGTGAAAAAGCCGCTGTTCGCAAGTTCGTCATAATGCGCTTTGCTGTTGATACGCCGAAGTCCCTGTTTATAATTCTCCATGACCGCTTCGGGGTTTTCACAGCTTTGGATGACGCGCAGGATAAACTGTTTTTCGGGATCGTCCCGGTCGAAAAACCGTTCGACGCTCATGGACTGCGGCGAAAGCATCACGGCGACATGGGTGTAGTCCGAGATCTCCTTCAGCACGTCGACGGGGATGTTGGTATCGACAATGATCTTTTTGTTGCTCTTTGACAGCGAAAGAAGCTCGGCGATCTCAAACTCAGCCGCTTCCCTGCCGGTGGAGAAGACCCATCTCTCATATTCCTCGGGGGAACGGCGAACGAAATCCTTGAAATCGGTCAGGTCGTTCAGATAGCAGATGTCCGGCTGCGCGTCCGGCGTTGCCACGACGTCTGAGACGGCGCTGTGATAATTCTCACCGCAGAAGATCATGCCGTATTTGTCCGCGAGCATTTTCACCGTCGTCGACTTGCCGGAATAAGCCGTGCCGGTGATAAAGTATACGTTTTTCAGATAATGCTTTAAGATATTGTTTTCGATTTTCAAATGACGCGCCTCCGAGGATCACGATCTGTCAATCTCTTTTCTTGCTATACTATTCTACTCGAAAAATGTTAACTTTTCAATCCTTGATTTTGTGATGTTTGCACCAAAGAAAAAGCGCGAGCGCTTTTCCGCGCGCCGGAAGGGACAGCGGTTTCAAAGAAACCGCGTCCTTGCGCTTACGCGCAAAGACCTCGAAGCTGAAAACCCTCCACCGGAGGGTTTTCTTTACGCTTCGAGCCCGCTCCGGGTTCGAGTCTCTTCAGATTAAAAATTCCAAAGAAAAAAGGCATCTTGCGATGCCTTTTTTCTTTGTGAAAGAGCGCACAAACGTACCGAGATCGAGGTAAGAACACACAAACGTAACGCCGCTTTTCTCTTCTGCAAACCGGAAGTTATATTGTACGCTGCGCTACGACCACAGTATAATCATCTGTGTTATAAGTTACTCCGGTTTCTATGAAGAGATTCTTTTTCCAGAAATGTTCGGCCTGTGGATTTCCCTTGACCCAGCCAAGGCGAACACTTGAAAAACCATGGTTCTTTAAAAAAGAGCATAGTGTTTTAATGATCCCGCTCCCGATGCCGGCATTTTGTACGGAGGTATCTGTCATAAAAAAACCGATAAAAGCGGTATCCCGATCGGGGTAACTCAAGATTAAATCCATTACCGCAATCAGCTTTTCTCCATCATAGTATCCCAGAAAAAACTTATCGGAATTCTCCTTGTTAGGAGGAAGCACTTTCATATCACTTGCAATGCTTTCTTCTGTAACAAATGGCGGGCAGTAATGATAGTATAAAGTATTATTTCTGCACAATGCATATATTTCTGCAATATTATCTTCTGTCATGCGTAACACATGATAGCGATCTGACAATAGTGAAATCTCCATTTAACTCCCTCACAAACTCCGATTTGTTGAGATGATTATATCATATTTAAACGGATAGAACAGCAAGAAAACCTCTTTTACCTTGGTAGACAAAAGAGGTTTCTTTCATGTGCTGATTAGTCCGTTTTCAGAGGACTCGAATTGAAAACGCATTGACTCACTAAAAGTGCTGATTTTACAGCCTCTTCGCTATATTAAATGTGTTCCTTTTACGCGATCTTTATTATCCGTCTGTGAATTTTTCGAGTAGGCTATTTCAATTTCCAGTTCCGTGTGGTATAATAACTGCTGGATTGTGAGGTGATGCCGGTGCCTGATCGAAAAGTAACTGTTCTGCCAAGAATCGAGCCGCAGAAGCGCGTGGCGATTTACTGCCGTGTCAGCTCTGCCAGCCGTGAGCAGATCCACAGCCTGATCAATCAGATCTCGTTCCTTACCATGGAGGTCGGCTCCAATCCGGATTTCCGTATCGTCGACATCTATATGGATGTTCACTCCGGTTCCTCTGTTTCTGGCCGCCCTGAGTATAAGCGTTTGCTGAAAGATTGCCATTGCGGCGAGATCGACGTCGTATACGCCAAGAGCGTCAGCCGCTTCGGCCGTGACAGCCTCGAGGCCATGAAGGCAATACAGGAGCTAGTCATGGAGGGCGTGCTGGTTCATTTCTCTGAATACGATATCCGTACTGAGGACGCAGGCAGCATGTTGCAGATTCAAATCGCTGCTGCCATCGCCGAGGATGAAAACCGCACCCGCAGCAAAAACATAATCTGGGGCATCAAACATCAGGCCGAGGACGGCACCTCTTCGCTATATCGCAGAAAGTGCTACGGCTATCGCTCCAAGGACGGCGTACTGGTTATCGTTCCCGAGGAGGCCGAAAACGTTCGCCTCATCTTTGATTTGTACCTGAAAGGATACAGCGTCGTTAAAATTCTGAACGAGCTCGAAGCCCGTGGTATCAAATCTCCAACCGGCAAAGACCGCTGGTGTAAGCGCAGCATCGACACCATGCTCAGCAACGAAAAATACATAGGCGATGTCGTGGTGCTGAAATCATATTCCTCCGGTTTCCCGGATAATAAACGAATGAAGAATCTGAACGTCGATCCGCTGCATCCTATGTTCGTGGCAGAGCAGTCCCACGATGCAATCATCAAGCGCGTAGTCTTCGATGCCGTGCAGGCGGAGAAGCTCCGGCGTAGCAACATCGTAAGGGACGCTACCGGCACCCATCGCAGCAGCAAAAAGTATTCCGCGAAAGGTGTCGTAATATAATTCCTGAGACTCACCCGACAAATCGAGTTTCTCATTCGTTATATACATGTAAGGAGGATTTCCATATGGCGAAAACTGCATTGCGTACGGATGCAGATTTTGAGGCGTTCTATGACAGACACTGGAAATATGTTTACCGCCTCTGCTTTACATATATGAAAATCGAGGCGGATGCGGAGGACTGCACGGAGGACGTTTTCGTCAAGGTGCTGACCGGCGATTTTACATTTGAGGATGAGACGCACGAGCGAAAATGGCTGACGGTCACGGCGATCAATCTTTGCAAGGACAGGCTGAAAAGTTATGCCCGAAAAAATGTCGGCTCTATCGATGACGATATGATGCCGGAGATCGCCGCACCGGAACCTGAAGATCACTCCGACATACTGGAGGCGGTAATGAATCTGCCGCCGAAGCTCAAAGATGTGATATGGCTCTATTATTATGAGGGATACTCGACAGACGAGATTGCCGCTACGCTTGGAAGGCCGCCGTCTACGGTGAGAAATCAAATGCGGGACGCACGAAATCTACTTAGAAATGTATTAGGAGGGAGTGAAACAAGGTGAGCGATTATAACGAACGTTTCAAGTCATCCGTTGACGGCATCGAACCCTCCGAAGGCGCAAGGGAACGGATGCTTGCGAATATCAAACGGAAGGCCGAAGCGCAGGCAACGGCAAAGGTCGAAGCCGAAGCGCCGTCTGCAAAAGCAAAAATCATCCCAATCAAACGCATCATAAAATGGGCGCTGCCCGTCGCCGCCTGTTTCGTCATTGCGATCATAGGAGTGAAAGTTATGCCAAACGTAATCAACCCGTCCACCACACAAGATCCCGTCGTGGAGCTTGCAAATCCCTTTCTGCCGGTTGAAAATGCATCGGCAATATCAGAACAGCTCGGAATTGAGATTGACGCTCCCATGGGTGCTGAGAACGTCGAATACACGATCTGCGATGGCAAGATGGCAAATATTTACTTTGAGTATGATGGAAATTCCTATACGCTCCGTGCATCCCGGCAAAGTGGCGATTTTTCGGGGCTGAATGGTACGCCCGCAGGAGCGGAGATAATAGACGCGCAGAATGACGCTGTTTTTGAGGCCGTTCGCAGCGAGGATGAGATTTACCGTAAAATCACATGGACGAACGGAGAGGTTACCTTTATTCTGATTAATACTGACGGCACAGACGAGGAAACAATGAAGCAACTATATGAGGCAATAAAATAGACACGAGATTAAGACAGTTTTGTCGGAGGGTTTCAAAAAATTTTTTGAAATCCTCCGACATTTTCATAAGCCCGGTCGTTATATTTACAGAGCGTCAGAAAACCACAGCGCACGTGCGGGCGGAACGAGGCTCTGAATACATAACGAAAACGAGGTATAACAAAATGAAAAAACTATTTGCACTCCTTCTTGCAGCCCTGATGGTGTTTTCCCTTGCAGCCTGCTCCACAAGCAAAAATAATAATAACAGCAATGAGCCTGTCAATACGGACAAGACGCCTGCCGAGATCGAAGCGGCGATCGCGAAGGCGCTCGGAGAAGGCTATCTCGCTACGGTTGACGTGGCCGAGGAGGGGCTGTTTACGAGCGCGATCGGTCGTCTCGATCTGACAAAGGTGAAAACCTATGTAGCAAAACAGGCCGTTATCCCATCTGTCGATCTGGACTCTGTTGTGATCGCGGAATGTGAAGAGGGGTATGTGGATGAAGCGGTTGCGCTTTTGAACGAGTCATATGCGCAGACGATTGACTATATCCGTCAATATCCTTTCGGCGTCGCGAAGGTGGAAGGCGCAAGACTTTATAAAGTTGGCAATACGGTTATGCTGATCATCGCTGGTGCATCCTATGACGGTGAAGACGGCGAAGCCGAGGCGAAGCTTGCTGCTAAGGAGTACGAGAAAGTCGACGCCGCGCTGAAAGACCTGTTCGGTTCGCTTCCCGAAAATCTCGCTGTAGTTCCGAAGAACTAATCTGTCATGGTCTTTTCAAGTTTGACCTTTCTGCTTCTTTTCCTGCCTGCAGTACTGTTGGTATATTTTGCGGTACCCAGGCAGGGCAAGAACGCGGTCCTGTTTATCTTCAGCCTGATCTTCTACGCATGGGGCGAGCCGATTTACGTCGTTTTGATGTTATTCTCCACAGTGCTTGACTATACCTGCGGGCGGCTGGTGGAAAAATACAGAGGCACCTCAAAACAAAAAATCGGCCTGATCCTGTCGATCTGCACCAATCTCGGTCTGCTGTTCTTTTTCAAATACACGGACTTCTTTATCGGCACGGTCAACGGGATCTTCGGCACAGCGATCCCGCAACTGAATTTGCCCCTTCCCATCGGCATTTCGTTCTATACCTTCCAGACGATGAGCTACACCATCGACGTGTATCGGGGCGACGCCAAGATGCAGAGGAACATCATTTCCTTCGGTGCGTACGTTTCGCTGTTCCCGCAGCTCATTGCAGGACCTATTGTACGGTATCAGGATATTGCCGAGCAACTTGACGAGCGCACGCATAGCTTTGATAAGTTCGGCGACGGCGTGAAGCGTTTCGTCACGGGCCTCGGGAAGAAGGTCCTGCTTGCCAACAATATAGGTCTTTTGTGGAGCACTATCTCCGAAACAAGCGCGGCTGAACTGACCGCCATCGGCGCTTGGCTCGGTATTATCGCGTTCGGCTTCCAGATCTACTTTGACTTCTCCGGCTACAGCGATATGGCGATCGGACTTGGAAAGATGTTCGGATTTGAATTCCTCGAAAACTTCAACTATCCGTATATCTCAAAGAGCGTGACGGAATTCTGGCGGCGCTGGCATATGTCTCTCGGCACATGGTTCCGTGATTACGTATACATCCCACTTGGTGGCAACCGTAAAGGGCTTACGCTGCAGATCCGCAATATCGCGGTCGTCTGGCTTCTGACCGGTTTTTGGCACGGGGCAAGCTGGAACTTCGTCCTATGGGGCGTGTTCTACGGCTTGCTGCTCGTATGCGAAAAGCTCTTCCTTCTCAAATGGCTGAAAAAAGCGCCGTCCTTCGTCGGTCATATCTACGCCATGCTGACCGTGCTGCTCGGCTGGGTGTTGTTCGCCTTTGACGATTTCGGACAGGGCTTTGCATTCCTTAAGGTCATGTTCGGCGGAGGCGCGGGATTTGTCAATTCCGATGCGATGTATCAGCTTTTGTCCTATCTGCCGCTCATTGCGGTCTGTATGATTGCTTCCACGCCGCTGATGAAAAAACTGTATGAGAAGATGACCGTAAAATGCGGCGAGGGCGTTCTCCTTACGGCCGATACCGTCCGGGTTTTGGGCTTGTCTGCCCTGTCCGTGGCATACCTCATCAGCGGATCGTACAATCCGTTCCTGTATTTTCGGTTTTAGGAGGCGATATGAGAAATAAGATTATATCGATTCTATTCTGTCTCCTGCTCGCCGCAGGCGTTGCGTCGCACTTGCTTACGGCGGACAAATATTATTCCGAGAGTGAAAAACGGACGCTCGCACAGTTCCCGGCAATATCGTGGGAATCCATTCGTTCCGGCAAGTTCGGAGATGATATCGAAAACTATCTTGCCGACCAGTTTCCTTCTCGCAACGGCTGGGTCACAATTAAAACCGTTGCTGAAAGACTCTCCGGAAAAAAGGAAAGCGGCGGCGTCTATTTTGCCGAAGACGGCTATCTGATAGAAATACACAAAACCTTTCCCGTAAAGCAGACCGTCGCCAATATCGGCGCAGTGAAGCAACTGCAGGATGCGATCGCGACAAGAGGAATTACCTTGCGCCTGATGCTCGCTCCGACAGCGGGCAATATCCTCTCGGAAAAGCTGCCAGTCTACGCTCCGAATGCGGATCAGCAGGAGATCATCGAATACGCGAAAAAACAATGCTTGAACGTTGTTGATGTAACGGACGTCTTAAATGAGCACAATGTCGAATACCTTTTCTACAAAACCGATCACCATTGGACGAGCCTCGGCGCGTATTACGCCTATGCCGCATGGATAGAGGCCAAGGGCGAAGTTATAGATCCGATCACCGCGTGGACTAAGGAGCAGCTCTGCGACAATTTCCGCGGTACCACCTACGCAAAGGTCAACTACCCATTCGCGCCGTTTGACGTGATCGACGCCTACTACAAGACAGAAGCTCATAAGGTCGATTACAACAGCGGAAACTACGTGACGGACTCGATCTACGAGCGCAAATACCTGAACGGCTCGGATCAGTACGCCGCCTTCTTCAATTCCAATCAGGCGACAACGGTGGTTTCCGGCGAGGGCGCGGGAAAGCTGTTGATTCTGAAAGATTCCTACGCCAACTGCTTTGCACAGTTCTGCATTGATGATTATGAGGAAACACATATGATCGATATGCGATTCTTCCGCGGTTCGGTGCAGAAGTATATCGAGGAAAACGGCGTCACCGAGGTGCTGGTTCTCTATAACGTCCCAAATTTTACAAGCGACACCGGTATCACAAGGTGCGCGAAGTAGAATTATACACATCTGAATGACAGAAGGGCGCCAGAAGAAACGCAAAAGTCAAATGTTTTGGCTACTTATCAGTAAGGATTTCATATCAATGCTGATTAGGCGATGGTTCAAATCCCGCCTCCCTGACCCTTTTAGGAGTTCTTTGCAAATGTAAAGAACTAACAAAAGTACACCAACATTTTCAGCCATTTTCCGCCTTTGAAAGCAAAAAATCGGGCTCCAGAGCAGCCAATCGACCGCTCCGAAGCCCGATTTCACCGTATTTTGCCTGTTTTTCGCCCAAAATGCAAGAAAAAACCTCTCTTGTATTGGTAGACAAAAGAGGTTTCTTTGATGGCGCGCTGGAAGGGACTCGAACCCCCGACCTACTGGTTCGTAGCCAGTTACTCTATCCAGCTGAGCTACCAGCGCATACATTCATTTTTGAATGCCTACATAATATAGCACCAAAGGAATGAATTGTCAAGTGATTTTTTTGTTTTCCGGCGATTTTTCTTTCGCGGAAAACGCGGGGAAAGCGGCGGCGGGAAGACGGGCGCAGAGACGAGTGAACCGCGGCGCGCGGTCACTCCGTTTTGCCGACGCCGAAGACTTTGGCGGCGTTCTCCCACAGGATGAGGCGGGAATCACGTTCGGAAAAGCCGAGGGAGAGGAAGGTATCGAGCTCGGTTTTCGGCGTCCACATCGGATAGTCGGTGCCGAACATCACGCGGTCGGCGCCGAGGCGCAGGATGAGATCCTTCGCGTGCAGGGGATCGACCCACGCGAAGGTGGACGAGCAGTCGAACCACAGATTTTTCACCCCGCCGAGGGCGTCGACGGCTTCGTCCCAGATCGACCAGCCGCCGAGGTGCGCGCCCACGACCGTGAGATCCGGAAAGCGTTTGAGGACGGGGATCAGGCGGTTGGGGTTCGAACAGTCGTAGCGCTTGTCGCCCGTGTGCAGCAGCACCGGCAGGCCGTATTCTTCGCACAGGGAAAAGATCTCGAGCGCGCGGGGCTCGTCGAGGGCGAAGCGCTGGATCTCGGGGTGGAGCTTGACGCCGTGGAGGCCCAGTGAGATCAGGGTCTCGACGTCGCGGCGCCGGTTTTCACTGTCGGGGTGCAGGGCGCCGAGGCCGGTGAAGAAGCCCTCCCCTTCGGCGACGGTGGCGGCGATGAAGCGGTTGATGCTTTCGACCTGCCGCGGCGTGGTGGCGACCGACTGGATGACGCAGTGATCCACCCCCGCTTTCAGCGAAGCATCGACCAGCGTGCCGACCTTGCCGTCGAGCTCGTGCCCGACGGCATAGAACCGGCCGGTATTCTCCGCCGCCTTCTCGGCGATGGCGTCGGGATAGACGTGGCAGTGCGCGTCCGTGACGCGAAAACCGTTTCTCATGGTTATTCGAATTCGTAACCGAGGCGCAGGGCCTTGAGGTTCACGTCGAACAGATCGGCGTGCTTGGCGGACACCACGCTGTGAAGGGCTTCTTCGACGCCCTCGAAGGACGTGAAGCCGCATTCGCGCAGGACCTTGCCGATCATGATCATGTTGGCAAGGCCGGGCACGCCGTTTTGCTGCGCGAGGCGCGTGGCGGGGATGTAATATGCCGTGACGTCGGCGCGGCCGACAGGCCGCTCGATCAGGGCGGAATCCACGAACACCGCCCCGCCGGGCACGACGGCGGTTTCGTATTTGTCGAGCGACGGGAGGTTCATCACGATCAGCACGTCGGGCCGGTCCACGATGGGCGAGCCGACCGGATCGTCGGAGAGGACGACGCTGCAGTTCGCCGTGCCGCCGCGCATTTCGGGCCCGTAGGACGGCAGCCAGCTCAGCTGCCTGCCTTCGAGCAGGCCTTTATTGGCGAGGAACTTGCCCGCGAACAGGATGCCCTGCCCGCCGAAGCCCGCGATCAGAATGCGAGTGGTCATGCCTCGGCCTCCTTTTGCGATTCACGCTTGTCTTTGTACACGCCGAGCGGATAGTACGGGATCATCTTCTCGTCGATCCACTTCAAAGCGTTTTCGGGGGTCATGCCCCAGTTCGTGGGGCAGGCGGACACGACCTCGACCAGCGAGAAGCCGAGCCCGTCGATCTGGTTCTGGAACGCCTGCCGGATGACCGCCTTGGCGTTTTTGACGTTTTTGACGCTGTTGACCGCCACGCGGGCGATATAGGCGGGGCCGTCGAGGGCGGAGAGCATCTCGGCGACCTTCACGGGATAGCCCGCGGTTTTGACGTCGCGCCCGTAGGGCGAGGTCTGCGTGACCTGGCCGGGCAGGGACGTCGGCGCCATCTGGCCGCCGGTCATGCCGTAGATCGCGTTGTTGACGAAGATCACGGTGATGTTTTCGTTGCGCGTGGCGGCGTGCACGGTCTCGGCCATGCCGATGGAGGCAAGGTCGCCGTCGCCCTGATAGGTGAACACGATATTGTCGGGCAGGCTGCGCTTGATGCCGGTGGCCACCGCGGGCGCGCGCCCGTGCGCCGCCTCGACCATGTCGCAGGCGAAATAGTTATACGCCATCACGGCGCAGCCGACCGGCGCGACGCCGATGGCGATCCCCTCGACGCCGAGGTCGTCGATCGCCTCGGCAACGAGACGGTGGATGATGCCGTGGGTGCAGCCGGGGCAGTAATGGAGCTCGGCGTCCGTCAGGCTTTTCGGTTTTTCGAATACGATCATGATTCGGCACCTCCCGCAAGCTTTTTGAGGGCGTCAAGCACCTCGTCGGGCGACATGATCATGCCGCCGGTGCGCCGGCACAGCGCCACGGGACGCGAGCAGTTCACGGCGAGCCTGACGTCCTCGACCATCTGGCCCATCGAGAGCTCGACGCTGAGGAAGCCCTTGACCTGCTTCGCCGCCTCGGCGAGCGCCTGTTTCGGGAACGGCCAGAGGGTGATCGGGCGGATGAGGCCGACCTTCATGCCCTGTTTGCGCGCCTCGACGACGGCGTTTTTCGACACGCGCGCCGCGATGCCGAACGCCACGACGCAGTAGTCGGCGTCGTCCATCATGAAGCGCTCGTACCGGACCTCGTTGTCTTCGATCGCCTGATAGCGCTCGAAGCGCTCGAAGTTCTTTTTCTCGAGCTCTTCGGGCACGAGGTAGAGGGAGTTGACGATGTGGTGCTCGCGCTGCCCCTTTGTGCCGGTGACCGCCCAGTCCTTTTCGGTGAAGACGGGGTCGTGGGGCTCGGAGAGGACCACGGGCTCCATCATCTGGCCGATGGTGCCGTCCGCCAGAAGCATGGCAGGGACGCGGTATTTTTCGGAGAGGTCGAACGCGAGCGACGTGAGATCCGCCATCTCCTGCACGGATGAAGGTGCGACGACGATGAGATGATAGTCGCCGTGGCCGCCGCCCTTGGTGGCCTGGAAATAGTCGGACTGGCTCGGCTGGATGCCGCCGAGGCCCGGGCCGCCGCGCTGGACGTTGACGATCAGGCACGGCAGGTCGCTGCCCGCGATGTAAGAGATGCCCTCTTGCTTGAGCGAGACGCCCGGCGAGGAGGACGAGGTCATCACCCTGCGCCCGGTGGAAGCGACGCCGTAGACCATGTTGATCGCGGCGATCTCGCTTTCGGCCTGCAGGAAGACGCCGCCGATCTTGGGCATGCGCTTGGCCATGTAGGCCGCAAGCTCGGTCTGCGGGGTGATGGGATAGCCGAAATAGTGGCGGCAGCCGGCGCGGATCGCCGCCTCGGCGATCGCCTCGTTGCCCTTCATGAGAACCTTTTTATCCATCTTGCCACCTCACTTTTCGACGGTGATGACCGAGTCGGGGCACATTGTGGCGCAGAACGCGCAGGCGATGCACTTAGTTTGGTCGGTGATCACCGCGGGGTTGTGCCCTTTTTTGTTGATATGCTCCGTATCCAGCGCGAGGATGCCGCGCGGGCAGACGGAGACGCACAGGCCGCAGCCCTTGCAGCGGTCGGTGAGGAACGTGACCTTCGGCATATGATCAAATCCTTTCACGCGCCCCGGGCGGGGTCGTTTTTCTGCAGCGCCATCGGGAAGGGCGACGGCACCGGGAGCTCGCCGAGACGACGGTCGAACGACGTCATCACGACGGGCAGGCCCGCAAGGACGCTGAGTTTCTGCGTTTCGGCGACAGAGTCTAACACGGTTCCGGCCGTGGTCTCGGCGCCGAGGTTCGTGTTGTTCACAAGCCCCGTGAAGCGAAGGCCCGCCGCGAGCTCGATCTCTCTGAGCACAGCGAGGGCGTCTTCTGCCGTGGGGGTGAGAGGTCGGCGGAAACTGACGACAAAGAGCATATCATAGTCGTTTTCCGCCCTGAGATAGGGCACGTAGCGCCCGAGCGCCAGCGCGCCGCGGTCGTCGCCGCCCACGTCGAGGACGGCGAACGTGTCGCGCCGCTGCACGAGGCCGTAGAGCTCGGCCGGCAGGGCGGGCAGATCGACGTTAGAGCGCGCGAACGGGAGCGCGACGACCGTGACCCCCGCCGCCTCGAGCTCGGTTTTCGAGTCCGCGGAGCGGAAATAGGGGTTCACGATATCCATATCCGCGAGGCTGACGGCTTTGCCGAGCGACCTTAGGTACAGGGCGTAGTTGACGGCGAGGTTCGACTTGCCGCTGCCATAGTGCCCGCAGAACAGGGTGACGCGTTTCATGCTCAATCGACCGTGATGTCGAGCGGCCAGGTCCAGCCCATATAGTCCTCGACCTTGCCGGTCTGCATGCCGTAGAGGTCGTTATACAGGCGCGTGGCGATCTCGCCCGCCTCGCCGTCGGCGACCGGATAGTCGACGCCCTTGACGTTGAGGCAGCCGATGGCCGCGATGACGGCAGCGGTGCCGGAGGCGAAGATCTCCTTAAGGGAGCCGTCCTTCTGCGCGGCGAGCAGCTCGTCGATCGAGAGCCTGCGCTCGGTGATCTTCACGCCCCATTTTTTCAGAAGCTGGATCACGGAGTCGCGCGTGACGCCGGGCAGGATGGTGCCGGTGTCGAGCGGGGCGGTGATGACTTCGTCGCCGATGCGGAAGAAGGCGTTCGAGGTGCCGATCTCTTCGACGTATTTGTGGTCGCGGGCGTCGAGCCAGAGCACGTCCTTGCAGTGGAACTGCTTTGCGACCTCGGTGGCGCGCATGGCGCCGCCGTAGTTGCCGCCGACCTTCGCGAAGCCCGTGCCGCCCTGCGCAGCGCGGATGTATTCATCCTGCACGTAGATGCGCGAGGTGCCGAGCTTGCCGGTGTTGGAGGCGTAATAAGCGCCGGTGGGCGCGAGGATGATCGCGAACGTGTAGTGCTTGGCCGCCATCGCCGAGAACGAGATCTCGTTGCCGAAGATGAACGGGCGGATATACATCGAGGTGTCGGGCGCCTTGGGCATCCAGTCCTTGTCCACGTCGAGAAGCTCGGAGACCGCGGAGATCAGGATCTCCTGCGGCAGGACGGGCATGGCCATGCGGTCGGCGGTGCGCGCCATGCGCTTGGCGTTCATGTCGGGGCGGAAGAGCTGCAGTCTGCCGTCGGGACGGCGGTAGGCCTTCATGCCCTCGAACATCATCTGCGCGTAGTGCAGCACGCACGAGGCGGGGTCGATCTCGAGCGGGGCGTAGGGCACGATGCGCCCGTCGTGCCAGCCCTGCCCCTCATCGTAGTCCATGAGGAACATGTGGTCGGTGAAATAGAGGCCGAAGCCGAGGTTGTTTTCGTCGGTCGGGCGGGGTTTGGGATGCGTGGTTCCGGTTACGGGATAGGTGTGTTCCATGATCTATGCTCCTTTTTTGGTTTTCGCTTTTATATATCCTCCGGGGCCGCGCCGAGACGGTAGAGCGCCGGACGGCGGTCGCGGAAAACGTTGATGGATTCGCGGATGCCCGAAAGCACCGTAAGGTCGCAGGCCGCAGAGAGGATCTCCTCCCCCGCCCCTGCAACGGCCAGCAAAGCGCCCCACGGGTCGTGGACGGAGGAATGCCCGCCGTTTTGGGTGCCGCCCGCTTTGCCGCAGGAATTGCAGCAGACGACGAAGGCCTGGTTCTCGATCGCGCGGGCCTTGGAGAGCGCGAGAAGATGGGCGATGCGGGGCTCGGGCCACTGCGCCACGACGAAGAGCACGTCCATGCCGCCGAGGGCGAGGGTGCGCGTGAGCTCCGGGAAGCGGATATCGTAGCAGATGATGAGGCCGCACTTCGCGCCGTCGAGCGTGAAGGAGGTCAGGTGGTCGCCTTTGACGAAGAAGTCGTCTTCGCCTGAGGGGGTGAAGAGATGGGTCTTGTCGTAGGAGGCGATCTCGTTTCCTTCGCGGTCGAAAACGAGGGCGGTGTTATATACGCCGTCGGCGCGGCGGTTCGCCACACTGCCCGCCACGACGTTCACGCCGTGCTTTTTCGCGAGCGCGCCGATGGTCTCACGGGTACGCTTGCCGTCGTCGTCGGCGAAGGACGCGAGGTTTTCGCGCGGGAAGAAGCCGGTGTTGAAGGTCTCGGGCAGGACGATCACGTCGGGCGACTCGGCTTTGACCGCCTCTTCGATGAGCGCCGAAATATGGGTGAAATTATAATCGGGATCCGCGAAGCGGGTATCCTGCTGGATGAGCGTCACTTTCATGGGCGCACCTCACAGAGCGCTGCGGATGATCTTGCCGCTGACCGTTTTGGGAAGGGAGTCACGGAAGACCACGATGCGCGGGTATTTGTAGGGGGCGGTGTGGGTCTTGACGTAGGTCTGGATCTCTTTTTTGAGCTCCTCGGTGCCCTCTTTGCCGGGCACGAGCACGACCGAGGCCTTGACGACCTGCCCGCGGGTCTCGTCCGGGGCGGCCGAGACACCGCACTCGAGGACGTACGGGAGTTCCATAATGACGGATTCGATCTCGAACGGGCCGATGCGGTAGCCGGAGGACTTGATCACGTCGTCCACGCGGCCGACGTACCAGAAATAGCCGTCCTCGTCGCGCCACGCGGTGTCGCCGGTGTGATAGAAACCGTCGCGCCACGTTTCGGCGGTCTTTTCGGGGTCGCCGTAGTATTCGACCGCGAGGCCCGGCGGCATACCGCCCGTGATGTCGATCACGATCTCGCCGACCTCGCCGACCGGCACGTCTTTGCCGTCGGGATCGATAAGGCGGACCTTGTAGGTCGGCACGGGCTTGCCCATGGAGCCGATCTTATGCGGCGCGCCGGTGAGGTTGCCGATGACCATAGTGGTCTCGGACTGGCCGAAGCCCTCGAGGATCTGGAGGCCCGTGGCCTTTTCGAACTGGCGGTAGACCTCGGGGTTCAAAGCTTCGCCCGCCGTGGTCATGTGCCTCACGGACGAGAAATCGTATTTCGAGAGGTCCTGCTTCACCATCATGCGCAGCATGGTGGGCGGGGCGCAGAACGTGGTGATGTGGTATTTCGCGAACATCGGCAGGATCTTCGACGCGTCGAAGCGGTCGAAATCGTAGACGAACGTGGCGGCCTCGCACAGCCACTGGCCGTAGAGCTTGCCCCACATGGCCTTGGCCCAGCCGGTGTCGGAGATCGTGAAATGCAGGCCGTCGGGATCGGCCTCGTGCCAGTAATGGGCGGTGTGGAAATGGCCGAGCGGGTATTTGTGGTTGTGCGCGGCGATCTTGGGGTAGCCCGAGGTGCCGGAGGTGAAATACATGAGCATGAGGTCTTCGCCGCAGGGGGAATTGTCGTCGCGGTAGAAATGCGCCGAATAGAGCGGGAATTCTTCGTCGAAGCTGCGCCAGCCCTCACGCGTGCCGCCGACGAGCAGCTTGTGTTTCATGCCGTCGTAGCTTTCGAGCGCGAGGTCGACCTGGTGGGCGGTGTCGTCGCTCGCGGTGCAGACCACCGCCGTGACGCCCGCGGCCTTGAAGCGGTATTCGAAATCGTGCGCCTGCAGCTGGCTCGTGGCGGGGATGGCGATCGCGCCGAGCTTGTTGAGGCCGAGGATGGCGAACCAGAACTCCTGCCGGCGCCTGAGCGCCAGCAGCACGCGGTCGCCCTTTTTCACGCCGAGGCTCTTGAAGTAGTTCGCGCACTGGTTCGAGGCGCGCTTCATGTCGTTGAAGGTGTAGCGCCGCTCCGTGCCGTCCGCCGCGACGTGGAGCATCGCAAGCTTTTCGGGGGCCTTGGCGGCGATGGCGTCCACCACGTCGAAGCCGAAGTTGAAGCGGTCCGCGTTTTTGAATTGGATCGAGAGCGGCGTGCCGTGCTCGTCCTCTTCCACGTCCACGAACTGCCGCCAGACGGCGCCCCCGTCGTCGGGGCGGCGCACGGTGCGCTCGGCGTTCGGGATGAGCTTGGCGGGGGTGAGCTCCGGGATCGGCTCGCCCGTGGGGTTGAGCACGATGGCGTAGAAACGGCAGTCCTCGCCCCCGACCGCGATCATGCCGTGCGGGGTGGAGGAATCGTAATAGATGCTGTCGCCGGGGCCGAGGACTTCTTTGTGCGAGCCGACCTGCACCATGAGGCGGCCGGTGATCACGATGTCGCACTCCTGCCCCGCGTGGGACGTGAGCTGGATATCTTTGTGCTGCGCTTCTTCGGAGAACGTGGAGTGCACGTAAAGCGGCTCGGCGATGCGGTTTAGGAACGACGCGGCGAGGTTATAGTATTCCATGCCGTGCGCCTGGTCGATGCGCTGCCCGCCGCCCGCGCGCGTGAGCGTATAGGAACGCAGCGTGGGGCTCACGCCCTCGATGATGTCGGTCACGTCCACGCCGAACGCCAAGGCGCAGCGGTAGATGAACGCGAAGTTGAGGTCGCTTTCGCCGTTTTCGCAGCTCAGATACTCCTCGACCGAAACGCCGGTCTTCTCGGCCATTTCGGCGGGGGTGAAGCGCGTGATCTCGCGCAGCTCGCGGATGCGCAGCGCCATTTCCATGATCTTGTAATCAAGCCCGGTCAGTTTTTCCAAAAGAAACCGTCCTTTCCGCCGCGGTAGAAAAAAGCCCGCCTCAAAGAACACTTTGAGACGGGCAAAAGCCCGCGGTACCACTCAAATTGCGGCAGTCTGCCGCCCCTTCGGGATCGCTCCCTGCGCCTTAACGCGGCGAAATCGGGAGAGCTCTACTCGGGGTATCCCCTTTCTTCTCTCCGGCTCAAAAGCGACCTCAGCGCGGGCTCGGCGCCGGCTCACACCTGCCGCCGGCTCTCTTGGCCCGTCCTTCGCGCTGACCTCTTCGTTACAGCCTTTGGATGAAATCGAAACAGATTATAGCACCAACAAATGATAAAGTCAATATAAATAATTATTTTTTATACAATCGCACCGATCAAAGCAGCGCGCGCTGGATCTTGCCGCTGACCGTTTTGGGCAACGAGTCGCGGAAGACGACGATGCGGGGGTATTTGTAGGGCGCGGTGTGGGATTTGACGTAAGATTGGATCTCTTTTTTGAGCTCCTCGGTGCCCTCGACCCCGGGCACGAGCACGACCGAGGCCTTGACGACCTGGCCCCTCGTTTCGTCCGGGGCTGCCGAGACGCCGCACTCGAGGACGTAAGGCAGCTCCATGATGACCGACTCGATCTCGAACGGGCCGATACGGTAGCCCGAGGACTTGATCACGTCGTCCACGCGGCCGACGTACCAGTAGAAATCATCCTCGTCGCGCCAAGCGGTGTCGCCGGTGTGATACCAGCCGTCGTGCCGCACTTCGCGCGTGCGCTCGTCGTCGAGATAATAGCCCGAGAACAGGCCGCAGGCGGCGTTTTCGCGGATGCAGATCTCGCCCACCTCGCCGTCGGGCACCTCTTTGCCGTCGGGGTCGAGCAGGGTGACTTCGTAAAGAGGCGAGGGCTTGCCCATGGAGCCGATCTTATGCGTGCCGCCGAAGAAGTTGCCGATGGCGAGCGTGGTCTCGGTCTGGCCGAAGCCCTCCATGATCTGGATGCCGGTGGCCTTTTCGAACTGGCGGTAGACCTCGGGGTTGAGCGCTTCGCCGGCGGTGGTCATGTGCTCGACGGACGAGAAATCGTATTTCGAGAGGTCCTGCTTGACCATCATGCGAAGGATCGTGGGCGGGGCGCAGAACGTGGTGATATGGTATTTTTCGAACATCGGCAGAATCTTCGACGCGTCGAAGCGGTCGAAATCGTAGACGAATATCGCGCCCTCGCACATCCACTGGCCGTAGAGCTTGCCCCACAGCGCCTTGCCCCAGCCGGTTTCGGAGATCGTGAAATGCAGCCCCTCGTCGCTCACGCCGTGCCAGTATTTCGCGGTCATGTAGTGCGCGAGCGGGTATTTGTGCGTGTGCACGGCGATCTTCGGGTAGCCGGTGGTGCCGGACGTGAAGAGCATGAGCAGCGGATCGTCGCCGCAGGCGGTGTCGTCGTCGCGGTAGAAATGCGTGGAATAGAGCGGGTATTCGGCGTCGAAATCCTTCCAGCCCGGGCGGGAGCCGCCGACGATGAGCTTGCGCACCAGCGTGGGGCAGGTCTTTTCGGCGAGCTCGACCTGGGCGGCGACGTCGCCGTCGGCGGTGCACAAAATCGTGCTGACGCCCGCGGCGTTGAAGCGGTATTCGAAATCGTGCGCCTGGAGCTGGTTCGTGGCCGGGATCGCCACGGCGCCGAGCTTGTGCAGGCCGAGGATGGCGAACCAGAAGGGATAGTGGCGCTTGAGCACGAGCATCACGCGGTCGCCCTTTTTGACGCCGAGGCTCTTGAAATAGTTGGCGCACTGGTTCGACGCGCGCTTCATGTCGTTGAACGTGAAGCGGCGCTCGGACCCGTCGTCGGACACGTGCAGCATGGCGAGCTTTTCGGGCTCGCGTTTTGCAAGCGCGTCGACCACGTCGAAGGCGAAGTTGAAGGTGTCGGGCTGGTGCAGCTCGACCGAGAGCGGATAGCCGTTTTCGTTTTCGCCGCAGGAGATGAACGCGGACGAGATGAACTTGCGGCCCGAATAGCGGGCGGGGATCAGGGTGTCGCGCGTGGGGGCGTCGTCGGCGCCCGGCAGCACCACCGCCACGAACAGGCATTCGCGGCCGTCCACGGCGATCATGCCGTGGGGCGTGGAGGAGTTGTAATAAATGCTGTCGCCTTCGCTCAGGTATTCGACGTTGTCGCCGACCTGCACCTTGAGGCGGCCGGAGATGATGAGGTCGAACTCCTGCCCCGAGTGCTTCGCCAAATGAATGGGCTTATCCTGCAACGCGGGATCGTATTCATAGCGCACCCAGTAGGGTTCGGCGATCTTTTTGCGGAACATGGGGGCAAGGTCGCGGATCTCGATGCCGTCTTCTTTCGCGGTCTCAAGGCCGTGGCCCTTGCGGGTGACGGTGTAGGACGACAGGTGCGCGCTTTTGCCCTCGAGCAGGTCGGTGATGCCGATGCCGAACACGAGGGCGCACTTGTGGATGAAGGTGAACGGAAAGTCCACCGATCCGCTTTCGTAGGCGTCGTATTCTTCGGGCGTGACCTCGACCTTCTGGGCCATTTCGGCGCGCGTAAGGCCCGTGATCTCGCGCATTTCGCGGATTCTGAGCGCGACCTCGCGCATTTTCTGCATTTCTGTGGTTGTCATAGGGTCCCTCCGGGGTGCGTTACAGGCCGAGACGCTTCACGGCGTCTTCGCGCATTTTGTATTTCAGGATCTTGCCGGCGGCGTTCATGGGGAACGCGTCCGTGAATTCGATGTATTTCGGCACTTTGTGGCGCGCGAGCGATTTGACGATGTATTCGCGCAGCTCGGGCTCAGTGAGAACGGCGCCCTCTTTGAGGATCACGGCCGCCAGCGCCTCTTCGCCGTAGCGTTTGTCGGGCACGCCGATGACCTGCACGTCGGACACCAAGGGGTGCGTGAGGATGAACTCCTCGATCTCTTTGGGGTACAGGTTCTCGCCGCCGCGGATGATCATATCCTTGATGCGCCCGGTGATGCGGTAGGTGCCGTCGGGCGCGCGGCAGGCAAGGTCGCCGGAGTGCAGCCACCCGTCGGCGTCAACCGCGTCCTTCGTGGCGTCGGGCATTTTGTAATAGCCCTTCATCGTGTTGTAGCCCTTCGAGCAGAACTCGCCGTTTTCGCCGTCCGGCAAGATCTCGCCGGTGGCGGGGTCCACGATCTTGCACTGCACGTGCGGGAAGGCGTAGCCCACGGTTTCGGTGCGCATATCGAGCGGGTCGGTCCACGCCGTCATCGTGGAGCCGGGCGAGGATTCGGTCTGGCCGTAGACGCTGACGATCCCGGTCATGTGCATCTCGTCCGGGTCGGCGGCGCGGCGCATGAGCTCGGGCGGGCAGCCCGCCCCCGCCATGATGCCCGTGCGCATGTGCGAGAAATCGGTTTTGCGGTAATCGGGGTGGTTGAACATGGCGATGAACATGGTGGGCACGCCGTTGAAGCAGGTGATCTTCTCCTGCGTGACGCACGAGAGCGAGCTCTTGGCGGAGAAATAGGGCATGGGGCACATGGTGGCGCCGTGGGTCATCGAGGCGGTCATGCTGAGCACCATGCCGAAGCAGTGGAACATGGGCACCTGGATCATCATGCGGTCAGCCGTGGAGAGGCCCATGCGGTCGCCGATGCACTTGCCGTTGTTGACCACGTTGTAGTGCGTGAGCATTACACCCTTCGGGAAGCCCGTGGTGCCGGAGGTATACTGCATGTTGCAAACGTCCGACGGGCGCACGAGAGAAGCGAGGCGCGCGGTCTCGCGCTCGGACACGAGGTCCTTGCGCGCCATGGCCTCGTCGAACGTGAGGCACCCGGGCATGCGGAAGCCCGCCGTGATCACGTTGCGAAGGAACGGCAGCCGCTTGCAGTGCAGCGCCTGCCCGGGCTTGGCCGAGGCGATCTCGGGGCAGAGCTCGTTGACGATGGCGCGGTAGTCGGAGTCGAGGCACGACTCGATCATGATGAGGGTGTGCGTGTCGGACTGGCGCAGCAGATACTCCGCCTCGTGGATCTTATAGGCGGTGTTCACGGTGACGAGGACCGCGCCGATGCGCGTGGCCGCCCAGAACGAGATGTACCACGCCGGGACGTTGGTGGCCCACACGGCGACCTTCGCGCCCGGGCGCACGCCCAGCGACACGAGGGCGCGGGCGAAGGCGTCCACGTCCTCGCGGAACTCGCGGTAGGTGCGGGTGTAGTCGAGCGTGGTGTATTTGAAGCAGTATTGGTCGGGGAATTCCTCGGCCATGCGGTCGAGCACCTGCGGGAAGGTGAGGTCGATGAGCTCGTCCTTTTTCCACACGTATTCGCCCGTGCCGTCGTGGTTCGGATAAAGCGCCTTTTTCTTGCCCCTGGTGGAGGAAAAGCGCGTCATGTAGTTTTCGAAATGCGGCAGGATCACGTCCGGGAACGGCAGGTCCGGCATCCATTCGGGCTTCCACTCGAGCGAGATGAAGCCCATGTAGTCGATGCTCGAGAGCGCGCGCATCACGTCGGGGATCGGCATGGAGCCCTCGCCCACGAGGGCGTAGGTGTCGCGGTCGAGCGAGTCCCTGAGGTGGACGTGGCGCACGTAGGCGCCGAGGTTGCGGATCGTTTCGTCCGGCATTTCGCCGCAGTCGCGGTAGGGATGGTGCACGTCCCACAATACGCCCAGCTCGTCGCACGCGAAGGCGTCGAGCAGCGCGCGGAGCTTCGCCGTGTCCGAAAACGCGCCGTTCGTTTTGATGAGCAGCACAGCGCCCGCCTTCTTCACCTCGGGCAGCAGGCGGCTGAGCGATGCCTCGACCTTTTCGGGGTCGCCGCAGTCGGTGCGCACCGCCACGTTCGGCGTCTGCAAAAGCGCCGTGAGAGAGAGAAGCGACGAGATCGCCGCTGCCGTTTCGTCCGTTTCGAGGGCGAAATCGACCGAGGAGTCGAGCACGGGGATCGAAAGGCCGCGCTCGCGCAGCTGCCGGAGCGTGAGCAGGGCGGCGTCGGGCGACAGCGGGGCCCCCGGCCCCACGAGGGACGCGTCCTTATACGCGTCGTAGACCTCGACGCCCGAGAAGCCGTTTTCGAGCGCCAAACGGATCTGGTCCTGCCAGTTTCCGCCGAAGCGCCCGCGGGTGGAAAATGAAAGCCTCATGCGTCGTTCTCCTCAAAAAGAATCTTGTTCAAAGCGTTCACGTACGCTTGGATGCTGGCGCCCACGATGTCGGTGGAGATGCCGCGCCCGGCGTAGAGCTTGCCGCCGCTGACGAGCCGCACCACGGCCTCGCCCATGGCCTCGCGCCCCTCGGTGACCGAGCGGATCTGGAAGTCGTCGAGCTCGTAATGCGTGCCCACGATCTGCTCGATCGCGAGGAACGAGGCGTCGATCGGGCCGTCGCCGAGGCACACGCCCGCCTCGATCTCATCGCCGCGCCTCAGCCGCACGTGAGACGTGGAGGTGATGCGGTTGCCCGAATTGATCACGTAGCTCTCGAGCGTGTAGGTGGGCGGCACCTGCATGGCCGAGGTGGCGATCAGCACGTCGAGCTCTTTGTCGGAAAGGCTGCCCTTTTTGTCCGCGACCTGCAGAAACGCCGCGTAGACGCGCTTTTCGTCCTCTTCGGTCAGCGAATAGCCGAGGCGTTCGGCCGCGCGGCGGATGGCGGCGGCGTCGTCGGAGGCGTTGAGCGAGAAGCCCTCGTCGGAGGGGCGCACGCCGTCCTCAAACGGCGAGGTCTTGGGGCGGGAGCGCTTGACGAGCCGCTCGATCTGCCCCACGGTGCGGTTGAGCTCGGTCATTCTGAGATCCGAGGTCACGCCGAGCTCCTCGCCCCGCGCTTTGAGCACGGCGGCGAAGCGCTTGAGGGACGTCAGCTCGCTGCCGACGACCGCGACCTTGATCTCGTCCGCGCCCGCTCTGACGGCGTAGACCGCGCCGGCGTCCGCCATGTAGACGTCGTTGGAAATGCGCACGCCGAGCCTGACGTCCGGAAAGGCCTCGCGGACGGCGGAGACGGCCTTGTAAAGCTCCTCGGGCAGGCGGTCGCCCGCGGAGTCGCAGTAGGTGATGACACAAGCCCCCGCCTCAACGGCGGCGGCGAAGGCCGCGCGCAGGAATTCGGGCTCGGCGCGGCCGGCGTCCTCGGCGCAGAATTCGACCGAGGGGCATTTCGCCCGGCAGGCCGCCACGTTTTCGGAAATGAAGGCGAGCATGGCGTCGGGCTTTTTGTGGCAGAGGTATTCCATACCGACTGTGGACACGGGGAGGCTGACCTGCAGGCGGGGCTTTTTGGCCTCTCTGAGGCACGCCCAGAGAGAGTCTATCGCCTCGGGGTCGCCCGCCGGGACCGTGACGACGAGAGAAGCCTGCGATAACGCGCCGGACAGGGATTTGAGCAGCAACGCGTCGGTGCGCCGGTCCTCGACCGGGGGCGCCTCGACCGACGGCACGCCGAGGCCGTCGAGCAGGCGCGCAAGCTCGAGCTTTTCGCGAAACGTAAGGCCCTCGGCACCCGGCTGGGGCGCGCGCTTCATGGTGACGTCGCTGAGTTGTACCGTTTTCATACTCTCTGCCTCCGAACGCCGCGTAAATTCGCCGGACCCGGAAAACGGGGGCGAAACGCGGTATAGAAAATCAGAATAACTATAACACATCTTTTCGGGTAAATCCACATCTTTTTTCTGTTTTTTATTAAAAATAGAAATAATTGATATAAAGGCGCGGCAAAAACGGCGGCGAGACCGTCAAAAACGGGGGAATCTGCCGTTTTTTGAACGCGGGCGCGTTTGGTCCGCGACAAAACAAGAGCGGGGTGTCGGAGAAAACGCAGAATCCGCGCGGCAGGGCGACGGAAAAGCAAGTTTCGGGCCCTTTGTAGAGGATCGCGCCAAAGCGTTGACAGGGCCGATTTTAACATGATAAGATGGGCGCATTGAAATATGAAAGGAGCGTTTTTATGGAAAACGCGCACGCGCTGAAATTCTTTAACAAACCGAAAAAAGCCAAGATGCTGGGCCTTGTGATCGTGTTCCTGTGGATCATCCTGTGGAACGTGATCTATCAGGTGCTGCACACGCACGAGCTGACCCACTTCGGCGGGATCGAGATCATCAACTGGTCGTTCTTTTTGAGCGTGACCGTGTTCTTCATGCAGGAAGAGCTGAGCTACCGCGACCGCTTTCTGACCACCCTGTTCGGCGGCGCCGTGGGGCTCGTGATCGCCGCGGGCGTGATCAAGGGCGTGCCGCTGCTGATGGGCGCGGGGCTCTCGAAGCTCGTGGCCCTCTCGCTGCTGCTGATCGTGTCGATCGCCCTGCTGATCCTCCTGCAGCCCATTTTTCCCTTCCTGTTCAACAACGTCGGCTTCTGCTATTTCATCGTGTCGTTCGTCAAATCCGGAGAGGCCGTGGCGGACCTGCCGAGCAACCTCGTTTCGCTCGCTCTGGGGTGCCTCATCCTCAACCTCGGTTGCAGCGTGCTGCTCACGCTCTATAAAAAGCACATGATGAAAAAACACGCCGCGAAGAACTAAACGGCACGGCAAAAAAGGCTTGACATAAAACCGCCTGTTCTCTAAAATAAGGGAGAACGGACGGTTTTTTGTTTATGAAACGTCCCCGTGAAGGGAGAGAAACCATGAGATTCGAGACGAAAAGGCTCATGCTGCGCCCGTGGGAAGAGCGGGACGCCGAGAGTTTATACGAATACGCGAAGGACCCGCGCGTCGGCCCGCCGGCGGGCTGGCCGCCGCACACGAGCGTGGACGACAGCCGCGAAATCATCAAAAACGTGCTCGCGGTGCCGGAGACGTACGCCGTGTGCCTGAAAGAGGACGGCCGGGCGATCGGCAGCATCGGGCTGAAGCTCGGGGAGAACAGCAACCTTGCCCTGCCCGACGGCGAGGGCGAGATCGGCTATTGGATCGGCGTGCCGTTCTGGGGACGGGGGCTCATCCCGGAGGCGACAAGGGAGCTCATCCGCCACGCGTTCGCGGACCTCGGGCTCAAAACGCTTTGGTGCGGGTATTTCGACGGCAACGAGAAATCGAAACGCGCGCAGGAAAAATGCGGGTTTATTTACCATCACACGAACAAGGACGTGTTCTGGCCGCTGATGGGCGATATCCGTACCGAGCACGTCACGAGGCTCACGAGAGAGGACTGGGTGAACGGCTTTTCGGTGCGCCCGCTGACAAAAGAGGAGGTCCCGGCGGCGCTGGCGCTGGCGTGGAAGGTGTTCACAGAGTACGAGTCGCCCGCCTACGCGCCCGAGGGCACCGAGGAGTTTTATAAGAGCATCCACGACGAAACCTATCTCGCGGGGATCGAGTATGTCGGCGCGTTCGACGGCGAGAGGCTCGTCGGTGAGATCGGATATAGGCCGGACAGGATGCACGTCTGCTTTTTCTTCGTGGACGGGCCCTATCACCGCTGCGGCGTGGGCACGCGGCTCTGGCGGCGGCTCAGAGAGGATTGTCCGGGGCGGGCGGTGACGCTCAACTCGTCGCCCTACGGCCTGCCGTTTTATAAGGCGCTGGGCTTTTCGGCGGCGGATACCGAGCAGACCGTGAACGGGATACGGTTTACGCCGATGGTGTTTGACGGTGAATAAATATAGCCGCCTGCGGCGGCGGGTGCACGGGTGCACGGGCACGCGGCAGGGCCGCGTAGGAAGAATGCAAAATGCAAAATACAAAATACAGAATTGAATGAGAAACGCCGGGGGCTTGAGATAAGCCTCCGGCGTTTTTTCATTCTTCAAACGCTTCGCGGTTGATCCAGAGCCCGAGGGCGGGGTTCGGGATGAAATAGACCTCTTCGCCGTCCACGGTGTTGTAACCGTAACGGAGCTTTGCGGGGTCGTATTTCGCCGCCGCTTTGTCGTAATCGGCGGAAACGAAGCCCACGTCTTCGATCTCGCGCCGCGTGATGTTTTTCACGGCGTAGGTGATCGTGAAGCGCCCGTCGGACGAGCCGTGGATCAGGTGCGCCGCCGCGCCCATGTTGGCGCGCAGGTCTTCGTTTTCGGGCTTTTTGAACTGTTCGAGGGTGTTGAGCCTGCCGCGGTAGCCGTATTTGCGGATGAGAGCGTCCACGGCAGGGTCCTCGCCGAAGCGCTCGACGCCCGGGGCGAGGATCAGAAGCTCGCCGCCGTCCGCCATGGCCATGCGCGTGCGGTAGACCGCCTTATTGCCGAGCCACGTGCTTTGGAACTCTTCGGGGTCGAGGTAGACGACGCATTTTTTGAGGCCCGTGGGCACGAAGTCGATGTTCTTTTGCTGCGCGAGCTTCACGGCGTTGGTGAGACACTCGCGCCCCTCGCCGAGAAACAGGCCGTGCGTGCGGATCTTGCCGCCCGGGGCGGTGGTCACGGTGAGGGCGAAGAGGATGGGGCGGTCCTTAAGGAAGTGCTCCATGCCGTAGTCGAAGAGTTTGCGCACGGGGGTGTGGTCGCGGCCCATCATACGCTCCATGCCGTAGACCGCGCCGACCATGTGGGACTTGTTGATCATGTCGCTGCCGCCGACGCCCACGAACAGGTTCTTGGCGTGGTTCGACATGCCGATGACCTCGTGCGGGACCACCTGCCCGGGCGAAATGATGAGGTCGTAGGACTCGTCCATCACGCGGCGGTTCACCTCGGCTTCGATCGGCTCGGTCCAGAGGCCGTCGGTGATCGAGGCGACGTAGTCGCCCGGGATCTCGCCGAGCTTCACGACGTCCGTGCGCCAGTTGTGCACGAGCATCTTTTCGTAGGGAACATCGCCGAACATCGTATCCCACTGCGCCCTTGTGACCGGCACGTGCGTGCCGAGGGCGGGCAGGACGTCGACCTCGGCGCCGCGCTCGGTCAGGGCGTGGTAATAAACGTTCGTGAGGTATCCCGCGCCGGAATGAAAGCGCGTGAAATCGGGCGGCAGAATCAGCGCCCGCCGGACGGTCCGCCCTTCGAGGCTTTGAAGCAGAGCCGCTTTGAGTTCTTCGTTCGTGAGCCCCTCTTCGCGGGGAGATATAAGTGTGATATCGTTCATAAAGCATCCTTTCCGCCGCGTTGGGTTCCCCAAAGCACGCGTGCGAGTACAATAGCGACGCCGTTTTCGTCGTTCGAGGGGGCGATGAGGTCGGCGGCCGCCTTCGCCTCGGGCCCGGCGTTCGCCATGGCGACCCCGACGCCCGCCGCGAGGAGCATGGGCACGTCGTTGAGGTCGTCGCCGAACGCCATGCTGTCGGCAACGTCTATGCCGAGGGCGGTGCCGAGCGCCGTGAGCGCGTGGCCCTTGTTCGCGTTTTTGTGCGTGATCTCAATATTGTTAACGACGCTGGACGTGACCGTATAGCCCGAAAACCGCGCCGGGAACTCTTTGAGGAGACGGGCGCGCAGGTCCATGTCGCGGAAGAAGAACTGCGTCTTCTGGATGGGACGCTTCGTCTCTCTGAGAAACGCCTTGAGGTCGTCCACGGGCTGCCGGAGCTCCGTGAGCATCTTGTAGTAATGCCGGTCGGGCGCGAATTCGGGGATGCGGTCGTAATGGGCGCGCCCCATAAACGCCTGCCCGCCCGAAAAGCAGTCGTAGATCACGTCGCAGCCGTCGAGCACCTCCATGATGGCGACGGCCTCGTCCCACGGAATATCGGCGCGGACGAGCTTTTCGCCCGTTTCGAGATCCACGACGCCAGCGCCGTTGACCTCGATAACGTAACGCACGTACGGCAGACGCCTGATCTCTTCGGGCATCGCCTCGTAAAAGCGCCCGGTGGCGGGCACGACGGTCACGCCCTCCCCCGCGGCGCGGGCGAGGACGAGGTCGTTTTCTTTTGAGAGACGCTTGTCGGAATCGAGCAGCGTGCCGTCGAGATCGAGGGCGACAAGCTTCGGCTTACGCATTGTAGGTCGAGGCCGAGGTGCTGCCGCCGTGGCCGGTCCAGTTCGTGTGATAGAATTCGCCGCGCGGACGGTCCACACGCTCGTAGGTGTGCGCGCCGAAATAGTCGCGCTGCGCCTGCAGAAGATTGGCGGGGAGGCGGGCGGTGGTGTAGCCGTCGAACCACGAGAGCGCCGAAGAAAAGGCGGGCATGGGCACGCCGGCCTTCACGGCGTAAGCCACGACCTCGCGCCACGCGGGCACCAGCGTTTTGAGCACGCCGGCGAAATAGTCGTCCATGATGAGGTTCTCGAGGGCGGGGTTCTTTTCGTAGGCCTCTTTGATCTTGCCGAGGAAGACCGAGCGGATGATGCACCCGCCGCGCCACATGAGGGCGATGCCGCCGTAGTTGAGGTTCCAGCCGTAGTCGGCGGCGGCCGCGCGCATCAGCGAATAGCCCTGCGCGTAGGACACGATCTTCGAGGCATAGAGCGCCTTGCGCACCGCCTCGATGAAGGCGGCCCTGTCGCCCGTGAAGGGCGGCAGCGTTTTCGGGAAGCGCGAGGCGGCGTTCACGCGCTCGTCCTTCTGCGCGGACAGGCAGCGGGAGAACACGGCCTCGGTGATGAGGGTGAGCGGCACGGCCTCGTCGAGAGCGGCGATGCCGGTCCATTTGCCGGTGCCCTTCTGGCCCGCGCGGTCGAGGATGAGGTCGACGGTGGCGTTGCCCTCTTCGTCGCGGTAACCGAGGATGTCGCGCGTGATCTCGATGAGATAAGAGTCGAGCTCGGTCTTGTTCCAATCGGCAAACACCGCATGGAGCTCGTCGTTATTGAGGCCGAGGCCGTCGCGCAGGAGCTGATAGGCTTCGCAGATGAGCTGCATGTCGCCGTATTCGATGCCGTTGTGCACCATTTTGACGAAGTGCCCCGCGCCGTTCTCGCCGACCCAGTCGCAGCAGGGAGAGCCGTCCTCCACCTTCGCGGCGATGGCCTGGAAGATAGGTTTCACGTGCTCCCACGCGGCCGGTGAGCCGCCGGGCATCAGCGACGGGCCCTTGAGCGCGCCCTCTTCGCCGCCGGACACGCCGGTGCCGATATAGAGCTTGCCCGCGGCCTCGACGTAAGAAGTGCGGCGGATGGTATCGGGGAAGTGGGAGTTGCCGCCGTCGATGACGATATCGCCGTCTTCGAGGAGCGGCAGCAGGCGGTCGATGAGGTCGTCCACGGCCTGCCCGGCCTTGACCATCAGGAACACCTTGCGGGGCTTTTCGAGCGCCGCAACGAGCTCTTCGAGCGTGTGGCAGCCGGTCACGGCGAGGCCCTTGGCGCGGCCTTCGACGAAGCGGTCCACCTTTTCGGCGGTGCGGTTATACACCGCCACGGCGAAGCCCTTCGAAAGCATATTCATCACGAGGTTCTCGCCCATCACGGCGAGACCCACGAGACCGATGTCAGATTTACGCATATTGATTTCTCCTTAATTTTTTTATTGGGGCGCACAGGGGTGTGCGCAAGGGGCCAGAGGCCAGGGGCCAGGGAAAAAGGAACATGGTTGTAAATGGTAAACAGGGAGAAGTGAAGGGGCCGGAGGTCGGCATTATATAGCGCAGCGCAGCTGAGCGTATTCTTCCCGGCAGCGCGGCAGACGGATATGGAATCGGTTTATGCACCCTGTCGGGCAGCCGTACTACCGAAAGACATCATACAATTTTGTATTTTGCATTTTGCATTTTGCATTCATCTTACGCGGCTATTTCCCTGTGTGCCCTCGGCCCTTTATCTCTGGACTCTCGCGTTGCCCTTATAGACGTCGCGGAGCTGTTTTTCGTCGGCGGGCTCGGCCCAGTCGTTGAGGCTTTCGGCGGCAAGAACGCCCGCCGCCCAGCCGAGCTTGATCCAGTCAGCAACGGGCTTGCCCGAGACCACGCCGTAGAGCACGCCGCCGGTGAAGCCGTCGCCGCCGCCGATGCGGTCCATGATCTCGATCTCGCGGGGCTCCTCAACGAACCACTCGCCCTCGGCGAGCATGATCGCACCCCAGAGGTTGCGGTTGGCGGACAGCACCTCGCGCAGCGTGGTGGCGAACACCTTCGCGTTCGGGTATTCCTGTTTCGCGCGGGTGATCATGCCCTTGAAGCTCTCGATCTTTGACGAGAGGTCCTTGCCGCCGGCCTCGGGGCCTTCGAGCCCGAGGCAGAGCTGGAAATCCTCTTCATTGCCGACGAGGATGTCGGCGGCCGAGGCGATCTCTTTGAAGGCGGCCGAGAGCTCGGCCTCCCTGCCCTTCCAGAACGAGGCGCGGTAGTTGAGGTCGAAGCTCACGAGCGTGCCGTATTTTTTCGCCTCACGGGCGAGCTGCAGGCAGCAGCGGGTGGTGTCTTCGCTCATGGCGGCGATGAGGCCCGAAAGGTGCAGCACGCCGACGCCCTCCTGCCCGAAGATGCGCTCGACGTCGTAGTCCGATGCGTCGAGGGTGCGGCCGATCTCGCCGGCGCGGTCGTTCCACACGCGCGAGGCGCGCAGGCCGAAGCCGGAGTCGGCGATGTTGAACTGGTGCCGCCAGCCCCACGGGCCGCCCTGCGGAATATCGGGCCCCTCGAAGCAGATGTTGCGGGCGCGCAGCTGCGCCTTGATGAACGCCGCGATGGGGCTGCCCTCGACGAAACGGGTCAGCACGAGACACGGCAGACCGAGAGAGGACGAGACGTTGAGCACGTTGCTCTCGGCGCTGGTGGACTGCAGGTAAAACCGGTTGGAATTCTGCACCGCCATGCGGTTTTCGGGGGTGATGCGCACGCCCATCGAGGTGGGCGACGCGATCGCGTATTTATACTTTCTGACTTCCATATGACGCTCCTTTTTATACGCCCGAATAGGCGGAGAAGCCGCCGTCCACAGGGATCACGACGCCGGTGATGAACGACGCCGCCTCGTTGTTGAGCAGGAACAGCACGGCGCCCGCGAGCTCCTTTTCGGTGTCGCCGAAGCGCCCCATGGGCGTGGCGGCCAGAATCTTTTCGGTGCGCGCGGTGGGCGTGCCGTCGGGATTGAAGAGCAGCGAATAGTTCTGCTTGCCCACGAAAAAGCCGGGGGCGATGGCGTTGACGCGGATGCCGACCTTGGAGAAATGCACGGCGAGCCACTGGGTGAAGTTCGAGATCGCCGCCTTCGCGCCCGAATACGCCGGGATCTTGGTGAGGGGCGTGTAGGCGTTCATGGAGCTGATGTTGAGGATCGAGCAGCCCTCGCGCTCGAGCATCTGTTTGGCGAAGGCCTGCGTCGGGATCAGCGCGCCGATGAAATTGAGGTTGAACACGAATTCCACGCCGGACTTCTCGAGGTCGAAAAAGGTTTTCACGCCGGCGTCGAGGTCGCCCGCCTCGTAGTATTCCTTGTCGGTATTCGCGCGCGCGTTGTTGCCGCCCGCTCCGTTGAGCAGGATGTCGCAGGGGCCGAGATCGGCGAGCGTCTGTTCGGCGACCGCGAGGCACGACGCGCTGTCGAGCACGTCGCAGCGGTAGGCTTTGGCGACGCCGCCCTCGTCGACGATGGACTGCGCCACCGCTTCGGCGGCCTCGAGGTTGAGGTCCAAGAGCGCGACCTTCGCGCCGGCGCGCGCAAGCACGCGCGAGAAATTCGAGCACAGCACGCCGCCCGCGCCCGTGACCACGGCGACCTTGCCGCTGAGATCGGTGTTGAGTACGTTTTGTTTCATAAAATCCGGACTCCTTTCGTGATTTACGAATCCATTATAATAAAAAACTTTTTGCGCTTCCATTGTTTTGGTTGTTGCAAATATTGCAAATCTTGCTATAATGGAGATGAGACGTCCGTTTGACGGACGGAAAAGGGAGGACGAACCCATGGCGAACAGGCTTGAAAGCCGCTTCGACCCGCGCCAGCACATGGAGGCCGGCGACTGCGAGCTGTTTTATTACAGCGACGTGAGACTCCGGCAGATCGAGGCGCACGTGCACACGCACTATGAGCTTTATTTCTTCGTGGACGGCGAGGTTTCGATGGAGATGGACGGCAAAACGCGGGCGCTGAGACAGGGCGACGTGCTGGTGATCCCGCCCGGCACGCTGCACCGCGCGGTGCTCTCCCCTTCCGGCAAACCCTACCGGCGGTTCGTGCTGTGGCTCGAGCCCGGGTACCTTGAACGCCTCACGGCAGCCGCGCCCGGCAGCGGCGAGATCTTAAGGCGCGCGGAACAGGGCAAGCGGGCATATCACTTCGACCTGCCGGCGTTCAGCGCGCTCAGCACGCGCCTGCTGGCGATTTTGGACGAGCTGCACGCGCCGCGCTTCGGCGGCGAGACGATGCGGGCGCTGTATCTCAGCGAGCTGCTTTTGCAGTTGGGTCGCCTCGCGCACGAGCAGGAGGCGCGCGGCAACCGGCGCGAGGCCGAAACGCACTACGCCGCGATCACCGCCTACATCGACGCGCACCCGGAGGAGGACCTGTCGCTCGACGCGTTGTCGCGCGCGTTTTATCTGAGCAAATATTATATCTCGCATCTGTTTCAGGACAACGCCGGGCTGCCCGTGCATCAGTATATCACGAAAAAACGGCTCGACGCCTGCGCCGCGGCGATCAAGGGCGGGGCCGAGATCTCGGTGGCGTACGCCTCGTGCGGGTTCCGGGATTATTCGAGCTTTTACCGCGCGTTCCGCAAGGAATACGGCATGTCGCCCTCGGAATACCGGGATCTGGACCGGACGACGCCCGGACCGGTGGGATAATAAAAAAGCGCGGCAAAGCCGCGCGGGCGCACGGGTGCACGGGTGCACGGGATAAGGCCGCGGACCGAATCGCAGGAGCGCACCTCAACCAAGGCCGTCCGTGGCCTCGCTGCTCATCCCTCAAAGAATTTTGTATTCTGTATTCTGTATTTTGTATTCTTTCCCCCGGCCCCCGGCCTCTGGACTCTGGCCCCTCGGCCCTGTGCGCCCTGTGTGCCCTGTGCGCCCGTTAATTTTGTATTTTGTATTTTGCATTGTTCATCTTGCTTTTTCATTTGTCCCGTGCTATAATAAGATGTCATTTTATGATACGAAACCAAAGGAGGCAGATTTTTATGGTCTATTCCAAAGAAGTCAAAGAGATGTGCCCCGTGCATCAGGGCGTGCATCACGGCGCGGCGCCGATCCCGGAGGAAGCAAAGTGGATCTCCCCGCGTGAAGTCAAGGATATTTCGGGCTACACGCACGGCATCGGCTGGTGCGCCCCGCAGCAGGGCGCGTGCAAGCTGTCGCTCAACGTGAAGGACGGTATCATTCAGGAAGCCCTCGTGGAGACGATCGGCTGCTCGGGCATGACGCATTCCGCCGCCATGACCGCCGAGATCCTGCCGGGTCTGACCGTGCTGGAGGCGCTGAATACCGACCTTGTGTGCGACGCGATCAACACCGCCATGCGCGAGCTGTTTTTGCAGATCGTGTACGGCCGCTCGCAGAGCGCCTTTTCGGAGGACGGCCTGCAGATCGGCGCGGGCCTCGAGGACCTCGGCAAGGGCACCCGCTCGATGACCGGCACCACCTACGGCACCCTTTCGAAGGGCCCCCGCTATCTCGAGCTGACCGAAGGCTATATCACCGAGCTCGCCCTTGACGAGAACGATGAGATCATCGGCTATAAATACGTGAACTTCGGCAAGATGATGGGCTTTATCAAGGCCGGCGACGACGCCGCCACCGCGCTGCTCAAGGCCTCGGGCCAGTACGGCCGCGTGGCCGACGCCGTCAGGTTCATCGACCCGCGCAAGGAATAAGCAGAGGAGGACGAGAACGATGATTGAATTTGAATCCTACGAAAGAAGAGAAAAACAGATCCTCGAAAAGCTCGCCGAATACGGCATCGGCTCGATCGAGGAAGCGGAGCAGATCACGAAGGACGCGGGCCTCGACGTGTATCACATGGTCGAGAAGATCCAGCCCATCTGCTTCGAGAACGCCAAGTGGGCCTACACCGTGGGCGCGGCGATCGCCATCAGAAAGAACTGCCGCAAGGCCAGCGAAGCCGCAGCCGCCATCGGCGAGGGCCTGCAGGCCTTCTGCATCCCGGGCTCCGTCGCCGACCGCCGCAAGGTGGGTCTCGGCCACGGGAATCTGGGCAAGATGCTGCTTGAAGAGGACACCGAGTGCTTCGCATTCCTTGCCGGCCACGAGTCCTTCGCCGCCGCGGAAGGCGCCATCGGCATCGCCGAGAAGGCCAATAAAGTCCGCCAGAAGCCTCTTCGCGTCATTCTGAACGGCCTCGGCAAGGACGCCGCCCAGATCATTTCGCGCATCAACGGCTTCACTTATATCGAGACCAAATACGACTATTTCACCGGCGAACTCACCGAAGTGTTCCGCAAGTGCTATTCGAAGGACCCCGAGAGCTCGAGAGCGCGCGTGCACTGCTACGGCGCCAACGACGTGCAGGAGGGCGTGGCCATCATGTGGCACGAGAACGTGGACGTTTCCATCACCGGCAACTCCACCAACCCCACCCGCTTCCAGCATCCCGTGGCGGGCACGTATAAGAAAGAGCGCGTCGAAGCCGGCAAGAAGTATTTCTCCGTCGCGTCCGGCGGCGGCACCGGCAGAACCCTGCATCCCGACAACATGGCCGCCGGCCCCGCCTCTTACGGCATGACCGACACCATGGGCCGCATGCACTCCGACGCCCAGTTCGCGGGCTCCTCTTCGGTGCCGGCGCACGTGGAAATGATGGGCCTCATCGGCGCGGGCAACAACCCGATGGTCGGAATGACGGTCTCGGTGGCCGTTTCGATCGAGGAAGCCGCAAAAGCCGGGAAGTTCTGATTCTTAAGAGGCCAGAGGCCGGGGGCCAGGGGGAGCTTTCCCCGACTCCTGACCGCTAAGATAATAAAAGAGGACGGTGCCGTCGCATCGTCCTTTTTTGGAAAGATGAGGGAAAAGTATGCAGAACGTGACGACGTTTACGAAGGACGAGCCTTTTATCGGGAAGCTCAGCGGCCTTGTGACCGTGCCGACGGGGTTCGACCCCGCGAAGGAAAAGCTGCCCGTGATCCTGTTTCTGCACGGCATGGGCGAGCGCGGCGACGGCTCGGAAAAGGAGCTGCCGCTCGTGACCGTCCACGGCGTGCCGAAGCTGTTTGCGAAGGACCCGGACTATCTGGGCCTCAGGGTGATCACCGTGTCGCCCCAGTGCCCCGTGTCCGTGACGTGGGAGCTCATCACGCTGATCGTGAAGGATTATCTCGACGCGGCAGTGGAGCGCTTCGGCGGCGACCCGGCGCGCGTGGCCGTGACGGGGCTGTCGATGGGCGGGTTCGGCACGTGGTCGCTGCTGTCCGCGTTTCCGCAGGCATTCAAGAAGGCCGCGCCGATCTGCGGCGGCGGCAAGCTGCTCGCGGATCAGCTCGCGGGCGTGGGCGTGAGGGTGTTCCATTCGATCGACGACCCCTGCGTGCCCTACGAGTTCGAGCTGCAGCCCGTGCGGCAGGCTCACGACGCGGGGGCGGACGTGGAGTTCACCACCTATTGCGGGCTCGGCCACAACTGCTGGACGACCGCATACGAGAAGACGGACCTGATCAAGTGGCTCGCTGATATGTAAAACAGAGCATGAAAAAAGCCGGAAGCGATTCCGGCTTTTTTTCTTTCAAAATCTTGTGATTTTTGCGCGGCTGCGCCGCGTGCCCGTGCACCCGTGCACCCGTGCACCCGCGCGGCATCGCCGCGCCCCGGCCCCTAAATTCAGTTTGTGTAATTATCAAAGTAGCCCTGGATCCAGACGATCGGGGTGCCCTTGTCGCCGCTGCCGGAGGTGAGGTCGCACAGTGAGCCGATGAGGTCGGTGAGCCTTCTCGGCGTGGTGCCCTGCGACGCCATGTTGCCCACGAGGTCGGCGCCCTTTTCGCGGATGCGCGCGCTGATGGCGCTGCGCAGCTCCTCGCCCGAGAGGTGCTTGAAATCGTTGTCGGCGAGGTATTTGAGCTTGATCTCGTTCGGCTGGCCGTTGAGACCGGGCGTGAAGGCGGGCGAGACCACCGGGTCCGCGAGCTCCCAGATCTTGCCGACGGGATCCTTGAACGCGCCGTCGCCGTAGACCATCACCTCGACGTGTTTGCCGGTCTTTTCGTAGAGTTCGGCGGCGATGGACGCCACGACCGCCTCGCAGTCGCGAGGAAAGAGCTTGACGCGCTCTTCGGTGGCCTTGTTGGAGCCGAGCAGACCGTAGTCCGCGTTGAAGCCCGAGCCCTCGACGGGGGCCGTGAGGATATCGTCGAGGCCGTAGACGGTCTCGGCGCCGGCAGAACGCAGGCGCTTTTTGCTTTGGAAGCGGGTGTGGATGTCGCAGGTGAGCACGTGCTTCGTGCATTCAAGGATGCGGCGGCAGTCGTTGGCGAGAAGGATCTCGACCTCGCAGCCCTGCGACTCGATGAGCTCGCGGTAATAGGCGATGTAGTCGACGCCCGTGAAGGGATGCTTGGGGCTGCCGAATTTCTCGCGGAAGGCCTGCTCGGTGAGCACGTCCTTCCACGGGTCGATACCCGCGTCGTCGGTGAGGGCGGGGTCGAACAGGGGGTTGCCCACCTCGTCAGACGGGTAAGAGAGCATGAGATGGATCTTTTTCCCGCCGCGGGCGATGGCCCTGAGGCACACGGCGAAGCGGTTGCGGGACAAGATCGGGAACACGACGCCGAACTCGCCGCCCGGGAATTTGGCGCGGATATCCGCCGCGATCTGGTCAACGGTGGCGTAGTTGCCCTGCGAGCGGGCCACAACGGCCTCGGTGACGGCGACTACGTCGCGGTCCCTGAGCGCGATACCCTCGCCTTCGGCGGCCTTGAGGACGCTTTCGACCACGATGGAGGCGATGTCGTCGCCCTCGCGGATGATGGGCGCGCGCACACCGCGCGCGACGGTACCGATATATCTCTCTGCCATACTGGTTTCCTCCGTTTTGTTTGATCGGAGAGAGCGGGCTCTCCCCTTTTCGTTTATTATAGCGTATCGGGGACGGGGTTGTCAATCGCTGACGGACAAAAGATAAAAAAAGCGCCTTTAGGTGCCCTCACTTAGGGATTTACATGGTTCTTCGCCGCTCTTTTCCGCCCGAACTGCCTGTCCGGCAGGGGATATCCGCCAGGATTACCCCCTGCCGTTCAGATTGTTCGAACAAAAAATAGCTGGCGAAAAACTGCTTCGCACCGCAGCGGATGCAATTTTTGTGAAAGACAAGGCGCAGGGGTCGGATAATCCTGACGGATATCCGACCCCTGCAACACAGTATTTCGCAAATAAGTGCGCCGCTGCGGCATATAAATCCCAAAGTGA
>JAFZOL010000050.1 GCA_017550625.1 Clostridia bacterium | reverse complement strand
TTATATCGATGACGGCTATACCGGCACCAATTTCAACCGTCCGGGCTTTCTGAAAATGATGGAGGATATCGAAATGGGGTATATCCAAACGGTGATCGTAAAGGATATGTCCCGTTTCGGCAGAGACTATCTGACCGTCGGCTACTACACGGACACTTACTTCCCGGAGATGGGCATCCGCTTCATCGCTATCAACGACTGCGTGGACAGCGCGGACGGCGAAAACGAGCTGGCCCCTTTCCGGAATGTGATGAACGAGATGTACGCCCGCGATATCAGCCGTAAGGTGCGGAGCGCGCACCGTATCCGCGGCAATTCCGGCGAGCCGCTGTCACAGCCGCCGTATGGGTATATGAAATCCCCGGAGAACAAAAAGCGGTGGATCGTCGATCCCGACGCCGCTGCGGTTGTGCGGCGTATCTTTAAAATGGCACTGGAGGGCAAAGGCAACGAAACGATAGCTCGTCTGCTGCAGGAAGACCACGTTTTGAACCCATTGGCGTATTGGGACAGCAAAGGCATGAAACGCGGCGGTAAAAAGGTGCAGAAGGATCCCTGCAAATGGAGCAAATGCACGATCCAGAAGGTCCTTGCCCAACAGGAATATTGCGGCGACGTGATCAACTTCAAGACCTATTCCAAATCCTTCAAGAACAAAACCCGCATGGACAACCCGCGTGAGAACTGGGTGATTTTCAGGAATGTTCATGAGCCGATCATTGAACGGGAGATTTTTGAACAGGTTCAAAAGCTGACCGAAAACACAAAGCGCCGGCAACCGAAACGGAAGAACGGGCCGAAAAACATCTTCAGCGATATGCTCTACTGTGCGGATTGCGGCAAGAAGCTGTGGTACCACACCAATACCGTCAATACGGAGATCCACTTTTTCAGCTGCTCCAATTACAAGAAGGACACCCGCGGCACCTGCACCTCCCGCCACTATATCCGCGCCGACGCCGTGGAGCAGGTGGTCATGCTGGAATTGAAAAAGCTGGCGGCTTTTCTCAAAGAAGACGAGAACGCTTTCATCGATCTGCTGACCGAGAAATCCAACCGGGACGTGATCTTTGAAACGCAGCGTCTTCAGCGGGTGATCCGCCGCGCGACGGAGCGTTGCGAGTCGATCAGTAATCTTCATGAAAAGCTCTATGAGGATAACGCCAACGGCAAGGTCTCCGACGATTGGTATATGGAGCAGGCGCATCGATATGAGGTGGAGCGCATGGAGCTGAAAGCAAGGATCGCCTCCGCGCAGGAAGAACTGAAACGACAGGAAACCATGCAGGTCGGCAGGGATAACTTCGTCGGCGCGATCCGCAAATTCATGGAGATGCAAACGCTGACACCGGTTCTGCTGCGGGAACTGATTGACCGTATTGACGTTTATGAAACGGAAGGCGTCGGCAAACACCGCACCCAGCGCATCGTGATCCATTACCGCTTCATCGACACCTTTTCTCTTCCGGAAGAACGCACAAAAGAAACCTACGTCGCCGATACCCGTCAGGGCGTGGCGGTGGAGTATCTGCCAATACCGGTTTCGGCGCAAGCTCCCGCGCCGCTCCCGGCGTAACAAAACAAAGCAGGCGGCACAAGCCATAAAAGACCTGTGTCGCCTGCAATACAACAAAAAAGCGAGTGTCCATAACTCAAATCCGTTATGAACACTCGAAATGGATGCGGGAGAAGGACTTGAACCAACGACCTCCGGGTTATGAGGCACATTTTTTGAGATTTTTGACTTTCGCTGATTTGCCGTAATCCCTCGTAATATAAGGCTTTTCGGCATTTTCACTTCGGCTGGTTTCTGCTGATTTTCAATAACTTTTTTTGAAGTTGTCTCCCAAAATTCTCCCAAAAGGGGGACCCGTGGAAGTCTGATATCACGAAATCCACCGACGATTCAAACCTGTGGATAATTATTCAATTATTAGCCCCGTAATAAGGGTGCAGGCGCGATTCTGTGCCGCAAGCACTCACCGCCCAATTTAATAATACTTTTTTAATCCCACGCGGAAAAACCGCACGTTCCGGAACAGGAATCCTTCCGCGTTCCGGCGAGAACACGGGGGCCGGTTTTGCGGCGGAAGCAAGTCGGCTACGGCTCCGTTTTCAGGATCTCTTCGGCTACGGCGCGGCGCGTGATGCAGCGGTCCATCGCCTGTTTTTCGATATACCGGTGCGCTGTGGGCTCGTCCATGTTTCTTTTTTCGATCAGCAGCCACTTCGCGCGGTTGACCAGACGGATCTCTTCCATTTTTTCCGCCAGCGTACGCGATTTCTTTTCCGTTTTGCGCAGGCGTTCTCTGGCGCTCACCATCCACGTGAGCGCCGTTTGCATCATCCCCCTCGAAAGAGGTTTGGCGAGCGTGAACACGCCGTGGCAGGAGACCCGGTCCGTGACTTCGTCGAACAGTTCCGCACGCACGAACAGCAGAACGACCGCCCCGCTTTCGGCGCTCAGATCGATGGCGAACCGGACGCCCTGGTCGTCCGGCAGGGGGGAATTGACGAATACGATGTCGTACGGCCGTTCGGCGAACGCGCGTTTCGCGGACGCGACGTCCGCGGCAACATTCACCGGAGAAAAGACCGAGCCCGAAAGCATCTCCTGCAGCGAAGCGTTCAGGCTTTGCGCCGCCGATACCAGCAGAACGCTGTAAACCTGTTCCTTCAGCGCCATTCGCATTCCCTCCTTTCAGATTATTGGCGGTTTTATACGGTCCCGCTCAGCCGCAGTAGGCGGCGATCACCGCCGCGGGAAGATGCGCGCCGATAAACGCGCTTTGCCCCGCGATCCGCCGCGCTTCGTCCAACGTTTGCGGCAGTTTTTTATACGCGGCAAGAAGCGCCTGATCCGCGGTAAAGGTATTGAAATCGGCAGCCGCGGGCAGCGGCAGGCCGCGTTCGATCCCGTCCAGCGCGGCGTGGATCATCAGCGCGAAAGCAAGATAGGGATTGGCTGCGGGGTCCGGCGAACGCAGCTCCAGCCGCCGGTATTCCCCCTGCGCGGCGGGGATGCGTACCAGCTGGGAGCGGTTTTCATGGGACCACGAAACGTACGACGGCGCTTTGTTTTTGCCCAGCCGCAGATAGGAATTCTCCGTGGGGTTCAGAAAAGCCGTCATCTGGTCCGCTTTATCCAGAACGCCCGCGATCATCGCGCCGAAAACGGCTTCATCCTGCAGCGGCTGTACGGACATATTGATATGGAAGCCGTTGCCGGGTGCGTTTTCCAGCGGTTTTGCGGAAAAATCGGCGGTATAGCCGTTTCGGTGCGCAACGGTTTTCACCACCGTCTGGAATACGATCGCCTGATCCGCGGCGGTCAGAGCGTCGGCGTAACGGAAATCGATCTCGTTCTGCCCGGGGCCTTCCTCGTGATGGGAGCTTTCGGGCCGCACGCCCATCTGCTCCAGCGTAAGGCAGACCTCCCGGCGGACGTTTTCGCCTCTGTCCTCCGGCGCGATATCCATATAACCGGCGCGGTCGCACGGGACCTTTGCGCCGTCTTTTTCCGATTCCTGCAAAAAAAGATAAAACTCCTGCTCTGCGCCGAAATAAAAACGGAACCCCGCTGCTTCGGCGCGTTTCACGGCAGTGCGCAGAATACTGCGGGAATCTCCCGGGAAGGGCGTGCCGTCCGGATACGCGATGCGGCTGAGCATCTGCACCACCCGGCCCTGCTCCGGCCGCCACGGCAGCACCGTAAGCGTTTCGGGTTCCGGGAACAGGAACAGGTCGCTGCGCGTTTCGCTGCCGAAGCCCGCAATGGCGGAGGCGTCGAAGGCGATGCCGTATTCAAACGCGCGCGGAAGCTCCTCGGGCATCACGGAAATGTTTTTCCGTTTGCCGAAAACGTCGCAGAACGCCAGCCGGATGAACTTTACGTCCTCCTCACGCATATACTGTATGATCTCGTCTTTTGAGTAGTTCATAACGGTCCCTCTCTTTTCAGTTCGCCACGTACATCTGCCGGTAGGGGTTGGACGTATCCGGCGTGATCACCGTAAAGGGCGCGTCCAGCACCGCGGAGATATCGTAGGAAAACAGCGAACAGTAATCTTCCAGAATCGGTTTCAGTTCCTGCATCTGGACGGCGGTGGCCGGGTTTGCCGTGACCTGCGGCGGGAAACGGACGCCTTCGCAGGAAGAACGGAGGAACATCTTTCCGCCGTGCATGCCTGTACACGGGAAATTGCTTACGATCTTTCGGTTTTCCGCGCCGAGCCCCAGCACCACGATCATACCGCCGGCCTGATACTCGCCCAGAAAGCTGCCCGCCGTGCCGCCGATGACCAGCTGCGGCACCTTATCCTGATAGGCCTTCATGTGGATCCCGGCGCGGTACCCGGCGTTCCCTTTTACAAAGATCTGCCCGCCGCGCATGGCGTAACCGGCGGCGTCGCCGATGTTTCCGTGCACGACGATGCGCCCCGCGTTCATCGTATCGCCGGCCGCGTCCTGCGCGTTGCCGTATACGGTGATCTCAGCGCCGTTCAGATACGCGCCGAGCGCGTTGCCGGGCGTGCCACGGATGACGATTCTTTTTTCCGCCATGCCGGCGCCGATAAAGCGCTGGCCGCAGCAGCCGGTCAGTTCGCAGTCGCCGTCGGCATTCCGGACGGCTTCGTTGACCGCGCGGTAATCCATACCTACAGTATCGATACGCATCGTTTACACCACCTCTCCGAACATATCCGCGCGCGTCCCCGCCGGGAACGCCGCAGCGGTAGCGGTTTGCCGCAGCAGGTCGAAATCAACGTCGGCGAGCGGCGTCTGATTGCGGATCAGGGAAGTATAAAGCCCCGCGCGCTGCGTTTCCCCGATCAGGATAAACCCTTTTAACAATCCGTTTTCGGTAAAGAACTTTTTGCTGCCGTGCGGCGTTTTCTCTTCGTACACTTCCCCCGTATAGAAACCCGCCGTCATCAGGTGCAGCCCGAAAAAGCCGATGGCGTTCATGGGAACGGCGTTACCGAACGATTCGTTTCCGCCCGCCATATTGACGCCCGCGGCATGGCCCTGCAGATAAGCGTTGGGCATGATCGCCAGCACACGGCGCATTCCGCAGGAGATATCCTCCCCCTCGGCGCAGTCTCCCGCCGCGTAAACGTCCGGCAGCGAAGTTTCCATGCGTTCGTTTACGGTGATCCCTCTGCCCACGGCTCCGCCGGCGTCCCTGATAAGCAAGACGTTCGGTTTTACGCCCACCGCCAGCACGAGCACGTCGAACGGCACCGTTTCGCCGTTTTTCATATACGCCGTATTGCCTTCAAAACGCGTGGCGGTGTTGCCGAGCAGAAAGCGCAGTCCGTGCCCCTCGAGATGCGCCTGCACGGTTTTTGCGCCTTCGTCGTCCAGGATGCTGGACAGGACGCGACCCGCCAGATCGCATACCGTTATGCTTTTTGCCCTGCCGGAAAGCCCCTCGGCGCATTTCAGACCGATGAGCCCTGCGCCTACGATCAGCACGTCTTTCTGTGTTTCTGTGGCCTTCTCCAAAGCGAGGGCGTCGTCCAGCGTCATAAACGTATATTTATCCTGAACGGTCTCCAGTCCCTCAAACGGGGGAACGAAAGGCGCAGATCCGGCCGCGATGCAGAGTGCGTCGTAATAAACTGTTTCTCCGTCATCCGTTGTTACCGTTTTTGCCGCCGGATCGAGGCAGACGGCCTTTGTTCCGTACAGTACCCGGCAGCCGTTCTCTTCGTAAAAATCCCCTGGCCGGTAATCCATTTTTTCCTGGCCTGTTTTCCCCTCCAGATAATAGGAGATCAGCGGGCGGCAGTATACGGGGCGCGTTTCCGCCGAGATCACGGTAATACTGCCGTCCCGGTCCCGGCTGCGGACGCCTTCCACGCAGGCGGCGGCAGCCACGCCGTTGCCCACGATCACGTAACGCTTCATTCCAACGCCTCCCTTTCTTCATAAACGATGGCCCTGTTGGGGCAGCCTGCGACGCACGCGGGCGCGCCGCAGGCATTCTGCAGGCAGAGCTCGCATTTCTGCATCACGCCGTCTTCCCCGGGCGCCAGCGCCCCGTAGGGGCACACCAGCACGCAGGTAAAGCAGCCAACGCATTTCTGTTTATTGATCACCACAACGCCCTCTTTTTTCGAGAGGGCGCCGGCAATGCAGCTTTTGACGCACAGGGGGTCCTCGCAGTGCCTGCACGAGACGGCGAACGTGATACGGTCCTTCCCTTCCACGTGGATGCGCGGAAAGATCGGCCGGTCCTTTAAGGCGGCCGCCATGTTCTTTTTGCCGGAGTTCGCAAACGCGCAGTTATATTCGCACAGATGGCAGCCGAGGCACCATTCTTCTTTTACGTAGATCCGTTTCATCCGTTATTCCCCCGCGTGGGAGATCCCGAGGATCTCCAGTTCTTTTTCGTTTAAGCCCACGCCGCGCAGCATCAGCCGGTTGCCGCGGAGCGCCTCGACGGAATTGATACCCATGCCGCCCATCAGCTCCTTGATCTCGTGCTGCCAGGCGGTCATCAGACGGATGAGCCGCTCGCTGCCGATCTCCGGGTTCAGGCGTTTTACAAGCTCCGGTTCCTGCGTGGCGATGCCCCAGTTGCATTTGCCGCTCTGGCAGGTGCGGCACAGGTGGCAGCCCAGCGCAAGGAGGGCCGCCGTGGCAATATAGCAGGCGTCCGCGCCCAGCGCCACCGCCTTTACCACGTCCGAGGCGCTGCGGATGGATCCGCCCGCGATCAGGGAGACGTTATTGCGGATGCCCTCGTCCCGCAGGCGCTGGTCCACCGCGGCCAGCGCGAGCTCAATGGGAATGCCCACGTTATCGCGGATGCGGGTGGGCGCCGCGCCGGTGCCGCCGCGGAAGCCGTCGATGGCGATGATATCCGCGCCGCTGCGCGCGATGCCGCTGGCAATGGCGGCGATGTTGTGAACGGCCGCCACCTTCACGATAATTGGTTTTTTATACTCCGTTGCCTCTTTTAACGAGAATACCAGCTGGCGCAGGTCCTCGATAGAATAGATATCGTGGTGCGGCGCGGGCGAGATGGCGTCGGAGCCCTCGGGAATCATGCGGGTACGGGAAACGTCGCCCACGATCTTTGCCCCCGGCAGATGGCCGCCGATGCCGGGCTTTGCGCCCTGCCCCATCTTGATCTCGATGGCGGCGCCGGTTTCCAGATATTTTTCGTGCACGCCGAAGCGCCCGCTGGCCACCTGCACCACCGTGTTCGCGCCGTAGCGGTAAAAATCTTCGTGCAGGCCGCCCTCGCCGGTGTTATACAGAATGCCGAGCGCGGTCGCCGCGCGGGCCAGGGACGCGTGCGCGTTGTAGCTGATGGAGCCGTAGCTCATGGCGGAAAACATGACGGGCATGCTGAGCTCCAGCTGCGGCGGTAGCGAGCAAACCAGATTGCCGTCCGCCCCGCGCACCGCTTTTTCCGGCTTTTTGCCGAGGAACACGCGGGTTTCCATCGGCTCCCGCAAGGGGTCGATGGGCGGGTTCGTGACCTGCGAAGCGTTGATGAGGATCTTATCCCAGTAAACGGGATAGGGTTTGGGATTGCCCATGGAGGAGAGCAGCACGCCGCCCGAATTCGCCTGTTTATAGATCTCGCGGATCGTATCGTTGTCCCAGTTGGCGTTTTCACGCAAACGGCAGTCGCTTTTTACGATCTTTAAGGCGTGGGTCGGGCAAAGGGAAACACAGCGCTGGCAGTTGACGCATTTTGTTTCGTCGCTGAGCATCCGCGAAAGCTCCTCCGAATACGAATGCACTTCGTTGGAACACTGTCGCTCGCATACGCGGCAGGCGATGCAGCGATACTCGTTTCTTACCACCTCAAACTCCGGGGGAATGTATTCCACGCTCAAATCTCAACACCTTCTTTCACACGGACGATCACGGGCTCGCCGCCCGCGGGCGCCCAGATATTCTCGGCGTCCGGTTCGAGGACGCGGATCGCGGCCTCCTCGCTGGCGATATATACCCTGTCGTCCTTCTCGCCCACCACCATGGAACGCAGCTTCAACCGGTCGTTGAGTGCCATCAGGCCGCCGTTAAATCCGAGGATCACGGAAAACGGCCCGGTGACCAGGAGACTGGGGAACATTGTGCGCAGGTAAATATGCTTTTCCTTATCGGTCAGGTCCGTTTTATGCGCTATGGTATCCCAGAATGGCGCCGCCACCACGCTTGCCGCCTCGCCCAGCGTCAGGCCCTGCCGGCGGAGCAGATAATCCATGATATATGTGATCACTTCCGTATCCGTCTGCAGCGTGCAGTGGTAACCGAACATTTCAATAAACCGACGGTTTGCGTCGTAAGAGGAGATCTCCCCGTTATGCACCACGCTCCAGTCCAGCAGCGCAAAGGGATGCGCGCCGCCCCACCAGCCGGGCGTGTTGGTGGGATATCTGCCGTGCGCCGTCCAGGAGTACCCTGCGTACTCATCCAATTTATAATAAAGGCCCACGTCTTCGGGAAAGCCCACGGCCTTGAACGTGCCCATGTTTTTGCCGCTGGAGAATACGTGCGCGCCGTTCAGTTCCGTATTGATCTTCATCACCGTGCGCACCACGAACTCCTTCTCATCCAGCTGCAGATCGGTCAGAACGGAGTTCAGCGGCGCAACGAAGTACCGCCAGATGATCGGCTCGTCGGTGATCGACGGGATCTTGCGCGTGGGAATACGCTCGGATTTATAGATCTCAAAACCTTCTTTTAATATGGCTTCGCAGGCCTTTCTGGTGTCGCGGCAGTCAAAAAACAGATGCAGCGCGTAAAAATCCTTATACTCCGGATATATCCCGTAGCCTGCGAACCCACCGCCGAGACCGTTGGAGCGGTCGTGCATCGGCGCCATAGCGCGGATCATGCCCTCCCCGGACATCCGCGCGCCGTTTTTCGAGATGACCGCCGCGATCGCGCAGCCGGACGGGATCCTGACTTGTCCTTCCAAAGGCTTCAATTCCAACCCTTCTTTCAGTAAAACGGTAAAACAAAAAGGTGCTCATCCCCCCATGGGAATGAACGCCGTTGCTCATTTGATTCGTATTATACGCCCGCTGCCGTGCTCCGTCAAGCTTATTTGTAAATATAATTGAAAATGCGAATACGATTCAAATAATTTATCCAAAAATCGCCTTAACACAACCGATATTTTGTGAATAATCGTCAAACTTTTCACAATTTCCGGAAATGGGATTGACTTTTTTCGGCGGTGTCCGTATAATGAAACCCAGAAAAGGCAACGGCGTCTTTGGATTTTTGCATCCAAAGGCGTTTTCTTTTTCTGTATACACAACCGAATAACAATTAAGGCAAAGACGTCTTCTTCCGGCAGGGTATCAGTGCCGGCAGAGGGCGTTTTTTCAGGAGGGAACGAAATGGAAACGGTAAAGGAATATTTCGGGAGCAAGGTATTTGACGACAGAGTGATGAAGGCGATGCTGCCCGCGAAGGTATACGCATCGCTGAGGGAGACGATCGACGAGGGCAAGCCGCTGGACGCGGGCGTTGCGGGCGCCGTGGCCGCCGCCATGCGCGACTGGGCCGTGAGCAAGGGCGCCACGCACTATACTCACTGGTTCCAGCCGCTCACCGGCATCACCGCCGAAAAGCACGACGGCTTTATCAGCCCTGCCCCGGACGGCGGCGTGATCATGGAGTTTTCCGGCAAGGAGCTCATCAAGGGCGAGCCGGACGCATCGTCCTTCCCCAGCGGCGGGCTTCGGGCAACCTTTGAGGCCCGCGGCTATACGGCGTGGGACCCCACGAGCTACGCGTTCATCAAGGGCAAAACGCTGTGCATCCCCACCGCGTTCTGCGCCTACGGCGGCGCGGCGCTGGATAAGAAAACGCCGCTCTTGCGCAGCATGGAGGCGCTGAGCAAGCAGGCTCTGCGCATTCTGAAGCTGTTCGGCAATACCTCGGCAAAACGGGTGGTCACGAACGTAGGCCCGGAGCAGGAATACTTCCTTATTGATAAAAAGCTGTACGATCAAAGGCTTGATTTACGGCTGACGGGCCGCACGCTGTTCGGCGCGCCCGCCCCCAAGGGGCAGGAGATGGACGACCACTATTTCGGCGTCATCAAGCCCCGCGTGGCCGCCTTTATGGAAGAGCTGAACGACGAACTCTGGAAGCTGGGCGTGCTGGCCAAAACCGAGCACAACGAGGTGGCTCCCGCGCAGCACGAGCTGGCACCCATCTACAGCACCGTAAACGTGGCCACCGACCACAACCAGCTGACGATGGAGATCATGCAGAAGGTGGCCGCAAAACACGGCCTGGTATGCCTGCTGCACGAAAAGCCCTTTGCGGGCGTGAACGGCAGCGGCAAGCACAACAACTGGAGCATGGCCACGGACGCGGGCCAGAACCTGCTCTCCCCGGGCGAAACGCCCTACGAGAACGCGCAGTTCTTATTGTTCCTTTGCGCGGTGATCAAGGCCGTGGACGATTATCAGGATCTCTTACGTATTTCCGTAGCCACCGCGGGCAACGACCACCGCTTAGGCGCCAACGAAGCGCCGCCCGCCGTGGTATCGATCTTCCTCGGCGACGAGCTGACCGCTGTACTGGAAGCGATCGAAACCGACACGCCCTACAAGGGCACGGAAAAGACGCAGATGAAGCTGGGCGTGGACGTGCTGCCCAAATTCAACCGCGATTCCACGGACCGCAACCGTACCTCTCCCTTTGCGTTCACCGGCAACAAGTTCGAGTTCCGTATGCTGGGCTCTTCCAACTCCATCGCCTGCGCCAACATCATGCTGAACAGTGCGGTGGCGGAATCCCTGCGTATCTACGCGGACCGTCTGGAGGGCGCGGAAGACTTTGAGACCGCGCTGCACGAGATGATCAAAAAGACGATCAAAGACCACAAGCGCATCCTCTTTAACGGCAACGGCTACGACGACGCGTGGCTGGCGGAGGCCGAAAAGAGAGGGCTTACCAACTACCGCACCACGGCGGACTGCATGCCGCACTTACTCGATAAAAAGAACGCGGATATGCTGACCGGGCTCGGCGTGTTCCGGCCGGAGGAGCTCACCTCCCGCTGCGAGATCATGCTGGAGAACTACTGCAAAACGATTCTGATTGAAGCGCGCACCATGGTAACGATGGCGAAGACCCAGATCGCCCCCGCCGTGGAGGGCTTTACGGCGGACGTCGCGCTGAATGCGGCACGCAAGAAAACGTTCGGTGAAGCGATCTCCTGCCGTTACGAAACGGCGCTGGTCTCAAAGCTCTCGGCACTGACGGATGAGATCGCAAAAAAAACCGAAGCTCTGGAGAAAGCCGTATCCGCGGCTGCAGCCGTGCCGGACGTGATCGAACAGTCCGCCGGGATCCGCGATACGGTGCTGCCCGCCATGGAGGATCTGCGCGCGGACTGCGACGAAGCAGAAACGCTGACCGAAAAGAAACGCTGGCCCTTCCCGAACTACGCGGAGCTGCTGTTCGGCGTGTAAACGATTTTTCAGAAAAGAGACGATCTTATGGCTATAGATGAATTTACAAAACTGATCTCCGAATCCGTAACGGCGGAGGTCTTCGGCGTATGGTTCCTGATCGGCGCGGCGCTGGTGTTTTTGATGCAGGCAGGCTTTGCCATGGTGGAAACCGGCTTTACGCGCGCCAAAAACGCAGGAAACATCATCATGAAAAACCTGATGGACTTCTGTATCGGCACCGTGGTTTTCGTGCTGTTGGGCTTCAGCCTGATGATGGCCGAGGATTACGTACTCGGGATCTTCGGCGTACCGAACCTTAAGATATTATCGGATTTCGGCAGCTTTCTGCAAAGCGGAAATGCGCCTTCCTTCGTATTCAACCTCGTGTTCTGCGCAACGGCCGCCACCATCGTTTCCGGCGCCATGGCGGAACGCACCAAGTTTTTATCCTACTGCATTTATTCCGGCGTGATCTCGCTGTTTGTTTATCCCGTGGAGGCCGGCTGGGTATGGAACCCGCAGGGGTGGCTGGCGCAGCTGGGCTTTCACGATTTCGCGGGCTCCGCCGCCATCCACTCCGTGGGCGGTATCACGGCGCTGATCGGCGCCATAATGGTGGGACCGCGTCTGGGCAAATATGTGAGACATGCCGCCGGCAAAGTAAAAAAAGTGAACGCCATTCCGGGCCATTCCGTAACGCTCGGAGCGCTGGGCTGCTTTATACTGTGGTTCGGCTGGTACGGCTTTAACGGCGCCGCGGCGTGGGACGGCAATTCGCTGGCGTCCATTTTTGTGACCACGACAATCGCCCCCGCCGTTGCCACCTGTACCACGATGATATTCACCTGGGTTAAGAACGGCAAACCGGACGTTTCGATGTGCCTGAACGGTTCGCTGGCAGGCCTCGTGGGCGTGACTGCGGGCTGCGACGCCGTGGACGCGCTGGGCGCGGCGGTGATCGGCATTGTTTCCGGTATTCTGGTCGTAGCGGCCGTGGAGCTGCTGGACCTGAAGCTGCACATTGACGACCCCGTTGGCGCGGTTGGCGTCCACTTTGCAAACGGCGTTTGGGGCACGCTTGCCGTGGGGCTGCTGGCGAACCCCAAAGCCCCCGCGGGGCTGGAAGGGCTGTTTTATACCGGCAGCTTCCGGCTGCTGGGCGTGCAGACGCTCGGCATTGCAGCGATCCTTGCGTGGACGGCCCTCACGATGACGCTGACGTTTACCATAATCAAAAAGACCGTAGGGCTCCGCGTAAGCGAGGAAGAAGAGATCCGGGGGCTCGACAGCACCGAGCACGGGCTTCCCAGCGCCTACGCCGATTTCGTGCCCGCGGTGGAGCATCTTCCCTACGGCTATCCGCAGGCCGTGGCTGTGTCGGGCGAGATCCCGGCGGCCGAGGCGATCCCCGTAAAAAAGGTGCCGTCCTTTGACGACGGCACGCCGAAATTCACAAAGATAGAGATCGTATGCAAAGAATCCCGTCTGGAAGCGCTGAAGACCGCCATGATGGAGATCGGCATCACGGGCATGACCGTATCGCACGTGCTGGGCTGCGGCGCGCAGAAGGGAAAACCCGAATACTACAGAGGCGTGCAGGTGGAGGCAAGCCTGCTGCCGAAGATCCAGATGGATATCGTCGTGAGCGCGGTGCCGGTGCGCAGCGTGATCGAAACAGCGAAAAAGGTACTTTACACCGGCCACATCGGCGACGGCAAGATCTTTGTTTACGACGTTGAAAACGTGGTCAAGGTACGCACCGGCGAAGAGGGCTACGACGCCCTGCAGGACGTAGAATAACAAAGAACGGGAGGCGTTCATATGAATACGGCAGCAAACTGTGCAGAAGAAAAAAGCGAGGTCCAGACGTTCTTCATCAACCCGCGGAGAAAAAGGGAGCTCCACCCGGAAAACCAGGTCCCGGCAAACGTGAAATCGCTGTATACGGATACCTCCCTGCCCGGGCAGGAATACGCGCTGAACACCACCGCCTGGGACTGACCTGATCTTATGAGTATCCATGAGGAATGCGGCGTTTTCGGCGTTTACGCGCCGCGCCCGGTGAACGCCGCGCAGTTTTGTTACTACGGGTTATACGCTTTGCAGCACCGCGGCCAGGAGAGCTGCGGGATCGTTGTGAACGACGACGGGCTCTTTTTTTCGCAAAAGGACTTAGGGCTGGTGGGAGACGTGTTCCCGCCGGCCCGCATCGCTGCGTTCCCGGCGGGCACCATGGCGGTGGCGCACACGCGTTATGGCACCACCGGCAAAAACGACCGGAACAACTGCCAACCCATTGAAGTGAACCACCAGAAAGGGCGTATGGCGCTGGCGCACAACGGGAACCTTTCCAACGCCGCCGTCCTCAGAAGCGCGCTTGAGTTATCAGGCGCGATTTTCCATACCACCACGGATACCGAAACCATCGCCTATATCATTACAAAGGAACGCCTGAAGGCGCCTTCCATCGAAGAGGCCGTCAGCCGCGCGATGGATACGCTGGACGGCGCGTATTCGCTGATCGTTATGTCGCCGCAGAAGCTGATCTGCGCCCGCGACCCCTACGGTTTCCGCCCGCTTTGTTACGGCGTGACGCCGGACGGGATCTATGTAGTAGCTTCGGAAAGCTGCGCGCTGCGCGCCGTGGGCGCCGAACCCGTGCGCGACGTTCTGCCCGGCGAGATCCTGATCTTCAGTAAAAACGGCATGGTAAGCAACACCGGACACTGCGGCAAAAAAGAAAAAAGACTGTGCGTGTTCGAATACATCTATTTTGCCCGCCCGGATTCCGTGATCGACGGCGTTTCGGTACAGGCGGCGCGCGTACGCGCCGGTGAGATCCTGGCGCAGGAATATCCCGTGGAAGCGGACCTGGTGACCGGCGTACCGGATTCCGGCCTCGACGCGGCGCTCGGCTACAGCCGCGCCTCCGGCATCCCCTACGGCATCGGGCTCATTAAAAACAAGTATATCGGCAGGACCTTCATCTCTCCGGAAAACCGGATGGATCAGGTCAAGATCAAGCTCTCCGCCGTCAGCGGAGCCGTCGCGGGAAAACGCGTGGTGCTGATCGACGATTCCATCGTGCGCGGAACCACGCTGAAAGGGATCGTTTCGCTGATCCGGGAGGCGGGCGCAAAAGAGATCCACGTGCGCGTTGCCGCGCCGCCGTTCATGCACCCCTGCTATTACGGAACGGATATCGATTCCGAAGCGCATCTGATCGCCTGCAGGCACCCGGTCAACGAGATCGCCGCCCTGCTGGGGATGGATTCGCTGGGGTATTTCCCGGTGGCGCGCCTCAGCGAGCTGACGGGCGGCGGGAATTACTGCGACGCCTGCTTTTCGGGGCGGTACGCAACGGCGATCCCCGACGACCCGCGCAAGGACCGCTTTGAGCAGCGGTTATCGGAGATCGGGAAATGAGGCGGACGACATGAACGGAGCGTTTGACAGAAAAATCGTATTGGCAGACGGGCAGGAATACTTCGGGCGCGCCTTCGGGGCGCGAGAAGAGAAAATTCTGGAGATCGTATTCAATACGTCCATGGTCGGCTATCAGGAGATCCTCTCCGACCCATCCTACACCGATCAGGCCGTAGTGATGACCTACCCGCTGATCGGGAACTACGGTATGGCAGCGGAGGACTACGAATGCGATATTCCCTCCGTGGGCGCGATGATCGTGCGCGAATATAACGCCGAACCCTCCCACTGGCGCAGCGAAGCCTGCCTTGGGGACGTGATGGAGCGCTATGGCGTTGCGGGCGTTTCCGGCGTAGACACCAGAAAGCTCAACCGCTCCATCCGCGACTACGGCAGCAGGCTCGCCCTGATCACGGACGCCGATACGCCCACCGAAATCTGCTTAAATAAACTGTCTGCCTTTACGCCCCCGAAGGACGCGGTTTCCCGCGTCAGCTGCAAAACGGCGTGGCAAAGCGGCGCCGGCGGCGGCTTCCACGTGGTGGCCGTGGACTGCGGTATGAAAAAGAACATTGTACGCTCGCTCGAAGCGCGCGACTGCCGTGTGACGGTGGTTCCGTGGAACGCCACGGCCGAAACGATCCGCGCCCTGCGCCCGGACGGCATTTTTCTTTCCAACGGGCCGGGCGACCCCACGGACGTGCCCGAAACGGTGCGCACCGTTAAAGCCCTGCTGGGCGACTACCCGCTGTTCGGCATCTGCCTCGGGCACCAGATCCTTTCGCTGGCCTACGGCGCGAAGATCTACAAGCTGAAATTCGGGCACCGCGGCGGCAACCACCCGGTAAAACGCCTTTCCACCGGCAAGATCGAGATCACCTCGCAGAACCACTCGTACGCCGTGGAAAGGAACAGCCTTGATGATACGCCGCTCTCGCTCACGCACCTGAACCTTCTGGACGGCACCGTAGAGGGCGCCGCCTGCGAACGGGACGGCGCGTTCAGCGTGCAGTACCACCCCGAGAGCGCGCCCGGACCGCAGGACAGCGCCTACCTGTTCGACCTGTTTTTACACCTGATGGAAAAGAACTGAACCTATGCCGAAACGAACCGATATCAATAAAATACTCGTCATCGGCTCCGGCCCGATCGTGATCGGGCAGGCGGCGGAATTCGACTACGCCGGAACGCAGGCCTGCCTCGCGCTGAAAGAGGAAGGCTATACGGTGGTGCTGTGCAATTCCAACCCCGCAACCATTATGACGGATACCGCGATCGCCGATAAAACCTATATGGAACCGCTGACGCTGGAATATCTTGCGCGCATCGTCCGCTACGAGCGGCCGGACGCGATTTTGCCCGGCATCGGCGGCCAGACGGGGCTGAACCTGGCCGTGCTGCTGGAAGAAAAGGGCATATTGCGGGAATGCCGGACCGAGCTTCTGGGCACCAGAAGCGGGTGCATCGCGCAGGCGGAGGACCGGGAGCAGTTCAAACGGCTGTGCGAATCGCTGGGAGAGCCGGTGCTGCCCTCAAAAACGGTGAGTTCGGAAGAACAGGGGCTTTCGGCGGCAAAGGAGATCGGCTACCCCGTGGTGGCGCGGCCCGCGTTTACGCTGGGCGGTACCGGCGGCGGATTCGCTGAAAACGAAACCGAGCTGAGCGGCCTCCTCAAAAACGCGCTGGAACTCTCTCCCGCGCGGCAGGTGCTGATCGAAAAAAGCGTAAAGGGCTATAAGGAGATCGAATACGAAGTGGTGCGGGACTGCGCCGATAACGCGGTCACCGTATGCAATATGGAAAATCTGGACCCCGTGGGCATCCATACGGGCGATTCCGTCGTGGTATGCCCGTCGCAGACGCTCACCAATAAGGATTACCAGATGCTGCGTTCCAGCGCGCTGAAGATCATACGCGCGCTGAAGATCGAAGGCGGCTGCAACGTGCAGTTCGCGCTGGACCCCCGTTCCTCACAGTATTATCTGATCGAGGTCAACCCCCGGGTATCCCGGTCCTCCGCGCTGGCTTCCAAAGCCAGCGGATATCCCATCGCCCGCGTTTCCGCGAAGATCGGGGTAGGCATGACACTGGACGAGATACAGCTTGCCAATACGCCGGCCGCATTTGAGCCGGCGCTGGATTACGTGGTGACGAAGCTGCCGCGTTTTCCGTTCGATAAATTCGCCGACGCGGACAATACCCTCTCCACCCAGATGAAGGCCACCGGCGAAGTGATGAGCGTGGGCAGGACCTTTGAGGAAAGCCTGCTGAAGGGCGTCCGCTCGCTGGAGATCGGCGCGGACCACCTGTATCTACCGAAGTTCGACGGCATGACGGCGCCGGAGCTGCTGAAATACGTAAGCATTGGCACCGACGACCGCATTTTCGCGCTGGCGCAGCTGTTCCGTAGAGGAATCAGCGTTGCGGAAATTGCAGCAGTCACGCAGATCGACCCCTTTTTCCTGCGCAAGATCCGGAACATCGTGCGGGAGGAATCCGTGCTGGCCGCCGCGCCCGGCAATTTAAGCGCTCTGAAAAGCGCCAAACGGATGGGGTTTTCGGACGCGGCGCTGGGCAGGCTTTGGAAAATGCCCGAAACGGAAGTGTTTGCGCTGCGAAAGGCAAACGGCGTGTTCCCCGTATATAAGATGATCGATACGTGCGCATCGGAATTCGCAAGCTACGTCCCGTATTTTTATTCCACCTATGAAGAAGAGAACGAATCGGCGGTCTCAGATAAAAAAAAGATCGTGGTGCTCGGCGCCGGGCCGATCAGGATCGGGCAGGGCGTGGAATTCGATTATTCCACCGTCCACGCGGTACAAACCATCCGGCGCGCCGGTTACGAGGCCATCGTGATCAACAACAACCCCGAAACCGTTTCCACGGATTACACCTGCTCCGATAAGCTCTATTTTGAGCCCCTCACGCCCGAGGACGTGATGAACGTGCTCGCATTGGAGCAGCCGGAGGGCGTGATCGCGACGTTGGGCGGACAGACCGCCGTCAATCTGGCGGCGCCGCTGCACGCGCGCGGCGTAATAATCATCGGCACGGACTGCGCTGCCATCAACCGCGCCGAAGACCGGAACGAGTTTGAAAAGCTGCTGGAAAAACTGGACATCCCCCAGCCCAAAGGGCGGGCGGTCACGAGCATTCCGGCGGGCGTGCAGGCCGCGCGGGAGATCGGCTACCCCGTGCTGGTGCGCCCCAGCTTTGTGCTGGGCGGCAGGGCAATGCAGATCGTTTCCAAAGAGAGCGACCTGAAAACGTACCTGCAGACAGCCGCGGCGCTGGACGAAGAGAAGCCCGTGCTGGTGGACCACTACATCCGCGGGAAAGAGGTTGAGGTGGACGCCGTTTGCGACGGTTACAGTGTGTTCGTCCCCGGCATCATGGAGCTGGTGGAGCGCACCGGCGTCCATTCCGGCGATTCCGTCAGCGTTTACCCGCCCCGCAGCCTCTCCGAAAACGTGAAGAACAGAATTCTGGAATACACAAAAAAACTCGGTCCGGCCATCGGCATCGTGGGGCTGTACAACATTCAGTTCATCGTGGACGAAAACGAGGAGGTTTATATCATCGAGGTAAACCCCCGCTCCTCCCGCACCGTTCCGTTTTTATCCAAGGCAACGGGCTACGCCCTTGCGGATATCGGCACGCTGGCGATGCTGGGGCTCTCGCTGCCCGAGCAGGGGATCTTCCGGATCTATCCGAAAGAAAAAACGCGTTATTACGTGAAGGCGCCGGCGTTCTCCTTCTCCAAGCTGCGCGGAATGGACGCCTATCTTTCGCCGGAAATGAAATCCACGGGCGAGGCCATCGGCTATGATGAAAAGCTCCACCGCGCCGCATACAAGGCGCTGCTGGCCTCGGGACTCACGCTGAAGCGGTACGGCACCGTGCTCGTCAGCGTGGCGGACGAGGATAAGAAGGAAGCGGTCCCGCTGGTCCGCCGGTTCTACCGCATGGGGTTCAGCATAGAGGCCACCCCGCTGACCGGGCAGGTCCTGCGGGAAAACGGCATCCGCACGCGCATCCGCCGCAAACCGAGCGAAGGGAGCGACGAGGTGCTCGCGTCCATCCGTTCCGGCTACGTCAGTTACGTGGTGAACACCCGCGCGGTGCTCTCCGGTATCCATTACGGCGACGGCGCAGCCATCCGCCGGTGCGCGGCGCAGAACAACGTCGCCATGCTCACCTCGCTCGATACCGTCCGCATGCTGCTGGACGTTTTAGAGGAATCAACGATCGGCATTTCCCCGATTGACGCATAGTAAAGGAGGAAAACAAAAATGCACTTTACCAAAATGCACGGGCTCGGCAACGATTATTTATACGTTTACGGCGAGGCGCCGGAAAACGTGGCCGAACTCTCGAAAAAGCTCTCCGACTGGCACTTCGGCGTCGGCGCGGACGGAATGATCTATATCTCCCCCTCCGAAACCGCGAATTTCAGAATGCGCATTTTCAATGCGGACGGCAGCGAAGGCAAAATGTGCGGCAACGGGATCCGCTGCGTAGGGAAATACGTTTACGATAAAGGATATACGGACAAAAAATTCCTGAAAATAGAAACGCTTTCCGGCATAAAACAAGTCTCATTATTGTCAAACAATGAAAAAAACGCCCTTTGCCGCAAAAGGCAAAAGGCGTTTTTATGGTTGCGGGAGAAGGACTTGAACCAACGACCTCCGGGTTATGAGCCCGAAATACCGTTTTGACTATTTGGGCTGATCTTCGTTTTTTTCTCGTGCTCAACGATGCAAAAGTGAATCTCTTTTTTGCGGCCGGACTTTGAGTGGATTCTGCGTGGATTTTGAGTGGATTCTGCGTGGATTCTAAACGGACAAAAATGTACCTTGACCCATATTTCAGCCCGTGGTAAAATAGTATCGTCAAATAGTATGTAAACAAACGGACACGTCCTTCGGGGCGTGTTTTTTATTTACGGAAAGAGGCAATTTTCATATTTTTTTAGGAGGCAATAAAAATGAACCAGTTTTACAGAACTGAAAAAAAGCGCGATTTCACAATAATCTCCAATTCGCTGATCCGGGATAAAGAGTTATCCTTGGGCGCGAAAGGTGTTCTGAATGTGATCCTTTCATTTTCGGACAATTGGGATATTACCGTGAAAGGACTGACCGCACATCTCAAAGAAGGGCGTGACGCCGTAACCTCAGCGATCCATGAGCTTGAAGCGGCAGGGTATATCGAACGGCATACCGTCCGTGATAAAAACGGCCGTTTCCGTACAATGGGATATGCCGTTTATGAAGGCGGGAAGAAGCCGGGGGTAACGCCGCCGAATTCGAACCTGCCGAAAGCGGATTCCCCGGAATCGGTTTCGCCGAATACGGATTTCCCGACATAAAAAATACTATAATGAAAAAATACTATATGTGTTTAAAAAACATATCTAATCTTATCGAATCTAATAATAACTAATGTTTTTCTATCTCATCTCCTCGATCAGATCCCGGATCTGATACGGGGAGTTTTTTTATTGATAAGATTAGACAAGATTAGATTAGATCGGATGAGATAAGCAAGGAGGTGAATATCAAAATGATAATAGAAGACAATTATGCAGACGTCGTTGCATCCGTGAAAGAGCAGATCGATTACGATTATCTGCTCACATGCGAGAAAATGGATCCAGACCTGATAGACTGCGTCGTAGAACTCATTGCAGAAGTATATCTGTCAAAGGAACCGGAGACGTTCATAGCCCGGGAAAGACGTCCCATGGAAGTTGTGAGGGATAGGTTTTTACATCTGACCTCCGAACACATAATTTACGTGTTTGATCGTATGAACGCAACGGAAACAGAGGTAAAGAACATCCGGCAGTATCTGCGCGCCGTACTGTTCAATGCGCCTGCAACGATGGGGGTCTATTACGGAAGAAAGGTCTTTGAAGACCAGATGGGCATCAGACGCCGCAAGTCTGAATAAAGGTAAAAATACACCTGTTTTGCTCTGAAAAACAAGGTGCCGAAACGTCCGAAAAACCGGTCTGAAAAACTTACACCCGTTTGGAATGCCGAAAGCCCAATAACCGCCGCATTTTGCAGTCTTTCCAAAAGCCGGAGAGATGCTGAGGGCAGGGGAAATCCCCTGCGGTCAGCGGTACGGCCTTAGCCAGCCCGAAGCATCTCAGTCACGGGAACAAAACGGCCTCATTTTTCAGGCGAACGGTGTTCAGCTGATCAACGCGGGCAGTCTGAATTGCAACGGTTTTTTTATTCTTGCGCTGTTCTATGGATCGGCAAGGGCAGTCTTGTAATGCAGGCGTTTTTACAATGCTGCGGCTTTTGCTGATCACACACGGCAGTCTTACGGCAGTTACTCTTACATCGCTAATACGTTCACGCTGCTCACGCTCGGGCAGTCTGAGGCGGCCGTTGTGGGGGCGTTCCCAGCTGTTCCCGGTGGTGTGCGTCGGCCGCATACAGTTTTTTACAGACAGTTCAAATAAGGAGTTGAAAGCTTATGATCCATTTTGAAAAAGGTACTCTTGCCTGGAGGCTTGTTGAAGTCATTTCGGTTTGCGGGGAATACCCGTACCGCTCCCTGTGTATTCTCGGAAATGAGAGGGAGCTGCGGGGGCGTGTGAAGCAGATGAGCGAGCCGCAGAAATACCGGTTTGAAAACGCAGACCGGGACGTGGAGTGCTGCGCATTCACGCTTTCCGGCAAAGGAAAGATGAAGAACATCCGGTTGAGGAAGGAAGCGCTCCCGCTGCTCCGGGAGATCGGGACTGAGGAACAGTATCTTCGCCGGTTTCCGCCGGGGAGCTTCCGCGGGGATTATTCCCACATCGACCGCACCCACCGCAATGCCGAGATCATCGCCATGTTTTATATGGCGGGCGTCACGGTCACGGAGGGCAGAGAACCGCTGCTGGCAGGCGCCGGGCAGTCTTTTTTTATGCTCGCAAAGGGTGTGAAAAGCGATAGCATCGACAGCATCAACAAAACCGGTTTCACGCGGCTCAGCGGGGTGTTTTACTGCGGCGACATAAAATATGCGGTGTACAACACGCGGGACCGCGCCATGCGCTGGGACGGCGGCGGAGAAAGGAAAGTATACGAACTGCTCAAGGCGGATCCTTATTACGGCTTCGGCGGCGCGATCGTATTCTGCCGGGATCTGCCGACCGGATTTAAGGTGTTCTGTCAGGAGTATATCAAAAACAGTACGCTGCGTCTCTCGGGCATATACGGCATTTGTCAGTTCTTCACGTTTGACAGGACCGGCATTGCGTCGCTGCGGATGTATGCTTTGCCGGATTGGTACGACCGTGTTCGGGAAACGTTATTCGCAAACTGTTCGCTGCCGCATTCCGGCATCGGAACACCGACGACGTTTTACGATGCCTACAACGGCGTGAACTATCTGCTGCTGTTTGCTGACGGGAACTTCGGAAGACTGCAGGAATTCAGAGAGCAAGTGAAGACTGCCGGTGCCGGCGTGGTAGGCGTCGGTTCTCATACTGGTTTTCTGCAGGAGCTTCTGCTGGACTCGGGTATTCAAATTTACCATATCCCTGAAGATCAGTTTGAAAACCTCGTGAATGTTTTATCTCAAAACTAAATATGATTTCATTATTTCAGCCATCCGCAAGGGTGGCTTTTTTTATTGCTCAAAATTCAGAAAGGATGGTTTTTACCATGTACGAAAATGCAAAATACACACTCAATGAAATCCGAAAATCCCTGCAGAAGATCACCCGGTTGGCAGACGACACGGCGCTCATGGCCGATCGGGCGGTTTCTCAGACTGAACTGAACGAACTCAGTCTGGAGCTCGAACGTCATACTGAAAAGCTGGCGCTCCTCGGGCGGGCTCTCCCCCTGGACGTCGGCAGTCAAATAATCCGGGAACAGGCGGAACAGATCCCCGTGGATGCAATGGATATCCAAATCGGTTACACGCCGGAGGGCTGGTTCCGTCTGGAGATCCCTGCGCTGCTGCCCAAGAAAAGCAAATCCGGCAACGTGAATTATATCCGCGCGCCGCTGCTCCGGGCGCTGAGCACGTTTTTCAGGGCAAACCCGCGCGGGAACTTCTGTAAAAGCGTGATCGCCTACCGGCATATCTACGACCGCGCGATGCCGGAACGCCGTTGGCGGGATCACGACAACATTGAGGTCAATTTCGTATCGGACGCCGTGGCGCTGTTCACGCTGCCGGACGACAGTCCGCAGTGGTGCAGTCATTTTTACTGCTCCGCCGCAGGGGACGTCAACCGCACGGAGGTCTACGTCGTTCCTCAGACTGATTTCGAAAGCTGGCTCCGGCGGTACGGCCCCAGAGATGCCGACCGCGGGCAGTCAGATGATAACGATAGCACTCACAAAAGGAGGTGTGATGATGAATAATACCGATTTGACGCCGAACAAATATCAGGAGGTCATTTTTTATACGATTTCTGATTTGGTTCTGATGCTTGGATGGAGCCTGGCTTCTGTTCAGAAACTGTTCAACGATCCCAGGTTCCCCGCCGTGGATTACGGAAAAAACAAGGTCGTTGAAAAGCATGCGCTGATCGATTATTTCTCTGTCCGTCGGGAGAAAAAATACGATAGTTATTGGCGTGATTGAAAAACGTACTGAGATAAAGGGCTGAAGGCCGCTGCATTTCCGTTTCGGATCTGCAACGGCCTTTTTTTGTTGCCCTGAGCTATTGGTTTGCAATCGCAGACTTCTTTTTTTTCTCGGTTCCCGGCATAATGAAACCGAAATACGGAAGGAGTGGCTGCCATGTCAGATCAGAGTTTGCGCGCACGCAAAAACGGGTTACTGGAATTGCGGTTCCAGTTTCATAACAAAACGGTGTCCGTTTACGGAAGAACGCCGGAAGAATGCCTGAAAAAAAGAGACAAAAAGATAGAGGAAATGAATCAGATCGCAGTGCAGACAAAAAACACAGAGTCGGTTTATCAGACGTGTTTACGCCTCTGCTCAAACGCTTTGCAGTACGGTAACATTCACAAAGAAGGACACAAGTCCATGTTGAGAACAGCTCGGTTTATCGGTCGCGGCAGTATCGGCAGTCTTCCTACGGAAGATCTTGATGCCGGGAAGATTGAACAATTCATTGCAGAGTCGGCCGGTTATTCCGAATATACGATAAAAAAAGCCATTCATATGCTGAATAAAATACGAGAGGAAGTGAAAAAAAGTGGCTGTTAAGAAAAAGAAAAAAGGAAAATACGGGGACGGCAGTCTCCGAAGAACACCAAACGGAAGATATGAATACCGTGTTTATTATGAAGACTTTTTCGGTAAAAAAATAAGAAAATCTTTTCACGGCGCCAGTGATTTTGAATGTAAAGAAAAGGCCGCCCAGTTTTTCAGGAATCTGGAGAAACAACGGCACGGCGTCGATATTACACTAACAATACCGCAGATAGCCCGTATGAAATGTGAAAAGGATTACCGCGCAAATTTTACGAAAGAACAGGGGTACACCCGGAACCTGGAGACGATCAAAATCATTGAAAGATCACAGATCGGTTCAGTGCCCATCGCACTCGTAACTCCCGAAATGCTTGAAATCTTTCTTGATTCCATTCGCGGTTACGCCGCCGGAACGATCCAGAAGATTTTTCAGAAGGTGAAAGGTGCATTTGAATGGGCAAAAATGAATTCTCTGATCGATGTCGATCCCTTTTCTGCATATAACATCCGATGCCCGAAATCAAACAAGAAAAACAAAAGAATCAATGCGTTATCCCTTGAGGAGCAGCGTAAACTGGTTGATTATCTCAACAGCTACGAACCGTATGAATTCAGAAACGACTATCGGATCCAGTTAATGATTGAGATGTATGCCGGGTTGCGGATGGGAGAAATCAATGCCCTTCGTATTCAGGACATTGATTTCAAACGGAACGTGATTTGTGTGCGGGGGACTGTTTCCAGAGATAAAAACTACAGCGCGTTTTTGGAGGATGAAACAAAAACGCCCGCAGGTATAAGAGATGTTCCGATTTCGGAAGAATTGCTGCCGTATCTCCGTCAGGCGGTCGATCAGTACAGGGAGAACAAATACGGGTTGCTGTTTTTTGATCATGTGCATAACAAGCTGATTACTACGCAACAGGTCAACTGCTTTTACGGAAGGGTTTGTGAAAAGCTGCACATTAAGAATACCGGTCAGCACTGTCTGCGGCACACGTTTGCAACGAGAGCCATCGAATCAGGCGTGGACGCGGTCGTACTCAAGCAGTGGATGGGGCATACCAAAATAAGCATTACGCTCGATACGTATACCGATGTGTTTGCGTCCCTGCAGAATACCGCCATGACAACCATGAACGACTATATCAGAAATGTGATTTAATACGCAGTTTTATGGAAACAGTATTGATTACCCGTAACAAAAAGCATATAATGAATGTACAATATGAATGATCTGTTTTTGAGGAAATCGATACTTTTATTAAGCAGTTCACTATATTGGGGGTTAAATTGGGGGTAAATGATGCTGACGCTCTGTTGCATGATCCCGCAATCCCTTGATATATCAACGGAAAAGGGCTTTCCGATATCGTGACGAATCCCTTCGGGCGGGCCAAAATGAAGGGGCATCATCGGATGCCCTTTTGTTTTGCGGTCCGATCGGAGGGATTCGAACCCTGAGAGGGTGAGCCGCGTGAAGATTACACCGCATCACATGCCGCGATTTCACTATTGAAATCCCTCCGTTTTTATGCTATTTTTTTCATAGAACGGTCCCCGGAGGGACCGGGACGACGACAACGGAGGCAAAGCCATGGTGACCCTTCGCCCGATGACCGCGGACGAGTTCCGGCGGTTCAAAGATTATTCGATCCCCGATTACGCGCGCGACCTCACGGTCGCCGAGGGGCTTGCCCCGGAAGAGGCGCTTATTGCCGCCGAGGCGGAATTCCATAAGCTGATGCCGGACGGCCCCGACACCGAAGGGCAGTTCGTGATGACGGTCGAGGACGCGCATCGCGCCCAAGAGGTGGGGTGGATCTGGTTCTTCAAGGAGCAAGAGGACGGCGAAACGCTGGCCTTCATCGCCGACTTTCTGATCTTCGAGCCGGAGCGCCGGAAGGGCTACGCGACCGCCGCGCTCATAGAAACGGAGAAGATCGCGAAGGCCGCCGGCTGCGCCGCGGTCGGCCTCTGGGTCTGGGACCACAACCCCGCGGCGCAGGCCCTCTATCAGAAATGCGGCTTCAAAGCCGCGGAGCGCGACGGCGGCGGGACTTATATGAAAAAGGCGATTTAAACCCTCTTTTGCCTTTCCGGCGGAAGAGGTTTTTTTCACACGGCGGAGAAAAGCGCGTTTTTCGCTTGAAATCCCCGCGCGGTTCGTGTAAGATATAGAAAAACAGAGAGAAAAGAAGGGTATCATGATGAAAAAGATCATATGCGTACTGCTCGCGCTGACGATGACGCTGCCGCTCTTCGCGGGCTGCGGCGCGAAGGACAGGCTCTCGCTCTGGACCAGGGACGCGGCGGCGAAGGAGATCCTGCTCGACTATCTTGACGCCATCAGCGACGAGGACAACGAGGATTTCATCCCGGTGGAGGACCGCATCGCGGTGTTCGACCTCGACGGCACGCTGTTCTGCGAGACGGACCCCAACTATTTCGACTACACGCTGCTCGTGTACCGCGTGCTCGAGGACCCCGATTATAAGGATAAGGCCTCGGACTTCGAGAAAGAGGTGGCGAACAAGATCGTGCAGCAGAACGAGACCGGCGCGAAATTCGACGGGCTCGAGGTGGACCATGGCAAGGCCGTGGCGTCCGCGTTCAAGGGCATGACCATCAAGGAATTCAACGATTATATCCAGAAGTTCAAGGAGCTGCCGATGCCGGGCTACGACGGCATGAAGCGCGGCGAGGGCTGGTATCTGCCGATGCTGGAGGTCGTGGACCTGCTTAAAGACTACGATTTCACCGTGTACGTGGTCAGCGGCACCGACCGCTTCATCGTGCGCGGCATCGCTTATAATTCTCCGCTGAACGTGCCGCCCCGCCAGATCATCGGCTCGGACGAGACGGTGGTGACGAAGGACCAGGGGACCGAGGACGGCCTCACCTACGTGTACGACGATGACGACGAGGTGGTGCTCGGCGGCGAGTTCATCGTGAAGAACCTCAAGATGAACAAGGTTTCGATCATCGTGCAGGAGATCGGCCAGCAGCCCGTGCTCTCGTTCGGCAACTCCACCGGCGACGCCAGCATGGCCGAATACGTGACGAGCGACAACCCCTATCGCAGCCTCGCGTTCATGCTCTGCTGCGACGACACCGCGCGCGAGAACGGCAGCGAAGAGAAGGCGCAGAAGATGCTGGATCTGTGCACCGAGTTCAACTGGGTGCCGATCTCGATGAAAAACGACTGGACCACGATCTACGGCGACGGCGTGACGAAAAAGTAAGCCGCGGCCGGATATGAAAAACGCCTCCGACAAGGGCGGTGCAGATAAGGGATAATATAGCCGCAGCGGCGCACTTATTTGCGAAATACTGCGTTGCAGGGGACGGATAACCGTCAGGTTTATCCGTCCCCTGCGCCTTGTCTTTCACAAGAATTGCATCCGCTGCGGTGCAAAGCAGTTTTTCGCCTGCTATTTTTTGTCCGAACAATCTGAACGGCAGAAGATAATCCTGGCGGATATCTTCTGCAGGACAGGCAGTTCGGGCGGAAAAGAGCGGCGAAAAACCATGCAAATCCCTAAGTGAGAGCGCCGAACGAAAACCCTCTTTTGCCTTTCCGGCGAAAGAGGTTTTTTCTCGCGGCGGGAAATTGCGCGTTTTACGCTTGAAATCCCCGCGCGGTTCGTGTAAGATATAGAAAAACCGAAAGAAAAGAAGGGTATCATGATAAAAAACACGTTTTACGGCACGAACGTCAAAGAGATGATGAAGATCAGGGGCAGGCGCGATTACGGCGCGAGCTTTGCCGTGGCCAAGGGCGATAAAATCGAGACCTGTTGCGTCGGCAGCGGGCGCTTCGGGCAGGACTACCCCGTGAACCCCGACATGCTGTTCCAGGCGGCGTCGATCAGCAAGCCCATGTTCGCGATGACGCTGCTCAGATACGTCGACCGCGGGCTCATCGACCTCGACGCCGACCTTTCGGGCGTGGTGGGGGATTTCGTGAAGTTCCCGGTCACGTTCGCCGCTCTGCTTTCGCACACGGCGGGCTTTAACGTGCACGGGTTCGACGGCTACCGCGCCGACGCGCCGCTGTTAACGCTCGAGGACGTGCTCGCTGGACGCGGGAACTCGCCGAAGCTGCGCCGGATCAGACCCTACGGGGGGCAGTATATGTATTCCGGCGGCGGCATCACGCTGGCGGAATTGGCGTTCACACGCATCACGGGAACGACCCTGCGCGAGGCCTTCGCGCGCGAGATCGCCGGGCCCCTCGGCCTTACGCGCACCGGATATTTTCAGCCGCTGGATGAAGATCTCGTGCCGAACGCCGCGTTCGGCGGCAGACTCGCCTATAAAGAGGACCCGGCGCACGGCTGGCACTATTATCCCGAACACGCGGCCGCCGGCATGTGGACGACCCCGACGGAGCTCACGAAGCTCGGCATCGCGCTTTCGAGAAGCGTGCGGGAGGGCGGAATCTTATCGAAAGAGAGCGCGCGCCGCATGGTCACGCCGGTGATGGGCGGCTACGGCCTGTGCATCTGCGAAGACGACCACATCCCGGATCAGGTGTGCCACGACGGCGGCAACGAGGGCTTTCTGTCGTATTGGACGCTGTCGCTCACCGAAGACCTGTGCGCGGCCGGGATGATGAACCGGATCAACAACCGCGTTTTCGACGATATGTGCGCGTTCATAGACGGCGTCGTGGAACGGGTAAAAGAGAAATAAAAAAAGAGGGGCGGCCCCTCTGTGAAAAACGCCTCCGACGACGTCGGAGGCGTTTTTGCGGTCGTTCCGTTTATTCCGCGTTGAGGAAAACCGGCTTTCCGCCGTTTTTGCGCGAGCGCTCGGCGGCGAGGGCGAGATCGTGGCTCACGACGGTGGCGCCGATCGTGGTGACGCCGGAGAGATCGTCCGTTTCGCCGCACAAAATCTTCACGAAGCGCGCGATCAGGCGGATATCGCCCTCCACGTGCCCGCCGACGTTCGGGCTGAACGTGTGCACCTTCACGTGCTTGCCGCCGAAAACGCGGAGCGTCAGCTTCGTGCCGCAGCCGATGAGCTCGCCCTTCGTGCCGACGATATGGCACTCGCGGAACATCTTGTCGGAGAACGCGTTCATCTGCAGCACGGCAGCGGCGCCGTTTTCGAAGGTCATGGTCACGAGCTGGGTGTCGCAGACGTTGTTGTCGCAGAAAAACACGCATCTGCCGTAGTCGCCGGTATCGATGGCGGCCCTGACGTCGCGCCGGTTGTTCTTCGCCTTGCCCGTGAGCGTGCGCTTCATGTATTTGATGAACTTCGCCTTATAGAACGGGTCCTTGATGTAAAGGCGCTCGGCGTCGTAGGGGCAGGTCTTTTTCGCTGCGCACCCGCCCGTACAGCGTTTCGCGGCGCCGGCGGGGGCGTTTTCTTCTTTGAAAAAGCTGAGAGCACCGACGCTGCTGACGCTCAGGCACGGGGAATCCGCGAACCAGGATATAAGGTCGAGGTCGTGGCAGCATTTCGCCAGGATCGACGGCGTGGACGTGTGTTCATCCCTCCAGTTGCCGCGCACGAAGCTGTGCGCGAAATGGAAATAGCCGACATTTTCGGTGTGGTTGATTGAAACGATATCGCCGATGGTTCCGCTGTCGATGAGCGCTTTGATCTTGCGGTAATAGTTCGAATACCGGAGCACGTGGCAGACGATGAGCAGCGCGCCGTGCGCTTCGGCGAGGTCGCGGAGCTCAAGATACTCTTCGCGCACGCCGCTGACGGGCTTTTCGAGCAGGATGAGTTTGTAGCCCGTGAGGATCGCCTGCTTCGCGATCGCGTAATGGCTGTCGTCCTGCGTGGCGACGATCAGGGCGTCGGACAGCACGCCCGCGGCGAAAAACGCCTCGGGCGAGAGAAAGCGCAGCTCCTCCGGGACGGCGTATTTCGGGGCGATATCGTCCAGCGCCTGCCGCCTGACGTCGCAGACGGCGCGGATTGCCACCTTCGACCCGTGAAAGGCTTTGAGAAAGCCCATGTATTCCGTGCCCCGGTTGCCGAGGCCGATCACCGATACCGTTTTTTTCATATGACGCTCCTTTCGGGGACGGGCGGTCAGCCGACGGCGCCGGACACGCACCGCGCGATCAGGTCGGCCGTGCGCGCCTGCTGCTCATCCCGCGGCAGAACGGCTTCGCCGTCGCCCTTTTGCGCCCCGTAGTTGCCGAACCCGGCGTGGTTGCCGCCCTCGAGCACAAATTCCGTATAGCGCGCCGGGGCGAATTGCCGCCCTTCGGCGACCTTCTGCATATTGAGAACCCCGTCTTCGGAGCCGTAGACGCTGAGAAGCCACATGCCGTCGGCAAGCGGTTTCGTGGGATAGGCGGCGAGCAGGATCACGCCCTGCAGCGTCTCGCTTCGCTCCGCGGCGTAGGCGGCCGCCATCGCGCCGCCGAGCGAGTGCCCGCCGATATATCTGTTTTCGTGGGCGTAGAGCGCAAACACGTCGTCCGCCTTGTACGCGCCGAAAAACGCGAGCCGGAACGGCATTTTCACGAGGCAGACGTCGACCCCGCGCGCGGCGATCAGGCGCATCAGCGGGGCGTAGGCGGTCTCTTCGACTTTCGCGCCCGGGTAGAAGACGAGCAGGTTGTCTTCGGACGGCCCGTCGAAAAACCAGCCGTAACCGGTCCCGGAGACGCGCACGGGGTCTTCGGCGTTCACCGCGGCGACGGCCGTTTCGTCCGCGTGATAGTAGGTCCCCGTGTAGAGAAAGAACGCGGCGGCGAGCGCCGCGAGGACAAGGACGGGGATGAGGACCTTCAGTTTCTTTTTCATACCGTACCCCCTTTGCGAAAAACGCGGGTCAGACGAGCCGCAGGACGAGGGCGGGCAGGCCGCCTTCGGGGGTAAAAGGCCCGCAGAGATCGCGCATGACGGCGTGCGGCACGGTCAGACGGCTGCCGGACAGGACGACGCGGTCCGTCACGTCCTCGGCGGCGTCCGCCAAAAGGCTTTGGGCAAATACGCGGCGGCCTTCGACCGGGGCGTCGAATTCAACTTTGACGGATGCTGCCCACCCGAAAAGCCCGACCGGGGCGTCCGCGGCGGCGCCCTTGAGGCCGATCGCGGCGAGGGGCGTGACGTCGATCTCACCGTCAACGGTACGCGGCGTCACGGCCGCGCAGAGAGCGCCCGTTCCGGGGTGGCGCGAGCAGACGACATAGGGCTTGTTCGTGCCCGCCGGCGTGACCTCGGGCAGGGGCATATTGCGCGAGACCGCCGCCGGCGCGGTGACGTAATAGTCGCCTTCCGGCAGCGAGGGCCAGAGGTTTTTCGCCCGTTCGGGGCAGTGCCAGACGTCGGTGAGGCGTTCGTCCGAGATGAAAAGGGAGCCGGCGTTCGCCGCGAACGGCGGGGCGAGGCGCTGCCACCGGAGCGCGCACACGGTATCGGACACGGGGCGCGGGGGCAGGGGCAGATATTTGCGCCGCTTTTCAAAGTCGTGGCGCATCACGCCCACGGCGCAGCCCAGCGCTGCGCCGATGAGGGCGGTATCTTCGATGTTCAGCACGGCGCACGGGCCTTCGATCTCAGAGGCGGCGGCAAGGCAGACGGCCGCGCGGTCTATAGTGGAGGCGTATTTCAGCTCGTGCACCACGTCGTAGGTCCTGAGATAATCGCACGCGGGCAAAACCGCGCGGAGATATTGTTTCACCCGTTCGGGCGTTTCGTGGCCGGTCTCTTCGGTCTCCATGAGCGGCCGCCCCACGAGCCCGTGTTCGATCAGCAATCCCGGGGCGTACCGCCGTGCGCATTCGGTCATCATCCGGCAGTATTCTTCGTCGCCCCGATGCGCGCCCCAATCCGCCTTCCAGTATAAGACGCCGGCCTCGCGGCACCATTTCGCGCGCGTCTCCCAGTATTCGCGCTCCTCCTGAGGCGACCGTGAAAATTCTTTCCCGTCCACGAGCGAGGGCGACTGCGTCGGCACCCACAGGCCGAGGCCGCGGTAGCCGAGCGCCTTCACGCGGTCCGACAGCGCTTTGAGGCGTTCGGCGGGCGTAAGGTCCTTCAGGGACGGAAAGCGCTCCGGGTCCGCCTCAAGGCTGCCGAACAGGCGCGTATCGCGCGCGCCGAAGGGCACGTCCCAGCCGTCGTCGAGCACGGCGATCATGTCGCCCCTGACGCCGTCGAAACTGCGAAGCAGCCCGCGTTCGCCGAACAGAAAGTCTTCGCACATTTCGTCGCGCGATGGGATATATGAGGCGTCCGGGTCGCGCGCGTACGCTTCATCGCACTGCGCGTCCCACGTGCAGTAATAATTGCCGGTAGTTTTCGGCTCGTTCGGGATCAGATCCATCATTTATCACCTTCGGTTCCATTATAACCGTTCGGGCGGCGGAAATCAACCGCCCGCGCGCCGAAACTTTTTGCCCGAAGGGGTGGAAAAGGGAAAAGTTCTGTGATACAATTAATGTATCACATTATAAGGAGCGTTCGTCCATGAAAAAAGAGTATTGCGGCGTGCCGATGCGCCTCGCCCATACCGGCGTGACCCAGTTCGCGCCCGAAAACTCGCTCGAGGCGTTTCAAAAGGCCGCCGAGCTCGGCTTTGAGGGCGTTGAGATGGATATCAACATGTCCGGCGACGGCGAGATCATCATCACGCACAACGATAACCTTGGATATATGACCTTTGAGCGGCACCGCGACAGGCTGCGGGATATGACCGCCGAAGAGATCAAACGGTTCGACATCCCCTACCGCGACGCGCTCAAGCTCAAGTATCCGCCCTATCCGTGGACGGAGCACGACGGCGGACGGCGCATGATCAACCCGCCCGATTACCGCGAGGAGCGGGTAACGCACCTCATCACATTCCCCGAGTTCGACCGGTGGCTTGCGACCGTGGAGGGGCCCTTCACCGTGGAGGTGGAGTTCAAAGCCCCCGGCATGTGCCCGCGCATGGATGAGATCTTAGCCGAATCGCCGAACGTACATCGCTATATCTTTTTCTCCGGCAACCGTACCGTTTTGGAGGAAATGCAGGCGCATTACCGCGAAAACGGCAAGCCCGAGGGGCTGCGCCTCGGCGCGAACGTCCGCTTTTTAACGGAAGAGAACATGGAGTTCATCCGCCGCTCTGATTTGTGGGAGGTGGGCCTCAACGACGGCGCCTTCACGAAGGAGGACGTCGATATGCTGGCAGGGATGGGCATCAAAGTGTTCTCGAACCTCGGCGACTACCCCGAATGGTGGGAGAAGATCTGCGAATACGGCGTGACAGGCTTCAAGACCAACTATCCCGACGCCTACACCGAGTGGTGGGTTTCGACCCACTGACGGCAAACCGGAAGGAGGACGCGCGATGGAACCCCTGTATCATTGGAATTACGATTACGCCAAAACGCTCTGGATGAAGATGTATCTTGCCGAGCCCGATTTTCCGAATCGCCGCTCGAAGGTGTTCATCACGTTCGCCGAGGCGCTTGACATCATCAGAGCCGTGGACAACCTGACCGCGGGGATCGAAAAGATCGTGTATCTCGTGGGCTGGCAGGGCCTCGGGCACGACGACTGCTACCCCGAGATGGAGGTCGTGAACGAAGCGCTGAAGCGCCCGGAGGACGCGACCGCGCGCGAAAGCCTTTGGTGGCTCTATGAGGAAGCGAAGAAGTACCACACGGTCGTGAGCTTCCACGGCAACCTTGCCGACGCCTACGACGCTACGCCCTGCTTTCCGGCGCTTGCCGAAGGCAACGCCGTGGCGAAGGACAAAAACGGCGACCCCGCCGTGATCGAGGTGTTCAACGGCAGAAACGCCTATAAAGTGTCGTATAAGGGCTATTACGAGAGCGGCCTGTTCAAAAAGAACTGGGACCGCTTCTGCGAGGTCACGCCCGTGCGGCAGACGGGCACCGTGCACCTTGACAACTTCTGCATCGCGCAGAGCCTCAACCCCTATACGAGCGTGGAGGACGAGGACGCCGCGCGGAACAAAATGCTCGACTATATCGCGTCGCTCGGCATCGACGTGACCACCGAATACACCTACCGCGAGCTCGAATGGCGCGCGGACTCGCCGGAGCACCCGATCCGGAAATTCTACGCGACCGGCGTTAAAGACCTGCCGGAGGGCAGGTTCGAGGACGCGCCCGTGCGCAGCCTCGGCAGGATCCCGGCCTCGTGGTGGACGAGCGGTATGACGATGGACGACTGCATGAATATCCCGCCGTCGCTGTACGCCGGGCACCTGACCGGGAAAAACCAGCTCGACGTGTTTTACGGCACGGTGCACGGCGAGGATATCTGGCGCAAATTCGGCAACGATCCCGTTGACTGGGCGCCGGAATTCACGCGGCAGTTCTGCACGCTGCAGGTCCCCTATGCGTATCTCAACAGGTATCAAAGGGAGTCGTATACGGGCGACGCCGAGCACGGCTATACCGTGTATTTCTCCGGGGGCGTCGTGAGCGACGGCAAAACCGGGCGGATCACGAAAAACGGCAAGGTGCTAAAAGACGGCGGCGACGTGCTGATGCCGCTCGACGATGAAAACAAGGCCTTTATCGCCTATTCCGAAGCCGGAAAGGCCGGCGAATGGGAGATCCCGGACGCGGCGTTTCAAGAGGCGGACGTGTTCGCGCTGACCGCAGACGGAAGTATCCCGCGCGAAACGGCGAAGATCGAAAACGGAAAAGTGCGCCTCGACGTGCCCGCCGGGCAGGCTCTGCTGCTCAGGGCAAAATAAAAGGAGGTTCGCATATGGAGTTTCTTTCAAAACGGGAATATGAAGCCGCCGTGGCCGCCACGCGCGACGAACGCATGAAATGGTGGCGCGAGGCGCGATTCGGCATGTTCGTCCACTACGGGCTCTACGCCCTGCTGGGGCGGCAGGAATGGGTGATGGCAAACGAAAACATCGCGCCGGAGGACTATGAAAAGCTTGCCGAGCGCTTCTGCCCGAAGCCCGGCGCGCCGCGCGAGTGGGCGAAGCTCGCCAAGGCCGCGGGGTGTAAATACATGGTGCTGACCACCCGCCACCACGAGGGCTTTTCGCTTTGGGATTCCAAGATCAACCCGTTCAACAGCATCAATTACGGGCCGCACCGAGACATCGTGCGCGAATTCGTGGACGCCTGCCGCGAGTTCGGCCTCGGCGTCGGGCTGTATTCTTCGGTCATGGACTGGCGCCACCCCGACGCCCGCGACTGCGCCACAGACCCCGAGGCGCGGCGGCGTTTCAACGACTATCTCACCGAGCTCAACAAAGAGCTGCTCACGAACTACGGCAAGATCGATATCCTCTGGTATGACTGCGCGCTTCCGCTCGAGAGCTACGAGGGCTGGGATTCGCTCAGACGCAACCAGATCCTGCGCGGCCTGCAGCCAGATATCATCATCAACAACCGCTCGCGCCTTGACGAGGACTTCGGCACGCCCGAGGGCGAGATCCGCCCCATGGAGCGCGACTGGGAGGCCTGCATGACCTTCAATGACCTCAGTTGGGGCTATATCGACTCCGTGCAGGCCGCGCCCTACAGCTACAGCGCCCAGCGCATTCTCAGGATGCTGTGGCGCGTGACCGCGAACTGCGGCAACCTGCTTTTGAACATCGGCCCCGCGCCGGACGGCAGCGTGCCCGCCGAGGCGATCGAGCCGCTCACGCAGGTGGGCAGGTGGCTCAATTCGAACGGCGACGCGGCGTACGGCCCCGTGGACCCCGCTGTGGGCGAATTCAGCGTGCGCAGCACCACGCGCAAAAAGAACCGCGTGTTCGTGTGGAACTGGATCTGGCCCGACAGCGGCGAATTCACCGTGGGCGGCTATTACACGAAGCTGGTCGGGGCGCGCCTGCTGCCCTCGGGAGAGAGCCTGCCCTTCACGCAGAACAAAGCGCAGATCACGGTGAAGGGCCTGCCCGAAAAGAGCCCCGACCCCGCGTGCAACGTCGGCGTGGTGGAGCTCACGTTCGAAGAGGAGCCCCGGCAGGACCGCGGCAACCTGTTCCCGCAGCTCTGGGGCGGCGACCGCCTGCTGTAAAACCGATAAATATTACCGGGAAGGTTTGTGTGAACCTTCCCGGTTTTTTTGTTGATCCCGTTATTCCTGTTTGCCGAGGATCTGTTTCTTTCTCGTTTTGTATTCTTCTTTCGTGATCACGCCGGCAGACTTCAGGTCGTTCAGCATGCCGATCCTGCCGCGCATCTCGTTCGTAACCGCCACAGGCGGGGCGTCGGGATCCGGTGAAGAGTCGGCCGACGGGGGCTGCGGCTCGTCCGGCGACTGAGGCTCGTCAGGCGGCGGGGCGGGCTCGTCTTCGATATCCTCCATGGTCACGGCGTAAATTTCTTCCTGCGACGCGCCCGCGAGCGCAAGCTGCTCGCGCCGTTCGAGAACCTTGATCACCTTTTCGTGCTTTTCGTCCGTATAGTCCCAGAAGAACAGATACGGCAGCGCGCACAGGATATGGCCCACGAGGTCGAACGCGACGCCGATGACGATGCAGAGGTTGCGGATATCGTCGGAGAACAGGATGTCATAGTCGGAGTTGAAGCCGATGCGATAATAGAGCAGCGGGATGATCAGGCTGATCAGGGCGGAAACGGGATTCGTGAACCAGCCGACCACGCCGCCGAAGTTTTCGAGCCGTTCGCCCGAGATATACATCTGATAATCGTTGATGCGGACGTTCATGTCGTCCTGCGCGAGGCCGATGGCGCTGTTCAGCATGTCGCAGATCAGGATGCTGATGAGCATGATGAGGCCGCTGAGAAAATAATCCTCCCTGAACACCGTGCAGGCGATGATGAAGCCCACGCTCTCGAGCGACAGCACGATACGCCGGAAGACCATCATGGACTTGAAGCTGAAGCGCTTGCGGATCCACGGGGCCAAAAACGCGCCGGGGTTGCCCACGAATTTGATCAGGTTTTTCACCAACACGAACACAAGGCCCTGCTCGCGCCAGGTATAGATCAGGATCATGTTCTGGATGTTCTGGCCGCCGTTGCCCAGCGCGTCGATCATACCGGAGATGGCGTTGATCCAGCGGTATTTGTTTTTCATCACGCCGTTGATGCCTTCCCAGAACGGGATGTATTTTTTGACCTCCACCGGCGGCTGCGGGATGCGCTCCTGAATCGAGCCGAGGCCCTTGAACATAATGACCGTGCAGAACATGATCATCACGGGCACCACGTAGCGGAAGGTGTTGACGTTGGTCTGGCCCCCGGTATAGGCGGCGATGATCGGAAAGGCGGTGTCCACCAGCAGAGAGTTGAGCAGGTGGCTGAGCTTTTCGGGATAGGCGCGCACCAGCATGCGCTCGTGCGCGTTGGGCGAGATCGTGTTGGCGATGTTGAGGGCGGAGCCCGTATAGCCGAACATATCCTTGAAGCTGAACAGCAGATAGAGCTGCCACACACGCTCTGTCAGCGGGTTGTTATACAGCGGCAGCCAGCAGATCAGGATATAAAGCAGCATGCAGGGCAGCACGTTCGTGTAGGCGAACAGCTTATACCGCCCCAGCTTTTTGAGCCAGCGCTTGCGGATAAAGATGTTTCTGAGGCCGCCCCAGCCCACGCACACCCAGTGCGCGGCGAAGATCTTGAGCGACGCCCGCAGATTGAGCCCGGGCAGGCCGTCGAAATAGTCCACGATCCCCTGCGGGAAGGGGATGATCCTCGAGAAATCGAAGATCAGGAACAGTATGCCCAGCACCACGAACGCCGCGTAGATGAGGTTGAACGTCCGCTCGGTCTTCTTCGGAAGAAAGCCGAGGTTGTCGTTGATGATCATGTTCAGGATGCTCCAGAAGTAGCCCTGCACCATGAAGAACGTGCCGATGATGGAGAACGTGAGCACCGGGATCTGATAATAGAACACCACGAGCCAGCAGCCCGTGCCGAAGGACAGCAGGCCCAGCACGCGCTGCAGAGCGTAGTCGCCGCCGCCGCCGATGAACACGGACAGGTATTCCTTGTAGGGGACGTATTTGCCCGGCGCGGGCCTGGACCAATGCGTGGTGAATTCGCTCATCAGGCCTTTGAGCTTCTTACCGAGTTTGTTTTCAGCCATTGTCCGGGTCCTCCTTCTTTTCGTTTTCCGCGTACGCGCCGTTGACGTAGGCCCGGTGGATGGCCTCTTTCTGCTCCTTCTGGCGTCTGAGCCGTTCCCTGCCCTTCCGGGTCATCATAAAGTCGTCCTTGAAGAGGTTGCGGATCACTTCGAGCCCCACGAGGGCGAAGCTCGGCACCAGCACGACCGCGATCAGCACGATCACGGCGGTCCGGTTTTCCTTGCTCTCTGCTTCCTTGTCTTCTTTCGGTTTTTCTTCCGCGAGGCGTTTCGCGTTATAGGCGTCGCGGTCTGCCAGAGTCGCACCGAACACGGCGTCGTCCGCCTTCAGGCTGTTTTCGGATTTCGGCATCCACTTGCCGCCGAGGCTGATGTCCTTTTCGGCGCAGCCCACGAAAAAGCGCTCGAGGTCGTCGCATTTATAAAAGCAGTGGTGGTCGATGCTCTTCACGCCCGCCGGGATATAGAACGCGTATTTCATGGACCCGCAGTAGCTGAACGCGTCGCTGCCGAGCGTTTCCAGGCTCTCGGGCAGGTCCACGAGCTTCAGGCTGCCGCACTTGAAGAAGGCCATGTTGCCGATCTCTTTGAGCGTAGACGGCAGGGTGACCTCTTCAAGGGTTTCGCACTTATAAAAGCTGTTGCGCGCGAGCCGCTCGACGCCCTCGGGCACGTCGTAGGTTTTGGTGGGCTCGCCGTTCGTTTCGTGCGCGATCGGGAATAAGAGCAGCGTGCGCATATCTTTGGTATAAAGCACGCCGTCCACGTCCGTGTAGTTGGGGTTATCGTCGTCCACGTAGATCGCCTTCAGCTTTTTGCAGTAGACGAAGGCGCATTCGTCCACGCTCGTCACCTTGGCGCCGATGCGGATCGTTTCGAGATACTCGTCGTTCTGCACGGTGTAGCGCCTGACCGCGGACACCAGCCGCGTTTCGTCCGGCTGCCAGACGCTGCCGTCATCCGTTTTGACCTTGGCCATAGGATGCTCGATCGTAAGCTCCGTGATCTTTTCGTTGCCGTTGTAGCCTCTGAAGGTGACGGCGCCGGTCTCCTCATCCGTATCGTACTCATAGGTGGGGCGCACCAGCACGCCGAGTGAAATCACCATCGAGGCGACGATCGCCGCGATCAGGAACGCGGAAAACAGGATCTTTTTTTTCGTGCTCATGGGATCCCCCTTTTCGTCCGTTTTGTTTCATTATACAAATTAAATCATCATAAATCCACTATATTTTGAAAAATACATGATTTTTTTACATTTATCGAAAAACGGGACGCGGCGTCTTGCGGCAAAGCCGGCGATTTGCCATACCGTCATTGGGCGGTGTGGATAAGGGATAATACAGGTTTTTCGCCGCTCTTTCCCGCCCGAACTTCCTGCCCGACAGGGGATATCCGTCGGGATTATCCCCTGCCGTTCAGATTGTTCTGACGAAAAATAGCCGGCGATAATACGAATACCTCATGAAAATGATTGGAAATCATTTTCATTCCCCACGGCATAAAAATGCCGTGGGGTGCAAGCCCATGGCTTGCAGTATTCGTATTGAACGGCTTTTCAGTCGCACGATTCGTGCGACTGCCATGGGCTGAGCCCATGGCAATGAAAGCAGAATGCTTTCATGTGAAAAAAGTTTAAAACTGCTTCGCACCGCAGGGGATGCAATTTTTGTGAAAGACAAGGCGCAGGGGACGGATAAACCTGTCGGTTATCCGTCCCCTGCAACGCGGTATTTCGCAAACAAGTGCGCCGCTGCGGCTGAATTATCCCTTATCCGCACCGCCCTTTACCCGCGTTTTTTTGAGTCAAATACGCCCGTCCGGCAGGGGGATATCCCCTGCCGGACGGCTTTTTGTTTATGCGCGGCTTTTCCGTAAGCCGGACGGCGTGCGCGCCGCCTGCTCTGCTCTTTTTATTTGAGCTTCCAGACGAGGTCCTTGACGAGCAGCTCGTCCTCGAGCTTTTCGGGAGTCGTATCCTTCGTGATATGCACGAACTCCACGTCCATCATCCGCGCCCAGTCGCGCAGCATCTCGGCGCTGACGTCGTAGCTGAGCACCGTGTGGTGTGCGCCGCCGGCGGTGATCCAGCACTCCACGCCCGTGGTGAGGTCGGGCATCGCGCGCCACATGACGCGGGCGACCGGGAGGTTCGGCATGGGCAGGATGGGCTTGACGCACTCGATATCCTGCACGATGAGCCGGAGCCGCCCGCCCATGTCGATGAGCGACGTTACGAGCGCCGGGCCAGCCTTGCCCTCGAACACCAGACGCGCGGGGTCCTTTTCGTTCATGCCGATGCCGAGATGGTGGGTCTCGATGCGGGGTTTGTCCGCCGCCAGCGAGGGGCAGACCTCGAGCATGTGCGCGCCGAGAGAGTATTCTTTGCCCTCGACGAGATGATAGGTGTAGTCCTCCATGAACGCGGAGGCGCCGTTGCCGCCCTCGCCCATGGCCTTGAGGATCGCGGTGAGAGCGGCGACCTTCCAGTCGCCCTCGCCGCCGTAGCCGTAGCCGAGCGCCATCAGGTGCTGCGACGCAAGGCCCGGCAGCTGCTCCATGCCGTAGAGATCCTGGAAGGTGTTCGAGAAGGCTTTGCAGCCCTCGCGGTCCATCATCCGCCTGATCGCGATCTCTTCTTTCGCCTGATAGCGGATCGCGGCGACGTTGTCGGTGGCCACGTCGTAAGAGGCCTCGTATTCGGCGACCAGGGCGTCGATCTCTTCTTCGGTGACGGCGTTCATCTCCTTGACGAGATCGCCCACGGCCCAGGTGTTCACCTGCCAGCCGAGTTTGATCTGCGCCTCGACCTTGTCGCCCTCGGTGACGGCGACCTCGCGCATGTTGTCGCCGAAGCGCATGACCTTCATGTCCTTCGACACGGCGGCGCCCACCGCGGCCTTCATCCAGTCCGAAAGGCGCTTGTGCACCTTTTCATCCTGCCAGTAGCCGGCGATGACCTTGCGGGGTTTGCGAAGGCGCGCGCCGATGAAGCCGTGCTCCCGGTCGCCGTGGGCGGCCTGGTTCAGGTTCATGAAATCCATGTCGATCTCGTCGTTCGGGATCTCTTTGTTATACTGCGTGGCGAAGTGGCACCAGGGCTTTTGCAGGTCCCTGAGGCCGTCGATCCACATCTTGGACGGGCTGAAGGTGTGGCACCAGGTGATAAGGCCCGCGCATTCGGGGCGGTAGTTGGCCTCGCGCACCGTTTCGGCGATCTCTTTGTTGGTCTTGGCCGTGACCTTGTACACGAGGGGGTACGGCAGGGCGGCGGAGAGCTTTTCGGCCATCTCCCGCGCGCGGGCGTCTACGGTCTCGAGGACCTCGGGGCCGTACAGGAACTGACTGCCGACCACGAACCAGAATTCGTATTTCATGTTATCTCAGCGCCTCTTTCCTTCGCGATATCCTTGTTTTTGTCGTTCTTTGTGTCTTTTTTCTTGTTTCTGCGCATCAGCACGACGCTCTGCAGCAGGATGAAGAAGCTCAGCATGGCGCCGTTGGCCATATCCTGCCACCACGAGGCGTTCAGCGGGCTCAGGGCGATGATCTTCTGGATCGTTGCAAGGATCATCGCGCCGAAGAAGGTGCCCACCACGTTGCCCACGCCGCCGGAGAGCAGCGTGCCGCCGATGATGGAGGCGGCGATGGCGTCCATCTCGCTGCGCATGGCCACGCTCGCGTTGCCCGCGGGCTTGTGGATCAAAAAGACGAAGCCGGCAAGGCCGCAGAGAAGGCCGCTGATCACGTAGGCCCAGAAGACCGTGCGCTTGACGTTGATGCCCAGCATCAGCGCGCTCTGCCGGTTGCCGCCCACGGCGTAGACGTTGCGGCCGAACCGGGCGAAGCGGAGCATCAGGGCCATCAGGACCACGACGCCCACGGCAACGATGGCGCCGATCTCGACCTTCGCTGGGATCAACGCGCCGTTGGGGGCCGTGTAGCCCAGCCAGTTGATCTTGAGCTTGGTCTGCACCAGCTGCAAAAAGCCCTCGTGGGTCACCTTGACCGGATCGCGGGAGAGGATCGTGGTGAGGCCCCTGGCGAGGAACATACCGGCGAGCGTGACGATGAAGGGCTGGATCTCAAGATAGCTGACGAGGAAGCCCTGCAGCACGCCGAAGCCGAGGCCGATGCCGAGGGCGAGCAGGAGCGTGAGAAAGATGCTCAGGGGGCTGCTGCCGATCCCGTTGTTGTTCAGGAACAGCGCGCACGCCATGGCCGTAAGGCTGATGACGCCGCCGGCGCTGATGTTGATGCCGCCGGTGATCATGACGATCGTGAGCGCGCACGAGATGATGATGAGCGCGGCGTTGTCGTTGAGCAGGTCGAAGAACATCTGCGGCTTCTCAAAGCCGCTGTCCATGAAAATGATGGCCGCGAGATACATGGCCGCGAAGATGCCGATACTGATGAACATCAGCATCTGCGTGTTGCTCAGCGGCTCACGCGTGCGGGTGAGAGGACTCTTGTTTTTCGCCATTCAGCTCACCCCCTCTGTCTGCGCTTTGGCGGGACGCCGTTTTTTGAAGAGCGACGTCAGGGCGTTCTTGATCACGGGCGAGCCCGCCACCACGATGATGATGATGACGATCGCCTTGTAGGCCTTGATGTTGACGGGGTTGACGTTCATGGCGTAAAGGGTGGTGGTGAGCATCTGGATGATATAGGCGCCCATCACGCTGCCGATCAGTTTGAACTTGCCGCCGGCGAGGCTGTTGCCGCCGATGGCCACGGCAAGGATGGCGTCCATTTCGATATCCACCAGCAGGGTCTTATGGTTGAGCTGGCCGAGACGCGACACGCCGATGAGGGCGGCCACGGACACGCACACGCCCAAAATCACGAAGCTGATGAGCTTGACGACGGTGGGGTTCACGCCGTTGAGCCGCGCCGCGCCCTGGTTGATGCCCACCGATTGGGTGTAAAGGCGAAGGCTCGTGAACTTGAAGATCAGCACCAGCAGCAGCGCCACCAGAAGCACCGCGAAAACGGGCGTGGGGACGGGGATGCCGGGGATGGTCTTGCCGATGGAATCGATGATCGGGCTCGTGAGCTGCGGCGTGGCGCTGCCGTTGATCCAATAGGCGATCGAGCGCCCGCACGAGAATAGGATCAGGGTCGCGATCATGGGCTGGATCCGGAACACGGCCACCAGCGTGCCGTTGAAGAGCTTAAAGAGGATCGTCACCGCGGTGGCTGCCGCGAAGGCTGCGACGACGCTGAGGGCCGTGATGCCGCCCATGGCCTGCAGGACCTTCACGAGCACGGCGCCGGAGATGGCGCCGACCGCGCCGACGGAGATATCCTGTCCGCCGCACGCCGCCGTGACGAGCGTCATGCCCATGGCGATGATGGCGAGCTCGCTGGCGGTGTCGATGATGCTGATGAGGTTGCCCGCGAGCACGACGTTGCCGCTGTTGTTCACGCGCATCTCGACGGAGAAAAAGCTGACGTCGCGGATCAGATTGAATACGATCAGGATCCCGAGGGCGATCAGCGGGATCAACAGCTGCCTCAAACCGGAGGCGGCGTTTTTCTTTTTATTCATCTTACTGTTCGCCTCCCGCAATGGTCTTCATGACCTGCACCTGCGTCAGGTCGTCGCCGGTCAGCTCGCCCACGATCTTGCGGTCGCGCATGACGATGAGCCGCGAGCAGGTGCGCAGCATCTCTTCGATCTCGGACGAGATGAAGGTGATGCTCATGCCCTCTTCGGCGAGCTTCAGAACCAGCTTCTGGATCTCGGTCTTGGTGCCCACGTCGATGCCGCGGGTGGGCTCGTCGAGGATCAGATACTGAGGATGGGTCAGCAGCCAGCGCGCCAGAATGACCTTCTGCTGGTTGCCGCCGGACAGGGAGCCGACCGGGGTATCGAGCGAGGCGGTCTTGATGTCGAGCGCCTTGACGTATTCGTCGGCAAAGGCCTCGGCCTTCGCCCGCGAGATCGGGCGGTTCATGCCCTTGATGACCTGCAGCGCCAGAATGATGTTCTCGCGCACCGACAGGTCGGCGATGATGCCGTCGCGCTTGCGGTCCTCGGGCAGGTAGCCGATGCCGTTTTTCATGGCGTCGTGGGGCTTGGTGATATGCACGGGCTTGCCCTTGACCTTCACTTTGCCGCCGGTGACGCGGTCGGCGCCGAAGATGGCGCGCACACTCTCGCTGCGCCCGGAGCCGAGAAGCCCCGTGAAGCCGTTCACTTCGCCCGCCCGGATGGAGAAATCAAAGGGCCGGCACTCGCTGCTCGAGATATCCTCGGCCTCGTAGACGACTTCTTCGCCGGCGCCGCTCTTCTGCCCGATGCGCTCGAGCTCGGCCAGATCGTCGAGGCTCTTGCCCATCATCTTGGCCACGAGCTCCACCTGCGGCAGGTTCTCGACCAGATATTCGCCCACGAGCTCGCCGTTGCGGAGCACGGTGATGCGGTCGCTGACCGCGTAGACCTGCTCGAGGAAATGCGTGACGAAGATGATGCCGACGCCCTTCTTTTTGAGGTCGCGCATCAGCTCGAAGAGCCGTTCCACCTCTTTGTCGTCGAGCGACGACGTGGGCTCGTCGAGGATCAGCACCTTGCACTTCATGTCCACGGCGCGGGCGATGGCCACCATCTGCTGCACGGCGAGCGAGCAGCGCGAGAGCTCCTGCGAGGCTCTGGCGGGGATGCCGAGGTCGCGCAGGATCTCGGTGGCCCGTTTTTCATAGTCTTTTTTATGCACGAGGGGGCCGCGCGTTCTGCCGATGAACATGTTTTCGGCAACCGTCAGGTTCGGGCAGAGCGTGATCTCCTGATAGACGGTGCTGATGCCGACCTCCTGCGCCTGCTGGGGCGAATGGATCTTCGCCTCGCCCTCGATGCCCTCGATGCGGATGCTGCCCTCGTCCTTAATGTAATCGGAAACGCCCGTCAGCACCTTGATGAGGGTGGATTTTCCGGCGCCGTTCTCGCCCATCAGGGCGTGGATCTCGCCTTTACGCAGGGTGAAATCCACGTTGTTCAGGGCCTTGACGCCCGGAAAGGATTTGCAGATCCCGCGCATGGTCAGAACGATTCCGTCTTCCATACGATCATCTCCTGTTCTTTGTCAAAAATAACCGTAATTCCCCAAAAAAAGCAGTGTAAAAGAATCGCGGTGTGGATCGCGGATTCCTCCACTATCCACACCGCGCTTGTCTGCTAATTCTATGGAGTGAGTCAGACTGATGCGGGGATTAATCAGCCGAGGCCGTAGGTGTCGATGTCGGTCTGGGTGATGGTCTTGGCGTCGAAGCCCTTCTCTTCGGAGATGATCTGGTTCTTGTCGTTCAGACCTTCGATCTCCTTGCCGGCCTCCAGCGTCTTGATCATCTTGTCGATCTCGGCGGCCTGGAAGGGGCTGCACTGACCGTCGTAGTTCCACTCGCCGGCAAGCAGCTTTTCAAGCGCCCACTTGTTGCAGTCGAAGCCCATGATGATCACGTCGCCGTCCACGCCGTGGGTGATGCCGGCAGCGTCGAGCGCCTCAACGACGCCCTGCGCCATGCCGTCGTTCTCGGCATAAACGATGTTGAATTCCTCACCGGCGTCGATCGCGGCCTTCGCGATCTTGTTGGCCTCGTTCGGATCCCAGCTGTCGCCGCCGGTGCCTTCACGGACGATGGTCCATTTTTCATCGGCTGCGCACTTCTCGGTCAGGGGATCGCTGCGGCCGATCTGCGCGGCGCTGCCAAGCTGGCCCTGAATGTGGAGGATCTTGTACTCGTCGAGGTTCAGGCTCTCGAGCCACGCAACGGCGGTCTCGCCTTCTTTACGCATGTCGGAAACGACGGCGGCCGTGTAGAGGCTCTTGTCGCATTCGATCATACGGTCGAACAGGAACACCTTGATGCCGGCGTCCTTGGCCTCCTGCAGGACCTCGTCCCAGCCGGTGGTCTCGGCGGCGGAAACCAGAATGTACTTCACACCGGCGGTGATGAAGCCTCTGGCGGCCTCGAGCTGCTTATCGGCGGTGGGGGCGGTCACGAAGGTGGCCTCATAGCCGTTCTCTTTGGTGAAGGTGTCGTTCAGGTTCTTGACGTTGGCCTCACGGTAGCCGGACTCGGACGGGTCGAGATTGATGATACCAACCTTGATCAGAGCTTCGCCGCCGCCATTGGGCTCGGAACCTTCTTCGTTGGTGCCGCCGCAGGCCGCAAGAGCGAAGACCATAACGACAGCGAGGAGCAGAGCAAACAGTTTACGCATTTTCGTTCCTTCTTTCTGTTATTTTCGGCCCGGCAGCACCGGACTTACTGATACCATCATAGCATCCCCTTTGCGGAAAGTCAACCGCTTGTACGCACAAAAATATTTTTTGTAGGGATGCACAATACAAATTTGGCACATTTTCGGTCAAAACCCGTACAAACCCGCCGAAAAGCGCCGGATTGTGCCTGTTTTTCACGGGTTTTTCATCGTTTTCAGGCGTTTTGTTGTCCGATTATCCCGCGCCGTTTTCGTTATTCTGCACAAATAACGGGGTTTTCGGCCGGGGAAACTGTCGGTTGTGTGAAAAAGTTGTATTGACATCCCCGCGATTTGTGCGTATAATATGATTGAAATTGTATGTAGGGGACCTGATCATGAAACCGAAATATCAAGTTCTCGCCGAAGCGATGCGCACCGGGATCCTCTCGGGGAAGTATCAGAAGACGCTTCCGACCGAGCAGACGCTGTGCGGGCAGTTCGGAGTCAGCCGCCAGACCGTGCGGCAGGCCCTTTCGGTGCTCGAGACCGAGGGCCTGATCGAGCGCAGGCAGGGCAGCGGCTCGTTCATCCGCGAAAAGCGCGAGCCCGCCGCGTCGCCGCGCCGCTCGATCGCCGTGGTGACGTCGTATATCAGCGACTATATCTTCCCGAGCATCCTCAGGGAGATCGAGGCGGTGTGCTCCGAGAACAACAGCGCCCCGCTGCTGTTCGCGACACAAAACCAGTTTTCGAACGAACGGCGGATCCTGCAGACCCTGCTTACGATGGACAGGCTCGACGGGATATTGATCGAGGGCACGAAGACCGGCCTGCCGAACCCGAACGTCGGGCTCTGCCGGCAGCTCATGGAAAAGGGCATCCCGATGATCTTCATGCACGGCAACTACGAGCAGCTGCCCGACACCATATCGGTGCTCGACGACAACGTTTCGGGCGGGCGGATGCTGGTGGAATATCTCGTGCAGAACGGCCACCGCGGCATCGGCGGCATCTTCAAATACGACGACCTGCAGGGCCGGCAGCGCTTTGAGGGGTATCTCGAGGGGCTCAAGGAGTTCGACCTGATGCCGGACGACGGCAATATACTCTGGTACAGCACCGACAGCAAGGAAAGGTTTCTGAAGGACGGCTTTTCGGAAGCGCGCGTCGAGAACATGCTCTCATCCTGCAGCGCGGCGGTGTGCTATAACGACGAGATCGCGGCGCAGCTCATTTCGTATCTCACGCGCAAGGATTATTCGGTGCCGGACGATTTTTCGGTGGTCAGCTTCGACAACAGCCGCTACAGCGAGATGTCGGTGCCCCGCATCACGTCGCTTTCGCACGGGAAATATAACGTGGGGCGTATGGCGGCCGAGACCCTGTTCCGCCTGCTGCGCGGCGAACCGTGCGTGTCGCAGCTCGCGCCGTGGACGCTGGTGGAAAAGGAGAGCAGCAAAAAGCGCTGACTCCCCTTCTATGACAAAAAACGCGGGGACCCGAGCGGGTCCCCGTAAATTATATATATCCTATTATTCTACGTCGTCCCACGTGAAGCGGCACACGACGTAATCGCCGTAGCGGAATTCGATGACCTCGGCGTCGTCCGGGATCTCGAACTTATACCAGCCCTCGGTCGTGAGGCCCTTCGGCACGTAGGACGAGAAATCCTTGTACCCCGACGGGAGATAGAAGCTGTGCTGCGCGATGCCGTCCGCCACCACGTTGGCGGCGAGGTCGGCGTCCAGATACCCGTCGGTGTTGTTCGTGAACAGGGCGTGGATGAGCACGCAGGTGTGGCCCACGGTGGCGTCCCACGGATAGGCGTCCGTTTTTTCGATCTTGTCGATCTTAAAGGTATAGCGCCCCGCGTCGAGCTCCTCGCCGAACTCCCCTTCAACTTCCCGCATCGGGATCTCGGTGGTGACTTCGACGCTCTCTTCGTCGTCCTCGGGCCAATCGCGCGACGTGCCGTTTCCGCCGGTGAAGGCGAGAATGAACGACACGATGAGGCCGATCACGAACACGATGCCCGCCGCGAACAGAAGGAACGTGCAGCCTTTGTTCATGCCGTTGGCGAAGGCGCGCGTTTTTTGCGTCTGTTCGTTGCGGCTGCGCCGCTCTTCGATCTCCTCTTTGAATAATTCGTTGCGCCGGCGCTGCTCCTCAAGCTTTTCTTTTTCGCTCTCAAGGTCGTAGTCGCGCTTTTGCTGCTCGTAACGCGCGGCGTCTTTCATCTCGGCGTCGTCGGCATAGGGGGAGCCGCACGCCGGGCAGACGACGTTGGTCTCGGTGTAGAACACGGCTCCGCAATGGTCGCAGGTGATTCGCATAGGGTACCTCGCTGATGGGATTGATACAGGTATTATACCACGCCCCGCGCGAAGACGCAAGTGGTTGACTTCGGATTCTTTTTGTTGCTATTGCCGCCGGGATGTGCTATAATTCAGCGGGAGGGGAAACGCATGAAGAAAAACGACGTGTGGGACGCGTTGCGGGCGTTCCCGTACGATAAGGGCGAATACTGGCTCATCACGGGCGGCGCGATGGTCGCGTACGGCTTTCGCGAAGAGACCGGCGATGTGGACCTCGGATGCACTTCCCCGCTCGCGGACCGGCTCGAGGCGGACGGATATTTTTATAAGACCCTGCCCGACGGCAGCAGGCAGTTCAAATACGGAGAGGATATCGAGATCTTCGAGAATTGGCTCTGCGACGGGACTGCCGAGATCGAAGGCTTTCGCGTTGTCACCCCGAAAGGCCTTATCGAAATGAAGCGGGCGCTCGGGCGCGAGAAGGACCTCAGGGACGTTTCGCTCATCGAAGCGGCGCTCGCGCGGGAACTCTGAGCCGGAACCGAAAAAGGAGGGCTTTTAATGCTCGTCGGATTTATCGTTGAAGCGGCGGTCGGCGCGCTGTGCATCGTGCTGGGCGCGGTCATCTGGAAAAAGCGGAAGGTCTCGCTCGTGCACGAATACCATTATCAAAACGTGAAAAAAGAGGATATCCCCGCCTACGCCCGGCTTCTCGGCATCGGCCTCATCATCATCGGCGCCGGGATCGCCGTGACGGGCGTATTCAACCTGTTCGAATGGCCGTTCTGGTGGGTCCCGATGCTCGTCGGTTTCATCGCCGGGATCCTCGTGATGAACAAGGCGCAGAAAACGTATAACGGCTCGTGGTTCAGCTGAACCTCGATGAAAATACAAGAAACGGAGGCTGCATGATGGAAAAATTCAGAGATCTCCCCTACGTAAGGCCCGACCCCAAAAAGATCAAAAAGGCGTTCGCGGGCATCGTGAAGGACTTCAGGGACGCGAAGAGCTTCGGCGAGGCGGACGCGGCGTTTCTCGCCTGCAACAGGCTTTTGGAATCCGTGTTCACCCAGCGCACGGTGGCGAGTATCCGCAACACGATGAACATGAAGGACGCGTTCTACGACGGCGAGATGAAGTTTCTCAACCGCGAGACCCCGAAGCTGATGCTGACGCTCAGAAAAGGGATCAGGGCGATCCTCGAAAGCCCCTACCGCGCCGAGCTGGAGGAGAAATACGGCCGCCAGCTCTTCAAAAACATGGAGGTGCAGCTGCGGCTCATCAGGCCCTCGATCTTGCTGCCGACGATCCGCGAAAACAACCTCACCACCGCCTATTCGAAGACCGCCGCGGGCTGCAGCGTGGAATTCATGGGCGAGAAGTGCAATTTCTACGGGTTATTGCGCCACATGCAGTCCGCCGACCGCGCCGAGCGCAAGGCCGCGTTCGAGGCGTGGGCGAAGCTCTATGAGAGCGTGTCGGACACGCTCGACGGGCAGTACGCGAAGCTCGTGAAGACCCGCCGCACGATCGCGAAGCGGCTGGGATTCAATAGCTATATTGAATACGCGTATCTGAGCCGCGGCCGCTACGACTACGACGCCGAAAAGACAGCGGCGTTCCGCGACGCCGTGCTCGAGTATATCACCCCGCTGTGCGCGAGATTCTACGCCGAACAGGCAGAGCGTCTCGGTGTGGAGAAGCTCCGGTTCTATGACGAGGCGCTGACCTTCCCGGACGGCAACGCCGTGCCCGAGGGCACGCCGGAGGAGCTGACCGAGAAGGCGCGGCGGATGTATGAGGAGATGTCGCCCGAGACCGGCGAATTCTTCAACTTCATGACCGAGCACGAGCTTTATGACTTCGTCACGCGCGAGAACAAGCACCTCGGCGGGTACTGCACGTTTTTGCCGGACGAAAAGGCGCCGTTCATCTTTTCGAATTTCAACGGCACCTCGGCCGATATCGACGTGCTCACGCACGAGGCGGGGCACGCGTTTCAGGCGTATTACGCCTCGCGGCGGCTGCCGATCGACCTGCTCTCGTCCTCCACAAGCGAGATCAACGAGATCCACTCGATGGCGATGGAGATGTTCGCCTACCCCTATATGGAGCGCTTTTTCGGCGAACGCGCCGACCGCTACCGTTACGCGCATTTCATAAGCTCGCTTGAGACGGTCCCCTATCTCGTGTGCGTGGACGAGTTCCAGCACCGGGTGTTCGAAAACCCCGGCTCCGGCCCCGCCGACTGGCGGCGGTTCTGGAGAGAGATCGAACGTAAATACATGCCCTGGCGCAGCTACGACGGCAACGCGTTTTTAGAGGGCGGCGGCTTCTGGATGCAGAAGCAGCACATCTTCCTGTATCCGTTCTATTACATCGACTACGCGCTCGCGCAGCTCGACGCCTTCGCCCTGTATGAAAAGCAGGTCGCGGGCGAAGACGCGTGGGAGAGTTACCTGAAGCTCTGCGGCATGGGCGGCGTTTACGGCTATTTCGAGACGCTTGAGCGCGCGGGCATCCCGAATCCCCTCGAGCCCGAGACCGTGAAGCGCATGGCAGCCTTCGTGGAGAAACAGGCGAAGGTTCTCGAAGAGAAGCTCGGATAAGAGAGGCGAAACCGATGGAGATCGTACCGTTTGAAAAACAGCATATCGACGCGGTATTGGCGTTCGAAAAGGAGCTCCGCGTTCAGGAGCCGGACACCTATTACTGGGAGCCGGACGAAGACTACCGGCGGGCGCTGGAGGCGTCGTTCGGCGACGCCGGATTCCAAAACGCCGTGTCCCTGCTCGCTGTTGACGGCGGGAAAGTCGTGGGCAGGATCGACGCCGTGATCCTCGCGGGGCGGTCAGACCCCGCGTGCGGCAGCGCGTATCTCGACTGGATCTGCGTGCTCAAAAGCGAGCGGCACAAGGGCACGGCGCGGGCGCTTTTGCGGGCGCTGAGAACCGAACTCAAAGCGCGGGGCGTGACCCTGCTCGTGGCGCTGATGGCCGCAAACGACGAGGCGCAGCGCTTTTACCGCGCCGTTGAGGGCGCGTCGGTCCACGACGAAGGGATCTGGATCGACCTGTGATAAAGGGAAGAATATGAGAATTATTGATACAACGGGCGCCATGCTTTCATCTTTCGCTTCGGGGCGGTTCCGGCTCGAAGACTGGGAAGCATATATCGACGCCGCCGTGCCGGGCGCGAAAGAGCTCTGCCTTGAAGACAAAAACGAGTGCCTTGCCGCCGGGTTTTCGTGGGAAAGCGATTTTCTGCCGGTGCTCGACGCAGTGCTGTCGGACGCCGAAAAACGCAGAGCGGCGATCGAAACGTTCCACGCGGTCGTCGACGGGCTCGATGAGACCATCGTGAAGCGCTTCGGCAGGACCGTGGACGCGGACCTCGTGCTGTATCTCGGCCTGTGCAGCGGCGCGGGCTGGGTGACGGAGGTGCGCGGCAGGCGGACGGTGCTGTTCGGCATCGAAAAGATCATGGAGCTCGGCTGGCACACGCCCGCCGCCATGACGGGCCTCGTGCTGCACGAGCTGGGGCATGTGTACCACGGCCAATACGGCTCGCTCGACCGCGAGCCCGAAGCCCTGCCCGACCAGCTTTTATGGCAGCTCTACACCGAGGGCGTGGCCATGGTGTTCGAGCAGGAGGCGGCCGGCGACCCCGAGGCCTTTCACCAGTACGACGGCGACTGGAAGCGCTGGTGCGACGAAAACGCGGAGCACCTGAAGCAATCTTTTTATCAGGACCTAAGCTCGATGACGCACGAAAACCAGCGGTATTTCGGCGACTGGGTCCGCTTTGAGGGCCGCGGCGACACGGGGTATTACCTCGGCGCGCGGTTCGTCCGGTTCCTAATGCGAAGCGAAGACTTTGACGAGATTATCCGTTACGGGCCGGACGGCGTGAAGGACGGATTCGACAGATTTTTGCAGTTTCCGCTGTAAAACGGCGGCAAAAACCATAAAAAACGACCCAACCGGCGGTTGAGTTCTCCCCGCTCAACCGCCGGTTCGTGGATTTCAGCAAGCAGATCGCCTATGATGAGAGGCGAAAGGAGGCCCCGAACATGGATCAGCTCAAGATCGGCAAATTCATCGCGGGAAAACGCAAAGAACAAAACCTGACGCAGCTGCAGCTCGCCGAAAAGCTCGGCATCACCGACCGCGCGGTGTCGAAATGGGAGACCGGCAAATCTCTGCCGGACGCCTCGATCATGCTGGAGCTCTGCGGGATACTCGGGATCACAGTCAACGATCTGCTCAACGGGGAGGTATTGGATATGAAAAGCTACAATGAAGCGTCCGAAAAGGCGCTGCTCGACATGGTGCGGCAGAAGGAAGAAGCCGACAAGCGGCTTTTGCGCATGGAGCTCGTGATCGGCTTCATTTCGCTCGCGTTTATGTTCACGCTGATCGGGCTCGCGACGGTATTGCAGGTGAAGCAGGCCGCGCCCGCATGGGTGTCCGTCGTGATGATCGGCGCGGGATTCGCGCAGTTTCTCGTCGCCGCGGCGTTCGCGCTCAAAATCGAGCAGACGGCAGGCTATTACGCCTGCCGCAAATGCGGGCACAGATACGTGCCGACCTACGCCAGCGTGAACATGGCCATGCATATGGGCAGGACCCGCTATATGAAATGCCCGGCCTGCGGCAAAAAGTCGTGGCAGAAAAAAGTGATCGGCAAGGAGGACTGAAAATATGGGAAATCTGCATTTTTCGTCCGTCGCCGTTATAGGCCTCGTCGCCGAGGGCGCGCTGATGATCGCCCTGCCCGTGGTCCTTCTTATCATCTGGAAAAAGAAAACGCATGAAAAGCTCCTCGTGCCCGTCGCCGTGGGCGCGGTCACCTGGCTGTTGTTCGCGATCGTGCTGAAACTGGCGCCGGCGTATTTTCTGCTGCAGGCGGATACCCCCGCCGCGAAGGCGATCGCGGGGAATCCGTGGCTGAGTTATTTGGTCGCGGGGGCGCTCGCCGGCGTGTTTGAAGAGACCGGGCGGTATCTCGCGTTCCGGTTCGCGCTCAAAAAATACACGCATCGCCGCGCGTCGGTGTCTTACGGCCTCGGCCACGGCGGGTTCGAGAGCGCGTATATCGGCTTTCAGATCATCTCGGTCGCGATGCTCGGCGCCCTGATCGGCGCGGGGCTCGGCGAAAAAATCCTGTCGTCCGGCACGGACGAAGAGACCCTCGCGCTGATCGTAACGCAGCTCGCGCCCTACGCGAACGCGACGCTGGGCGAGTGCATGCTCGGCGTGTTCGAGCGCTGCGTCGCGATCGCCATGCACCTGTCGCTTTCGGTGCTCGTGTTCGCCGCCGTGCGGGAAAAGAAATTCCGGCTCCTGTATCCTGCGGCCGTGCTGCTGCACGCGGCGTTCGACTTTTCGATCGTGCTCGGCACCGTGTTCCCGATCCCGGCGTGGGGGCTGGAGCTCATCCTCGCCGCCCTCGTCGTGCCGATCGCCCTGCTCGCGCGGCACGTCTACCGGAAACTCAAAGCGGACGAAGAGCCCGAAGCAGACGAAATATCCGTCGGATAACAGCAAAAACAGAGATACCCGGCACGGTTTGGGCGGTGCAGATAAGGGATAATACAGGTTTTTCGCCGCTCTTTCCCGCCCGAACTGCCCGCCCGGCAGGGGATATCCGCCAGGATTATCCCCTGCCGAACAGAATTGTTCGGACGATAAATAGCTGGCGACAAAACTGCTTCGCACCGCAGAGGATGCAATTTTTGCGAAAGACAAGACGCAGGGGACGGATAAACCTGACGGTTATCCGTCCCCTGCAACGCAGTATTTCACAAACAAGTGCGCCGCTGCGGCTATATTATCCCTTATCTG
>JAFZOL010000049.1 GCA_017550625.1 Clostridia bacterium | reverse complement strand
TTCCCGCCCGAACTGCCCGCCCGGCAGGGGATATCCGCCAGGATTATCCCCTGCCGTTCAGATTGTTCGGACGATAAATAGCTGGCGACAAAACTGCTTCGCACCGCAGAGGATGCAATTTTTGCGAAAGACAAGGCGCAGGGGACGGATAAACCTGACGGTTATCCGTCCCCTGCAACGCGGTATTTCACAAACAAGTGCGCCGCTGCGGCTATATTATCCCTTATCTGCACCGCCCTTCGAAGGGCGGGTCTTTTGTCTTATGCCGTTACCGGCGGGTATCTCAGTATTTCACGCCGAATTCCTTGTCGGTGAAGCCGACGGCCTTGCGAAGGATGAGTCGCGCGTCGGCGGCGGTGAGCTGGTTGTCGAGGTTCACGTCGGCGGCCTTGAACGAGCGCGAGTCGGGAGCGTAGGATTCGAGCCCCACCGCGCCTCTGAGCGCCAGACGGGCGTCGGACGCGGTGACCTTGCCGTCGTTATCCACGTCGCCGAGCAAAAGCTCGTCCTCGCCGGTGCCGGGCGGCACGGGCTCGGTTTTCGTCGCGCCGCAAACGAGGCAGGTGAAGGTCTTCACGCCCGCGTCGGTGGCGGTGGGCTTGACGGTGATCTCGCCCTTATCCCACGTGTGCTTGCCGGTGGCCGGGATCGTTTCGGGCACGGCGATCTCGTGCTTGCCCGCGGCGTCGGAGAACTTTTTGCCGCAGATCGAGCAGGTGTAATACGCCTTCGTGCCGTCGGCGCCGCAGGTAGCGGGCACCTCGTCCGTCTTCACGAGCACGTGGTCGTGGGGCTTCACGACGTTATAGACCAGATAGAGGTAAGCTCCGCCCTCGCAATGATAGTCCTTCTCCTTTTCGAGCAGTCTGCCGTTCAAGGTGATCCTGAGCGTTTCTACGTTCATCGCCAGATCCGGGACCGTATTGACCGCGAGCCCCAGCAGATAAACGCCTTCGGTGAACGTTCTTTCGTCGGGGATATCCACGTAACACCCGCCGAACGCTTCGCCCCAATGGCGGAGCATCGAAAGCCCGCCCTTGTCGCGCCCCCAGGCGGCGGCCTCGGGATCCGTGATCAGGTACCAGACCTTGCCGCCCATGCCGCTCGGCTCCTTGATCCCGGTGGGCATCGTGATCTTGACGTCGCCGACGACCGCGCCGTAGGCGGGCTCCGGCGAAATGGTGATCGCGATCTCGTTTATGGTGTTGCCGTACACGTTGAGGCGTCCCTTGTCGGATATGATCTGGCTGCCGCCGAGGCTCAGGTCCGTGACCACGCAGTAGAAGCCGTAGCCGTCCAGCGCGGCGGCGATGGGGACTTTGAGCTCCGGGCTGTGGACGCCCGTCACGCCCGCGATCGCCTCGATATTGACCTCGTTATCCGAGGCGTCGACGGCCTTCCAGGTGTAGGTCGGCTCCGAGGCGCTGACGTCGATTTTGAATACCGCGGTCTCGCCCGCCTTGCCGGAATAGTTCCACGGCCCCTCGAAGAAGCAGTAGCTCGGCTTGCAATACGTCGCGTCGGATTCGAGCTGCGCGCCGTTTTCGTCCCTGACCACGCACCGGTAGACGCGCCCGCCCCCGAACCAGTCGGCGGCCTCGGCCGTCACGGTGAGGGTATTTGCCGTTTCGCCGGGCATATCGCGCCAAATGGGCATAAGGCCTGAGTCGGCGACCTGCCACTGATAGGTCACGCCCTTGCCCGCGGCGCTGCAGAAGAAGATGGCCTCGCCGCCGAATCTCAGGGGCCAGTTGTTCTCGTCGCCATAGACGCGGGTCGGCTGCACTCTGATAACGAGCGTGGGCGACTCTTCCCAGATCAGATACACCGTGGTCTCTTTGGCCGTGACGATGAGCTCGCCGTATTCGTCAACACCGCAGAGCTTATGCTCGCCCGCGCGGTCGGTGGCCCAGTAGGAGGGGATATACCCGTCGCGCACGAAACGGGTCGAATCGTAATACTGCACGTTGATCTTCTCGCCGTAGGGCACGGTGCGGGGCGGAGGCGCGTCGTAAATATCCTGGCTCACGCTGTGATACACGCCCAAGTCGCCCAGGAATTGGCCGCCGTTGAGGTCGTAATAGAGGGTCGCCGCCTCGGCCCAGCTGAAATATAGCGTGGTGTCTTCGGTAAAGACCGGGCCGTCGGAGCTGTAAAGGTCGCTCATCACGTTGATGTTGTAAGCCACCGCGCCGTCCTTCGTGTACGACACGCCCATGAACACGTGGCCCTCGCGGTAATAGTGGTAGGAGCTGGCGATGCCGAGCGTATACGCCTTTGAGTAGGTCAGGCGTTCGCCGCTCTTGATGGTCACGCTCCTCGGCGTGTTCGTGCCGTCGGTGAAATAGCCGCCGTTCGGGTCCACGGTGACCGTGATGAGCTTATCCCAGATGATATACCACGTGCTGCCCTCGTCGCCGAAGTCGATGAGTTTATATTTATAATAGTAGGAGCCGGTGCCGTCCTTTTTGGTGCAGAAGCCCTTGAAGACGTGGTTCGCCGGGGGCTGCAGGCCGAAATTCGACGCGCTGTCGTCGAAATACGGCGCCCCGCTGCTGATCTTGTTGTCCCTGTTGAGCGGGAACGATGCAACGTTTTTGCTCCCGTTCGCGAAGGCGCCGCCGTTCGGGTCGATCGTGCCGTACGCCTGCTTCTTCCACATGACGTACCAGGTCGTATCCTCATCGTAGGTCCCGCAAAGGCTGGAAACGCGGGTCGCGGTCGGAGAGGTCGCCGAGGCGTTCTTCGCGAAGCCCATCGCGAAATGCTGGAAGCGGTACATGCCGAAGTCCGTCTCATCGTCCTTGCAATAGGCGCTGAGCATGTCGGAGGTGAGCTTGCCGGCGGAATCGGTCACGATCGTGACAGGTGAGGTGTAGCCCGATCTTAATTTGCCGCCGTTGGGGTCGATGGTGACGCGCGGGGGCGAAACGGTCAGGTTGAGCTTCTGCCAGAAGACCCTGCTGTTCCCGGCGAGCGCCGCCTGCTGATCCATGGTCAGCGTAAAGGTCTTTTGCGCGGTCTTGCCCATGGCCCGCCAAAGGCCGATCTCGGGCGTGATCACGATCGAGGACTTGCGGATGTTGGAGCCGGACGGGATGCGGGGCTTGTAGGCGAGCGTAAGGTCAGTCTTGCCGTCGTTGTTCAGGTCCAGATCGTAGGTCGCTTCCACATAAGTCGCCGGTACGGGCTTGTTCGCGAGTGTCAGCAGCATATTGAGATACCGCTCCGCCAGCCCGAATTGATAGTCCGGGTTCGTAACCGTGACGGGCCCGGAAGTAAGATCCAGCTCGGCCGAAAGTGAGTCTTCGAGGTTGAACGTATAGTACAGGATGATATAGTTGGAAGCCTTGTAGTAATAAGCGTCTCCTTCGGTTCCCGCCGCCAGCTGCGTTCCGTTCAGCCGGACCTTGAGATCGTCTTTGAACGTACAGCCGCCGTGTCTGGTGAGCCTGACGGAGACCATGATCTTGTCGCCGCCCTGCCAGACGGCGGGGCCGTCGCCCCAGCTGCCGTTGTTGACCTTCCATCTGACGTACTGGACCGAATACCCGTGGTCGTCGGCGGCGTTGAAGGTGAGCGTATTGTCCGGGACGCTGCCCGCCGTGGGAACGGGGACGCTGAGATCGATGGTGTCGACGTTGCCGCGGACCCAGGCGTCAAAGAGGAAAATCGCATATTGCGTGTTTCCCCTTTTTTCACCCACGGCGATCACATTTCCGCCCCCCACATAATTCGCGCCATCCCATATCAGCCTGATTTGCGACGGGTCGCCGTCCGGCCACTGATAGCCGTCCGCCGGGCGCCCGACGACCGCCACCTTGACGCCGTAGACGTTGTCCTTCAGCGTCGGCGTGTACGCGCCGCTGGCGTAGGACGCGTAGGTGCCGTTCGCGTTATACACATACAGGTTCACGGCGGTGATCTCGATTTGTCCGTCTTTCAGGTACGGTTTGGGGGCGTTCATCGGCGCGTAGACCGTGTTTTCATAGAGCCTATCCAAAGAGTAAAGCCATTTGTCCCCCGCCTTGATGTCCGTGGCCGCGAGCGCGGTGACCGCGCACACGGCGAACAGCAGCGCCGTGAGGGCGGCGGCGAACAGCACGCGCCAGAGCATGCCGGTTCGTTTTTCAGTCGTGTTTTTCTTCATGGTATTTGCCTCCTGTCTGCGGCGCAAAGAGAACGCGCGACGTTTTTGGGTATAAAACTCCAGTTTTATTATATAAAAATATTTTACATTTGTCCATTGTTTTTAGACATTTTTTTCAAATCTTGCATTTTTTTGCCGGGCATAGTATAATGAACGCAGATAAAGAACGGAGGGACCGCCATGTTTTCTCTGAAAGGCTTTCTGAACCGCAAGATCGTGACCAAGGACGTGGGCGAAGAGACCTACATCAACTGGAAAGAGGCCCTGTCCTACGCCGCCGGGCGCGGCGCGCAGGGCATGACCACCAGCATGACGGCGTCGAAATACGTCAACTACTTCATCACGAACGTGCTGAAGATCGACATGATGCACGCCTCGCGCATCCGCCTGTTCTGCGGCATCTTCGACGCGGTCAACGACCCCATCATGGGCGTGCTCGTGGACAAGACCCGCACGAAATACGGCAAGATGCGCCCCTATATCAAGTTCGCCCCGTATTTCGTGGCGCTGTTCATCTTGCTGTTCTTCATCGGCAGCGATAACCTGTCTTACGGCATGAAGCTCGCGCTCACGGTGTTCGCCTTCGTGGGGCTCGACGTGACCTACACCGCCTTCGACGTGCCGATGGGGGCGCTGGCGTTTTCGATGACCCCGAACGGCACCGAGCGCACGAAGCTGTACGGCGTTTCGGCCATCGGGCGCATGATTTTGGGCGCGATCCCGACCGGGCTCGTGGCCTTCGCCGCGTGGCTGCCGTACTTCAAAGATCACCTCGACAAGGCCTATCTCACCGCCGCCGTCGCGAGCGCCGCGTTCGTGATCCTGCTCACGCGCTTTACGTTCCGCAACACGCGCGAGCGCCTCGAGCACCACGAAGAGACCCCGGGGCTCAAAGAATGCCTGCGCCTCTTGGTATCGAACCGCCCGCTGCTGATGCTCTTCCTCGGAAACCTCGTGTTCATCCTCATCAAGGTGCCCGAGCAGGTGTCGTTCTATTTCGCCTACGACTCGCTCTACGCCCCGAAATATAACGGCTTTCTCGATATCGCGAAGGCCCCGGGCAGCGTGCTCGCCGCCGTGATCGTGCCCCTGATCGTTGAAAAGCTCGGCGAAAAGGCCGACTCCCGCCGCTTTTATCAGGCGTGCTGCGTGGTGGGCGCGCTCGTGAACGGCGTGTTCGCCCTCTCCACCTTCCCGGGCGTGATGAACAAGCCCGCCGATCAGCCCGTGAGCCTCTTCACCGGCATCCTCGTGGTGGCGTTCACGATGCTCTCGACCATCCCGCTCGAGTTCAAGAACCTGATGCAGAAAGAGATGGAAGCCGAGACCGTGGACTACGTGGAATACCGCTCCGGCAAGCGCGTGGAGGGCACGATGCTCTCGATCATGAGCTTCACCGGCAAACTCGAGGGCACGATGTCGTCCGCCCTCGCGCTGTGGATATTGGGTCTGACGCACTACATCGAGCACGACGACGCCGACGAAAAGGTGTCGATGGTGCAGAACCCCAAAACCCGCTGGGCGCTGTTTTTGATGACCACGGTCGCGCCGATCGTCGGGTATCTTTTGATGCTCATCCCCATCAAGTTCTACAACATCACCGGCGAAAGCCACCGCGAAATGATGCGCGAGATCCTCAAGCGCCGCGAACAGCAGCAGTCGTTTGACGGGGAGATGGCGTAAAAAGGGGCCAGAGGCCAGAGGCCAGGGGCCAGGGGTTGAGAAAAGACACATAAAAGCATAAAAACAGAAATCTCCAGAACCCGGTTTCATTAAGTTTTGTATTTTGTATTTTGCATTTTGAATTTTTACTGGCCCCTGGCCTCTGGCCTCTGGCCCCTTCTTCCCCGTCTGAAAAGGAGTTCCTATGCAAATATATATTGTCCGCCACGGCGATCCGGATTACGAGCACGATTCGCTGACGCCGAAGGGCGACGCCGACGCGAAATTATTGGCAGAACGCCTTGCGAAGCTCAACGTCACGGCGTTTTACTGCTCGCCGCTCGGCAGGGCGAAACGCACCGCGTCCTACACCCTCGAAAAAACGGGGCGCAAAGCCGAAACGCTCGACTGGCTCAGGGAGTTCGAAGGCCGCGTGCCGACCCACGAGGGCGGCCACGGCTGCCCGTGGGACCGCTACCCCTCTTACTGGACGACCGTGGACGCGTATTACGATTATGAGAAATGGGATAAAGTCCCGCTGATGGCCGAATACGGCGTAGGCGACTGCTACCGCGAAGTCACCGAAAAGCTCGACGCCTTTCTCGCCGGCCACGGCTACGTGCGCGAAGGGCGCCTCTACCGCGCCGTGCGCCCGAACGCCGACGTCATCGTGCTCTTCTGCCACTTCGGCGTCGAGAGCGTGATCCTGTCGCACCTCTTCTGCATCTCGCCGGTGATCCTCTGGCACAACTTCCGGGCGCTGACCACCTCGGTGACGCACCTCGTGACCGAGGAGCGCGAGGACGGGATCGCCCAGTTCGTGGCGCTCAGATACGGGGATCTGGGGCACCTCGACGCGGCGGGCGAGGACCCCGCCTTCGCCGCCCGCTTCTGCGAACGCTTCACCGACGACACAAGGCATTGAAAAAACCGCTTCGTTCGAAAACGAAGCGGTTTTTAAGTGTTGGATGTGAAATATCGGCGGTGCGGCGGCGCCGCTTTTTTTATTCGGTCACCAGCGTCGTCGTTTCGGTCGGGCGGATCGCGGCCTCGGTGGTGGGCTCGATCTGCGCCTTGGTCCCGCTCTCGAGCGGCAGCGACTTGGATTCGTCTTCGTCTTCGCCGGACGGGGTCTCGGCGGTCGGCTCTTCGGTCGTCGGTTCTTCGGTCGTCGCTTCGGTAGCAGGTTCTTCGATGGTCGGCTCCCCTGTCGTCGGCGCGTCGGCGGCTGTCGTTTCTTCCGCTTCGGTCGATTCGCTGTTTTCGGACACGGACGCGTCCTCACGCACGGACGGCTCGGTCTCGCCGGGGTCTTCTTCACCTTTGCCGCCGAAGATCAGCACGAACGCCGCGATCACACCGATCAGCAGCACGCCGGCGATCGCGGCGATCACGAGGATGCGCTTTTTGCGGTCCTCTTCGGGCTTTTTGGCAGGCGCCACGGTGCCCTTTTTCCAGTTCTGGGTCCAGTCGTCCGCCGCGGGCGCGGGGGCGGGAGCCTCGGGAGCGGACGCGTACGGCGCGGGCGCCTCGGCGGGGCCCTCGGGCATTTCGGGCGCATTCGCGTTCAGGTCGGACACCGACTTCGCGGGCATGCCGCACGCGGGGCACACGGCGGCGCCTTCGGGGATATTGCTGCCGCAAAACGCACAGTTCATATTTCATCCTCCCGGATTCACAGATTCTTGTTTCAGTATAGCAGACTGCGCCCGAAAACGCAAGCATTTCTTGCGGGCGCGAACGCGTTATTCCGCCGTCCCGGCCGGGGCGGACAGGGTCTCGTAATACGCGGCGCGGTCTAATAGACGGCGCGACGAGAGATACGGCGCCGACACGCGGCGGTGGCGGGCGAAGGCGGCGGACAGGGTTTTGAAATCCTGTTCGGCGGCGCGCTTTTCGGCGCGCACGCGGTTTAGCTCCTCCCTGAGCGCAGCGGCGGATTCTTTGTCGCCCCCGGTGTTCGCGCGCTTGATCTCGGCAAGCAGCGCGGCGTGGCGGATCTCGAGGCGGTCGCACTCCTCCACGGCGGCGGTGAGAGACGCTTCGTCGAAGGGTTCGACACCATCGGGGTAATACCGGGCGGCGGTCCTGCGCGCGACCCCGAGCTCGGAGGCGAACACCAGCGCCTCGCGGCGGCGTTCGCGCTCGTCGGGGGTGGTTTTCGGCAGGGCGGCTGCCTCTTTTTTCGTCGGGAGGTCGAGCGTCAGGCACCCGCCGACGCCCGCTTCGCACACGGAGGCTGCCCGCCGGAGGGCGGCTTTGCCCGTATCGGAACCGAACCAATGAAGCTCCTCGAGCACGAGGGCTGCCTCCTCGCCCGCCGCGACGGTCTTTTTTGCCTCGGCAAGGCGTGAAGACAGTTCTTTTTTCTCCGTTTTATCTTTCGTCGCGCGGTATTCATCGGCGAGGGCGTTGAGATCGGTCTCTCCCGCGGCGGCGACCGCCTCATTTGCCGCGCGCACGTCTGCCTGCGCCTTTTCGGCGGCCTCTTCGGTCAGCGTGCCGGCGGCACGGTCCTCGGCGGCGGCGCGCAGCGCCAGAATGCGCACCATCGCGCGCTGTTTGGTTTCGGACAGGTCGTAGAAGAAATACGGGATCACGTTCAGCGCCGCGCCCACGACCGACGCCAGGATGAGCACCGAGCAGATGTTCACGAAATAGCCGCGGTTATAGAGGACGTCGTAAACGTTTTCGGCGGTGTAGCCGAGCTTCACGGCGGTGGCGGCGTTGAGCCCCACGCGCTTGTAAATGGCGGGCAGCACGTAGCCCGTGCCCATCGAGATGAGGCCGCCGATGAGCCCCACCGCGGCGAACATGCCGTCGATGCGCTCGCCGCTGACGTATTGCTGATAGTCGCGGATGTCGGCGTTCACGCTCGGCGTGAGCAGGTGCCCGAGGGACGAGATGAACTGGTTGATGAACGTGAAGAACAATAGGATCCAGATCGCGCCGGGCGTGCCGGTCATGCGCACGGCAGGCAGCATGAGGGCGATGAAGCCGATGTTCAAAAGATTGGTGCCGATGAGGATCTTCTTTTTGCCGTATCTGCGGATGAGAAACGGCGCCACAAGGTTCGGCCAGAAGCTCGCGTTGCCGGCGATGGCGGTGATGAGCGAATACTGCCCCGCCGTGGCCGCGCCCTGATAATTATACATCCACCGTAAGATCTCGTTGAACGCGCCCTCGAGAAAGCCGAGCCACCCCGCGAGCGAGATGATCCAGAAGTATTTGTTGCGCGCCACGGCCCTGAGGGCGTCGGCAAAGCTCACGCCCGCCACGTGCGAACGCGCGCGCACGAGCTTTTCTTTCGTGCCGAAATAGACGGGAAGAGAGATCAGGAACCCGAGCAGCAGGATGGGCGGGAACAGGATCCGGTAGATCCTGAGGTCGAACAATTTGTCCTCCCCCGTGACCGCCTTCGCGAGCAGGGGGAACACGATGTTGATGATCGAGGGCGAGAGGTTCTCGACCACGCTGCGGATCGACAGCACGTCCGAGCGCTCGATGGAGTTCGGCGAGAGGACGTTGATCAGAGAATCGTAGGAATCGTTGAAGAAGTTATAGAAAAACTGGAACCCGATGTTGAAGAGCAGCACCGTGACGCTCTTGCCGAAGAGATCCATTTTGTCGTAGGGCATCCACACGAAGGCGACGCCGAGCACGACGGTGGGGATGCCCATCGAGATGAGATAGGGGCGGTATTTGCCCTTCATCGAGCGGGTGTTGTCGATCATCTTCGCCCGAAGGCCCGTGAGCGGGAACGACGACAGCACGCCCAGCAGATACAACAGATATAGGGTATCGGGCGGCACGCCGATCGTGTTGCCGATCAGCGCGTTGTTCGCGGCCAATATCATCTGCGACACGCAATATACGATCATGCGCACGCCGATGCCGCCGAACGAGAGCGAGAACACCTCGCGGTAGGGCATGTAGCGCCCCTCGGCGGGCGCGCGCCAATGCGTTTTCACGCCCCGGAGCATCGAAAAGGCTTTTTTCAGCACGGCTTCGCCTCCTTTAGAGTCATCACGCTCTTCGCGGGCAGGGTGAGCGCCTCCCCTGCCGAGACCGGCGACTCAAACAGCGAGCGCGTCTCGTCCGTCACGGCGCAGAGCCCCTGAAACGGCGACGCGAACGGCAGGTCTTCGGACGTGGGGTTCATGAGCACGACGACGCGCGTATTTTCATACACGAAACCCGCGGCCATAACCTCCGGCGAATCGGTTTTTACCTCGAAGCGCTTCGCGCCGCGTGGGATATATTTCGAGAATTGCCCCGTGACGAAATACCGCTTCGTGAGCGCATAGGTCTCGTTCTCAAGGTCGAGATACAAAAGGCCGTCGCAGTAGTCGTAGGGCGAGCAGGCGATCCAGTGCGTGAAGCGCGTGACGTTCAGGATCGTAAAATCTTCGAGCATCACCTTCGCGGTTTCGAGGGCAGAGTCCATCCCGGCGTCGCGCCCGCCCTTCATGTGCGTCCATTCGCTCGTCTGCACCGGCACGCCCGGAAAGCGGCGGTCCATATAGCGCCGGAAACGCCGCAAAAACGCGACGCGGTCGTTGAGAAAGCGCGGCAGGAAGGATTGCCCGATGCAGTAGGAATGCACGTCCACGCCGTCGAGGCGCGCGGCGACGGCGGGGTCACTGAGGCAGGCGCGGGTGTAGGCCTTGTTGAACCAGCGGACGTCTCCGTTTTCGGCGGCGGCGAGGCGAAGATCCTTGAGGGCGGGGCGCTTTTCGAGGGCCGACGCGAACGCGCGCAGCACGCGTTTGACCTGCCGGGGCGAATAGTGGCAGCCCTCCTGCCCGCCGTTCCACACCCACAGCGGCTCGTTGACCGGCGAGAGATAGTTAACGGGGACGCCGTCTTCGATGAAATGCTCGGTCACGTCGAGGCAATAGTCCGCGAAGGCGGGGATGTTCTTTTTGGCGAGGTTCGTGCGGAAAAGCTGCCGTTTGCCGAGCTGCGCCATGCCGTTTTTCGTGAGGCGTTCGGGCGGGGAGTTGACGAAAAACACCACTTCGTCCGCGCCCGCCTCAACGGCCAGACGCAGCATCGAAACGGCGGCGGCGTCCTTCGTGAAATCGAGGCTGCCGTCGGGGGCGAAATGATCCTCGGCGCGGCGCAAAGGATCCCAATAGACCCCCTTGCCGGAGCCCGCCGACCCGCCGCCGAGGTTGTGGCGGTAGATGTTGAGGCCGATGCCGCGCGTCTCGGACCACAACAATTCCGCGACCGCACGGCGGGTCTCTTCGCCGGTCGCGGGGTCCGGTCTCGTCCAGTTCCCCACGGCCTGCGCCCACCACGCGCCGGACGCGCCGACGCCCATATAGGTCTGGTATTTCCGCGCCGTGTCGAGCGTGAGTTTCATCCCACTGCCTCCCGTCTCTGCATAAATCTGCATTTATATTAACATATCCCCGCGCCCCGCGCAACAAAAAAAGCCGTCCGCTGACGGCTTTTTTTATTACTCGGTCAGATCGCGTACCGCGCGGCGTACTCGTCATAGGCCTCGCGCATCGCGTCGGCCTGCTGTTCCTTGAGGTCGTGCAGGTAGTCGTGCGCCGCCATGGTGTCGCTGCGCACCTCGAGCACCTCGAGGGCGATGTTGGAGCAGTGGTCCGCCACGCGCTCGAGGTCGGTGAGGATGTCGTTGAACACGAAGCCCTGCGAGATCGTGCACTCGCCCGCCTGCAGACGCTCGACGTGGCGGCGCTTCATGGTGTCGCACAGCTCGTCGATGCGCTCTTCGAGCGGCTCCACGCGCTTGGCAAGCTCGGCGTCGTCGTCCTCAAACGCGCCGGACGCGAGGTGGATGATCTCGGTCACGGCCGAGAACAGGACCGTGAGCTCCTTGTCGGCGGCGTCGGAAAAGCGCACGCGCTTTTCGTCGATCTCTTTCGCGCTCTCGGCGAGGTTCAAAGCATGGTCGGAGATGCGCTCGAGGTCGGTCAGGGCGCATAAATATTTGGCGGCGTCCTCGTTCTGGCGGCGCGTGAGCTCCTTGCCCGTGAGGCGCATCAGATACGAGCCGAGGCGGTCCTCGTAGGTATCCACGGTCTCTTCCATCTCTTTGATCTCAGAGAAGCCCTCTTCGGAATAGCCGCGCAGGAGCTTGAGCGCCCGGTTCACGCTCTTGCGGCTGAGCTTGGCCATGGCGTCGATCGCCATGCGGCACTGCTCGAGCGCGAGGGCGGGATAGGCGAGAAAGCGCTCTTCAAGGCGCAGCTCGGGCTCGGAGGCGGCAGCGCGCTTTTCGCGCACCAGAAGCACCGTGAGCCGGTCGATCACGCCCGAGAGGGGCATGAGCAGAATGACCATCGCGAGGCGCAGAAACGAATTGAGCGCGGCGACGGTGAACGGGTTGACCGTTTTGTCGAGGAACGAAAAGCCGACGAAGGCGTTGATCGCGTAGAACACGCCGCCCACGGTCACCGTGCCGAGCGCGGCGGTGATGGGATAGACGAGAGCTGCGCGCTTGCCCTCCGTGCCCGCGCCGATCGCCGACAGCAGAACCGGCGCCGCGGCGCCGACTGCCACGCCGAGCAGCAGCGGCAGCGCCTGACCCGCGGCCATCACGCCCGTGAACGAAAGTGCCTGCACGATACCGACGGCTGCGCTCGCGCTCTGCAACAGCGCCGTGAACACCAGGCCCACCAGAATGCCGAGCAGGGGGTTCGACAGCGACGACATAATTGACGAAAACGCGGGGCTCTCACCGAGCGACGACACCGCCCCGCTCATCGCCGCCATGCCGGTCATCAGCACGGCGAAGCCGAGCAGGATGTCGCCAACGCGGCGCTTGGGTCGGCTTTTCGTGAACATGCGTAAGATGATGCCCGCCACGGCCACCGCGCCCGTGAGGGTCGCCGTGGACAGCAGGCTTTTGAGCGTGCCCGCGCCCTCGAGGTAACCGAGGCAGATCACCCAGCCCGTGACGCTGGTGCCCAAAATCGCGCCGATGATCACGCTCACGCTGCGCCTGCGCGGCATCATGCCTGCGTTCACGAAGCCGACCGCCATCACCGAGGTGGCGCACGACGACTGGATCGCGGCCGTGACGACCGTGCCGAGCAGCAGGCCCCTGAGCGGCGTGCCCGAGAGCCGGTAGAGGATCAGCTCCATCTTGTTGCCCGCCACCGCCTTGAGGCCGTCGCCCATCAGCGTCATGCCGAACAGAAACAGCGCGACGCCGCTCAAAAGCGCGATGATCTCCTGTATAGCCATACGAAAAAAACTCCTTTCCCCGGACGGCACCGGGTACGCTTCAAGTATACCACGTCCGCCGCCGTTTTGCAATGTGAAATTTGCCGGTTCGCGTTTTCCGGGCGCAAAAAAAGCCGTCCGGGGACGGCTTTTTTATCGGATGAAGCTTTATTTCCAGAGCAGCAGGTCGGTCACGAGGATCTCGGACTTGCCGTAGCCGTTGGCGGTGGTGAGGAACTTGACGACCTCGGCGCCCGCCGGGATCTCGACCGAGAAGGTCACGGCCTGCGTTTTCGTGGTGATCACGGGGGAGGTATAGATCTCTTTCCCGTCCGCGAGGATGTGGAACACGGTCTCGCGCTCCGCGATCGGCTCGCTGCGCCCGAGGTTCGAAACGCGGCCGGTCACCTTGGTGTATTTCCCTCTGATCGCATACTCGCCGAAAGCGTCCATGCCCGGGATGAAATAGTTGATCGCGTCGTTATAGTCGTTGCCCTGCAGGTCCTTGCGGTCGTTGAAGCTCTTGAGCCAGTTGCCGTTGACGTTGGAGGGCGAAAGATCCTTCACCGACACGGGCACCACGGCGCTGACCGCCTCGTATTTCTCCCGGATGGCGGCGTCGTCCGGCACAAGAAGGGTCGCCTGCTCAAGCAGGTCGGCGGCCTCCATGACTTCCTTGCCGCCGGCCTCACCGGCGTTCACCTGCGAGAGCAGCTTGTCGGCGTAGGTCGAAACGCAGGCGCTGAGTTTTTCTTTCGCTTCGGCGGCGCGGGAATCCATCGACGAGACGTTCAGATAACTGCGGATCGCCTCGGCGTAGTTGCCGGTGCGGTAGAAGTCCTCGGCGTCGTAAAACGCCTGACGCGAGACGTCGAGTTCGCCGATGAGGGCCCTTGCCTGCGTCAGATCGACGTTCACGTCGGCGATGTTCATGCGCTCGATCACCGACAGCTCCTTGTCCGCGTCAACATAGGTGACGTCGCCGGCAACGAAGCCCTCGCGGATCTCATTGATGCGGTCCTTGAGCGCCTTGGCGAGGGCGGAGGTATCCTTGCCCTCGTATTTCTCTTCATAGAGCTCGTACGCCTTCTCGTAGTCGCCGCTCTTGAGCGCGCTCACGACCTGCCGCGCGCCGTTCGTGAAATACAGGAAGCACACGACGGCCGCCGCCACGGCGATCAGACCGACGACGATGCCGATGATCAGGCCCTTTTTGCTCTTCTTTTCGCCGGCCTGCTTTTCGGGCTTCGGCTGCTTCGCGGGTTTCGGCTCTTTCGCGGGTTTCGGCTCTTTCGCGGGCTTCGGCTGTTTTTCGGCCTTTTGCTTCTGCGGCTTCGCCTGCGCGGGCGCGGGCACGGGCACGGGCTGCTGCGCGGGCTGGACGGGTCTTTGGACGGGCTGCGCCTGCACCGGCTGCGCGGGTTTCTGGACCGGCTGCGGGACGGGCTGCGCGGGCTGGACGGGTCTCTGGATCGGCTGCGCCTGCACCGGCTGTTCGACCGCTTTCTGAACAGGCTGCGCCTGTACCTGCGGCTGCGCGGGTCTCTGGATCGGCTGGGCCTGCGGCGCGGACTCGACAGCTTTCTGGATCTGCTGCGGAGTCACGGGAGGCACGGGCTTCTGAACAGGCTGCGGCGCGGGCTCGGCAGGCTTCTGGATCTGCTGCGGAGTCACGGGAGGCACGGGCTTCTGAACAGGCTGCGGCGCGGGCTCGGCAGCCTTCTGGATCTGCTGCGGAGTCACGGGCGGAACGGGCTTCTGAACAGGCTGCGGCGCGGGCTCGGCAGGCTTCTGGACCGGCTGCGGCGCGGGCTCGGCAGGCTTCTGAACAGGCGGTGCCTGTACCTGCGGCTGCGCGGGTTTTTGGATGGGCTGCGGCGCGGGCTGGACGGGTCTCTGGATGGGCTGTGCCTGCGGCGCGGACTCGACGGCCTTCTGGACCGTCGGCTGCGCCTGTGCCTGCGGCTGCGCGGGCTGGACGGGTCTCTGAACCGGCTGGGTCGAGACCTGCTGCGGGGGCCGGAAGGCGCTCTGCGCCTGCGGGACCTGCTGGGCGGGCTGGAAAGGCCTCTGCACCTGCGGGACCTGCTGGGCGGGCTGGAAGGGCCTCTGCACCGGCTGCTGCGGCTGAGCCGCCTGCGCGGGATTCCGGACCGGCTGCGCCGGCATGCCGGCGGGTGCGGCGGGCTGAGGACGGGCGGCGGCCGGGTCGGGACCCGGCTGTGCCGCGGGCTTCGGCGCCTCGACGCTGACGCCGCAATAGGTGCAGAAAATGGAACCGGGCGCGACTTCGCGGCCGCAATTCTTGCAACGCATACTAAAACTCCGTTTCTATGTTATATTTTTTATCTTTGATCGCGCCGTCGGGCGCGGCGGGCTCAGGTTTCGTCTTCGTCTTCGGTCTCTTCCGGCTCGGGCTCGGTTTCGGGCTCGCTCCAGACTTCAACCTCGACAGTTCCCTCTTCGCCGTGCAGGCCGGCGCCGGCATAGCCGTAGACCGCGTTGAAGCTCTCGTTGAAGGGCGGGAAGCCGCGCGTCAGACGCATGCGGTTCGTGACGGTGACGTAGTCGTCCTCCGCCTCATCGGTATAGATGCGCACGCGGAAGTTGATCGCGTCCTTTTCACGGTCGGTGATGCGGAAATGGAACAGCTCCACGTCCTCGAGCTCCATGTCGATCTCGGACCAATTCTCGTCCCTGCGTCCCGTAGGCTCGTCCTCGTCGTCGGGGGCGTCCTCGTCGTAGGTGCCCTTGCGCATCTTGGCGTAGAGCTTTCCGTTCTTTTCGAGATACAGGCCGTTGATGCGGTCCTCGAACGCGCCCTCGCCGAAATACGCGGCCGCCACGCTTTTGATCTGGGCGAGCGTGTTAAATCCGGGTTCTGTGACGGGCAGATACATGTGGGCGACGACGCGGCTCTCGTAGCCGTCGCCGTAGTCGATCGACGGGCCGTGCAGGATCCACGTGACGTAGAACTCGTTGGCGGCGCGGAAGATCGCCTCCGCCTCGGCGTCGGTGATGCGCGCGGCCGTGTAGAACGGCACCTCGGGGACGGTGAAGTCGTCCTCGGTGGTCGATTCGGCGGCGGGCGTGCCGGGGCTGACGCGGCTGCCGGGGGACGAAAGCTCGTCGCCCGGGCGGTTTTTCAGCACGTAATACAGCGCCACGCCGATCACGATCAGCAGGAAGAGCAGCAGGACGATCTGCCTGCGGTTCGATTTCGTCATGCGTTTGCGTTTTTTCTTGCTCATGCGGGGCTCCTTTCGGACAGGCCGAAAACAAAATGTCGTATCTTAATCATTATAGAACAAACAGGTCTCATCCGTCAACCGGTTTTTGCGTTTTTCGCGCGAATGCGGCTCAGGGCTTCGGCGTTCTGCGCCGTTTGTCTTTCGCGTTCAGCTCGGCCAATGTTCGCGCGAGCTTGATGGCGCTGCGCTTATGTTCGCGCACGCTGCGGCGCTCGGTCGCCTTCAGGCGCTGAAGCTCCGCCTCGGCCTTTTCGGCGTCGTCCTCTTCGATGCAGTGGTCCACGAAGATATAGGCGCGGTTGTAGTTGACGTCCACGTAGCCCTCGGTGGACACGAGCTGCCGCCACGCGCCGTTCTGTTTGACGCGGATGTAGCCCGTGTCGAGGGCGAACAGGGCGGGCATGTGGTGCGCCTGCACGCATAGCTGCCCGTCGAGCCCCTGCAGAACAAGGCTCTCGGTCATGCCCTCAAGCACGATCTTTTCGGGCGTATAGATGCAGAAACGGTATTCTTCGGACATAAGATCACCTGAAGGGCCGGGGGAAGAATGCAAAATGCAAAATACAAACTACAAAATACAAAATGAATGTGAAGTGTGAAATGTGGAATGGTGGAAGGGGCTCCGCTCCTTACCCCATTATAAAATGCACTGTAGGCTTTGAATCGTTTCGCGCAAGCGACATATATGCGCGCGAAGCGCGTCCTTGGCCTCTGGCCTCTGGCCTCTGGCCTCTTGCCCCTCGCCCCTGTGCGCCCTTTGCCTGCCGCGCAGCGCGCGGCTCACATTTTCTTCGCTTTCTCCACGGCGTCCTCGAACGTGCCGACCATGAAGAACGCGTTTTCGGGCAGGTCGTCGGCCTCGCCGTCCACGATGCGCCTGAAGCCCTCGACGGTGTCTTCGAGCTTGACGTACACGCCCTCCTGCCCCGTGAAGGTCTTGGCTGCGAAGGTGGGCTGCGAGAGGAACTTCTGCAGCTTTCTGGCGCGGTAAACGATGAGCCGGTCGTCGGCGGACAGCTCGTCCATGCCGAGGATGGCGATGATATCCTTGAGCTCCTGATAGCGCTGCAGCGCCTCCTGCACGCGGCGCGCCACGGCGTAGTGCTTTTCGCCCACCACGTCGGGCGTGAGGGCCTTCGAGGCGGATTCGAGCGGGTCCACCGCCGGGTAGATGCCCTGCTCGGCGATCGCGCGCGAGAGCACGGTGGTGGCGTCGAGGTGGCTGAAGATCGCGGCGGGGGCGGGGTCGGTGAGGTCGTCGGCGGGCACGTACACGGCCTGCACGCTTGTCACGCTGCCTCTGTCGGTGCTCGCGATGCGCTCCTGCAGCTCGCCGAGCTCCTGCGCCAGCGTCGGCTGATAGCCCACGGCGGACGGCAGGCGCCCGAGCAAAGCGCTGACCTCGTTGCCCGCCTGCACGAAGCGATAGATGTTGTCAACGAACAGCAATACGTCGTTCATATCCATGTCGCGCAGGTATTCGGCCATCGTAAGGCCGGTCATCGCCACGCGCATTCTGGAGCCCGAGGGCTCGTTCATCTGGCCGAACGCCAGCACGGTCTTGTCGAGCACGCCGCTTTTCTGCATGTCGGCGATCAGCTCGTTGCCCTCGCGGCTGCGCTCGCCGACGCCGGTGAACACCGAATAGCCGCCGTGGTTCGTGGCGATGTTGTGGATCATCTCCATGATGAGCACGGTCTTGCCCACGCCCGCGCCGCCGAACAGGCCGATCTTGGAGCCCTTGGTGTAGGGCACCATGAGGTCGATGACCTTGAGGCCCGTTTCGAGCACCTCGGTGGTGGGCAGCTGCTTCGAGAGCGCCGGGGCGGGGCGGTGGATATCCCAATAGTCCTCGGCCTCGATCGGGCCCTTGCCGTCGATCGGGCGGCCGAGCACGTCCACCACGCGGCCGAGGATCTTCGGCCCCACGGGGGCCTTGATGCCCGACCCGTCGGTGGTGACGGTGAGCCCGCACGACAGCCCTTCGGTGGCGTCGAGCGCCACGCTGCGCACGACTCCCCCGCCCTCGTGCGAGAAGACCTCCATATATTTATCCGCGCCTTCGACCTTTAACAGGGCGTTGAGCGGCGGCTCCTCCCCCACGGGGAAGCGCACGTCGAGCACGGGCCCGGAGATGCGGGTGATGACGCCGGTGTAGAGCTTGGTTTCCATAGTTCGATCCTTTGTTGAGTAGTATTGGGGCGCACAGGGCGCACAGGGCCGGGGGAAAGGGGCCAGAGGCCAGAGGCCAGGGGCCAGGGGACGAGGATTCGCCGCCGACGGTGTCGGATGAAGGCGAACCGCAGTCTGGAGAAAACAACGAGCGTGCCGAGCGCCCCAAGCGAAGGCAGGCGACTATGTTTTCGACTGGCAAAGAATGCAAAATACAAAATACAAAATACAACATTATATGAGGAGTACCGAGCGGAGAAAGGGCTTCGCTCTTCCCCATAATAAAGTGCGAAAAGCAAGCTTTATAATGTTTCGCGAGAGCGAAAACATTATTGCGCGGCTTTGCCGCGCCTCTGGCCCCTGGCCTCTGGCCCCTGGTCTCTGGCCTCTCGTCCCCCGGCCCTATTCCTCTTTTTTGCCCCTTTGAAGCTGTGCCGCGGCGATCTCGGTGATCTCCTGCGTCACGGCGAGCTGGCGGGCGGCGTTGAGGTCGGCGACGAGCCGGTCGAGCATGTCGTCGGCGGCGTCGGTGGCGGACTTCATCGCCTCCATGCGCGCCGCGTTTTCGGACGCGGACGACTGCACGAGAAAATCGTAGAGGAGCGACGAGCAGTAGAGCGGCACGATGTGCTCGAACACCTCCTCGGCCGAGGGGGCGTAGAGCATCTCGTCGGGCGCCCGATAGCGGTGGAGATCGTGAAAGTCGTGCCGGAGTAACGGCAGCAGGCGGTAGCACGCGGGTTTGCGCTCGCCGCGCGTGAAGGGGGTGTATACGATATATACCTCGTTGACCTTGTCGGTGACGTACATGTCGATGAGCGCCGCCGTGAGCTCGTGCGCGAGCGCCATATCGGGATAGCCGGACGAGCCGGGCAGCAGGCGGTCCACTTTCACGCCCCTGGCCTCGAGCAGGTCGCGTCCCAGTTCGCCGAAGCAGTAAACGATGGGATCGTCGTATTTCTTGAGCCGCTCCTGCGTCAGGCGCACCACGTCGGCGTTATAGCTGCCGCACAGGCCCTTGTCGCCCATCACGGGCAGAAACAGGGCCGTTCCCTTCGAATCTTTTTCCACGAAGCGGTTTTCGATGCCCGCGCCCTTGGTCACGATGAGCAGGTCCGCCATCGTTTTGCGCAGGCGCTCCATATACCTGAGGGTATAGTCCATATTCCCCGTCAGCTTTCTCAGCCGCGACGAGGACAAAAGGTACATCGCGCCGGTGATCTGGCGGGTCTGCGACACGCCGTCGATCCGGTTGCGGATATCCCTCAGCGAGCCCGCGCTCATAATTCGGTCCCCTCCCGGTAGCGTTCGGCGGCCGCTAAAAGCTCGGCGCGCGTGCCGTCGTCCATGGAGCCGGTGGCGTTCATGTGCGCCGCCACGGCCGGGAACGCGGCGTTCATGTGGGCGAGGTAATCCGTCACCTTCGCGCCGAGCGCCTTCATCGGCACGTCGCGGAAGGTATCGGCCTCGTATGCGAGCAGCACCGCCACCTCCTCAAATAAGGTGTAGGGGTGCGATTTGCCTTGTTTGAACAGATTCGTAAGCGTTTCGCCGCGGCGCAGCATTTTGACGGTGGCGGCGTCGAGGTCGCTGCCGAAGCGCGTGAACACCGCCATCTCGCGGTACTGCGACAGGTCGATCCTCAGCGTCCCGGACACGGCGCGCATGGCCTCGCTCTGGGCGCTGCGCCCCACGCGCGACACCGAAAGGCCCGTGTTGACGGCGGGGCGGATGCCGGCGTGGAAGAGCTCGCTCTCGAGATAGATCTGGCCGTCGGTGATCGAGATGACGTTCGTGGGGATATACGACGCGATGTTGCCCGCCATCGTTTCGATGATCGGCAGGGCGGTCACGGTGCCGCCGCCCGTTTCGGCGGAGCGGCACGCCGCGCGCTCCAAAAGGCGCGAATGCAGATAAAACACGTCGCCGGGATAAGCCTCGCGTCCCGGCGGGCGCAGCAGAAGCAGGGTCATGGTGCGGTAGGCCACGGCGTGCTTCGTGAGGTCGTCGTACACCACCAGCACGTCGCGCCCGCGCTCGGCGAAATATTCGGCCACGCTGCACGCGGCAAAGGGCGCGAGATACTGGATCGCGGGCGAATCGGAGGCGCCCGCGTGCACGACCACGCTGTTGTCCATCGCCCCGGCGGCGCGCAGGGTCTCGATAACGCCCGCCACGGTGGAGCTCTTCTGCCCCACGGCGCAGTAGACGCAGATGACGCCCGTATTGCGCTGGTTGATGATCGCGTCCACGGCGATGGCGGTCTTGCCCGTCTGGCGGTCGCCGATGATGAGCTCGCGCTGGCCGCGGCCGATCGGGATCATCGAGTCGATCGCGAGGATGCCGGTCTCGAGCGGGGTGTCGACGGGACGGCGGTCCATGATCGCGGGCGAGGGGCGCTCGACGGGATAATAAAGGTCGGTCTCGAGCTCGCGCTCGTCGAGCGGCCTGCCGATGGGGTCGATCACGCGCCCGAGCAGGGCTTCGCCCACGGGCACCTCGGCCACGCGGCCCGTGCCCTTGACGGTTTCGCCCGCGCACACCGAATCTTCGGCGTCGAGCAGCACCGCGCCCACGCCGTTTTCGGTGAGCTCCAGCGCCATGCCGTAGACCCCGCTGCCGAATTCCAACAGCTCGCCGTATTTGCGCCCCGGCAGGTCCTTTACGTGGACCACGCCGTCGCCGACGCGCTCCACCGTGCCCTTGCGGAAGATGACGGGCCCGGGCGTGAACGCCGCGGTGCGGTCTTTGAGAAAGGCGGATATCTTTTTCTCCGTCATACCGAACCGCCCCCCCGCGAGAACACGTCTCTGGCCTGGTCAAGGCGCGTTTTCACCGTGTTGTCGTAAACCGCGCCGTCGAACTCGATCTGAAAGCCGCCGAGGACGTCTGCGTCGTTGACGCGCACGCAGTCGGCGTCCTCGCCGAACCGGGCGTGGACGCGCTTTACGAGATAGGCGAAGGTATCGTCGGTCATCGCCGGCGATACCGTGATCACGCAGCTTCTCATATCAGTCACCCAGGTGTTTGAAGAAATCGTCGATCAGGCGGCGCTCATCCTCGTCCGAGACTTCCCTGCCGAGGATCTTGCCCGCGAGCTCCACGGCCGTGAGGCCGATCTCGCGGTCGGCGTCGCGCAACACGCGCGCCTTTTCGGCCTCGGCGTTCTCGCCGGCCTTTCTGAGCACCTCGTCCGCCTCGGTCCGGGCGTCGGCAAGCAGGGCCTCGGCTGCGGCCTTGGCCTCGGCTTTCGCGCCCGAAAGCAGCGTCTCCTTCTCTTTTTCGGCGTCGGCGAGCAGGGCGTCGCAGCGCGCCTTGGCCTCCTCGGCCTCCTTCTTCGCCTCTTGGGCGCCCGTGAGGGCGGCAAGCTCCTTTTCGCGGCGCGCGGCAAGATAGTTCCTGACCGGCTTATAGAGCAGCTTTTTCGTGACGAAGAACAGGATCAGGATGTTGACGATATTGATGATCACGTCCCCGAGCATCTCGGGTTTCAGTAAATCCATACGCTCATCTCCGTTTTTCGGGATTTCGGGCAGATCCGGGCTTACGCGCCCGCGCCGCCGGAAGTCGCGATGATCAGCGCCACCACGAACGCGTAGATCGCGGTGGATTCCGCAAGGGCGCAGCCCAGCAGCAGGATGGTCTGGATCTTGCTCGCGGCCTCGGGCTGACGGGCGGCGGCGTCCACAGCCTTGGACGTGGCGAAGCACATGCCAAAGCCAGCGCCGAGCGACGCGGCGAACATGATGATGGCAGCAGCGATAAAGTTCATATGAAAGCTCCTTTCAGGGGGATGGAAAATACGGCAATTGAGGGGCCAGAGGCCAGAGGCCAGGGGCCAGAAAAGAATGCAGAATGCAAAATATAAAATACAAAATAATTATTTAGCGTGGGGTAAGGAGTGTGGGTTGAGGGGTGAAGAGCGGCGCGGCACGCATTATGAATCAGGACAGGGATCGTTCATCACCGCGCGGCTTTGCCGCGCCCCTGGCCCCTGGCCTCTGGCCTCTGGCCCCTCGTCCCTGTGCGCCCTGTGCGCCCGCGGCCCTATTCCATGGCCTCGTTGATAAACGTCAGCGACAGGGTGACGAAGATATAGATCTGGATGCCGGGGTGGGCGAGGTTGAACCACAGGCCCGCGACCGCCGGGATGCCCGAGCCGTAGCCGCCGAGCACGCCTTTGAGAAGATCCATCACGAGCATGCCGCCGAGCATATTGCCGAAAAGTCTTGCCCCAAGCGACACCGGGATCGAGATATCCGACACCGCCTTGAGCGGCACCATCACGGGGCGCATGGCGGGCAGCTCGCCGCCCATGTTTTTGAGTCGGCCCAAAACGCCGTTCTTCTTGATGCCGTAAATGTTCATCGCGGCGAAGGTGGTAAGGCCCAGGGCGAACGTGAACGTGAGGTCCGACGTGGGCGCGCGCAAGCCGAAGAGCTCGGAAAGCGCGCAGCCGAACATGTAAAGCGCCACGCCCAGCATGAAGGGCTGCAGGTTTTTCGGCTCGTAGCCGTGCACGCTGCCCCGCACCATGTTGTCCATGAAGTCCACCACGGTCTCAAGCGCGAGCTGCAGGGGCTTCGGGTCGTCCACGCTGAAGCGGCTGATCGCCGTGAAACGCAAAATCACGAGCAGCAAAATGAGCGCGACGAGCACCCCCGCGCCGATGAGCGTTGTCTTCGCGAGCGTGAAGCCGCCGAACAGGGGCACGCGCTCGCTGAACATCTCGAACTCGATGTGCAGCGCCGACGTCTTGTGCGCGAACACCGTGATGAACAGCCCCACGAGGAACCACGCGGACACGAGCATGCCGAGAAAGGCGAACTTGCGGCCCTTCGGCTTTTTGCCGTTTTCATCGGGCGGTTTTTTGAAATTGAGGACATAGATCACGAGGCAAGCCGCCAGCACGACGGCGGCAACGCCCGCCTCGATGACCTGTACGGTCGTCACGTCGATCCCTCCTTTCTGTGCATCAGCAGGATGGCGCACATCACGAGCGCCGGGAAAAAGCCCGCGCCGAAGCCGATCGCGGCCGCCCACACGAAGGCGCGGAAGATGCGCATCAGCACGTAGAGCGCGACGGCGTAGAGGGCGATTTTGATGAGCAGCGACCCCGCGGCGGCGATCCCCCGCTGCCCGAACACGGCGCGGAAGACCAGCACGGTGAGGATGAGCTGCATAACGCCGAACAGCGCGGCGATGAGGCCCATTACGATCATAAGACCACCTTGCGTAAGAATAGGGTATAATTCGGGATGTTCTCATTATAGACCTACGCCCCCGAAAAAGCAAGGCTTTATCGTGAATCTTTGATGAACTTTACCCTTTTCGGAAAAGGTTTCTTTTTTTCCGTTGCAATCGGCGCGGGCGTGTGATATGATGGGTATATCTTTTTGAAAAGGGAGTCCTTTGCATGAAACAGACGAACGCGAAGGCCGAGGCGCCGGCGGCGAAAAAAACGCTGACCTTCGGCAAAATGGCGGCGTACGGCATCGGCATCTTCGGCATTCAGATGTGCATCGGCATGATGAACACCTATCAGTCCCAGTTCTACACCTCGGTGCTGCAGGCGGACCTGATGAAATGCGCGGTGATCATTCTGATCGCGAAGCTCATCTCGTCCTTCGCCGACCCGGTGATCGGCAACCTCATCGACAGCGCGAAGTTCAATCAGGATAAGATGCGGCCCATGTTCCGGGGCAAGATGAAGCCCTTCGTGGCGATGAGCATCCTGCCGCTGGCGCTGATGACGTTCGTGATGTTCATCTTCATCGACTTCAAGTCCGACTTCGCGAAATACGCCTACATCACCGTCACCACCGTGCTGTGGAACATCTTCATGAGCTTTGCGGACATCCCGAGCCAGGGCATGCTTGCGGTGCTCTCGCCCTCGTCGGACGAGCGCAACGCCGCGGCGGGCATTTCGAACATGCTCAAGAGCATCGGCCTCGTGGCGTGCAACGCCGTGGTGCCGGTGACCTGCATCTTCACGGGCTCCGGCGGCATCGGCAAGCTCGAATACATGATCGCCGCGGGCATCGTGGGCCTCGGCGGCGTGCTGTTCGTTTCGATCATGCTCAAAAGCAGCCGTGAGGTCATCCCCAGCCCGCCCCAGAAGATGAGCTTCAAGGCGATGTTCGCCGAGATGAAGCACAACAAGCCCCTGCTCATCATCTTTCTCATCAACATGCTCGGCTTCGGGCGCAACCTCGCCGTGACCCTCGGCGTGCAGGCCGCGACCGTGTTGTTCAAGCCGTTCACGATCGGCTCCATTACCCTCAACGGCGAGAACCTGCCCATGATCCTCGGCCTCGGCGCGGCGGTCACGTCCACCTTATCGATCGTCACGATCCCGATGGTCGCCAAAAAGCTCGGCACCAAGCGCTCGTTCCTCATCTACGGCGTTTACGGCTTCGTGGCGAGCGTGCTCGGCTACATCGTGTTCCTCAAGATGTTCGATCCGAACGATTCCGGCAAGAGCTTCTGGGTGGTGTTCGCCGTGCAGTTCATCACGAACTTCATGTTCGGCCCCCACGGCTACGCCCCGCTCGTGATGCTCACCGACACCGTCGACTACAAAGAGATGACCACGGGCGTGCGCACCGAGGGCACGCAGTTCGCGGTGCTCAGCCTCTCGATCAAGCTCGCCAACGCCTTCTCGGTGGCCACGGGCGTGTTCATGGTGGGCGCCTCGGGCTTCTACGGCACCATCGCCTTCGAGGCCGTGACCGAATCGATGCGCAATATCATCATGGCGGCCTACTGGCTCGTGCCCGGCATCTGCGTCGGCCTTTCGATGATCCCGATGCTGTTCTACAAGCTCGACCGGCCCGAGATCCAGCAGAAGCTGAAGGAATTCAACGCGAGCCGTAACCTGGAAACGTGACCGGCATAAAGGAGAACCCATGAGCAACGCGATCAAACTCGACGAAAACGGCAACCCCATCCAGGAGAAGCCCGCCGTCCTCGAAAAGCCCTCCGCGCTCAAACGCGCGCGCAACATCCTTTATATCATCGTCATCGTGCTCGCGATCACGTTCGCGGTTTTGTTCGCCCTCGACCGCGCCGAGATCATCCGCCTCAGCTTCCTGCCCCGCGAATCGAACGACACGATCATCGGATATACGGAGGAGGCCGAAACGGAGCCGGAAAATGCATAAAAGTGTGAGATGTGGGATGTGAGATGTGAGATGCGCGGCGCAGCCGCTCTTCATCCGACATCCAACACCTCACATCCAACATCTGAAAAAAAGCCGCGTTCCCGCGGCTTTTTTTGCGCCTTTCCGTTTGACAAATTTCGCCCGATACGCTATGATAAGAACGAAGAATAAAGGAAGGTGTTTTACGATGGCAATTTATTGCAGAGACTGCGGCACGCCGCTCGGCGAAAACGGCGTCTGCCCCAACTGCGGGTTCACGGAGCCTGCGTTCGCCCCACCCGCCGGGGCCCCCGTGCCCGAAGAGCCGATTATCCCCGAGGAACCGGCATTCCCCGCGGAAGAGCCCGCGCAGTTCGTCCCGCCCGTACAGCAGCAGCCTGCCGCGCCCGCCGCGCAGGCCCCGAGCGCGCCCGTCCCGCCCGTATACTATCCGCCGCAGGCACAGCAGCCCTACCCCCAGCAGGCGCAGCAGCCCTATCCGCCGCAGTATCAGCAGCCCGCGCAGGCGCAGCAGCCCTACGGGCAGCAAGTCCGGCAGCCTTACCCGCCGCAGGGACAGCAGCCGTATCAGCAGCAGTATCGGCAGCCCTATCCGCAGCAGGCCCCGCAGCAGCAGCCGGCGAAAGCCGGCGGCTCGAAAAAAGGCCTCAAGATCGGCCTGCTGATCGCCGGGATCGCCGTGCTGGCGCTCCTGACCGTATATCTGCTCGACGTGTTCGGCGTGATCCGCCTGCCCTTCCTGCACAAGGACGACAACGAGCCCGCGAAGCCCGGCACCACGCAGGAGGACGGCACCAAGCCCGGCAAGCCCGCCGAGCCCGAGCCCGCGACGACGCCCGCCGAGCCCGCGAAAGAGGAGGATCCCTATTATCTGTATCGCTATCAGACCCTCTACTATCCCGGCGAGATCTACGGCGAGACCTACGACGAAGCCGGCAACATCCTGAGCGAATACGGCATCGAAGCCGACTATTATTACACCTATGACGAGCACGGCCGCATCCTGACCCAGAAAAACGGCGAATACGGAAAAAAATACACCTACGTCTACAAGCCCGACGGCGAGGGCAGCGTCGCCTCGATCACGCATCCGCGCTATTACGACGAGGGCGACGAGACCGAGACCTACCGCTACGACAAGAACTACCGCCTAACCGAGCAGCGCAGGGAGGGCAACGGCCTGACGGTCACGACCTACGAATACGACGAAAAGGGCGTGCGCCGCAGAACGGTGCGCTCGGGCTATGACGAGGACGGCGACCTGTCGTTCCGCTCCGAGGCCGTCTACGACGAGACCGGCCGCCACACGCTCAAGGTGGTCAACTCCTACGACGGCGTGGAAGAAACGATCGAAAACGAGTTCACCGGCGAAGTGGTCACGAACACCAAGGTGACGCGCGCCGGCCGCGTCCGGGCGGAGCAGCGCACCGTGCAGACCTACGCCGACGGCTTCGAGGCCGTGCAGGACGGCAGCTACGCCGGCATCGAGGACGGCACGCACATCCGTTATTATATGGAAAACGGCAGGGTGATCAAAATCACCCGCACCGCCCCCGACGGCTCCGAGGAGACCGATACCTGCACCTACGACGAAGCGGGGCACCTGATCTCGATCTACACGAACACCGACTACTACGATATGGAGGTCGTGTATGAGTGGATGCCGCGCGGCGAGAAGCCCGTGGACCCGAACGAGGGCCGGCGCGAGATCGAGATCGACTTTCGCGAAGAGTTCTATACCGAGGGCGAGGCCACGCTGCGTCTGAGCTATCCGCACGTCACCTTCTACGGCGGCGACGCAGTGGCCGAGCGTCTCAACGCCCTGTTCGCGGTGAACGAAGACGAATTCTGGAGCCACTGCATGACTGAGGACGACCTGAAGGAATACGCCGGGTATTCCGGCGGCGGGAGCCTGTATGAGAACGTGTACGCGTGGGTCGCTTACCGCAGCGACCGGGTCATCAGCTTCGTGTTCTCGGGCGACAACTACGGCGGCGGCGCGCACGGCAGCTACTGGCAGTACGGCGTGACCGCGGACCTTGATACCGGCAGGCAGCTCACGATCACCGACGTGTTCGACGACGAAGACCCCGGCGAGCTATTGGAGGATATCAAAGAGAGCATCCGCGACGCGGTGGAAGAGCGACGCAACGAACGCCCGTCGCTTGACGGCTACACGCTCGACAAGCTCTTCTTCTGGATCGACGCCGACGGCGAGCTCGTGGTGTATATCCCGGTCTATGAGCTCGGCTCCTACGCCGACGGGGCGTTCACCGTTTACACCGGATATTTCACCGACAAATGACGAACCGTCATTTCATGAAGCAGGGCCCGCTCCCTGCTTCTTTTTTATGCGCGCGGCAAAAAATGCTTTACAAATCCGAATATCTGTATTATACTATGATAGATTATTTTTACGCAAAAAAGGACTGATCTTTATGGATACGAACCCGAACCGCGCGCCCAAACGCCCCGACGGCGGCGTTGTGACCCGCTTCGCGCCGAGCCCCACGGGCTACATGCACGTGGGCAATCTCCGTACCGCCCTTTACACGTGGCTCACCGCGCGCCACGCCGGCGGCACCTTTATCCTGCGCATCGAGGATACCGATCAGGGCAGAAAAGTGGAAGGCGCCGTGGACGTGATCTACAAGACGCTCACCGAGACCGGCCTTACGTGGGACGAGGGCCCCGATAAGCCCGGCGACTTCGGCCCCTACGTGCAAAGCGAGCGCATGGGCATCTTCAAGGGCTACGCCGAGCAGCTCGTGAAAGAGGGCAAGGCCTATTACTGCTTCTGCACCGAGGAGCGGCTTGAGCAAATGCGGCAGGCGCAGGTCGCCGCGGGGCAGGCCGTGGGCAGCTACGACCGCCACTGCCGCAACCTCTCGCAGGAAGAGATCGACGAGAACCTCAGAAACGGCGTGCCCTACGTCATCCGCCAGAAGATGCCGCTCGAGGGCAAAACGGGCTTCGACGACCTCATCTACGGCCGCATCGAGGTCGAGAACTGCGAGCTCGAGGACCAGGTGCTCTTAAAATCCGACGGCATGCCCACCTATAACTTCGCCAACGTCGTGGACGACCACCTGATGGGCATCACGCACGTGCTGCGGGGCAACGAGTATCTCTCGTCCACGCCGAAATATAACCTGCTGTACGAGGCGTTCGGCTGGGACAAGCCCACCTATATCCACTGCCCGCCCGTGATGAAGGACGCGCACCAGAAGCTTTCGAAGCGCAACGGCGACGCAAGCTTTGAGGACCTCGTTGCGAAGGGATATCTCAGCGACGCCGTGCTCAACTACCTGCTGCTGCTGGGCTGGAGCCCCGAGGGCGAGCAGGAGATCTTCTCGCTCGACGAGATGGTCGCCGCATGGGACCCCGCGCGCATCAGCAAGTCCCCCGCCATCTTCGACCCGCTGAAGCTAAGGCACATCAACTTCGAGTATATCAAGGCGCTCTCGCCCGAGGCGTTCGCCGAGAAAGCGAAGGCCGTGATCGGCGAGGAACTGCTCGCCGAGATCGAAAACGCCGACCTGCTGTGCAAAAATCTCCAGCCCCGCACCGAGGTGCTCGGCGAGATCCCGGACCAGCTCGGCTTCATCAGAGAGGTGCCCGATTACGATAACGAGCTCTATTGCAACAAAAAGATGAAAACCGACCCCGCCACCGCCCTCGAGGCCCTCAAGATCCTGCTGCCGGTGCTCGAAAGCGTGACGGACTGGTCGCCCGAGACGATCTTCGCCGCCTGCGCCGAAAAGGCCGCCGTCCTCGAAAAGAAGAACGGGTGGCTGCTGTACCCGCTCGGCATCGCGCTGGCCGGCACGCGCTCCACCCCCGGCGGCGGCACCGATCTCGCGGTCATTCTCGGCCGTGAAAAGACGCTTGAGAGGGTCAAAAAAGCCATTGAGAAACTGAGCTGACTCAGGCGCGGCAGAGGCGCGCGGGTGCATGGGTGCACGGGTGCACGGGTACACGGGAGCGCGCTTCGCGCGCAGAATCGTACCGCAAAAAAACCTGTCGTACCCCGCCCTGCACGGAACTGCCGACCGCATTTCAAATAAACAGATAAAGGCGAACCATTCCCTGCCTTCTCCCCTTTCCGCTAAACTTTTAATCATCCCAACTCCCGTGCACCCGCCGCCGCAGGCGGCTTCCAACCCCCGTGCACCCGTGCACCCATGCACCCGTGCACCCGCCGCCACCGGCGGCTTCCAACCCCCGTGCACCCTTGCACCCGTGCACCCGCCGCCGCAGGCGGCTATTCAAAGAAGGTGTATCATATGTCCGAAAACATGTTAGCTTCGAACTTCATCCACGATTTCATCGACGAGGACCTCGCCGCGGGGGTGAACACCCGCGTGCAGACGCGCTTCCCGCCCGAGCCCAACGGCTATCTGCACATCGGGCACGCGAAGGCCATCTGCATCGACTTCGCCACCGCCGAGAAATACGGCGGCGTGTGCAACCTGCGCCTCGACGACACCAACCCCTCGAAAGAGGACGTGGAATACGTGGAATCCATCATGGAGGATATCAAGTGGCTCGGCTTCAAATGGGAGCACGTCTACTACGCCTCCGAATATTTCGATTTCATCTACGAATGCGCGCTCAAACTCATCGACGCGGGCAAGGCCTACGTGGACGACCTTTCGGCCGACGAGATCCGCGAATACCGCGGCACGCTCACCGAGCCGGGGCGCAACTCGCCTTACCGCGAGCGCAGCGTGGAAGAGAACCGCGACCTGTTCCGCCGCATGACCGAGGGCGAGTTCGCCGACGGCGAGCGGGTGCTCAGGGCCAAGATCGACATGGCGAGCCCGAACCTCAACATGCGCGACCCCGTGATCTACCGCATCATGCACGTGAGCCATCACCAGACCGGCGACAAGTGGTGCGTGTATCCGATGTACGACTTCGCGCATCCGCTGTCGGACGCGAAAGAGGGCGTGACCTATTCGCTGTGCTCGCTGGAGTTCGAGAACCACCGCCCGCTCTACGACTGGTTCATCAGGGAGATCGGCTTCAAAGAGCCCCCGCGCCAGATCGAGTTCGCGCGGCTCAACATCAACCGCTGCATCACCAGTAAGCGCAAAAACATCCGCCTTGTCAAAGACCACCTCGTCTCCGGCTGGGACGACCCGCGCATGGCCACCCTTTGCGGTATGCGCCGCCGCGGCTACCCCGCGAAGGCGCTCAGAGCCTTCATCGAGCGCGTGGGCGTGGCGAAGGCCTATTCCGTGGTGGACTACGGCCTGCTCGAAGCCTGCGTGCGCGACGAACTGAACGCCTCGGCTCCGCGCACCATGGCGGTCATTGACCCCGTGAAGGTCGTGATCGAGAACTACCCCGAGGGCAAGACCGAGACGATCGAGGTCGAGCGCCATCCCGACCATCCCGAGATGGGCAAAGAGACCTTCACGTTCGGCCGCGAGATCTACATCGACCGCGCCGACTTCATGAAGGACCCGCCGAAAAAGTATTTCCGCCTGTATCCGGGCAACGAAGTGCGGCTTAAGGGCGCGTATTTCGCGACCTGCACGTCGTTCGAGGGGGACGAAAACGGAAACGTCACCCTCATCCGCTGCACCTACGACCCCGCAACGAAGGGCGGCGACGCCCCCGACGGCAGAAAGGTGAAGGGCACGATCCACTGGGCGGGCCCCGACGCCGTGAAGGCCGAGGTGCGGCTTTACAGCCAGCTCTTCGACGTGGAGGACCCCGCCAGCGTGCCGGACGAGGAGTTCGAGGCCGCCGTGCGCAAGGATTCTCTCGTGGTCGTCGGAAACGCCCTCGTCTCCCCCGCGGCCGCCGCGGCGAAGCCCGGCGACGCCTTCCAGTTCATCCGCACGGGCTATTTCTGCGTCGACCCCGATTCGGCGCCCGAAAAACCCGTGTTCAACCGCACGGTGGAATTAAATTCCGGCTACAAGGTCAAATAAGAAAGGTCGATCCAAATGAAAATCGTTTACAAAGTCGTCGTTCCCCTCATCGTGGTCGCGTCGCTCCTGTTGATGGTGTTCCTGCCGATATTGCACGTCAAGCTCGAAGGCACGCTGCTGAGCATGGTGAACCTCTCGATCCCGGAATACAACTCCGTGGCCGGCACGATCGAAGAATACCGGCAGATGGACGCCTCGCGCAAAGAGACGCTCAAGTCGGTGCTCGACATGCTGTTCTCGGGCGAAGAGACCGAGACCTCGCAGAAGATCAAAGAGGAGTTCAAAACGCCCCTCGCGTGGCTCATCACCACCGGCGTGCTGCTGGCGATCATGGTGCTGCTGCTCATCGCCGTGATCGTGATGGCGATCGCCACGAAGAAATACGGGATCACGTTCCTGTTGTCGCTTCTCGCCCTCGCGGCGGGCTTCGGCGCGGACCAGATGCTCAAGGCCTGCGTGAAGGCGCTGCAGCGCATGAACCTTTCGTCGCTCATCTCGGCGTTCGCCGGGAGCCTCGGCGATCTCATCAGCGGCCTCGGCGACGCCCTGGGCGGCCTTCTGAGCGGCCTTGTGAACAACGCGTTCAAGATCACCGCCCTGGAATTCGCCTACGGCTACCAGCTCGGGCTTCTCGTGCTGTTCGGCCTCGCGGTGTTCACCGGCGGCTGGTTCATCAAACGCCGTTACGTGTAAGGATCCGCGGACGGGATTTAGCATTTTTCACAAAAAATGCGAAAAAACACTTGACAAAACGCCGAAAAGCGTGTTATAGTGTCCATAATTTCATACCGATAGAGGCGCGTTGGCCATCAGTAACGGACGCACGGGCGGTTTTGCCCGCCGCGAAAGGGACCGACGCCGAAGGGATCCGGATAAAACCGTCCGGGTTGCCTGGGCCGCGAGAGAACATCCCGCGGACTGTCACGAGCTTTCGTGGAGCGCTATCAGGATCCCCGGTTTTCCGGAGCTTTCAGGCCGCCTTCACGAAAGGCGGCCTTTTTGTATTATTTCGCGTACCATACGCGTGAAAGGATGGTATCCCCATGAAAAAAGCGATCTCCCTGTTCCTCGTTCTCACCCTCATCTGCTCCTTTGCCGCCCTGCTTTCGGGCTGCGGCAGCGAACCCGCCGACGGCAGCAGCGCGAATGCAGAAAGCGCCGGCGCCCCCGCCGAAACCGGCCGCAGCGTGCTCAGAGTGGCCATGGAATGCGCCTACGCCCCCTATAACTGGAGCCAGCCCACCGACGCCGACGGCGCCGTGCCGATCAGCGGCTCCGCCGACTACGCCAACGGCTACGACGTGATGATCGCCAAAAAGATCTGCGAGGCCAACGGCTGGGACCTCGAGATCGTGCGCCTCGACTGGGATTCGCTGATCCCCGCCGTGCAGTCCGGCCAGGTGGACGCCGTGATCGCGGGCCAGAGCATGACCGCGCAGCGCGCCGAGCAGGTCGACTTCGCGGGGCCTTATCTCTACGCCACGATCGTGTGCCTCACGAAAAAGGGCTCCGATCTTGAAAACGCCAAGGGCATTTCGGATCTCGCGGGGCACTCCTGCACCTCGCAGCTCTCCACCATCTGGTACGACAACTGCCTGCCGCAGGTCGAAAACGCCGACATCCGCTCGGGCCGCGAGTCCGCGCCGCTGATGCTCACCGCCCTTGAAACGGGCGAGGTGGATTTCGTGTGCTGCGACATGCCCACCGCCCAGGGCGCCCTGAAGGCCTATTCCGACTTCGTGCTGCTCGACTTCGCGGGTTCCGGCGACGACTTCACCGTGTCCGACGAAGAGATCAACATCGGCATCTCGGTGCAGAAGGGCAATACGGAGCTCCTCGACGCGATCAACGCGGTGCTCGAGCCCATGGGCCGCGACGACTTCAACGCCCTCATGGCTGAGGCCGTGTCGATCCAGCCTATCGGCGACTGAGCGAGCCCCTCTCCCCTTTCCCTTTTCCATCTCCGATTAAAAGAGGCATTATGGATAATCTGACGAAACTGCTCACCGAGATCGGCAAGGCGTGGAGCCAGAACAGCGCCCAGTATCTCACGGGCGCGTGGAAGACGATATTGCTCGCGGTGGTCGCCACGGCGATCGGCTGCGTGATCGGCTTCATCTGCGGCATATTGCAAACGATCCCGGTCGAAAAGCACGACAATCCCCTTAAAAAGGCGCTGCTTCTCGTGCTGCGCGCGGTGATCCGCGTTTACGTGGAGGTCTTCCGCGGCACGCCCATGATCATTCAGGCGGTGTTCATCTATTTCGGCATCCCGTATCTGTTCGGCAACGCCGCGCGGCTCGACATCACGTTCGCGAGCTACCTCGTCGTTTCAATCAACACGGGCGCTTACATGGCCGAGACCGTGCGCGGCGGCATCCTGTCGATCGACCCCGGCCAAACCGAGGGCGCGAAGGCCGTGGGCATGAACCACCTGCAGACGATGCTGCACGTGATATTGCCGCAGACCGTGCGCAACATCATTCCGCAGATCGGCAACAACCTGATCGTCAACATCAAGGATACGTCGGTGATGTTCATCATCGGCTACACCGAGCTCTTCGCGGTGCACAAGGGCGTGGTGGGCAGCACCTATCTCTATTTCCCCTCCGCCGCGATCGAAATGGCGATGTATCTCGCGATGACGGTGATCTGCTCGGTGCTTTTGAGGCTTTGGGAGAAAAAGCTCGACGGCCCCGAAAACTTTGACGTGACCACCGCCGACTCGCTGGCGCACACCAGCGGCATGACGACCTACGTGAAGAAAAAGCGGAAGGAGGCCGTGAGATGAGCGAACCGATCCTTCAGATCAGGCACCTGTCGAAAGCCTTCGGCAAGCACGAGGTGCTCACCGACGTCGACTTCGAGGTGGACAAGGGGGACGTGACCTGCATCATCGGCGCGTCCGGCTCGGGCAAATCGACGCTTCTCAGATGTATCAACCTCCTCGAGACCCCCTCGGGCGGCGAGATCCTTTATAAGGGGCAGGATATCCGCAAAATGAAGGGCGGCGCCCCCGCCTACCGGCAGAAGGTGGGCATGGTGTTCCAGTCCTTCAACCTGTTCTACAACATGAACGTGCTCAAAAACTGCACCGTGGGGCCCCGAAAGATCCTCGGCGTGCCGAAGGCCGAGGCCGAACAGCGCGCCACGGAATACCTCGACAAGGTGGGCATGGCGCCGTTCGTGAAGGCGCGGCCGCGCCAGCTCGCGGGCGGGCCGAAGCAGCGCGTGGCGATCGCGCGGGCGCTGTGCATGCAGCCGGACGTGCTGCTCTTCGACGAGCCCACCTCCGCCCTCGACCCCGAAATGGTGGGCGAGGTGCTCACGGTCATGCGCCGCCTCGCGGACGAAGGCATGACCATGCTCGTGGTCACGCACGAGATGGCGTTCGCCAGAGAAGTGGCGAATAAGGTCGTATATATGAACAAGGGCGTGATCCTCGAACAGGGCAGCCCCGACGACGTCTTCAACCACCCGCAGCATCAGGAGACGAAGGACTTCTTAGCGAGGGTGAGGTAAACAAAAAAACCGCTGAAAAGCGGTTTTTTTGTTTTGGGCGCACAGGGCGCACAGGGCACACAGGGAATGGCCGCGCAAAGCGCGGCGGATGCACGGGAAAAAGTTAGGAGTCAGGAGTGAGCGGTGAGGAGTGTCGGAGCCTGCGGCTCGCATTATAAAAACAGGTAAGGGCGAAGCCCTTCCGCAACTCCTCACCCCTCACTTCTCACCCCTCACAATAATTTTGTATTCTGTATTTTGTATTTTGCATTCCTCCCTGTGTGCCCTGTGCGCCCTGTGCGCCCTTATAAAAAACCTTGCTTTTTCTCCCGAAACAAGGTATGATGAAGACAGAAACGGAAAAGGAGCGATGCGATATGACGAAACGCGCGATCGGGGTGCTTTTGTGCCTGCTGCTCGTGCTGGCGGCGCTGCCGCTTTCGGGCACGGCGCTTGCCGCGACGGAATACGACCTGTGGGTCGGCGGCGTGCGGGTCACGAGCGCGAACAAAGACGATATTCCGGCGTTCGAACACGGCAAGGCCAGCTTCGACCCCCAAACGAACACCCTCACGCTCGACGACACGTATTCCGAAAAGGGGTACCATACGGTCAGCGAGGGCGCCTGCGCCGTCTACACCGAGTCCCTTGACCTGACGATCGAGGGCAAGGGCGAATTCCCGCTCTTCGCCGCGGACGACTGCGATTTCGGCGCGTTCGCGCGCTCCGGCAGCCTCACCCTCAGGGGCAGGCTCTATTCGGACTGCCGCGACACCGCGTTTTACGCCGGGAATGACCTGACGGTCACGGGCGCGACCGTGCAGGCGCGCGGGTCCGAGCGCGGGCTTTACGCCGAAAACGCGATCGCGATCACCGATTCCGAAGTGATGGCGCGCGGCTTCGGCGACCGGGGCCTCGTGGGCGAAGGGTCGCTCACCGTGACGAACTCCACGCTGACCGCCGACGGAAAAAGCGGCGGCATCAAACTCACGGACCCCACGGGGAAGAAGAAAAACGACGCCGTGTTTAAGAATTCGACCTTTTCGGCCATGCCGATGTTCTCGGGCGAGACCGTCACCGTGGAGATCGGCGGCGAACTCACGATCGACGGCGGCTCGTTCTCGTGCGACGTGATGTCAGGATATGCCGTGAAAGCCGCGAAGATCACGCTCGGCGAGCGCATGAAGATCATGACCCCCGAGGGCGGGAGCCTGAGCGACGACAAGACCACCGTCATCGAGCCCGGCAGCCGTCTGCCCGCGCTCAACGTCCTGATCCGCGAGGACAACAGCTATCCGCTGTGGATCGCGGGCGTGCAGGTCAATAACGACAACCGCGGCGACCTCGGCGAGATCCTTGCCGACCTCGGCGACGCGAATATGGAAAATTACCTCGACGGCACGATGGCCGTCACCTTCGACGGCGACCATACCCTCACCGTGAAGGGCGAGATCAACACCGTCAACGAGTGCATCATCAAGTCGGAGCTTAAAGGCCTCGTGATCGAGGTGGACGGGACCGCCTACCTCTCGGCGCGGGAGCAGCCCTGCATACAGCTCCTCGCCGACGCGACCGTCACCGGCGGCACCAAGCTCAACCTTGCGTCGGCGCACAACTGCGGAATCTGGGTCTGCAACGGGGCGAAGCTGACGCTCGACGAGCTCACGCTCAACATCCGCGCCGAATACCCGCTCACGGCGGGCGACGATCCCGCCACCGCCGAGTCGCTTGAGATCATCCATTCTTACGTCCACATCAACGGCAGCGAGGCCGCGATCATGGGCTTCAGGGGCGGCATCACGCTCGTCGGGTGTTATCTGAGCTCCCCCGAAGAGGGCATGATCCGCGGCGACGGCGTTTACGAGGGCACCGAGCTCTCACAGTCCGCCGTGATCACGCCCGGCTACTTTTTCACCTGCGGCTTCGAGACCGTCTACGCCGAGCCGGGCGTCACGCGCACAATCCCGTGGAGCACGAACTTCGTGCCGAAGAAGGTGACCGTGATCAAGGACGGCGAATATAACCTCGACGCCGAAGCGCCCGAGACGAACCGCGGCTGGGTGGAGCTCGGCGCGTCCGACGAACCGTATAAGCTGCGCGCCTATTACGGCGACGGCGAAGAAGACTACGTCGACAGCCGCGAGTTCTTCATCACCGAACAGGCCGAAAAGGTGTCTTACCCGCTCTGGATCGGCGGCGTGACCGTCACGAGTGAGAACCGGCAGGACCTCGGCGCGGTGCTCGCGGGGCTCAACAATGAGAACGGAAAAGCCTACCGCGACGGCAAACTCGCCGTCAGCTTCGACGGCTGCCGCACCCTCACGCTCGCCGGCGATATCGTGACCGACGAGCCCGTGATCCTCAACAGCGGCGTCGCGGGGCTCATCGTGGTGGTCGAGGACGAGGTCTCGCTCACAAGCAGAGAGGGCATCGCCGTGGTCACCCAGCAGGACGCCGCCCTGACCGGCGGCGGCAGGCTCACGCTCACGAGCGACAAGGACGCCGCGGTGTTCGTGGCGCAGAGCGCCCTGCTCACGGTGCGCGAGCTGACGCTGACCGCCGACGGCGTTATGGGCATCACCGGCAACACGATGATGCCGGGGAAAGAATCGCTGCTGATCGACCAGGCCGAGGTCACGGCCACGGGCCCCAAGGGCGCCATCTGGTGCTTCGGCGGCGGCATCACCCTCGTCAACAGCGAGCTTGAAGCGCCCGCGGGCGGCGATATCGCCGGGGGCGAAGTGATCGACGGCGAGGGCTGGCGCGCGCAGGAAGCGCACATCGTGACGATCAAAAAGCCCGTCGACCCCGAGCCCCAAGAGGGCAAGACCGGCGACCTCGACGGCGACGAGAAGATCTCGGCCGGCGACGCCCGCCTCGCCCTGCGCATGGCCGTGGGCCTCGAGCCGAAGCTCGCTTCCGATCCCGTGCTCCTGAAACTCGCGGACGCGGACGGCTCCGGCGCGGTGAACGCCGCCGACGCACGCCTGATCCTGCGTAAAGCGGTCGGGTTCGAGGACCCGGAATGGGTAGGGTAACGCAGGGGCCAGGGGCCAGAGGCCAGAGGCCAGGGGCGCGGCAAAGCCGCGCGGAATTCAAACAAATAATATAAGCAAAGCCGGAGGTTCGATTGAACCCCCGGCTTTCTCTATTCTGCATTATGAATTTTTCCCCGGCCCCCGGCCTCTGGCCTCTGGCCTCTGGCCCCTGGCCTCTGGCCTCTGGCCTCTGGCCCCTGGCCTCTGGCCTCTGGCCCCTTAATTACGCATTCCCGCCGCAGGCGGTTCACCCGACGAACCTTTTGATCGTCCTCGCCGCGACGAACCCCTTTTTATACAGGCGGTCGAGGACGTCGGCGTCCTTCGACAGGGTCTTGAGGCCGCCGATGTCGTCGGGCGCGACGACGAGCACCCTGCCCTCCTCTTCGAGGGCGAGGGCTTTTTTCACGCACTCCACGTACACGGCGTTGCACGAGGCCGTGCGGAGCGCCGCCTCGGGATAGGTCTTTTCGAGCCATTTCGCGGCAAAGGCGTTGCGTTTGTTGTCCGGGATCAGGTCCTTCGGCTTCGTGAGGATCAGCACCACCTTGTCGCACCCGCGCGCGAACGCGCGGTCGAGCGGCACGGGGTCCGAGATGCCGCCGTCGTAATACGGCACGCCGTCCACTTCGTAGGGCTTGTTCACCACGGGCACCGAGCACGAGGCCTTGATGATCTCGTAGCGGTCCTTCGGCATGTCGCGCTTGTTGAAATACACGGGCTCGCCCGTGACCGCGTTCGTGGCCACGATCTCGAAATCGGTGGGCGAAGACTGCATAGCCTCGTAGTCGAGGGGATACTCGCCGTCGGAATTCGAGAGGGCGGAATAGATGTAGTCCATGTTGATGAACGAGCCCTCGTTTTTGAGGTGCTTAAAGCCCATATATTCTTCGCGGAAGGCGTATTCGGTGTAGAATTTATAGTTGCGCCCGCGCTGCCCGGCGCAGTAAGACGCGCCGTTGGCGCTGCCCGCGGACACGCCGATAAAGAGATCGAACACGATCCCCTCGTCCATGCAGCGGTCGAGCACGCCCGCGCCGAATATGCCGCGCGTGCCGCCCCCGACGTCCACCACGCCGATCATACGAACGCCTCCCCTCAGCCCGCGAGGGCTTTTTCCACAAGGTCCCTGAGCGCCTCGAGCCCCTCGCCCGTCTCGGCGGAGGTCTCGATCACCGCTTTCGCGTGGCAAAGGTCGGCGTCGGCGGCGAAAAACGCCCGCTGCGCCTCGCGCTCGGTCTTTTTGAGCTTGTCGCACTTCGTGAGCGCCACGGCGAAGGGGATGTTTTTCTCGATCAAAAAGCGCAGCATCGTGCGGTCGTCGGCGGTGGGCTTATGGCGCATGTCTAAAAGCTGCACGAGCAGGCAGATCTCACGCTCGCCGGCGAAATAGCCCTCCATGAGCTCGCTCCAGCGCAGGATCTCGGCCTTGGAGCGTTTGGCGTAGCCGTAGCCCGGCAGGTCCACGAAGCTCACGCCCGCGGCGGTGAAGTAGTTGACCGTTGTGGTCTTGCCCGGGACCGCCGAGACTCTGGCGAGCGCGCGGCGGTTGAAAAAGCGGTTGATGAGGCTGCTTTTGCCCACGTTCGACTTGCCCGAGAACACGATCTCGGGCCCGTTCGACGCCGGGAGCTGCCCGGCTGTGCCGTAGGCGGCGGTGAATTTCACGTCGTTGAGGTTCATAACGGCCTCCGTTTTACGAGGGGTTCGCCGCCCCGGTGCGCGCGGTCGCGCGCGGCCTGCGGGCGGGCTTTGGTTTCACGGGCGCGGCGGGTTCGGGCTCGGTTTGCGCTTCGGGCTTCGGCAGCAAAATCTCGGCGAGCACGTCGTCGGCGGTCTTCACCGGGATGAAGCGCACGTTCTCTTTGACCTCGGGGTCCACTTCGGCGAGGTCCGGCTCGTTGCCGGCCGGGATGAGCACCGTGTCGATGCCCTCGCGGTAGGCGGCCATGCTCTTTTCCCTGAGGCCGCCGATGGGCAGCACGCGCCCGGTGAGGGTGATCTCGCCCGTCATCGCCGTATTCCCCTTCGCGGGCCTGCCCGTGAGGGCGGATACCACCGCGCTCACGACCGTAACGCCGGCGGAGGGGCCGTCCTTCGGCACCGCGCCCTCGGGGAAGTGGATGTGGATATCCTTGTTCTTGTAAAAATCGGGGTCGACGCCGAGCACGTTCGCGCGCGAGCGGATGAAGCTGACGGCGGCGCGCGCAGACTCCTTCATCACGTCGCCGAGGCTGCCGGTGAGCTCGAGCTTGCCGGTGCCGTCCATGATGAGGACCTCCACCTTCAAGAGCTCGCCGCCCACGCCCGTCCACGCGAGGCCGTTGACCACGCCCACCATGTCGGCGCGTTTTCTGTCCTCGGGACGGAACTTTTTGGGCCCTAAGAGCGACTCGAGGTTCTTGTCGGTCACGACGAGCTTTTCGGTCTCGCCTTTGGCGAGGCGCACGCTCTCTTTGCGGCAGATGGCGGCGATGCGGCGCTCGAGCTGGCGCACGCCCGCCTCGCGCGTGTAGCCGTCGATCAGGGCGCGCAGGCCCTTGTCGGCGATCGAAAGGCGCGTTTTGTCAAGCCCGTGGGCCTTCATCTGCTTCGGGATCAGGTGACGCTTCGCGATGTGCACCTTCTCTTCGAAGGTGTAGCCCGGCAGGTCGATGACCTCCATGCGGTCGAGAAGCGGCGCCGGGATCGCGTATTTGTCGTTCGCGGTGGTGATGAACAGCACGCGGCTGAGATCCACCGCCATGTCGATGTAGTGGTCCTTGAACGAGAAGTTCTGCTCACTGTCGAGCGCCTCCAGCAGCGCCGACGCGGGGTCGCCGCGGAAATCCTGCCCGAGCTTATCCACCTCGTCGAGCAGCACGAGCGGGTTCTGGCTGCCCGCCTCGATCAGCGCCGCCACGATGCGCCCCGGCATGGAGCCGATATAGGTCTTGCGGTGGCCGCGGATCTCGGCCTCGTCGTGCACGCCGCCGAGGGCGATGCGCACGTATTTGCGCCCCGTGGCCTCCGCCACCGACCGCGCGACCGACGTTTTGCCGACGCCCGGCGGGCCCGCGAGGCAGATGATCTGCCCCTTGATGGCGGGCGCCACGATCTGGGCGGCGAGCATCTCGGTGATGCGCTCCTTCACGTCCTTCAAACCGTAGTGGTCGCGGTCGAGGATCTTCACGGCACGGTCGAGGTTCTTGTTTTCTTTCGTGTAGATCCCGAACGGGACCTCGAGGCATTTTTCGATATAGGTGCACAGCACGTTGTAGTCCGGCGAGGATGTGGGCATGCGGCGAAGGCGGCCGACCTCGGCGGTCAGCTTTTCTTTGTGCCCCTCGGGCATCTTGCTCTTTTCGATCTCCCTCAAAAGCCTGTCGGCCTCGTCGGGGTCCTCGCCGAGCTCCTCGCTGATGGCGCGCATCTCCTCGCGCAGATAATACTCGCGCTGGTTCTTGTCCATCATCTCGTCGACCTTCGCGTGGAGCTTCGTCTCCTCCTCGAGGATCTCGGTCTCCGCGCCGAGGATCATGATGAGCTTCTGCACGCGCTCGAAGACGTTGAGGGTCTCGAGCACGGCCTGCTGGTCGTTGACCTGTAAAGGCAGGTTCGCCGCGATCAGGTCCGCCAGCGGCCCCGCCTCGGCGGCGGTCATCACGCTGTTCACGACGTCGGGGGTCAGCTTTTCGGCCACCTGCAGATAGCGCGCGAAGGCGGTGCGCGCCGCGTAGACGCACGCCGTTTCATACACGCGCCGCGTGCGCTTGATCTCGCGCGGGAGCGAGGTATCCTCCGACAGCGCCTCGACCTGGGCGGTGAGGTGCGGGTCGGTGCGCAATATCGTGGTCAGCCGCGCGCGCGACTTGCCCTCCACCACCACGCGGATCGTGCCGCTGCGGTCGTGCAGGCGTAGCATCTGCTTGACCTCGGCGATCACGCCGATCTCAAACACGTCGTCCTTCGCGGGGTCCTCGTCCATCGCGTCCTTTTGCAGCACGAGAAACAGCTCGTTTCTGCCGTCGGCGGCGGCCTTCACGGCCGCGGCGGAGCTCTTGCGCCCCACGTCGAAGTGCAGCGTCATGCCGGGAAACAGCACCAGGCCCCTGAGCGGGACCATGGGCATACGTTTGATGACGTCTATCTTATCCATGTGCATTCTCCTAACGGATCGCCGGCGTTCGCCGGCCGGCTGGATTTTTAATTATAGCAAAAGAAATATAAAAAGTCAAAGTCTTTTTTTGACAGAAAACCCGGTATGTCGGGAACATACCGGGCCCGGGTTATCCGTTGAGACTCAGAAGCGTCTGCCGCCCATGCCCTGCACGGTGGAGTAATACAGCGAGGACGTAAAGTCGAGGGTGACGGCGCTGCCGCCGGCCGTGAGCGTGTAGGTTTTGCCCTGTTCGAGCGAGGGCGAGGTGTAAACGGCGGTGGAGAAGGCTTTCGTCGCGGTGAAGCTGAAGCCCGAGCCGTCGTCGACCGTTATCGTGTCGCCCGCGCTGCCGCTGACGCTCACCAGCGCGCTCGGCTGGCTGCCCGCGCCGAAGTTGACCGCCATGCCTGCCGACCCGAGGGCCAGCACCGTGCCGCCCGTGACCGAGCACACGCAATTCGCGCCGTCGCCGACGTCCAGAGCGCCGTTGCCGTTGTCCGCGGGGCCCTCCACGATCACGGTGCCGCCGGTGACGTAAAGCGAGCCGTTCGAGTCGAGGCCGTCGCCGCCCGCGTTGACGTAAAGGCTGCCGCCTGAAACGTTGAGCGTGCCGGTGGAGGCGCTCCCCCACGGGCCCGCCTCGGTCGAGGCTGTGTCGGAGCCGCCCGCGGCGTTCACGCCGTCGTCGGAGGCGGTCACGCTGATCTCGCCGCCCGCGACGTTCACAGTCTCGGCCTCGAGCCCCTCGTAGGCCTTCGACACGGTAAGGTTCCCGCCCGTGATGTTGAGGGTACCGTCGGCGTGCACGCCGTCGTCGGAGGACGAGAGGGCCGTTACGCCCGCGGTGATATTCACGTTCGCGCCGGATACGGCGTCGTCGGCCGCGTCCACGGTGAGCGAAACGTCGCCGACGTTCACGTCGCCGTCGCACTTGAGGCCCTTCTGCGAGGTGGAAGTCTTGGCATTGGCGCTGCCGCCGCCCGCTTTAATGGAAACGCTGCCGCCCGCCAGCGTCAGGCTGCCGGTGAAGGCCGCGCCGGAGGTGCCGACGTCAATGCCGTCGTAGCCCGCGTCGATCACGAGCGTGCCGTCGGTGATCACGAAGAAGGCGTCGCCCGTGTCGTTTCTGAGTTGGATGCCGTCGTGCCCGGCCGCGATCGAAACGCTGCCGCCGCCGATGCGCACGCTGTCGCCCGCCGAAAGGCCGATCTTGCCGGCGTTCACGGTGAGCTTGGCTCCCGTGACGCGCAGGTCGTTGTTGCATTCGATGCCGTCGCCGTCGCTCGTGACGGTGAGGCTCCCCTCGCCGTTGACGGTCAGGTCGTCCTTGGCGTCGACGGCCGCCGCCCCGGTCGAAGTGAGCGCACACTCGCCCACGATCTGCAAAATCACCTTGTCGGCGTCCTCCACCGTGATGCAGGGGGCGTTTTCGTTCGTCATCGTCACGTTGTCGAGCACGAGATACACGTTGCCGGACTTCGTCGAGTCGCTCACCACGATCTGCACGTTCTCGCCGCTGCCGGTCACGCGGTACGTGCCCTTCGACGTAATTGTGACCGTGGACCCGGAGGAGCCGCGCGTGGTGTCGGAGATCTCGCCGGAGCTGCCGGAGAGGGTGATCTCGGCGTTCGCGGTCTCGGATGAAACGTCCTTATAATCGCCGTCGGCGAAGGTGTCCGCCGCCGCGGTGACAGGCGAAACCGTCACGGTGTCGACGGAGCCGCCGTTATCGCTGCCGCCGCCCGCGCAGCCCGCGAGGAGCGACACGAGCAAACATATTGAAATGAGGATCGCAAATATCTTTTTCATCTTGTTCAGTCCTTTCATACCGCCTGCGTGCGGATCATTGCGGAGCGTCCTCTCCGCTTACAGCTCTTTGACCGCCTCCACGTAGGGCAGGACGGCGATCTCGAGGTTGCCGTTTTTGGTGCGCAGCTCGTCGATGAAGGCCTTTTCCTCGCGCGGGTCCTTCATGCGGATCTTGAACGAGAGGCGGAACATCGAGCCCATGCCCGTGGTCTTCACGCCCACGCTCTCATAGCTTTTAAGGAAATGCGAGAAGGTGTCGTCGAACACGCCGGTGTAGTCGAGCGATTCGGGGATCGTGACCTTCAATAGCTTTTCTTCGCCCATGCCCCTGTGCTCGAAGATCGGCAGGAGCGAGATGCCGAAATACAGGGCCGCCATGCCGATCAGGATGATCGCGCCGTAGCCGAGATAGCCCATGCCGAAGGCCACGCCGCCGCACATGGCGATGAGGATCGAGGCGAGCTCGTCGGCTGTGCCCTGCGCCGAACGGAAGCGGATGAGGGCGAACGCGCCGCCGAAGGCCACGCCCGCGCCGATGTTGCCGGCCACGAACGTGATGACCGTGGCGATCACGAACGGCAGCACCGCGTTCACGAGGAAGAAGCGCTTGGTGGAGCGCACGCGGAAGCTCATGATCCAGGCGTAGACGACGCCCGAAACGAGGGCGGCGCCCGCCATGGTGAAAAACTGCGTCACGGTGACGGAGGAGGTGGTGAATACGGAATCAAACATGGGAACCTTCCTTTCTGAGATAAAGACGGGGGTTGACGGGGGTTTCGGCTTTTTCGCGCCTCGGCGCGGGGGCGGTCTTTGCGCCCGCGGCGGCGAGGGTCTGATACGCGGAGCCGTATTTCGAGAAGCTCGTTTTATAGATCTTTCCCTCTGAGAGGATCGAAGTGAGCCACAGGGGCATCGCGTCCTGCACCTTTAATTCGAGGATCGAATACCCGGAGGGCAGCAGCAGCGTGCCGTCCATCGAGGTCGTGAGGTTCAGATCCGTGAAACGGAAGCGCGGCGCTTCGTCGATCGTGAGCCTCAGGTCGCCGCCGGGCTCGAAATAAGCCGTGCGGTCGTAGACGATGAGGCAGCGCGGGGCGAGGTTTTCGTAGTAATCGCGGAAATACCGGATCTCGCTGTTGATCTGGCCGCCGGCGCAGATGTCGCCGTCGCCGCTGAAAAAGGTTTTCACGAGCGGCACCGTGGTCGGCACGCGGCGTTTATACACGATACCGTAGGCCTTGCGCTTGAGCTCGAGGAACACGGGGCTCTCGTCGGTGGCGAGGCCGTAGCTCCTCAGGCGTACCTTTTCTTTGAATTCGGGTTTCTCGACCGAGGCGCGCACGAGCCTGAAATCGGGGGTGTCGTAATAGAGCGAGGCGATGGAGGTCCTGCCGTATCGGTCCGGCCGCATGTGCCCCTCGAGGCGTTCCAAAAGGAATTCGCGCTGTTCGGGCGAGAGCAGATATTTGAGTTCGTAGCGCTTCATCACGACGATGGGCTCCGCCATGGGACCGCCTCCTTTCCTCGTCGGTTTTTTGTTACAGTGTCAGAGTGACGGTGAAAAGCCCGTCTTTGACCTCGGCCTTCACGCGGCCGTTATGGGCGGCTGCGGCGTCGCGCACGAGCGGCAGCCCCAGCCCCACGCCCGGCAGGGCGTCGGCGTTAGATAGGCGCACGAAGCGGTCGAAGGCGGCTTCGTAGGAGCCCGGTTTCAATGTGGTGTCGTTTTCACATACGACCGTCACGCGCCCTTCGGACGCCTGCAGGCCGATCTTTGCCCGGCTCACCGCGAATTTGAGGGTGTTGTCGGCAAGCTCCCACAGCGCCTTGTCGAGCACGGCTTCGTCGGCGTTCAGCACGATCCCGGCGGGGACGTCGGTTTCGAACGCGACGGGCCGGGCGGCGTATTTCTCCCGCGCGCGGTCTGCGTTTTTCAGCACCAGGGCGCTGAGGTCGGTCTCGCTCCGCGTCAGGTCCTCTTCGTCGAACAGGGTCAGCGCGCCGAGCCTGCCCGCGAGCGTGCCGAGTTTTTTGACCTGACGGGCGATGTTTTTGGTATCTTCGTTTTCGCCGAGCGCCCGCTCGAGGTTGCCGTTCGAGGCGGCAATGGCATCCACAGGCTCCTTGAGGTCCCGCTTCGCCCGGGCGATGAACTGCTTCTGCTTGCGGTCGGCGTCCTCCACGGGGCCGAGGAATTTATCGGCGGCGAGGCGCAGCACCAAAAAGCTCAGGAGCATGGCCGCCAGAAAACCGATCGCCGAGATCGTGAGGATGCGGTAGGCGAGCGTCAGTTCGCGGCCCTGGTCGATGACCGTGACGTAGGTGCGGTCCGCGAAGCGGTAAACGCGGTAGCGGTAGGTGCCCTTGGTCCAGCCGTGATCCCCCGAAAGCAAACTGCGCGCCCAGGTTTGCGCGTCCGATTCGGTCACGGCGGTCATCTCGAACGCCACGGTCTCGGCCTTGCCGTCGGTGTCAAACGCCACGGTGAAATAGCGCACGCTCTTTTCGGTCTCGGGCGAACCGGGGCCCATCGGGCCCATGCCCTCCTTTTCGGGTGAGAAGCGCCCGCGGGCGTCCTCTTCTCTGCCGAAGATTCCGTGGTTGCCGCTCAGGCGCTCGAGCACGCGGTCGGCGTCGTTCGCCGCCATCGTGAAGCCCGTCACGTTGATCGCCGCGAGCAGCACCGCGAGCAGCGCCCCGACCGCCAAGAGCGCGGTGCGGATGAATCTGCGTTTCGCCTGTTTCATGCGTTTCGTTCCTTTCTGCCTGCCCGGGAACCGGGCCCTTTTTCGTTCTCTGATACGAAGTATAAAGGGTGGAGTTTAAGCGAAGTTAAAATTCGCGGGAAACCGCGCATGGGGAGAATACAAAATGCAAAATTAGGGGCCAGGGGCGCGGCGCGGCCGCGCGGGTGCACGGTCCACGGGTACACGGGTGCACGGGAGTTTTAAATAGCAGCGCGGCGGGTCTCTGCCGCTGCGCGAATGGATTTGCGGCTTTCGTGATGTGCGGGCGGCATACACGCCAGTCCGTAGCACGGCACCTCAGTGCCGTTCGTTTCGACGGAAATTTGAGCCCGTTCAGAATTTGCGAACCGCTTTCCGCGACAGCCGGAAGCCGCTTCCAATCGGCTGCCATTAAAAAAGAATGATGTTCCGGGAACGGCACTGAGGTGCCGTGCTACGGGCGACAAAAAACCGGAGGCTTTGTTAAACCCCCGGTTCCCAGTTATATAATTTTGTATTTTGTATTTTGTATTTTTCATTCATAACTGCGCGGCTATGCCGCCTTTCCCAGTCGAAAACATAGTCGCCTGCCTTCGCTTGGAGCGCTCGGCACGCTCGTTGTTTTCTCCAGACTGCGGTTCGCCTTCATCCCTAACCGGGCCGTCCCCCTCTGTCGGCTTCGCCGACATCTCCCCCGCACTGCGGGGGCGTCTTCCACAGGCGGCGGCGAATCCTCGTCCCCGTGCACCCGTGGGGCGTGCACCCGTGCACCCGCCGCGTGAAACGCGGCTTACAGCACCGCCGCGCGCAGGATGTGTCTCGCGTCCGCCGCGGTGATTTTGCCGTCGCAGTCCACGTCGGCGCGCTTTCTGAGGTCCGCGTCGGCGGGCTCGAGCTCCACGGCGATGCGAAGGGCCTTGCGCGCGTCGGCGGCGGTGATTTTGCCGTCGTAATCGAGGTCGCCGCCCACGTACCCGGTCAGGGGCGTGTCGGTCGGTTTGCCCCCGGCCTTGAGGGTGACCGTATCGGTCTTCACGGGAACGCCCGTGAAGAGGCGCGTGACCGTGAACGCGCACGCGGCGCTCCCCTGCCCGATCACGGGCTCGGCGGGCTCGATCTGCCACCGCCCGGGGTTTTCGACCGTATAGTCCGCCTCGGCGCGGATGCACGTCGGCGCGCCCGCGACGTTGACGAAATACGCCTTCAAAATCAGCGTATACTCTTTGCTGCCGTTCTTATCATAGTAGGATACGCGCTTTTCCACCGAATAGGCCTTGCCGTCGGCGACCGTTTCGGCCTCGTGAGAATCCGGGGAGATGGGATTCCCCTGCGAAGCGCCGTTGCCGCCGAACAGCAGCCGGAACAGCTCTTCGGCGAGCTCCGCGGGAGGTTGCTCCGCGCTGAGCAGCATGCCGATCTCGGGCAGCTCGAGCCCGAAGAGCGCGCAGACGCGCTCGATGACGACGGCGTAGGTCGGGTTTTCGACGCCCAGCGCCCCGGCCGCCGTTTCGGCGACGGTCACCTCGGTCTCGACCGGCACGGGGGCTTCGTCCTCCTCCGCGAACGCGGGGACGGCGCAGCAGAGCAGGAGCGCGAGGCTCAGGAGCAGGCTCAGAAGCTTTTTCATAAAGCACCCTCCGCGTCCGCCACGATCTCTTCGGTCTCGAAAGAGCCCGCGTAGTCGTTTTTCGCCTCGATATAGAGAGCCGCCACCGCCGCGCCCCAGATAACGAGCGCCGCGAGCAGCGCGCAGACGACGGCGCGCCGGACGGTGAGCTTTTTGCGGATCGCCGAAATATCGGTGGAGGCGAAGAAGGACGACGCCACCTCTTCGGGCGTGCCGAAGCGCGAGACGATGCTTTCAAGGCCGCTTTCGCCCGAGGCCCCGGTGAAATCGGCGATCTGGCCCTCGAGGTCAGATAAAAACTGCTTCGAGGCGGGCGTTTTCACCAGCAGCAGACGGCGGACCTGTTTCTGATAACGCCTGAGCGCCTTTTCGTTTTCGGTCATACGCTCTCCCCCTCCAAAATACACTCGATGGCGTTCGACACGGCGCGGTATTCGCCTAAGATCTCGCGGTAGTATTCCCGCCCGCGCTCTTCAAGATGATAATAGCGGCGCGTGCGCTTTTTGCCCGCGGGCACCACGTAATCGGAGATATACCCCGCCTCGGTCAGCTTATATAATATCGGATATAAGGACCCCTCGAGCACCGTATACACCCCGCCGCTCTTCTCTTCGAAGGCGTGGGTGATCTGGTAGCCGTAAAGATCCTCTTTTTGCAATAGATGCAGCACCAGCAGCTCGGCGGTGCCCCTTTTGAAGTTGTCGATATTCTGGCTCATGGACCCAGTATAGCACAGATTACTTTTGATGTAAATACTTTTGCAGGAAATATATTGTTGACAAACCGGATTTTTCGTGCTATGATGGGAACGAAAGGAGGAAGAGAGATGAAAAAACTCATTTCGATCGTATTGGCAGCCCTGCTGCTCGCCGGCGCTTTTCCGGCACGGGCTGCGATCCGTTACGATTTTGAAGTCGAACGCGGCGGCCTCGTGCTCGGGCAGCGAAGGTGGGCGGTGCTGATGCGCATCTCCGAAGCCTCCGCCCCGGACTCGCTGAAGGAGGCCTACGCGCCCGCAGATCTCGGGGAGGGGGTCGCCGCCGTGCGGGTCCTCGCACCCGCAAGCGTGGCCTTCGCCGACGAGATCACCCTGCTGGAAGACTGGATGGCGCTCGCCGACGGGGGAAAGCTATCCCCCGTGGATGAAGAAAACGCGGCGGCGTATGCCGAAAACGCCGCCCTGCTCGAAACGCTCAGGGGCGGCTGGGCGGCGGAGCTGCTTTTGTATCCGGAGGACCCCGCGGCGCGTGAGAGCGCGGTGGAGCTGTACGCCCGGTTGAAAGCGGTTGGGCACGTGCGGCAGGCCGCGGCGGGCACGGCGCAGGTCTCGTTCACGCCGGATTTCGACCTCAGCCTGATCTCGACGGCCTATGGGGATATGCTGCCGGGGCTGGTGCCGCAAGTTGTGTCGGTGGTGAGCCTTTCGCCGGAGGAAGACGACGCGACGGGCTCGTTTGCGCTGCGCGTGGGGCTTTATAAACCGATCGACAGCGCGTTTCCGTACGCGTCGGACGACCTCGGCTTCAGCAGGGAGCCCCTGCTTGAGCCCGTTTTCGACAGCCCGGAAGAAGAAGCGGCGTATCTCCGCGCGGCGGCCGAAGCGGCGCCCAACGGCGCCTACGCCCCCGCGTATCTGGGGCTGGCGGACGACGAGGTCGCGCGCATACTGCCGACGGAGGCCTATCTCTCGTCCCGGTATTACGACGACTGCACCGTGTTTTTGAATGACGACTCCCTGCCGTCCGCGCTCGAAGCGGCCGCGCGCGCCCGGTCCGCGCCGGGCGTATACCGGGCGCGGGTGGTCTCGGCGTTCGACGCAAAGCAGGAGCTCGACGCCGGATACTGCGTGATCGCGTATACGCAAAACGGGTTCCTTACCGGTTCGCCGACGCCCGGCGACTTCGGCGAGGCCGTGGCGCTGGCGCTGGCGGACGCCCCCGCTGACAGCGGACAGGAGCTGATCGCGGGCCTGACGCCGGTGCGGCTTTATCTGAAAGACCCCACGCGTGAAAACGCCGTCGCCCTGATCCGCGAATTGAAAGAAAAGCCCTTCGTGCGCGTCGCCTATATAGAAGAAGCGTTTTATATGGACAATTTTCTCGTGTGCGATGCCGACGGCGACGGCAAAGTGACCGCCGGCGACGCGCGGCTCATCCTGCGCTTCGCCGTGGGACTCGAAACGCCTCTCACCCGCTACGCGGCGTGGGTGGCGGATCGGGACAACAACGGGCGCTGGGACGCCGGCGACGCCCGCCACGCCCTGCGCGTGGCCGTGGGGCTGGAACGGGAAGAACACGTCTGTTAAAGAAAGGGAGGAAGAGAGATGAAAAAACTCATTTCGGTCGTATTGGCAGCCCTGCTGCTCATAGCCGTGACGCCCGTTTTTGCCGCGCCGGACGCCGAGACCTACGTCCTCGAGCTTCTGGTGATGAAGCTGACCGACGGCTCCACGCCCGTCAGCCCCGCCGAGCTTGGGCTTTCGGCGGACGAGGTGGCGGAAGTGCTCCCGGCGTTCGCCGAGAACACGTCGCGCTTTCACGACGCGGTGTTCGTGCGCCTCGTCGACGGGTCGCGCGAGGCGGCGGAACAAGCCCTCGCCCGCGCGATCGCTGCCGACGCCGTGACGGGCGGGGAGCTGACGGAAGAGACGAAGATGCTCGAAAAGCTCAGGGAGAGCTACGCCGTGCTGGCGGGGCTGGACCCGAAGGTGCTCGGCGACGAGCCGGACCTTTTATCGCTCGGCGGCGAGGCGGTGAATGAGGCGAAGATCCTGTTCCGCGGCGGCGACACGCTGATCGCCGAGTTCTGTCTGGTGAATCCCTGTGAGGCGGAGGCCGAAGCGCTGATCGCGCAGCTCAAAACGCAGCCCGGCGTGCGCTACGCCGAGAAAAACGGCGTGATGTTTCTGGACGAATTCCTCGTCGGCGACGCGGACTGCGACGGCGAGGTGACCGCAGCCGACGCAAGGCTCATCCTGCGCTTCGCCGTGGGGCTCGAGGAACCGCGCTTCGCCTATTCCGCGTGGGTGGCGGACTGTGACCGCAGGGGAGGAATCGACGCCGGCGACGCCCGCCACGCCCTGCGCGTGGCCGTGGGGCTGGAACCGGCGGAACACGTTTGGTAAAGGAAGAGAAAAGAAATGAAAAGGAGGAAGAGAAGATGAACGTCAAACGATGCTGCGCCCTCGCGCTCGCCGCCGTGCTCTCGCTATTCGCCGTTTTTCCGGCGACGGCACTCCCGAAGGATACGACGCCCCACTCAGCCGTGGAGCTGCGCCTGATCGGGGCGATCACGGAGCTTTCGCCCGAAGCGACGGAGGCTGGCATGAAGCCCGAGGACTTCGGGGAGCTCGGCGTTGAGACCGTGATCCGCGTGCGCGAGACCTTCGGCTGCCGCGAAGTCTACGACGAAACGGGCGGGGGCGCGTATACCGCCCGCTGGGTCCTTGTGCCCGCCGACCCCACGCGTGAAACCGCCGAGGCCCTCGCCGACGCGCTCACGGGCAAAACCGGGCGGCACATGCTCGGCGACGGCCATCCCCTCGCCGACGCCCTGTTCGAGGCGCGCGTGATCGACTACGAGGGCACCGATATCTACGCCTACGGCAATCTGCTCGCGAAGGTCTGGGTGCCGGTCGACAAAAGCGACGCCCTGATAAGCGCCGGCACGCCCGACTTCGCCTTCTACCGCGCCACGTTCATCGCCGTGCGCGGGGATCTCGCGGTGTTCGTGCTCTGGCCCGCCGACCCCGCCGACTTCGACGCGGTGAAAGCGGGGCTCGACGCCCTGTACGCGGGCGGGTACATTTACGACGGCGTGGCCGCCCCGACCTTTGAGGTCAAGCCCCTGCTCGAAGCCGCTTCGCTCGGCGCGATGAAGCCCCTTGCCGGGGACCCGGACGGCGACGGCCTGATCACCGCCGCGGACGCCAGAGAGGCCCTGCGCGCCGCCGTGGGCCTGCCGACGGCGACGCCCTATCCCCTGACCTGCGACGCGGACGGCGACGGGGACGTGACTTCCGCCGACGCGAGGCTCATCCTGCGCGCGGCAGTTGGGCTTGAACGGGAGGCTATGCGCGTCAGGGTGCCGGTGCTGACCTCAGGCAGGACGCTCGTCGGCGCCGTGGAGGAGCACACCGACGGCGGCTACCGGCTGACGGCGGAATCAGACTCGGAAGACCTCGGCGTGGAGCAGATCGAACTCGACCTCGCCCTGCCGGGCACGGTGGGCGAATCGCGGTATTTCCTCTTCATGTTCTCGACGAAAACCCCGGGCGCCTACCGCGTGACGCTGACCGAAAAACGCGAGTGGGAAGACGAGCCGCTGTCGGTGCGGGAGATCCTCGTTTCCGCGCGCTGACTTTCAGCATGTTTTAAGGGGAAGGCCGTATACTGAAAACGGACCTTCCGGGAAGCACTCCCGAAGTAAGTTTGGGAAGAGAAAAGCCGGGCCGCCCTGATCTGCAGGGCGGCTCGGTTTTTGCGCAAGGGGCTTGTTTTTTTCCGCGCGTCTGCTATAATAAGAGCAGACCGGCCCTTCGCCGGAGAAAAGGAGTGCCGACCATGAAGAAACTCATTTCCGTTCTCATTACGATCCTGCTCGTTTTCGCGTGCGCCGCGCCCGCGTTCGCCGGGGGCCCCGGCACGGAGCAAAGCTCCTTCGGCGCGTATAAGCACGTGTTCATCATCGGCGTGGACGGCGCCGGGCGTTTCATCAAGGACGCCGACACCCCCGAATTCGACCGCATCTTCGCAAACGGCGCGGTGGACTACACCGCCCGCACCGAGGTGCCCACCGACAGCGGCCCGAACTGGGGCTCCATCCTGACCGGCGTTTCATATTTCAAGCACCTCATCCATAACGGCAACTCCGGCGAAAACGAGCGGTCGTCCGACACCGCCTATCCCTCCGTGTTCGCGCTGGCGCGCAAGGCCTTTCCGGACGCGGAGCTTGCCTCGTTCGTCAACTGGAACAACGTCAACTTCGGCATCATCGAAAACGACATCGGCGTGACGAAGGTGAATATCACGAACGACGAAAAGCTGACCGACGCGATCTGCGACTATTTCGACGCGGGCAACGCCCCCGCCGTGTTCTTCGTGCAGCTCGACGGCGTGGACGCCGCCGGCCACGCCCACGGCAGCGCCTCGCAGGAGTATTTTGACGCGATCCATACCGCCGACGGATACGTGGGCCGCATTTACGACGCCGTCGAGCGCAACGGCCTGATGGAAGACGGCCTGTTCATCGTGTGCGCCGACCACGGCCACAAAAAAGAGGGCGGCCACGGCAGGTTCTCGATGCGCGAGACCAACACCACCGTGGCGGTCGTCGGCAAGACCACGGTCCCGGGCGGCACGATGGACGCCGACACGCGCGACCGCGACGTGGCGGCGATCACGCTCTATGCGCTCGGCATTGAAAAGACAAACAAAATGACCGCCCGCGTGCCGGCGCACGTGTTTGCCGACGTGAAGGGCGAGCTGCGCCCCGATTACCGCGACCCGCTCGACTGGATCATCTCGCGCTTCATGTGGCTCATCACGCTGTGCACGGCGTTGGTCTGAAAAAGGCGCCGCTCGGCGGCGCGGGTGCACGGGTGCATGGGTGCATGGGTGCACGGGTGCACGGGTGCACGGGTGCATGGGTGCACGGGTGCACGGGTGCATGGGTGCACGGGAATATGGATATATAACAAAAAAGCTGGAAGCGGTTGGCCGCTTTCAGCTTTCTTTTTTTGTTTCGCTCAGCCCGCGAAGGTCACGTCCTCGAGGCGCGTGAGCTTCGGGTACACAATGTTGTCGTTGCGTTTCGTTTCCTTCGACATGGTCATGGTCTTGAGGAACTCGCCCATATCGCCGGACACCGAGCCGCCGGACACGGGGGTGACGTGCCCCTGCCCGTCGTGGTAATAGCCGAGTCTCAGTTCCCCGAACACGTCGCCCGTGACGGGGTCCACCTGGAAGTCCGAGAACTCCACGGCCTCGAGATAGGCGCCGCGGCGGATCTCCTCCTCGGTCTTCGTGCCGCCCCCGAACACCACGTTCGTGGGGATGAAGGTGTTTTCGAGGCCCATGAGGCAAGAGAACATGCGCCCGCCGGTGAAAAAGCGCGGCACGCCGTTTTCCATCAGCGTTTCGTCGCGGATGGGCGCGCCCTCGCGGTCGTAACTGAAGTTTTCGGAAGAGCCGGGCAGGGTTTTCACGGTGCGCACGGTCACTTTGTCGCCCGCGAGCGCGTCGCTGATGGGCTCGCCGATCTTATAATCCGAAAAATGACGGAACAGCATGGCGGGGTCGAGGCGCGTGGAGAAATAATCGTAGATCTCGCACGCGTCGTCGGACGAGAACACCACCGCCACCTTGCCGAGGGCGGGGGTCTTTTCGGCGGCGAGGCGGTCGCGGCCCTGCCGCATGGCGGCAACAAGGTCCTCTTTGAGCACGGCCTCGTCGCATTCGCCCGAGGTAAAACTGCGGTATAATTCGATCTCGTGGCCGTCCCTGCGCGCGTTCACGATGACCTCGGCCATCGACGACGGATACGTTTCGCGCACGTCCACGCCGTTGGAATTGATAAAGCGGCGGCTCTTGGCGCGCACGAAGATCTCGTAGCTGTTGATATCCTCGGTGGCGGTCTCGGGCAGGGACCTGAGCGCGCCGATATAGGCCTTGGCGATGGCGGGCACGTCGATCTTCACGTTTTCGCCTTCGTCGGCCACGGCGGGGTTCAGGGGGTAATAGGCGTTTTTGACGAGGGTGGCGCGGTACGAGAGGTCGCTTATCAGCTTTTTCATCTCGTCCTCGGTCGCGCCGAGCGGCACCTCGGCGGAGGCGGAGCCCAGCGTCTTGCAGCCGTCGGTGGTCTCGAACACGTTGACGAAAACGTGGCGCACCGATACGGCGCGGTTCTGGTCCAGCTTATGCCGGATGAAATAGAACTCCCAGGCGTCCGTCACAACGTCGGTCACTTCCCACGCGTGCACGCCCGAAGCCTTTAACAGAGCGATCAGTTTTTCAGTCATCAGCCCAGCCTCGCTTTCATTTTCATATAGGGGCCGCCGTCGGAAACTTTGACCCACTCCTTGTGGCCCTTGCCGCAGCCGCCGTTGCCGAAGACCTCGCGGTCGGACGACAGCATCGAAATGCTGCCGAGCAGCTCCGGCACGTAGCCGGTCATAATGATGGGCGCCACGATCTTGCCCGTGAGCTTGCCGTCTTTGATCTCGCGGCCGAGCTTCAGGATGCACTGGATGCCCCAGTGCTTCGGGTCCTCCATGCCGCTCTCCATGCCCTCGAGCAGGTAGCCGTAGTCGATCGAGGCGATCATCTCGTCAAGCGTGCTCTCGCCCGAGTCGAACACGGTGTTCGTCATGCGGGTATAGGCCTTGTGCTCGAAGTTCTCGCGCTTGCCGTTGCCGGTGGGCACGGTGCCGAGCCGGAGCGCCGACAGGGCGTCGCACACGCCGGTTTTCAGAATGCCCTTGTCGATCTCGGTCACGTCGCCGGCGAGCGTCCCCTCGTCGTCGAACGCGTAGCTCGCCACGTTTTCGGCGCAGAGCGCGCCCTCGTGCATCGTCACGTAATCGCTGCCGACGCGCTTGCCGATATAGTCCTTGCCGAGCGCGCGGTCCTTGACGAACATATCCATCTCCACGCCGTGGCCGAAGGCCTCGTGCGCGATGAGGCCCGACACCTCGGGCGACGAGATGACGTCGTATTCGCCGGGCTCGATGCGCCCCGCGGACAACAGCTCCACGGCGGTGGAAACGGCCTTGTCGAGGCGGTCGCCGAGCGTGTCGAAGATCTCGGGGCCGCGGATATCCGCCACGCCCTGATAGCCGTTCACGGTCTTTTCGCCGTCGGTGGCGAAGGGCACGATCACGCCCTCGGAATAGACGTAGCTCTGCGACAGATCGCGGTTCTTCGTGAGAAAGAGCTTCGAGATATGGGTGGACTGGGCGTTGACCATGCACTCGATGATGCGCTCGTCCTTTGCGAGCGCCGCCTCCTGCAGGGCCACCATCTTTTCGACGAGGGCCTTCACGTCCGTCTCTTCGGGCATCTCGGCGGTCTCTTTTTCCACGAACAGGGTTTCGGGTTCGTCCGGCAGCAGCGGGGTGTCGTACACGGCGGTGCCGGTCGCCTCGAGCAGGGCGAACTGGGCGTTCAGCGCCGCTAAGATCTCGTCGGCCTTTTCGTCGGCCTTTTCGGGGTCGAAGCGGTTGAACGCGTATTCGCTGTAAAGCCCGTTTTTCGCGGCGCGCACCACCACGCCGCGCTCGGTGGTCATCGTGGAGCTCGCGACGCTCTTCGCGTGGCGCGACACGCGCACCGCAAGGCCCTTGGAGTCCGTCGCCAACAGGCTCAGGTACTCGAAATGGGGCTGCAGGGCGCCGAGCAGCGCCCGGAGCCCGGGTTTGATCCCCGCAAGATACGGGGAGAAGGGTGCTTTCATAGGGGGGATCCTCCTTTATTGATGCAAAATGCAAAATACAAAATTGAGGGGCCGGGGGCCAGAGGCCAGGGGCCAGAGGCCAGGGGCCAGGGGCCAGGGGAAGAATGAAAAATACAAAATACAAAATACAAAATGATGCGGGATGATTCGTGACGGGGTGTGAACGGTGCTGCGCGGCATCGCCGCGCTCCCGTGCACCCGTGGACCGTGCACCCGCGCGCGCAGCGCGCTTGCCCGCCGCCTCCGGCGGCTCTTAAACGCAATCGCACTCGGTTTCGAACTTGAGGCCGTTTTTGCGGCAGACGTCGGCGGCGGCGCGTTTGGCGGCCAGCACGCATACGCTCGCCTGCCACAGGTCGGCGCGCGTAAGGTCCGGCTCGACGTTGTAATAGATCACGTTGTTGGTCATCTGAAAGAGATCTCTGACGTCGTGCCCCTCAAGCTGACCGCACAGCGCTTCGGCGCAGTCGGCAAGGCGGCCGCCGCCCGACACGCGGAACGCGGCGCTTTGCACCGTGAAGTCCGGCGCGAGGACGAGGGTGATCTCGGCTTCCGCTTCGGCGTCGAGGGGTCTCGACACCCCGACGCCCGTCAGTTTATCGTTTGCGTCCATGCCGAAATTATACGTTGAAGCGGAACAGCACCACGTCGCCGTCCTGCATCACGTACTCCTTCCCTTCGCTTCTCACGAGCCCTTTTTCTTTCGCGGCGGCCATGCTGCCGTTTTTCATCAGCTCGTCGAACGAGATGACCTCGGCGCGGATGAAGCCGCGCTCGAAATCGGAGTGGATCTTGCCCGCGGCCTGCGGCGCCTTGGTGCCCTTTTTGATGGTCCACGCGCGCACCTCGGGCTTGCCCGCGGTGAGGAACGACATGAGTCCCAACAGATCGTAGCTCTTCTCCACGAGCTTGTCGAGGCCCGACGACGTGACGCCGAGCTCGGATAAAAACATCTCTTTCTCGTCCTGCGGCAGCTCGGCGATCTGCGCCTCGAGCTCGGCGCAGATGGGCAGCACGGCGCTGCCCTCGCGCTCGGCCCACGCCACGACCTTCTGATAGTTTTCGTTCGTCTCCACGCCCGCGGCGAAGTCGCCCTCGCTCATGTTGCAGGCGTAGATCACGGGCTTGGACGACAGCAGCGCCACGCCCGAAAGCGTCTCGCGCTCGTCGTCGGTCATCTCCACCGCGCGGGCGGAGGTCCCGTCGTTGAGAGCCGCCTTCACGCGGTTGAAAAAGCCGATGTCCGCGCCGAGGGACTTATCGCCCTTCATGGCCTTCAGGTCGCGGTCGATGCGCCGCTGCAGCACGTCGAGGTCGGATAAGATGAGCTCGTAGTTGATGGTCTCGATGTCGCGCACCGGGTCGATGGATCCGTCCACGTGCACGATGTCGTCGTCCTCAAAGCACCGCACCACGTGGACGATCGCGTCCACCTCGCGGATGTGCGACAAAAACTTGTTGCCGAGGCCCTCGCCCTTGCTCGCGCCCTTCACGAGGCCCGCAATATCCACGAATTCGATCGAGGCGGGGGTGATCTTGTCGGGATGGTAAAGCGCCGCGAGGGCGTCGAGGCGCTTGTCGGGCACCGCCACCACGCCGACGTTGGGCTCGATGGTGCAGAAGGCGTAGTTCGCCGCCTGCGCCCCCGCGTTGGTGAGCGCGTTGAACAGGGTGGACTTGCCGACGTTCGGCAGCCCCACGATGCCGAGTTTCATAATGCATCACGTCTCCTTTCGCACTGAGATTCATTATATCAAATGATAAAAGGGATTTCAATACCCTTTCAAAGAGAACTTGCCCCGCCCTGTGTGACGGGACTTGACAAAAGAAGCGAAACATGGTTCAATGGAGACACAATACCAAACGGCGGGGCGTGTTCGGCTCCCTTTGCCGGAAGGGAGAAAAAGAACGTGACGCAAACGAACCTGAATAAGCGTACCGATCAAAAAGCCGCCAAGGGGACGGCACGGCGGGCGATGTGTGTCGCCGCGGCGGCGCTGATGCTGTTTTGCGCGTCTTCGTGCGCCAGAACGGGCGCGAAACAGGAGAAAGAAACCGGCGCGACGGAAAACGCGCCCGTGACCGCCGAAACGACGCTGCCCGCGGAGGTTCCCTATACGGATCCGACTGTGACCGCATCCGTGCCCGGCGGGGAGACGACTGCCGGAACGCCGACTGTGCCCGCGCCCGGCGGGGAGACGACGGTCGAAACGCCGGCCGCGCCGACCTCCCCTGCCCCGACCGTGCCGACGACCGAAGCGCCGCCGACCGTCACCGAGCCGCCCGCGCCTGCCGTGCCCGCGACGAAGGCCGCAATCGTGTCGTTTTTCGCCGCCGCCGTGAACGACGTCAGGTTTAACTGCTCCGCCTCGTACGACAAGGTGGAACACCAGAAGATCAGCGACGTGAACATGACCGGCAACGCCACGGTGGACGGCATGATCCGCGACAGCATCGGCAGCTTCGCCAAGGACGAAACCACCGCCGAGCACGTTGCCGGGGTGAAGGGGACGCCGTCGAGCGGCGAAAACATGCTCGGCTGGGGCCTCGCGGACGACAGCGCCGTCGTTTCGGCGACGCTGGAAGAATCCGGCGGCAATTACCGGATCACGATCTTGATGGCGGACGAGGACACGCCCGACAAAGCGACCCCCCGTCACCTCGAGGCCGTGGGCAGCGTGATGTTCCGCGAGGACGTGGAGGCGGCGCTCGGCAGCGTGCCGCAGATCAAGGAGTTCAGCGGTATCCGGATCTTGTACACGAATTACACGATCACAGCCGAGCTCACACCCGACGGCAGGCTCGTTTCACTCAGGCACCATTGCGACGCCGAGATCCTGCTCGGGCACATGAAGATCGTGCTCTTCTCGCTCGACAACAAGAGCATAAAGCTCGAAAACACCGTTGTGTATTCCGGATTTTCATATTGATAAAAAAACGCGCCTGATTTTATCGGATCGGGCGCGTTTTCTATTGCAATCCCGCGCGCGGGAATGTATAATATAGGTGACTACCGCGTGCGCCCGCGGCAACCGGCGCGATAAAAGGAGGCACGTTTATGAAACGTATGATCAAAAAACCCCTCAGCATCCTGCTAAGCCTTTTGATGGTCTTCTCCGTCTGCGGCACGCTGACGCTTGAGGCCGTCGCCTGGGCGACAAACGTGACGGACCATCTGACGAGCGAGAATTTCGCCGCGTCCGGCACCAGTTATGCAGATTCTACTGACGTTGAAGGCGATTCCGGCGCCGTTTACGCGGGCAATACTGCCGCGGACGGCGGTTCGATCCAGATGCGCGCCAAAAACAATTCCGGCATCGTTTCCACCACGTCCGGCGGCAAGATCACGAGCGTGACGATCGTCTGGCACGAAAAAACAGAAGCTAAGTACAGCGGACAGAGAGAACTTCAGGTCTACGGCAAAAACACCGCATATACGGCGGCGTCGGACCTCTACGACAACAGTGCCAAAGGTACTCTGATCGGTTCCATCATGTTCGAAGCCGACTACGAGTCCGTGTTGACTCTCAATATCACCGACGACTATGAGTACGTCGGCGTGCGTTCGAAGAACGGCGCGATCTATCTTCAGTATATCGAGTTCACCTGGGCCAACAGCGGTCCCGACCAGCCCTGCCAGCACGTCTGGGGCGACGAGCTGATCGTCGACACCGAGCCCACCTGCGGCGAGGCCGGCAGCGGCCACTACGTGTGCACGATCTGCGGCGACCCGAGCGATCCCGTTGAGATCCCCGCCACCGGCGAACACACCTGGGGCGGCGAGGTGGAAACGATAACCTCGCCCACCTGCAGCGAGCCCGGCCTCGGACGCTACGTCTGCACCGTGTGCGGCGCCAAGAGCGACACCTTTGAGATCCCGGCCAACGGCAACCACCCCTGGGGCCCCGAACTGATCGTCGATCAGGAGCCCACCTGCGGCGAGGCCGGCTACGGCCACTACGTGTGCTTAGACTGCGGCGCACCCAGCGACCCCGTTGAGATCCAGCCCACCGGCAACCACACCTGGGGCAACGATCTGGCCGTGGATCAGGCGCCCACCTGCGGCAATTACGGCTACGGCCATTACGTGTGCACCGTGTGCGGCGCCGAGGGCGACAGAGTTTATATCGATCCCACCGGCAACCACACCTGGGGCACCGAGCTGATCGTGGTCGAGGCGCCCACCTGCGGCGAGTACGGCTATGGCTTTTACCGGTGCACGGTCTGCAACGCGGACAGCGACAGAGTTGATATCAATCCCACCGGCGAGCACACCTGGGGCGAAGAGCTGTTCCACGATCAGGAGGCCACCTGCGGCGAGCCCGGCAGCGGCCACTACGTGTGCACCGTGTGCGGCGCCGACAGCGACCCCGAAGAGATCCCCGCCACCGGCGAACACGTCTGGGCCGAAGAGATCACCGTTGATCAGGAGCCCACCTGCGGCGAGGCCGGCAGCGGCCATTACGTGTGCACCGTGTGCGGCGCCGACAGCGACGCCGAAGAGATCCCCGCCACCGGTGAACACGTCTGGGCCGAAGAGATCACCGTTGATCAGGAACCCACCTGCGGCGAGGCCGGCAGCGGCCACTACGTGTGCACCGTGTGCGGCGAAGAGACCGAGCCCGAAGAGATCCCCGCCACCGGCGAACACGTCTGGGCCGAAGAGATCACC